>NZ_CP060828.1:8515815-9231631 GCF_014489635.1 Streptomyces roseirectus | reverse complement strand
ACACCGTCCGGAGACGGCAGACGGCTCCCTGCCGGTCATGCTCCCCGTCAACCTCCGCACCCCGGAGGAGACCGGCCTGCCCGGCAACCGCTTCCACCTCGCCCGCCTCGCCCTGCCCGGCGGCGCCATGACGGCGGCGCGCAGGCTGCGGCGCACCGTGCCCGCCACCGCCCGGCTCAAGGACCCGGTCTACAAGCAGACCCTGTACCGCATCACCCGGCACGAACCGAGAACGACGTACGAGCAGTTGATCGCGCGCGCCGCGTCGCCCGACCGGCTCACCTGCGTCGCGTCGATCTTCCGGATCCGGCAGCGCCTGGCCTACCTCGGCGACCCCGTCGACCGGGTCGTGCCGATCATCTGCTGTCCCGACGGATTCCCGCTCACCGCGGCCCTCTTCCTCCACGGCGACACCTCCGCCGTCTCCTTCCAGATCGACCACGCGCTGCCCGGCGCCGAGGAGATCCCCCGGCTGTGGCGCCGGGCCGTCGATGACATGTCCACCTGCGCGGACAGCGCCGCTCCGGACGGGGACGACCGGTGACCGACCGACTCTTCCAGGGGCAGACGGCGCTCGTGGTCTCGGCCAGCCGCGGCATGGGCTACGCCATCGCCGCCGAACTGGCCCGGCAGGGCGCATCGGTGGCACTGACCGCGCGGGACGAGGACGCCCTGCGCACCGCCGCCAAGACGATCCGGGAGGACACCGGCGCACGCGTGCTGCCTCTCACCGCCCACAGCCGTGAGAAGGGCGACCGGCGCGCCGCCGTCGACGCCGTGATGGACACCTTCGGACGCCTGGACCTGCTCGTCTACACCACCGGCATCAACCCCGCGCTCGACACCCCGGCGATCGATCTCGACCTCGACTGCTGCCGCCGGATGTTCGACACCAACGTCGTGGCCGCCCTCGGCTACGTCCAACTGGCCTGGCGGGCCTGGATGAGGGACCACGGCGGATCCGTCCTGATGATGGGGAGCGCCGCCTCCACCGGCGTGTTCCGCATGCCCGCCTACAGCGCCACCAAGGCCGCCCTCCACCGGCTCACGGAAGACCTCGCCGACCAACTCGCCCCGCGCGTCCGCGTCAACGCCCTCGCCCCGGCGTTCGTCCGGACCGGCTTCATGGACGCGATCACCTCACTGCCCGAGGACACCATCGCCGCCAGCTATCCCCTGGGCCGCACCGGCGACACCGAGGACGTCGCCCACGCCGCCGCCTACCTGCTGTCCCCCCGCGCCTCCTGGATCACCGGGGTGACGCTTCCCGTCGACGGAGGCAAGTCCGTGGCCGCCATCACCCACAACCGCCCTCACCCTCCCCCGGAACAGCCCGTGCACTGAGCGGGCCGGAAGAAGAGACGCGGACCGGCCGCGGTGAGGTGGCCGGCTGCGACGCCGGGGCGGGTGTGAGGGAGCCGGTGATGGCCGAGGTGCCGACGGCTCCGCTCAGGCCGATGCCGAAGCCCGCCGGCACGAGGCCGCCGAGGAACGGCGGGTAGCCGGACCCGACGTCGAGCAGGGAGATGACGAACAGCCCGGCGGCCAGCAGGAACAGACCGGTGCTCATGGTCTCCTTCATGCCGAACCGGTGCACGAGGCGCGGCGTGAGCGCGGAGACCGGCATCACCACGGCCCCGGCACACCCGCGCCACCATCGATACGCCGCTCGCCGTCCAACGCCCCGACGGCTGCCGGCCCCGCGTCCCCGGCGAGCCGTACTCCAGCCCCACCGCCACCGCCCACCACGCCGGCCCACCCCACGGCGCCGTCGAGCACGCCCCGCGCTTCCTCATCGACGCCCAGACCGACGAGGGCATCTGGACGGACCTGCCGGTCATGTACGGCCCTCGCCCGTTCCTCACCGCCACCACCGCCCAGGTCCACGCCCTCGTCGCCCGCGCGCTGCGTCAGGCGCTCGCCCCTGTACGGCAGCCCGGCGGAGCTCGTCGATGAATCGTTCCGTTGCCCGCGCCGAGCCGTCGGCGCACGACCGCGAGCTCCTGGCGGCGCTTCGCCCGGCGGCCATGGTGTCCGATCTTCGACGGCGCCCTGGTCGACACCAGCAGCATCAACACCGACGCCATCCGAGCCGGCTTCGCCGACCTGCACCTGACCGTCCCCGAACCATGGCTGCGCGAGGCCCCCTGGCCGACCTCGTCAACCTCATCGGGCCGCGCAGTGTGTACAACGAGGCCAAACGGTACGCGGAGGCGGTGCCCACGGCGTACCGGGCGAGTCAGGGCGTCGACGCCGTCATCGTCCGCATCTTCAACACCTACGGCCCGCAGATGTGCCCCGACGACGGCCGCGTGGTCCCCGAGTTCCTGTGCCACGCGCTGGCGGGCCTTCCCCTGCGCGTCACCGGTGACGGCACGCAGACGCGTTCGCCGTGCTACGTCACTGACAGCGTCGCCACCTCCGTACTCGAACACGTCGACCGGCCTGCTGACGATCCCTCCGGGGGATCGCCGAGGTAAGCCCAAACGGGGCCACGGGATGATCTCGGTTCCTTGAGGCCGTACCCCGTCACCTGTTCCGCTCTGCCCCGTTGGTGTGATGTTGGGCTTGTCGTCTGGGGCCGGGGCGGGACTTGTGACCTCGATCGAGCGGACCGCGTACCCGCGGTTCAAGCAGCTGATCACCGCGCATGAGCTGCATCTGTTCTTCTCTCCAACACGCGATGAGGTCGCGTGGGCGTCAAGGGTCACGGACGGCGACGAGCATCTGCTGCCGCTGCTGCTGATGTTGAAGTCCTACCAGCGCATGGGGTGTTTCCCCAGACTGAAGGACGTCCCGGAGATGGTGGTGGACTTCGCACGGCGGGCGGTGGCGCTGCCGGAGGGCACGCTGCCGCTGTACCAGGCGGTGAAGACCGCGAAGAACCACCGGGGCCTGGTGCGGCAGCGGGTGGGCGTGGTCTACGACCAGGCCGAGGCCCGGAGGATCGCGGAGGCGTCGATCCGCAGCGAGGCCGCGGCGAAGAACCGCCCGGCGGATCTGATCAACATCGCGTTGGAGAAGGTCGTGGGGGCTGGGCTGGAGCTGCCGGCGTTCTCCACTCTGGACGCGATGGCCTCGACCGTCCGCAAGGAGGTCAACGCGTCGATCTGCGCGGGCATCCACGACCGGATGAGCGCGGTGGAGCGGGCGGGGCTGCTGCGGCTCCTGGAGGAGCGCGACGCGGACGGCACCACGCAGGACAACCGGCTGAAGAAGTTCGCGCAGAGTCCGACGTGGTCGCACTTCAAGCGGCTGATCGCGCAGCTGGAGTGGCTGGACGCCCTGGGCGATTCCGGGGTGTGGACGGACGGGGTGGCGCCGCGGAAGGTCACGGACTTCGCCGGGGAGGCTGATGCGACGGACGCGTCCGAGCTGAAGGCGTACACGCCGGTCAAGCGGGTCGCGCTGGTGGCGTGTCTTGTGCACAAGGCACGGATGCGGGTGCGGGACGAGCTGGCGCTGATGTTCTGCAAGAGGGTCGGGTCGAAGACGAAGAGGGCGAAGGAGGAGCTGGAGGCGCTGCGGCTCGCCGAGCGGGAGATGACCGAGACGCTGATCGGCAACTACCGCACGGTGCTCAAGCACCTCGACGACGGAGGCCCGGCCCAGGAGGCGCTGGCGAAGGCCGCCGCGATGACCGCCGAGGCAGTCACCGCCCTTCAGGGCCTGGACGAGCAGGCGTCGGCTGACGAGGTCGCGCGGCGGTTGGAGGGGAAGGTCTCGCCGGTGGTGCCCGCCTTCCTGAAGGCGATGACGGTGCAGGCCGGAGGGCTGGGCACGGTGACCCGGGCGGTGGAGGGGTTCGGCGGGTTCGCCAGGGAGTACGAGCAGATCGAGAAGGTCTCCGCCCACCACGGCAACTTCTGGGAGGTGCTGCTGTACGGGCAGATCGGCCGGGACCGGGCCCTGATGTTCGACCTGGCCGGGAAGCTGGAGTTCGCCGCGACCTCGGAGGACCGCACCGTGCTGGCCGCGCTCGCGCACGCCCGCCGCCACCAGGCGGCCCGCGGCGAGTACATCAGCGCGCTCGGTGAGGACGGCCGTGCGGTCGGCATCTCCTTCGCCACGCAGAACTGGCAGAAGGCCGTGGTCGACCGGACGCGGCCGGGGCAGTTCGTGCGCCGGCACTTCGAGGCGATGGTGTTCACCTACCTCGCCGAGGAACTGCGCACCGGTGATGTGGCGGTGGCCGGGTCGGATGAGTACGGCGACTGGTCCAAGCAGCTGCTCGCCTGGAAGGGCGTCGAGGAGGAGCTGCCCGCGTACCTGGTGGAGATCGGGCTCGCCGAGGACGAGGGCGAGGCCGCCGGCTTCGACGCCGGGGTCTTCCGCCGTCAACTGGAGGACCGGCTGCGGGCCGCCGCGGCGGCGGCCGACGCCGGGTACCCGGACAACGAGAGCCTGGTGATCGACCCGTCCACCGGCATCCCGTCGCTCAAGGCGCACCGCTCGGAGGGGCAACGCCCGTCGGCGAAGCGGCTGGAGCAGCAGGTCAAGGCGCGGATGCCGGAGCGCACGCTGATCGGCATCTGTGCGCGGACCGCGTACTGGGTGGAGTGGTGGCGCCGCTTCGGCCCGCCCTCGGGCCACGACCCGAAGCTCGCCGACCCGTTCGGCCGGTACGTGCTCACCACCTTCGTGAAGGGCACCAACATGGGCCCGTACGAGGCGGCCCGGCACATCCCGGGCGTGAGCGGGCACGAACTGGCGTACGTGGCGAACCGGCACTTCTCCCTCGTGCTGCTCAACGAGGCCATCGCCGACCTGGTCAACGCCCATGCCCGCCTGGACATCTCGCAAGCGTGGGGCGACGGCACCGCGGTGGCCGCCGACGGCACGCACATGGACACCTACCTCGACAACCTGCTCGCCGAGACGTCCGTGCGGTACGGCAAGCCGGGCGGCATCGCCTACCACCACATCTCGGACACCTACATCGCGCTGTTCACGCACTTCATCCCGTGCGGGGTGTGGGAGGCCGTCTACATCATCGAGGGTCTGCTCAAGAACGCCTCCGAGGTCAAGCCCACCACCGTGCACGCGGATACGCAGGGCCAGTCCCTGCCTGTCTTCACCCTCGCCCACCTGCTGGGCTTCGACCTGATGCCCAGGATCAGGAACTGGAAGGGCCTGGTCTTCTACCGGCCGTCCAAGACCACCGAGTACGTGCACATCGACGCCCTGTTCGGCGAGCCGGGCAAGAACGTCATCGACTTAGACCTGATCGAGTCCCAGTTCCGGCACCCGATGCGGGTGGCCGTCTCCGTCCGCGAGGGCGTCATCTCATCGGCGACGCTGCTGAAGCGGCTGCGCTCCGGCTCCCACAAGAACGCCACCTACACCGCGTTCCGCGAGGTCGGGCGTGTGATCCGCACCGTGCAGCTGCTGCGGTATCTGACGGACGCGCCGCTGCGTCGGCGGGTGACGGCGGCGACGAACAAGGTCGAGTCGTTCAACCGGTTCTCCCAGTGGGTCGGCTTCGGCAACCGGGGCGTCATCGCCGACAACGACCCCGTCGAGCAGGAGAAGGCGATGAAGTTCAACGCCTTGTTGACCAACGCCGTCATCTTCCACAACGCCCTGGACATCGCCGAGATCGTCCGCCAACCGCTGGAGGAGGGATGGGAGATCGACCCCGAGGACCTGGCCCACATCTCCCCGTACCTGACCGAACGCATCAAACGGTTCGGCGAGTACTCCACCCACGAACTCGGCATCGAGCCGGAGGCGTACGACCCGAGACTCGACGTCGACTTCGCTCCCCTGCACGAGCAGGACCTGACCAGCACCGGCTTCACCGAAGCGGCCTGACCGAGGGAGAGGACCCGTGAGCAGCGCCAACAGCGGCCCGGAGCAGTGGTATTGCCCGACCGATGCCCAGCGGTTCGACGAGACCGCGTGGGAGACGGAGGTCGAGGACGAGCCCGGCATCAAGCAGACCTGGCACACCTGAAGGCCTCCTCCTGCGGATGCCGTCGGTGGCAACGGCTGGAGCGTGGCCCCGTCGGCCACGGCCTGCTGACGCCGAGTCGGCCCAGGCGGTGGGCGCCGCGGTTCAGGACCGTGACGGGGAAGCTGCGGCGCCCGGGCGGGAGCGGCTGGCGCGGATCTCGTCATGGTGGTCGGCCGCCCAGCCGATCAGCTGCTTGACGATCTCGTTCAGACCGCCGCCTAGCGGGGTGAGGGCGTACTCGACGCGCGGCGGCACCTCGGCGTAGGCGGTGCGGCTGATCAGGCCGTCCTCGGTGAGCTGGCGCAGGGTGTGGGTCAGCATCCGCTGGGAGATGCCCGGGATCTGGCGCTGCAAGTCGGTGTAACGCATCGGACCGACCTCCAGGACGGCGATGATCAACATGCTCCACTTGTCCCCCACGCTGTCGAGGACCTGGCGGATGAAGGCCATGTGATCGGCGGGGATGCTCGCGCACGGCCCGACCGCCGCCGCCATCCCGATCTCCGCGCTGTCCTGCATGGCGCCCATTCCTCTCTGTCACGCACACCGATGTGCCTTTTGTACCGCCTTCCATACTGGCGCATCATGGCGTTACGAACAAATAAGAGGAATTGGAGGTCGGGGCTATGCAGGTACAGATCTGGGCCGAAGTCACCTGCCCCTGGTGCGGGCTTGGCAGCCACCGTGTGGACCGGGCCGTGGAGCGCTTCGAGCACAGCGACCAGGTGGACGTGGTCCACCACTCCTTCCCGCTGGATGGCGGCTTGCCCCCCGACCGCACGGTCACCGTCCGCGAGGCCCTGCTGAGCAAGCACGGCATCAGCGGCACGCAGGCCGAGGCGGCGACCCGGCACATCGAGACGCTCGCCGGCGCCGAGGGCCTGAGCCCCTACCGGGTGCTGGACAACGTCGTCGGCAACACCGAGCTGGCCCACGAGTTCCTGGCCCACGCCTCCGCCGAGGGCAAGAACCGCGAAGCCTGGGACACGATCTTCCGGACCTACTTCGGCAAGGCCGAGCCCGTCTTCGCCCTGGAGGACCTGCTCCACCTCTCCGACGAGCTGGGCCTCGACCGCGACCTGACGCGCCAGGTCCTCACCGACCGCCGCTACCGCACCCAGGTGAAGGACGACGCCCGCGGCGCTCAGCGCCTGGGCGCCACCGGCGCCCCGTTCATCGTCGTCGACGGCCGCTACGGCGTCCCCGGCGCGCAGGACAGCGACACCCTGCTCGACCTGCTGCAAACGGCCTGGGACGAATCCCACCCCATCACCCTCACGCCCGCGGGCGACGCCCCGGGCTGCGGCCCCGACGGCTGCGCCGTCCCGGTCCGTCCCTGACCCCTCACCATTCCCCCGTCTCATTGAAAGGCACCACCACCTTGTCGTATCTGCTGCACATCGACTCGTCCTCGCTCGGTGAAGCCTCCGTCTCCCGCCAGGTCGCCCAGTCCTTCCGCGACCAGTGGCAGGGCCCGGTCGTCCACCGCGACCTCGCCGTCTCGCCGGTGCCCCACCTGAGCGACGCGGGCATCACGGCCCGCATCACCGACCCGGCCCAGCACACCCCTGAGCAGGCGAAGGCGGCTGCACTCCAGGACGAGCTGATCGCGGAGTTCCTCGACGCCGACGCCTACCTGTTCACGGTGCCGATGTACAACCTCTCGATGCCCTCGGTGTTCAAGGCGTGGCTGGACCAGATCATCGTCGACGGCCGCACCCTGAACCACGCCGGTCCCTCTCCCGCCGAGGGACGGCCGGCCGTGCTGATCTCCGCCCGAGGCGGCGGCTACGGGCCCGGCACACCCAATCACGGCCTGGACTACGTGGTGCCCGCGCTGGAAGCGGTCCTGGGCAACCCCAACCTCCTCGGCCTGGACGTGACCGCGGTGACAGCCGACCTGACCATGGCGCCCCACTCCCCGGCGCTGGCCTCGCTCATCCCGCTGCACGAGGCATCCCTGGCCGACGCCCACGACCAGGTCCGCCGTCTTGCCACGACCATCAGCACTCCGTCCGCTGCCTGACTTCTCCATAGGTGAAATCTCATGACTGATCTGCTTGTCCTCGGCGGCAGTGGGCGCACCGGGACGCATGTGCTCGCGCAGGCGGCCGCACGCGGTCACCGGGTTCGTGCACTGGTGCGCAACCCCGACACTGTTCAGGCCCCGGCTGAGGTCGAACTCCTCCAGGGCACCCCAACCAGCATCGACGACCTCCGCAAGGCCGCTCAGGGCGCGGAGGCCGTGATCAGCGCGCTGAACAACTCCCGGGCCTCGGACAATCCCTGGGCCAAGCCCGTCAGCCCGCCGATGTTCATGACCAACGCCACCCGCAACACCCTCACCGCGATGGGCGAGCAGGACATCCGCCGGATCGTCCTCGTCTCCACGCAGGGCGCGGGAGACGACTGGGCCCGGATGAGTCCCCTGGCCAAGGCCGTCGTCAATCTGTCCAACATCAAGGCCAGCTTCACCGACCACCATGGCGTCGACCAGGTCGTGCGGGCTTCCGACACCGACTGGACGCTCGTTCGGGCTGTCGCCCTCACCGACAAACCGGCCCGCGGTCCGCTGCGGGCCGGCGATGCCGGCAGCGACAAGCCCGGCTCCTGGATCAACCGCGCCGACCTCGCCGGCTTCCTTCTCGACGCCATCGAGCAGGCCACCTGGATTCGCAAGGCGCCGTTGGTGTGGAACGCCAAGGGCTGACCCAACCACCTCGGTGAAAACCCGCTGGCCCGTACGGCACCGCGACCGGAGCCGACGTGCGCGCTATAACCGCAAAAATTCCCCCTGCCTCGTTCCCTGTTGGCCGTACATCTGGCTCACCGTCAGCGGATAAAGCAAAGGAGGTATCAATGAACGATCGTGCGAAACCGTCGGTAATAACCGCCGAAATGCAGAATGCCAAAGTCCTGGCACTCCTCGAGGACCCCGCGCTCCAGGAATTGACCAGCACCGTCTCGCCGGTCCTCCCGGATGACTGGCCTGCCGGGGCCACGCCCAAGACGACCGAAGGCCCTTACCATCTCTCGTTCGACCAGAGCCTGCTCCGGAGCGACATCACCGAGGACCGGAAGGGCGTTCCGCTGACCTTGCGTTCGGCTACTACTCCGGCTACCTGAGCCATGACCCCGATACCTTCCCCGGATCGGAGGCGCTGAGCCACATCGAGCCGTCCGATGAGTCGCGGTTCTTGCGCGGCAGTCAGTACACCGACGAGAGCGGGGGCGTGGAATTACGTCGATGACCGGGAGGTGTACGTCGGACAGCTGCATATGCCCGACGATGTCAACGACATCGTCGGGACGCTGCCGCCCTACGACGGGCACATCACCCTCGAACGCCTTGCGAACGACGAAGACCACCTCTATCAGAGCGACAACGGCCAGGACCTCGTCCCGGACGTGCGGCCGGTGTCAGAGGGAAATCCGGAAATCGGCTTCATTGCGGCGTTCACGCTGGCAGTCGTCACCTCGTAAGAACATTCCGCATTGACCGGAACCAGCCGGAAAAAAAAAGGGGGGCCGCCGTGCCCTCCTTTCGGTCAAGGTTGCACCGTGCAACAGAGCAAGGAGACACTCGGTGAGGTGCTCGACCCGCACCGGCGGCCGAAGCACGGCGCGTCGTGCAGGACCTGGACCCGACGACCGTGGCCGACCGCGACCACCCCGCAGTCGGGGCAGCCGACAAGATTGGCGTCGGACTCAACATCGAGCACGATCGTGCCTTCGTCGCGGGTGGTCACGTCGAGGACGTGGCGCCCTCGACACCGAACAGTTCACCGGCCCGCGGACACCACCGAGCAGACGGCGACGGCACGCGTGCGTCAACCGTCAGGGTCCTTCAGGAAAAGCAGCTTGGTCGCCGCTGATCCTCCGGGGCCCTGACGCCTTCCACCCCTCCGCCACGCCGCCCGACGAGCTACCCCTCAACCAGGCTCAACTGCGAAGACCCGGCGGAGATCATCGCGGAGCGGTAGAGCGGAAGCGGGAAGCGGTTGTCCGTCAGTGAGGGCCCCATCCATCAGGCGTCCTGAATACGGAGGGATGCCGCGGTGGCGTATGCGCTTTTCGATCCGGCTGAGGCGTCCAGGACGTTCTCGCCGCGGCGTTGTGTTAATCGTGAGGGGATGTCCTGCGTCGCTCAGGTCCGGGCGCCGGCCACGGTCGTCGCGGCGCACCGCTGCCATGGTGCGGCGACGCTGTGGGCAGTTCCACGGTGATGCGGAGCCCGCCGGCGGAGCGCGGGGTGATGGTGAGTGTTCCGTCGTGTGCGTGGGTGATGGTCTTGACGATGGCCAGCCCGAGGCCGACGCCCGCCTGGTCGGTGTGTACGCGCTCGGTGCCGCGCTGGAACGGCTCGGTGAGCGTCGAGACCAGCTGCGGGGAGAGCCGATCGCCGGTGTTCTCGACAGTGAGCACCACCGTCTTGGGGTGGACGCTGGTATTCACCCACACGGTGCCCTGTTCAGGCAGGTTGTGGACGATCGCGTTCTGCACGAGGTTCATGGT
Organism: Streptomyces roseirectus; assembly: GCF_014489635.1. Classification (NCBI taxonomy): domain Bacteria; kingdom Bacillati; phylum Actinomycetota; class Actinomycetes; order Kitasatosporales; family Streptomycetaceae; genus Streptomyces; species Streptomyces roseirectus. The sequence continues at coordinate 9,221,160 of NZ_CP060828.1, read as the reverse complement.
CAGCTGCAGCAGGAGCGCCGGCGATCCGCTCGTGAGGGCGATGTCGCCGAAGGTCTCGAGGGTGACGCCACGCTTTTCCGCGAGGGGGAGGAGCGTTTCGGTGGCTTCTTCCGCCACGAGGGACAGGTCGACGTGTTCGCGGGTGAAGGACCGCTGGTCGGCGCGGCTGAGCAGGAGCAGTGCTTCCGTGAGGTCGATGGCTCGGGTGTTGACGGCGTGGAGGCGGTCGATGAGTGGGTCGGTGGCGCGGTTCGGGTCGGCGCGGGCCACGTCGAGCAGTGACTTCGAGACCGACAGCGGGGTGCGCAGCTCGTGAGAGGCGTTGGCTGCGAATCTCCGCTGTTCGGCGACGTGTGCTTCGAGCTGCGCGAGCATCGTGTCGAAGGCGTCGGCGAGTTCGCGGAACTCGTCCTTGCGGCCCCGCAGTTGGATCCGGTGGGACAGCGATCCGGCTGCGGCCGTACGGGTGGCGTGGGTGATGCGGTCCAGGGGGGCGAGCATGCGTCCGGCGAGGATCCATCCTCCCAGCAGGCCGAACACCAGGAGGAACACCATTACCGCGGCTGCCATGGGGGCGAAACCGCGCACGAAGTCGACGCCCGGAGTCTGTCTCCATGCCCCCTCCGGGGTGGTGAGCAGCCACCCCTGTCGCAGGAGAAATACTCCGATGGCGGTGAGCAGCAAGGCACCCGCGAGCATGAGGAATCCGGCGTAGCTGAGGGTGAGCTTGAGACGGACGCTCAAGCCGGGCCGCCTATCCACGGTCACCACCCCCGTGCCCGGCGACGGGTGAACGGGTCGGCGTTCTCGTCCCATGCCCGCTCCAGCAGCTCTTCGGCGCTGACGACACCGCCTTCCGCGGCGACGAGGACGTCGAGCACGGCGAACTGTTTCCGCGTGAGCGCGACGTAGCGTCCGTCGCGGTGGACCTCGCGGCGGAACGGATCCAGCCGCAGGCCCGCGATCTCCCGCACGGGGGGCCTGGCGTGCGCACGCCTGCGGTCGAGCACCCTGAGCCGCATGCCGCCGGCGGAGGCGACGATGCGTTTGGCGATCTCGTCGCCGGAGGGGCCGGGGATGTCGCGGTCGAGGACGGCGATGTCGTAGGTGTTGATGCTCAGCCTTTCCAGAGCGGTGTCGCCGTCACCGGCGATGTCGGCCGCGATCGCTTCCAGGCGCAGGCCGTCGCGGATGGCCTCTGCCGGATACGGCTCGTCCTCGACAACCAACACGCGCATGTCGTCAAGGCTACGAGCCGACCCATATCGTCGGCTTATCGAAAAACGCATACATGCCGGCAACACCGCGCCGCCTTGACTGGAGGGCATGTTCTCCAGCGAACCGGCACGAACCGGCTTGAGGCCGACCGTCGCGCCGATCAGCGCCGCCGAGCACTTGGCGTTCGTGCGGGCACAGCGGTCGGTCAGCTTCCTGCAGACTCCCGCTTGGGGCCGCGTCAAAACCGAGTGGCGCAGCGAGTCTTTCGGCTGGTTCGACGGCGGGCAGCTGGTCGGTGCCGGACTCGTTCTGCACCGCCCGGTGCCGCGGCTCGACCGCTTCACGCTGGCCTATCTGCCCGAGGGCCCGGTCATCGACTGGACCGGCGAGACCGACGCGTGGCTCGACCCGCTGGCGGCCCGTCTCAAGGAGCACGGCGCGTTCGCGATCCGGCTCGGCCCGCCGGTGTGCACGGACGCCTGGAGCGCCGCCCAGGTCAAGGAGGGCATCGCCGACCCGGGCATCAGGCGGCTCACCGATCTGCCGAGCGGGCGGGCCGACCCGGTCGGCGCCCGCGTGGCCGGCCGGCTCAAGGACGCCGGCTGGCTGCCGCAGAGCCCCGAGGACGGCTTCGGGGTGGGGCATCCGCAGTTCAAGTACGAGATTCCGCTGGTCGGCAAGACCGAGGACGACCTGCTCAGGGGCATGAACCAGCAATGGCGCCGCAACATCAAGAAGGCGGCCAAGGAGGGCGTCGAGGTCACGGTCGGTGAGGACCTGAAGGCGTTCCACGACCTGTACGTCCACACCGCCGAACGCGACCGCTTCACGCCCCGGCCGCTGCGCTACTTCGAGACGATGTTCGCGGCACTGAATGCCGAGGCCCCTGAGCGGATCAGGCTCTACCTGGCCCGCCACCGGGGCGACCTGGTCGCCGCCGCCGTCCTGGTCCGCGTCGGCGCCCACGCGGTGTACGCCTACGGTGCCTCCTCCACCGAGAAGCGCGAGGTGCGCGGCTCCAACGCCTGCCAGTGGGCGATGATCCGAGACTCGCTGGCGGCTGGCTGCGACGTCTATGACCTGCGCGGCATCACCCCCACCCTCGACTCCGACGACCCGCACGTCGGGCTGATCCAGTTCAAGGCCGGCACCGGCGGTCAGGCGGTGCGGTACGTCGGCGAATGGGACCTGCCGCTGCGGCCGATGGTCTACCGGGCCTTCGACCTCTACATGAAGCGACACGGGCGATGAACCCGAACTACGCGAGCGCGGCGGCCACTTCGTCGAGGCGCGCCCCGCGGGATGCCTTGACGAGCACCACATCGCCGGCCGCCAGGTGATCGCGCAGCCAGTCGACGGCCGCGTCGTTGCCGGTCACCACCACCGCCTGCTCCCCCGCACCGTCGGCGACCGACCGGGCGGCCTCGCCGACCGTGACCACCACGTCGGCCCGGGAGGCGGCGTACTCCCCGACGGCGCGGTGCTCGGCCTCGCTGTCGTCGCCGAGCTCGAGCATCTCGCCGAGGACGGCGATGCGGCGCCCGCCCTCGATCGCGGCCAGCGCGTCCAGGGCGGCGCGGGTCGAGTCGGGGTTGGCGTTGTAGGAGTCGTTGAGCAGCGTCGCGCCGCCGGCGAGGTGGCGCGGCTCCATGCGCCACCTCGACAGCGAGGCGGTGGCCTGCGTCGCCGCGGCCGTGTCGAGGGGTACGCCGGCCGCCAGCCCCGCGGCCGCGGCGGCCGACGCGTTGAGCGCCTGGTGGGCGCCCACGTGCGGCAGTGCGACGGGAGCCGAGGCGTCGGCGGTCCGCAGTGTGAAGGACGGCCGGCCGAGCCGGTCCAGAGTCAGGCCGTGCACCCGCACGTCGGCGTGGAACGCCCGGCCGAAGGTCACCACCGGACCGTCGGTGAGCGAGCGCATCGCGACCACCCGGGGATCGTCGGCGTTGAGTACGGCGGTGCCGCCGGGCGCCAGCCCCCGCACCAGTTCGCCCTTGGTCTCGGCGATGGCCGCTCGTGAGCCGAACTCGCCGAGGTGAGCCTGGCCGACGTTGAGGACGACGGCGATGTCGGGCGCGACCAGGCCGGTGAGTTCGGCGATGTCGCCGACGTGGCGGGCTCCCATCTCGAGTACGAGGAACCGGGTGGCCTCGTCGGCGCGCAGCATGGTGAGCGGCACACCGAGCTCGTTGTTGAACGAGCCGGCCGTGGCGATCGTCGGCCCTGTGCTCGACAACACGGCCGCCAGCAGGTCCTTGGTACTGGTCTTGCCCTGCGAACCGGTCAGCCCGACCACGGTCAGCCTGTCGCGCAGCCGGCCCACGACGTGGGCGGCGAGCGCCTGAAGTGCGGCCTGGGCGTCCTCGACGACGACGGTGGGCAGCGGCGTGGGCCGGGAGCCGAGCACGGCCACGGCGCCGGCCCGGCCTGCCTGCTCGGCGTAGTCGTGGCCGTCGACGTGCTCGCCGGCGAAGGCGACGAAGAGGCCGCCCTGTCCGGCCTGCCGTCCGTCGAGCACGGCCGGCGCGGTCACCGTCACGGAGCCGTCGCCCGAGATCGTCCCGTCGACGACCGCGGCGATCTCACCGAGGCTGAGCGGGATCATGCCGAGACCTCGCGGGTCTCGGAGAACGGGTGCGGGAAAAGCGGAATCTGATGGACGATCGACATAGCCATGTGCTCGACGCTACCGGCCTGTCGCATATCGTCGGCGTATCGAAAACCGCATACGCTCCTGCGACATCCCGTCACCTTGACTGTCGGCATGACCTACAGCGAACCAGCCCGAAAGGCGGCTGGCCCGGCAACGGGTATCACTGTCTACGGATGCGGGCAGGACGAGGCCACTCTGTTCCGGGAGATGGCACCCCGCTTCGGCGTAAAAGTCACCATCACGGATTCGGCGGTATCCGAAGCCAATACCGGACTGGCCTCCGGAAATCGGTGCATCAGCGTAGGTCATAAGACCCGGATCACCAATCCCGCGCTTCTCGCCCTCAGCCGAGCCGGCGTCACGTACATCTCCACACGGAGCATCGGCCGCAACCACATCGATGTGGAATACGCGGCCGGCGTCGGAATATCCGTCGAAAATGTCGCTTACTCACCCGACAGTGTGGCCGACTACACACTGATGCTGATGCTGATGGCGGTACGGAACGTGAAAGTCACTGTGCGCCGCTCGGACCGCCACGACTACCGGCTGAACGAGGTGCGCGGAAAAGAACTGCGCGATCTGACCATCGGGGTCGTCGGAACAGGACGCATCGGCACGGCGGTCGTGGAAAGGCTGCGGGGTTTCGGCGGTCGCATACTTGCCTGCGACCGTCGCCCCAAGACGGCTGCCGACTACGTTTCTCTCGATGAGTTGCTGCGGCTGAGCGACATCGTGACGCTCCACGCGCCGCTCACCACGGATACGCATCATCTCCTTGACCGTCGACGGATCGAGCAGATGAAACTCGGCGCTTTCATCATCAACACCGGACGCGGTTCCCTCATCGACACCGGGGCCCTCGTCTCGGCGCTGGAAAACGGCCGATTGGGCGGTGCGGCGCTGGATGTGATCGAAGGAGAAGAAGGCATCTTCTACGCCGACTGCCGCAACAGGCGCATCGAAAGCAAAGCGTTGCTGCGACTGCAGGAGATGCCGAACGTGCTCATCACTCCGCACACCGCGTATTACACGGACCACGCCCTGAGCGACACGGTCGAAAACTCCATCACCAACTGCCTGACATTCGAAAGAAGGAATCAGCATGGCTAGGCTGAAGGTCGGGATCATCTTCGGCGGCTGCTCCGAGGAGCACCCTGTCTCCGTCAAGTCCGCGCGCGAGGTAGCGCGGAATCTCGACGTCGAGAAGTACGAGCCGTTCTACATCGGGATCACGCAGGGCGGTGACTGGAGGCTCTGCGACGGGCCTGACGCGGACTGGAAGAAGGGCGACTGCCGCCCGGCCGTGCTGTCACCGGACCGGAGCGTCCGCGGACTGCTCGTCCTGGACCAGGGGCGGTACGAGACGATCGCCCTGGATGTCGTGCTGCCGGTGCTGCACGGCAAGCTCGGCGAGGACGGCGCGATACAGGGTCTCCTTGAGCTCTCCGGCATCCCCTACGTCGGCTGCGACATCCAGAGTTCCGCGCTGTGCATGGACAAGTCCCTCGCCTACCTCGTCGCCAAAAGCGCGGGAATCGCCACGCCGAATTTCTGGACCGTCACGGCGGACAAGAACATCGATCCCGACCGGATCACCTATCCCGTCTTCGTGAAGCCGGCCCGTTCGGGGTCGTCCTTCGGCGTCAGCAAGGTTTCCCGGAAGGAAGAACTGCTCGGTGCGGTGGAAACCGCCCGGCAGTACGACTCCAAGGTGCTGATCGAAGAGGCCGTCGCCGGCAGTGAGATCGGATGCGCCATCCTCGGGAACGAGCTGGAACTGATCGCGGGACAGGTGGACCGCATCGCACTCTCCCACGGCTTCTTCAGGATCCACCAGGAGGACCGGCCCGAGACCGGATCCGACAACTCCGTGGCCATCGTTCCCGCCGACATTCCAAAAGAGTCGCGAGCGCTCGTCCAGGAGAAGGCGAAGGCCGTCTACCGCGCGCTGGGATGCCGGGGACTGGCGCGAGTGGACATGTTCCTCAAGGAGGACGGCGAAGTGGTCCTCAACGAGGTCAATACTTTTCCCGGTATGACCTCGTACAGCCGTTATCCGAGGATGATGGCGGCCGCGGATCTGCCGCTCGCCGAAGTGATCGACCGGCTGGTGTCGCTGGCACTGACGGGGAAGCTCCGATGAACGAGGACTTCGCCTTCGTGGACGAGCTCGTCCCCGGAATAAGCTGGGACGCCAAGTACGCCACCTGGGACAATTTCACCGGCAAGCCGGTGGACGGCTACCTGGCGAATCGCATCGTCGGCACGAAGGCGTTGTGCGCGGCTCTGGAGAAGGCGCGGGAAAAGGCCCGGTCCATCGGCTTCGGTCTGCTGCTCTGGGACGGCTACCGCCCGCAACGCGCCGTGAACTGCTTCGTGCGCTGGTCGCGACAGCCGGAGGACGGCCGAACGAAGCCACGGCACTATCCGAACATCGACAGATCCGACATGTTCGAGAGGGGATACGTGGCCACCACGTCGGGCCACAGTCGGGGCAGCACCGTGGACATGACGCTGTATCACCTGGATACCGGCGAACTCGCCTCCATGGGTGGTGGTCACGACCTGATGGATTCCCTCTCCCATCATGGAACAACGGGGATCGGGCAAGTCGAAGCGCGAAACCGGGAACACCTGCGCTCCCTCATGGAAGGCTGCGGTTTCAGCTCGTACGAGTGCGAGTGGTGGCACTACACACTGAACGGCGAACCTTATCCGGACACCTACTTCGATTTCCCCATCACGTAGTGGCGAAGCGGTGGCCTTTGCCGGAGTACCACCGGTCGTTGCCCCGTGGAGTGGTGCCGGCGGAGCCGGTCGCAGTTGATCGGAGTGCCGTCCAGGATCACGTGGGGCGTGCGGGTGCGCAGGCGGTGGGCCGTGGCCTGCGCGATGCCCGTGTCGCGGGCCGGGCAGTGGATGCAGGTGCCGTGGCGGAACCGGCGCGGCACCAGCGCGGCCTGCCGGAACGGGCTCAAGGCGCGAGACCTTCACGGGGTGACGATGGCGCGGCGGCGTGCGGCCAGGAGCGTGTACCTTCCCGTCTCGCTCACCGGGGCCGACCCATCCGGCAGTGCTGGGCCGACCCGACTTTTCGGATCATCGCCAACACTCCTTGCGGCCCGCCCGAAGAAAGGTTCGACGCCCGAGATGAACATCCCCCTGCCCAACCAGCCCGCCCCACAGCAGCAGTTCGTGACGACGCCGCCCTCCGAGTCCGGACGGCAGTTCGACAACACGTCCGCCGACATCATGCGCGTCCCCCAGGGCCAGATCTTCCCGGTGATCGCCGAGATCCGTACCGCCTTCAGGAACACCCCGGTCCGCCAGCTCGCCGAGCTGGCCAACGGCCCCCGCCCCAGCCGGGAGCACAGTGTCTGCCCGGCTCAGCGTGTCACTGGCACTTCTGGCCGGTGTTGATGCACTTCACCATCCGTCGCATCAGACGCTCGTCGAAGACGTTGATGAAGTCACCGTGGTCCGTGATCGGCTTGTGCATCTGCTCGGGGAATCCGTCCACCGCGTAGAAGGGGCTGGACTTCCCGTTGTCGCCGAGGCTCGGCGGGGCGACGTCGTAGACCAGGCGCTGGACCAGTTGCGGGACGGCCTTGAAGCCGGCCGGGCAGGCACCGGTCCGGGGGTCGGCGAACGCGACGTGCGCGCGGTGGTTGGCGCTGTCGACGCTGCGTCCGTCCCAGCAGCTCTGGAACCTGGACGTGCGGACCAGGCTGCTGCCGCGCGGGCACACCGGGTACTTGTCCGTCAGCTGGCGGTTCTCGAAGCCCGTGCAGCTCCAGGAGGCGTTGGCGTTGGCCGTGCCGTTGGTGAACGCCTTGGCGTCACCGGTGATGATCCGCAGGAACTTCGGCATCGCCACGACCTTGCCGCGCGGGTTGCCGACGAAGTTCAGCGTGACCTCCGAGGCGGTCAGGATCCGTCCGGTGTTGCCCTCGGCACCGCCGCCGAGCCGCTGTGCGTCGAACTCCCGCGTGCCGTCCTGCAGGCGCAGCACCGGCCAGTAGTACGTGGACTTGTCGCCCTGGTTGCGGCAGCTGGTCGCGGCGGCGGCGAACTCCTCATTGGTGGTGAACGCGTCGTTGTCCTGGTTGCCGACGTAGTCGTGTGTGTGGTGCGCGCCGTTGGCCACACCCGGAGCGACGATGATGTTGTCGGAGTTGTACAGCTTGTTCTTGTTGACGCCGCAACGGGTCGTGAAGAGACCCCGGGAAGCACCACGCAGCCGAGGCGGATTCCGCACGTTCGGCCGGACGGCGGTGATGTCCACGAAGTCGGACGCCACCGGGCCGTTGCCCCGTTGCCCGGCGTCACCCCCCTGTCCGGCACCGTTGCCCTGCCCCTGACCGGGCCCGCTGCCGACCACCCGCAGCGTGCAGGCGGCCAGGGCCTCAAGCCCCTGGGGCCTGGTGCCCGACCTGCCGATGGCGATCGCGATCCGGTCGATGGCCGCGAACCGCTTGTCCTTCAACGGGCCCATGATCGCGTTGTCGGCGAAGTCGCTGTCCTGCTGGATCGCCCTGGCCGAACTCCGCAGCCGCTGGTACGCCTCGGACACCTGCTGGTCGAGCAGCGCGAGTTCCCTGTCCACCTGCGCCCTGGCCTGGTCGGGGACCGAGGTAAGCCTGGCCCCGACGTCCGGACAGCTGATCGTGCTGGCCGCTCCGGCGGCCAGGACCTGGGCGGGCTTCGTCGCGGCAGCGCCGCTCTCGTGGGCGGAGGCGTACACGTTGAACGCGACCAGCCCGCCCGCCGCCACCGCCAGACCGGCCGTGGCTGCGATGGCCTGCCGCGTCCTTCGCGATTGTTTGTGCGTGTTGTGTCGCATGGGACTTCTCCGTGGTTCCGAGGGGAAAGAAGGGGACCGGCTTGAACCGTGACGACTCGTCCGGTCCCAGGTGCGCCGACGACCGGCCCTGGCCAGTGTGATGGGCGGGATCGGCGTGACGGGAGTGACTTCGATGCCGCGTCACACCTCCGTAAGGACTCGAAACATGTCCGTGAGCGGGCACGCGGTGTGTTGACTGGGCACCCCGAGGCAGAGCCCCGCGGAGGCATCGGGCCCCTTCCCGGAAGGGGGGCAGGCTTCCACCTCGCTCGGCAGCCCTTGCGCTCACGCACTCAGGCTCACCGATGAGCTATGAGAACTACCGCTGCTCCACCAGCCACCAGGTCGTCATCGACGCCGACACCCGGCGCGTCGTCGTGATCGGCCGGCCGTTGTACGGCAACCGCAACGACGGCAAGGCGTGGGAACTGTCCGGAGCCGAGCGATCGGTCGGCACACCGCCGTGATCGCAAACGGCGGCTACCGGGGCACCGGCCAGACATCCCGCACCGCCGGGAACACGCACAGAGCGAACTGTCGGCCCTCCGATGAGCGCCCTACTGGCTCGGCTGTGATTTCGTCGGCTCAGGCGAAGGAACGTGCACCATGGTGTGCTTGGCCTGCCTCCCCGCTTCCTTGCCCTGGTCATGCGCGGGCGGACGCGGCGTTCTGCTCCAGACGAGCGTCCAGGGTGCCGGCGAAGTCCTCAGCCCTGGACAGCTGGACGCGCAGCTTCTCCACCTGCTCGGCGGCGGCCTGCTGGTAGGTCCGTACGCGCTCCAGCAGGGCATCGCGCTCGTCGGCGTCGAGTTCGACGCCGACGTCGAGGCGGTCGGTGGCGTCCAGGAGGTCGCGCATCTGGTCCAGGGTGAAGCCGAGCGGTTTCATGCGGCGGATGACCATGAGGCGGGCGACGTCGGTCTCGGTGTAGAGACGGAAGCCGCCCTGGGAGCGGGCGGAGGGGATGACCAGGCCGGTCTCCTCGTAGTGCCGGATGGTGCGCAGAGACAGCTCGGTCCGCGCGGCGACCTCGCCGATCTGCATGTGCTTGCCGTCCACGCCTGATTCCTGGCCTTTCTCCTCGTGGCGGGGTGCGTCCGGGAACCCCACCGATCCCTACCCTAACGTTAGGGTAGGGTTAAAGGTGAGGGTGGCCCGGCTGCCCCGCTGCTGCCGTTTCCGGGGCCGATGGCGCCTCCGGCGAAGATCCGATCCTTGCAGGAGAGAGCGTGCGCGAGTCCTTGACGCCGATCGCCGCCGCCTGCCCGCCGTGATCCTTCGCCCTCCGGCGTGAGCCGCAGGGCGCCTGCGGACGCCACCGTCTCGCGTCTGTCTTCCACGACTTCCGGCCCCACTCCGCCGCCCGCCGCCCGTGGGGTGCCGGCCCGGTTCCCCGCATGTCCTTCCCGCACGCCCCGGCCCGCCGTAGGGGGGTGCCCGAGCACGACAGGTACGCGTCTCCTTTGTCTTCTGCTGCTGTGACTCCCTCCGCGCGGCTGCGCGGCCTGAAGCCGGACTGGCTGAACAACCCGAAGGTCTGGCGCACCGAGATCCTCGCGGGCCTGGTCGTCGCCCTGGCGCTGATTCCCGAGGCGATCTCGTTCTCGATCATCGCCGGTGTCGACCCCGCGATCGGCCTGTTCGCCTCCTTCACCATGGCCGTCGTCATCTCGATCGTCGGCGGCCGACGGGCGATGATCTCCGCCGCGACCGGCGCCGTGGCCCTGGTGATCGCGCCGCTCAACCGGGAGTACGGCTTCGGCCACCTGGTCGCCGCCGTCATCCTCGCCGGCGTCTTCCAGGTGATCCTGGGCGCGGCCGGTGTGGCGAAGCTGATGCGGTTCATCCCGCGCAGCGTGATGGTCGGCTTCGTCAACGCGCTCGCGATCCTGATCTTCATGGCCCAGGTCCCCGAGATGCGCGACGTCCCGTGGCCGGTGTACCCGCTGATCATCGGCGGCCTGGCGCTGATGGTGTTCTTCCCGAAGATCACCACCGTGATCCCCGCCCCGCTCGTCTCCATCGTCATCCTGACCACCATCACCGTCGCCGCCGGGATCGCCGTGCCCACCGTCGGCGACAAGGGCGCACTGCCCTCCTCCCTGCCGGTGCCCGGCCTGCCGGACGTGCCCTTCACCCTCGACACCCTGACGACGATCGCCCCCTACGCCTTCGCGATGGCGCTGGTCGGCCTCATGGAGTCGCTGATGACCGCCAAGCTCGTCGACGACATCACCGACACCCACTCCAACAAGACCCGCGAGTCCATCGGCCAGGGCATCGCCAACATCGTCACCGGCTTCTTCGGCGGCATGGGCGGCTGCGCCATGATCGGCCAGACCATGATCAACGTGAAGGTCTCCGGCGCCCGCACCCGCCTCTCCACCTTCCTCGCCGGCGCGCTTTTGATGGTCCTCTGCATCGCCTTCGGCCCGGTCGTCTCCGACATCCCCATGGCCGCCCTCGTCGCCGTCATGGTCATGGTGTCGTTCGCGACCTTCGACTGGCACTCCATCGCGCCCAAGACGCTTCGGCGGATGCCCGCCGGTGAGATCGGCGTCATGGTCCTCACCGTCGCCGCGGTCGTCGCCACCCACAACCTCGCCATCGGCGTCGTCGTCGGCTCCGTCACCGCCATGGTCATCTTCGCCAAGCGCGTCGCCCATCTCGCCGAGGTCACCCGGCTCGTCGCCCCTGGCGGCACGAGCGTCCTGTACACCGTGACCGGCGAGCTGTTCTTCGCCTCCTCCAACGACCTCGTCGGCCAGTTCGACTACGCCGCCGACGCCGACAAGGTCATCGTCGACCTGTCCGCCGCCCACATCTGGGACGCCTCCTCCGTCGCCGCCCTCGACGCCATCGAGACCAAGTACAGGCAGCGCGGCAAGACCGTCGAGATCATCGGCCTGAACGACCCCAGCGCCGACCTCCACGGCAAGCTCACCGGCGAACTCTCCGGCAGCCATTGACACAGACCCGAACGGCGAAAGGTTGAGGGGCAGGCCGCGTCCGGATACGGAGGGGCGCTGGCGGTGCTCGCCCGGGCCGGAATGTACGGGCCGGCCGTTGCCTCGTTCGCCACCTGCGTGGTGCTGTGGAGGCGGCACGGCACGCGGCTGCTCACCTTTCCGACAACGGCGGCGTCCCACCCCGCCGAGGTCGCCCGAACGCCGGAAAGGCTTACCAACGCCTGATGTTCCCGAATCGGCGATCAGCCTGTCTGCAGCGGCCGTTCAGTCCTCCGCCCGGCTCGCGGGGAGCCACTTCGAGGCCGTCGTCCGCTCGGTGGTGGTGAACCGGTCCGGGCAGCACACCTGAGCCGGTCCGAAGGGGCTGGTTCAGACGTGGGCGTTCGCCGAGGGGTCCGCCGCCCAGCCCAGCGGGTGCGGCCCCGCGTCGTCCGAGTGGGGAGCGGGCGGTTCCCCGCCGGCCTGGTTGAAAGCGTCGAGGGCTTCGACGAGTGCCAGCCGCTGGGTCGGACGGAGCCGGGCCACGATCGTGGCGACCTCGGCGCGGCGCCGGGAGGTGACCTCGTCGACCGTGCGCTGCCCTTCTTCGGTGAGGCGCAGCACGGTCTCGCGACGGTTGTCGGGGTTGGGCTTCCGGTCGGCGAGGCCGGCCGCGATGAGCCGGTCCACCATGCGCATCGCTGTCGAAGGCGCCACCTGCAGGAGTTCCGCGAGGGTGACCAGCTTGGTGGTCCCTCTCGTCGAGAGCACGACCAGCATGCGGAACTGCGGCAGGGTGACACGTTCCTCGACCGCCGCGAGCGAGCGCGCGGAGACCGCCACCAGCAGGCGGGACGCGGTGATCACCGCGCGGGTGACCTCGTCGACATCGTCCATGGCCCCCTCGGGGGTCTCGTAGTGCGGCATGGCACCTTTTTACCGCGCCGAAGTACCTGCCCACTCGCCCATGGGGAACAGACTTTCCCATGTCATGACCGTGATGGCGCAGCAGAAGCACGGCCGCGTCATCGTGCGGCGGCCCCATGGCGTGCAGCACGAGCCCCAACGGCAGCGCGCAGGAAGGCGGCTCGGGAAACTCGACGCCGCCGTCGCGGCACACGATCATCGGGGCGGGATGACCGTAGTTCAGGAAGACCACCTCACCGGGGGAGCCGAGCTCGGCCAGGACGGCCGATCCGCGCCTCCGCCACCGCCGATGAGCGCGGTGCGCCGCCGGCCCCCGACGAGTCCGCGAACGCCGGCCCGAGTGACACCAACGGCAGGAAGCCCACCCCCGGGTCCGGCCGAGACGTCGATGACCGCGACCGCTGCCATCACCGCCACGGGCATCCAGTGCAGATCCGGGAGCCGGAATCCTTCTCCCGCGCGGTCATGACGTCCTCCCCCGGTGGCACGGCATCGGGACGTCGACCCGCCCTGCCCCCTGCACCCCTTGCCGAGCTTTAGATTACGCAAAGGTTCCCCCGGCACGAGACTCTTCCGTCAACCCTTCGCCGGGTAAAGGGCACTTGGCAGCTGTGTCGCAGGACTTCGGCCGGGCCCCGTCTTTTCCCGCTCGCGGGCAGAACGCGGCGAGGTGCGGCGGAACCGCCTCGTTCCGGCGGACAGGAGTCGGCCGCCGTTGAGGCACGTGCCCGCGCGGGCGTGTCCGAACCAGTCTCCCCGCTGCTCGCCCCGCCCGCCTCGGACGGCGCCGCCGCCCGTAACCCGATGCCTTCGCCCAGGACGCGCCGCCCCCGTTTCTCACAGAAGTCGCTCGATCCAGCGCAACTCTCGGCGAGCGGCGTCCGGTTCGGCCCGCTGGCGGTCCAGGACCAGCAGGATGAAGAGCCCTTCGTGGGCCCGGCGGTTCAGTGGGCGCAGCAGGTGGTACTCGCCGCCCAGGGTGATCAGAATGTCTTCGAGGTCTTCCGGTCGGTGGCCCATCGCGTCGAGCGCCGTGAGATGGGCGCGCACGAGATCGGTGCCGCCGTGCGCGAGCAGTGTCATGTCGACATCTCTGCGGTGGCTCAAGGAGCCCAGCGGCATACGGCTGACGTAGTCGACGACGGCGACGCCGAGGGCTCCATCGAGCCGCATGGCCTGGTGGAGTGCGACCTGGATGGTGGGCACGGCCGGTTCTTCTTCCTGTCGGCGGATCACCTGTGCCGACCAGACTTCCCGGCTCCCCAGCCCCGCCCGGTGAGAAACGGCGGCGCATATTTGCAGTATGCCATCATCCGGTGCGCGCGGGAGGGGAATCGGAGTGGTGCCCCACAACGCTTCCGGTCTCCCGCCGGATGCAGACGGCGAGCAGGCCGTAGACGACCGAGGCGAATCCCTTCGGGCCGAGCCAGGCCGCGACCAGTTTCTCCTTGCGGGAGACCGTTGTGCCGAGCAGTGAGATGAGCAGTGCCGCGAACTTGGCCAGTTCGGCCAGCGCCCGGTAGATGCCGGCGCAGGGTGGGTTCTGGTCCTTGCGTTTGCCGGTGGGGATGATCAGGTCGGGCTGGATCTGCTCGACCGACTCCCCGTTCGCCCGGCGCCGCAGCACGGTGTGGAGCATGTCCTCGGTGATGACCGGTGACCGGCCTCCGTGCTTGCCCTTGCGGGCCGCGGTGTCGAGCCCTTCCAGCGTCGACTCGCGGATGTTCTCCCGCCCGTTCTCCGCCATCGCGGCGAAGAAAGCGCGGGGCGCGCACCTTGACCTCCCGTGCCGCCCGCAGTGCCTCCTCGGACTTCGGACGGACCCGCGCCCGGTTGCTGATCTCTCGCTGAAGACTTTGCCGCGGGGGACGCCGTGCTCGCCGAGCGCGTCGAGCCCGCAGTCGAGTTCCTGCCCGAGGATCGAGCACCGTGCGTACCCGATGCGGATGTCCGCGCTCGGCGGGTCCGGGCCGATCGGCGTCGGCGGCGGGGTGCCCAGCCGCCACGGCCGGCCCGGACTGCGGTCGGCCGGAGTGGGCACCCGCAGCGCCTTCTTCAGCCGGGGCGCCGTGATGGAGCGACGGGGATTTTCCTCTGCCCGGTCGAGGTTACCTCTTCGGTAGGATACCCAAGGGGGTATCTCGAAGGAGCGTGGGTTGTGGAACTGACGATGGCGGCCGAGGAACTGAAGACGGTGGTCAACCGGCTGCGCCGGGCGCAGGGCCAGATCGCCGGTGTGATCAAGATGATCGAGGAGGGACGGGACTGCGAGGACGTCGTCACCCAGCTCGCCGCGGCGTCCAGGGCTCTGGACAAGGCCGGCTTCGCGATCATCGCCACGGGGCTGCAGCACTGCCTGACCGATACGGACATGGCCGCTTCCGGCGACCGGGAGCAGATGCGTGCTCGGCTGGAGAAGCTGTTCCTTTCTCTGGCCTGAGCTGTGATCCGGAGCCGGGTCCCTCCCCTTCGTGGTGTGATTCAGCGGTTGCGCAGTGCGGCCAGCGTGCTGTCGAGGTCGGCGGCGCGGGGGCGGTTGTGGGGGAGCTTGGCGAGCATGGCGGCCATGCCGCAGGTGTCGGTCAGGGCGGAGAGGACCAGACCGCCCGCGATCCCGGCGGAGATGAGCTGGAAGGCGGGGTGGACGACGAACCCGAGCCCCAGGCCGAGCAGCACGATCGCTCCTGCGGTGAGCCTCACCTGCCGCTCCATCGCCCAGGTGGCACGGGAGGCGCCCCGGGGGCGGTGGAGCTCGTGGCCGTCGGCCGCCCAGGCGCCGGTGCCTCCCGACAGGGTGGCGGCGGTGACGCCGTTCTCCGCGAGGATCTTGCAGGCGTTCGCGGAGCGGGCGCCCGAGGCGCAGACGACCAGGACGTCGCCGCGGCCGGTGGCGTGACGGATGTCGGGCAGCGCGCGCCGGATCTGGTCGAGGGGGATGTTGAGCGCGCCGGGGAGATGGCCGCCGGCGTATTCGCCCGGGGTGCGCACGTCGATGATGGTCAGTTCGTGCAGGCGGGTGCGCGCCTCGTCGGTGGCGAGGGCCGTGGGTGTGGTCATGGCAGACGTCGTCCTTGTGTGTCGGAGTGTGCTGAGCTTGATCTGACGGGAGCCGGACCGAAGGCGGTCCCGAGATGCGCGGTGGGGCGGGGGAAGCTCTCCTGGTCCCTGGTCCGAGCCGGCGGCGGCCCTCGTGTTCAGACGATCACGTCGACGACCATGAAGGCCGCCACTGCCAGCAGGACGCCGGCGAAGATCTTCTGAAGGGTGGTGCCGGAGATCTTCGTCGCGAGGCGTTTGCCGTCCCAGGCGCCGAGGATCGCGGATCCGGTGAAGGGGCCGATGATCTCCCAGTGGAGCCCGCCACTGGTGCCGGTGCGGGCGGTGAGCGCGGCGAGTGAGTTCACCGTGATGACGAGCAGGCTGGTGCCCACCGCCCGGCGCATGGCCAGTCCCAGGACGCTCACCAGGGCGGGCACGGCGAGGAATCCCCCGCCGACCCCCAGGAAGCCCGTCACGGCGCCGAGTCCGGCACCGGCGCCGGCCGCCTTGCCGGGACGGATCCGGTCCGGCGGCTCGGACGTGGACGGACGCAGCATGCGCAGGGCCGCCAGCGCGGCGATGACGGCGAACGCCGCTGTCAGCAACGGTCCGGGCAGGCGCCCGGCGACGGCCCCGGCGAGGAAGGCGGGGACGATGCCCGCCGCGGCGAACAGCGCCCCCGTTCTCCATGCCACGTTCCCGTCGCGGGTGTGGGCGTACAGGGCGGTGGCGGAGGTGGCGGTGACGATGATCAGGCCGGCGGTGGTGGCGGCGGCCGGTGTGAAGCCGAGCAGGTAGATCAGCGCCGGTACGGCGAGGACGCTGCCTCCGCCGCCGAGGGCTCCGAGGGCGAGACCGATGACGGCCCCGGCGATGAGGGCGAGAACGAGTACGGTCACGCTATCCGGCCGTTGTTCCCGCGTTCGTCGACGACCGGATGTCCTGCGGCGGCCCACGCGTTCATGCCGCCCTCGACGTCCACCGCCCGCGCTCCGCGTTCGGCGAGGATCTTCGCCGCCTGCCGGGAGCGGTGACCGCTGCGGCAGATCACCACCAGCGGGCGCCCCTCGGCTTCAGCGGGCAGGGTGCCGCCGGCGACCAGTCTCGTCAGCGGTACGTGGACGGCGCCCGGGGCGTGGCCCGCGGTCCATTCGGGCTTCTCACGCACGTCCAGCAGGACGGCGTCAGGCCGGTCGCCGCCGGTACGGCTGCGGGCCTCGTCGACCGTGACACGGGGCCCGTTCCGGCGAAAGGGGAACATCACACGCTTCCTTACCTGGTGAGAGGGGACGGCCGGAATTCAGCCGGAGGTCAGCGACAGCCCGGCCTTCGCCGCGGCGTCGAAGCCGTCGTCGACGGCGACCACGTCACGGCCGGCGGCGTCCAGCAGGGAAGCGGCGATCGCCGCGCGCATCCCGCCCGCGCAGTGCACCCACACCGTCCCCTCCGGCACCTCGCCGATGCGGCCGTGCAGTTCGTGGATCGGGATGTGGACGGACCCGTCGAGGTGGCCGCCCGCGCGTTCCGAGTCCCGGCGCACGTCCAGGACGACCGCCTCCTCGCCGCGCTCACGCACCTGGGCGAGGTCGGCGAAGCGGGCCCGCGGGAACGAAGCGAGCTGCTCGCCGTCACGGACCCAGGCGGCCGGATCACCGGTGGTGGCGGCGGCCGGCCGGTCGATGCCCACCCTCGCGAGTTCCCGCTGCGCGTCGGCGATCTGCGCGGGGGTGTCGGCGAGCAGGGTGACGGGCTTGCCCCACGGGATCAGCCAGGCCAGGTAGGTGGCGAGCTTGCCCTCGCCCTCGAAGTTGAACGACCCGGCCACGTGCCCCTCGGCGAAGGCCATGCGGCTGCGCAGGTCCACCACCCACTCCCCCGCGGCCAGCCGGGAGGTGATCTCCTCGGCGTCCGCACGCCGGGGCGGGGTGAGGTCGACCGGCGCGGGGCCGGCGGCGTTGGCCGGTCCCATGTGCGCGTAGTAGGCGGGCACGTCCTCCAGTCCGGCGAGCATCCGGGCGACGAAGGTGTCCACGTCCAGGGTCAGCGCGTCGTTGGTCTCGCGCTCCTCGCCGATCGTGGTCGCGTCCCCCTCGGCCTGGGAGGAGGAGCAGAAGCTGCCGAAGCCGTGGGTGGGCAGCACCGGCACCTCGTCGTCCAGCTCGTCGGCCAGCCGGTGGGCGGAGGCATGCTGGGCGCGGGCCAGCCGCTCGGTCAGCCGCGGCTCCACCAGGTCGGGGCGGCCCACCGTACCGACCAGCAGCGATCCGCCGGTGAACACCGCCACACCCCGCCCGTCCTCGGCCAGGGCATAGGAGGTGTGGTGCGGGGTGTGCCCCGGGGTGGCGATCGCGCGCAGGACCAGGCCCTCGTCCACGTCCACGGTGTCGCCGTCGGCGACGGCGGTGCGGGCGAACGACACGTGCGCCCCGGCCGGCACCAGGTAGGCGGCGCCGGTGACGCGGGCCAGCTCCAGGCCGCCGGTGACGTAGTCGTTGTGCACGTGAGTCTCCGCCACGTACGCGATGCGCACCCCGCGCCTGGCGGCGGTGGCGATCACCTGGTCGATGTCGCGCGGCGGGTCGATGACCACCGCGGCACTGGGGCCGCCGGCCAGGTAGCTGCGGTTGCCCAGGCCCTCGAACTCCATGGTGTCGACGAAGAACACGGCTCACGAATCCTCTCGGACGACGTACCCCCGGGGGTATTGGTCACCCACTCTAACAGCAATACCCGGGGGGGTATTCCGGGGATGGGGAGCACCCCCCTCAGGGCATCGCCCGGCCCCTGCGGGTACCCGGTGGGGTGTAGAGGCATCAGCCGTTGCGCACTGTCCGGGAGTTGTCCGTGCCCTGCGGCCGCACCGTCCGCCTCGCTGTCCCTCCCGCCCTACCCGGGAAAGTCGAAGCACTCCGTCGGGTTGTCCACCAACAGGCGGTGCCGCGCCGTCTCGCTGGGTGCGATGTCGGCGAGGAGGTCGGTGAGGTCGCCGTCGTCGGGGACGAAGCCGTGGGTGTTGGGGTGGGGGAAGTCGGTGCCCCAGACGACACGTTCCGGGGCGGTGCGGGTGAGGAGCCGGGCGAGTGCGGCGGAGTCGGTCATGGCGGGCGGGGCGGTGGCGAGGCGGTCGGCTCCGCTGAGTTTGACCCAGGTCCTGCCGGTGTCCAGGAGGCGGCGCAGGGCCGTCACGGCGGGAGAGCCGAGGCCCTGGCGCAGGTCGACGCGGCCCATGTGGTCGATGACCAGCGGCAGGGGGATCGAGCGGATGAAGTCCTCGTGCTCGGCGAGGCCGGCGCCGGTGACGTGCAGCGCGAGGTGCCAGCCGTAGGGGCGGACGAGGTCGGTGATCGCCGCGATCGCCTGGGGTGTCGGGGCCGGCCCCAGGTGCGGGAGGAAGTGGAGGCGCGTGCCGCGTACGCCGGCCGCGTGCAGCCGGGCGACCTCCCGGGCGGGGGTGTCCGGTCGGATCAGCGCGACGCCCCGGTAGCGGCCCTCGCCTTCCTCCAGTGCCGCCACCAGCGACGCGTGGTCGGCGCCGTGCGCGGCCGACTGGACGATCACGGCGCGGCGGATGCCCAGGAGGGCGTGCAGCTTCCGCAGGTCGGCGAGGGGAGCCTCGGGCGGGGTGAAGGTCCGGTCGGGGGCGTAGGGGTATCGGCTGGTGGGGCCGAAGACGTGGCAGTGCGCGTCACAGGCGTTGTCGGGCAGTGTGAGTGCGGGCGCGTGCGGGGCCGGGTGCGGGCCCGGGTTCGAGGGGGTCGCAGCGGTGGACACGGGTGCCTCCCGGCGGATCGCTCGGTGGTCAGTCGCAGCGGGCCGTCATACCGCCGTCCACGACGAGTTCGGTTCCGGTGACGAAGCGTGCTTCCGGCGAGGCGAGGAAGAGCACGGCGTGGGCGGTGTCGCGGCCGTCGCCCATGAAACCGAGCGGGATGCGGGCCTGACGCCGGACGAGCAGGGTGTCGACGTCGCCGCCGGAGCGCTGCCCGGCCAGCCGCGCCTCGACCATCGGCGTGTGCAGTTGTCCGGGGACGACGGTGTTGACGCGGATGCCGTCGGGCGCGTGCTGCACGGCGACCACGCGGGAGAGCTGGATGACGCCGGCCTTCGCGGCGGCGTATCCGACCTGGGCGGAGCCGGTCCACCGCAGGCCGGAGGTGGAGGCGATGTTCACGATGGCGCCGCCACCCTGCTCCCGCATGACCGGGATGACGTGCTTGCAGCCCAGGTAGACGCTGGCGAGGTTGGTGTCGAGCTGCTGCCGCCAGGTGGGTTCGTCCAGTTCGACGGGGCCGCCGTGGCGGGAGCCGCCGACGTTGTTGACGAGGATGTCGACCCGGCCGAAGGCGGTGCGGGCGGCCTCGACCATGCCGGCCACGGCGTCGGAGTCGGTGACGTCGCACAGGTGCGTCACCACGGTGCCGCCTGCCTCCTCGATCAGCTTGGCGGTCGGCTCCAGCGCTTCGGCGTCCCGGTCCACGAGCAGGACGCTGGCGCCCTCCCGAGCGAAAACAGCCGCTGTCGCGCGGCCGTTGCCCCAGCCCGGCCCGGCGCTGCCCGCACCGGTGACGATCGCGGCCTTGCCGGCCAGCCGTCCGTTCATGCCTGTGCTCCGTTCTCGTCGGCCGGGCCTCCGGGGCTGCCGACGTGCAGCGCGACCAGGAAGCGGGAGACCAGGTTGTAGGTGGCGATCACGGCGGTGAGTTCGACGATCCGCCGGTCGTCGAAGTGGCTGCGCAGGCGGTCGAAGACCTCGTCCGGTACGTCGACGGCGCGGGTCATGGCGTCGGTGTAGGCGAGGGCGCAGCGCTGGGCGGGGGTGAGCAGCGGGGCCGCGTCCTCGGCGGCCCCGCGCAGCGCGTCGGTCTGATGCCGGCTCAGCCCGGCGCGGAGCGCCACCGGCTGGTGCGCGTCCCACTCGTAGGCCGCCCCGTTGAGGGCGGCGACGCGCAGGATGGCGAGTTCGCGGATGTCCGCGTCCAGGAGGGTCTGGGTGCGGATCGCGCCGAGCAGCGTGTTCCAGCCGTCGGCGACGGGCGGGCTGTGCAGCAGCGTCTCGTCCAGCGGGGTGAGGTGCCCGCCCCGCCGTGCACGGATCCGCTCGGCGACCTCGCGGTCGTCATCGCCGTCGCGGCTCCGAGGATCGGGTCTTGTCACGCGCACGGTGCTCCTTTCTCGGTCCGCGGCTGTCGACCGCGCGGGCGAACGTGGCGACGGCCTCGCTCAGAGCGGCGGGCTGTTCGGGGGCGAGGGCGTGTCCGGCGCCGCGGATGACACGGACGGTGACCCGCTCGCCGAGCAGCGGACGGAACACGCCCGGGACGACGACCGCGTCGTGCTCCGCCTGCAGGTCGAGGAGCGGGACCGTGCCGCCGCCGCTGAAGTAGTCGTCCACGGGTGTCGTGTCGCGCGCGTGTCCCTGGGCGCGGTGTGTCTCGGGGTACCAGCCCGTCAGCCAGGGCCGGGGGTCGTTGCCGGGGGCGAAGAACGCCTGTTCCAGGTAGCGCAGACGCCGCTCCTCGGGGAGCGCGAGGTCACCGGCGCCGTCGATCGCCTCGCGCATTCTGCGGTAGGGCCGCTCCGTCGAGCCGGGTGGCGGCTTTCCGGCCGAGGCGGCGGCCATGACGAGGCCGCTGACCAGGTCGGGGCGGTCGGCTGCCAGGGTTCGGGCGGGCTGGCTGCCCCAGGCGTGGCCGACGATCACGGCGGGGCCGGTCCGTTCCGCGTCGAGGACGGCCGCGACGTCGGCGGCGAAGTCGTGCAGGTCCAGGCCCCGCATCGGCCCCGTGCTGCGGCCGATGCCGCGCGGTTGGGGGCGCAGGACGCAAAAGCCCGCGGCGGCCAGCCGGGCCGCGACCTCGTCGTAGTCCCGCGCGCCCCGGCCGAGGGAGGGGAGGATGACGACGGCCGGCCCCTCCCCCTGGCTGAACGTCTCGATCTGTACGTCGCCTTCGGTGACGACCTTCCGCCGCACCATCTCAGAGCCGGGCCGGCGTCCGGCGCACGAGCGCGTCGAGCGCGGTCACGCCCTTGCCTTCGAGGCCGACCGAGACGGGGTTGGCCTCGGCCTCCAGGACGCCGGGGTGGTCGACGGCCAGCCGGGAGATGCCGACGACGGTGTCGGCGAGGGCGTCGATGTCGCCGGCCGGGGCGCCCCGGTGTCCGCTGAGCGGGGCGAGCCCCTTGACCTCGCGGATCATCTCCAGGGCGGTCTCCCGGGTGACGGGGGCGAGGCGGACGGCGGAGTCGGCGAAGAGCTCGGCGAGCACGCCGCCGGTGGAGAGCACGACGACGGGGCCGACGTCCTGGCTGACCCGGTAGCCGACGAGCGCTTCGGCGACTCCGGAGCCGACCATCTGCTGCACGAGGACGCGGTCGATGACGATGTCGGGATCGTGGGCGGCGACGGCGGCGGCGATGGTACGGGCGGCGTCCCTGATCCCGTCCGCGTCCTGGACGTTCAGGACGACTCCGCCGGCGTCGCTCTTGTGCGGGAGCTCGCCGGAGAGGGCCTTCACCACGACGGGGTAGTCGAAGGGCAGGTCGAGGGGGCCGCTGGAGTCCAGCAGGGCGGCGAGGTCCAGGCCGACGGCGGGCGCCGCCGTGACGCCCTGCCCGCGCAGCAGTTCCGCGGAGGCGAGTTCGTCCAGGACGCTCGCCGTGTCCGGGGCGACGACGACGGCGGGGCGTGCGCGGTCGCCGATGGTGGCGGGCTGCCGGGCGAAGGCCGCGGCGACGACGTCGGCGCAGGACTCGGGGGTGCGGAAGGCCGGGACGCCCGCGGCGTGCAGCAGTTCGGCGGCCTGGGCGGCCTCCGGGAGCGCGAACGCGGCCACGGGGACCGGGTGGCCGCCGCGTTCCGCGATGGCGTGGACGGCGAGTTCGGGGTTGAGGCGGGCGGAGGAGCCGATGACGAAGACGATCAGGTCGAACTCGCCGCTGTCCTGCATCAGGCGCAGCGCGCTGGTGACGCTGTCGTGGCGGGCTCCTTCGAGGCCGATGTCGGCGATCAGGCTGTGCGGGACCGGTACGCCGGCCGCCGCCATGGCGGCGCGCAGCCGTTCGCTGGGCGCGGTGACGGTGAGGCCGCGCACGGCGAGCTGGTCGACGACGATCGCGCCGCCGCCGCCCGTGGTGGTGATCACGCCGACGCGGGCTTCACGGCGGCAGGCAGGGACGGGGAGGCGGCGCAGCAGTGCGGGGGCTTCGAGAAGGGACTCGAAGTGCGTGACGCGGCTGAAGCCGCAGGCGGTGAAGAACGCCTCGGACTCGCTGTCCTCGCCGGCGAGCGCGCCGGTGTGCGAGACGGTCAGCGCGGCGGCCTCCTGCGAGCGTCCGAGCTTGTAGACGGCGACGGGTTTGCCCGCGCGGTCGGCGGCGGCCGCGAAGTCGGCGAGGTCGTCCGCGTGCCGCAGGGATTCGAGGAAGAGGGCGTAGGAGGTGACGCCCGGGTCGTCGAGGACGGCCCGGCAGATGGTGCCCAGGGAGAGGTCGGCCTCACCGCCGGTGGAGACGAGCCCGGCGAAGCCGATGCCGCGTCCACGGGCCCGGCTGACCAGGGATCCGATGACGCTGCCCGACTGGGAGGCGACGAAGACGCCGCCTCGCGGGATGTCGGGCTCGCCGAAGGCGGCGTTGCCGGTGAGCATCACTCCCGTCCGTGGGTTGACGACGCCGAGGCTGCTCGGCCCGACGAGCCGCACCTGTCCTTCGGCTGCCGCCGCGCGCAGCCTGTCCTCGCGCTCGCGCCCGGCCTCGCCGTCCTCGCCGAACCCGGCCGAGAGGATGGTGGCGACGCGTACGCCGGTGCGGGCGCACTCCCGTACGGCCTCGATGGCCGCTTCCGCGCCGGTCATGATGTAGACGTGCTCGGGCGCCTCGGGCAGCGCCGTCAGGCTCGGCCATGCCTTCTCCCCCTGGACGGTCTCCCGGCGCGGGTTGACGAAATAGGCGCGGCCCTCGTAGCCGGCCTGGGCCAGGAAGCGCTGCGGGCGGCCCGTCGCCTTGGCCGGGTTGTCCGACGCCCCCACCACGGCGACGCTACGCGGGTTCAGCAGGGCCTGGCTCAGTACGTCCATACCGGTCAACTCCTCATGTCCACTCGGCCAGTTGGGTTCAGGTTCGGATAGTTACATAGTCTATAGAGTGTTGTCTATCAGGCCCCGCTCGATACGCCGGAAGGAACCCTCCCCCGGCGCGCGGCTTCGACCAGCGCGTGTTCGGCGGCCACCTCCTCGCGCAGCCCCTGCTGGCCACGGCCCGCACCGTCGACGCCGACCGCGTCACCAACGACGGGACGCGCCTGGCGGACCCCGCGCCGAGCTGTTTCTGGTTCCGCGCCGCGCCCACACCGCGGGGCGACCAGAACACGCAGCGGGCGATCCTGTCGTTCGCCTCGGACCGCTCGCCGCTCCCGGTCGTCCACCACACCCGCGGCGAACTGGACGGACACGGCCACCGCGCGGTGCCGAGCGTGGACCACACCATGTGGTTCCACAGCGACGTGCACGCCGGCGAGCGGCTGCTGTACGTGCAGGACAGCCCCTACAGCACCGCCGGGACGGCACTGGCACGCGGGCTCGTCCACCGGGCCGACGGCGTGCCGGCCGCGACGGTGGTCCAGCAGGGGATCATCCCGGGGAACCCGCCACGGGCCACGCCGTAGCGGTGAGCAGTTCCAGTCGCCCGCTCCTGAAGCCCTGCCCGGTCACCTCTCCCAGACGCCGCTGCTCGGCTTCGAGCACGGACGGATCCTGGCCCCGCGCCCAGAAGGCGACTCCGCCGACGTGCTCGGGAAACCCGTACGCCAGGGTCAGCATCAGGTCGATGTCGCCCGCCCGGTCGGCGATGCCCTCGTCGAGCAGGAGGGCACTCTCGTTCGCCATCGCCATCAGGGCCCGGCGCACGATCTCGTCCGCCGTGAAGGCCCGTGGCGTGATCCCCTTGCGCCGGCGGGACTCGTCGATCAGCCGGGCCACCTGACGGTCGGGGACCGGTGTGCGTGACCCGGGTTCATAGTGGTACCAGCCGTCGCCGGTCTTCTGGCCCAAGCGGCCGCGTTCGCACAGCCGGTCCGCGACATCGGGGTAGCGCTCGCGCGGGTCCCTGCCGGGCGCGCGGCGCTGCCTCATCCGCCAGGCGATGTCCAGGCCCGCCATGTCGGCGACGGCGAACGGCCCCATGGCGAAGCCGAACTCCTCCAGGGCGGAGTCGATCTCCTCGGGTGCGGCGCCCTCCTCGACCATCAGCTCGCACTGCCGGCGGTAGGCGCTGTAGACCCGGTTGCCGATGAACCCGTCGCACACGCCGGCGACGACGGGCAGCTTCCGCATCGCGTGGGCGACCGTGAACGCCATGTCCATCGCCGCGTCCGACGTGCGGGCACCGCGCACGATCTCCAGTACCGCCGCCCGGTGCGCGGGGTTGAAGAAGTGCGTGCCGACGAGGCGGGAGGGGTCGTCCAGCGCCGCCGCCAGCTCGTCGACATCGAGGTAGGAGGTGTTGGTGGCCAAGGTGGTGCCCCGCTGGGTGACGCTCTCCAGTTCCCTGAGGACCCCCACCTTGGCCGCGGTGTCCTCGAAGACCGCCTCGATCGCGAGGTCGACGTCCTTGAAGTCGGACAGATCCGTCCCCGCCGACAGCAGTTCCAGGCGCCGGCCCGCCTCCCCCGCGCCCAGCCGTCCGGCGGAGACCATGCGCAGATACGTGCCGCCGAGGGATTCGACGGCACGGCGGGCCGCCGCGGGGTCCTGGTCCACGACGGTGACCCGGATCCCGGCCTCGGCGCAGGCTCGGGCGATCCCGGCCCCCATGGTCCCGGCACCGACCACACCGACGTGGGTGAGTTCGCAGGGCGCCTCCGCCCTGTTCGCCTTGCGCACCGCGGTCCTGGCGAAGAAGAGGTGCCGCAGCGCCGCCGCCTCGCGCCCGGTGCGCAGCCGGTTGAACTCGGCCCGCTCGTGGGCGAGGGCACGGGCCGCCGGTACGGCCGTCCCGGTGAGCACCGCGCCCACGGCCGCGACGACGGCGGGGCGGGCGCGCCCCGCGGCGATGGCCCGGCGCGCGCTGTCCTCCACCGCGCCCGGCTCCTGCGTACGCACCGGAAGGTCCCGCAGCACCCGCTTGCCCTCCAGCGCGCGGGCGAAGCGGATCGCCTCCGTGCGCAGCGAGGAGACCACCACCTCGTCGACAAGACCCTCGTCCCGGGCCCGCTCCACCGGAAGGCGCTCGCCGGAGGTGGCCAGTTCGAGGGCGCGGGAGGGTGTCACCAGGCGCAGGGTGCGCTGGGTTCCGCCCGCGCCGGGGATCATCCCGAGCGTCACCTCGGGGAAGCCGACGACTCCCCCGGCCCGCGCGATCCGGCCGTCGCAGCCCAGAGCCAGTTCGAAACCGCCGCCCAGGGTGGCACCCGCCAGCGCGGCGACGACCGGTTTGGGACACCGTTCGATCGCCGCGATGACGTCGGGGAGCTGCGGTTCGGGCAGGGTGCCGGCTTCGAACTCGCGCAGGTCCGAGCCCGAGACGAAGTGCCGGCCCGCGCCGATGAGGACGACGGCCGTCACGCGCTCGTCGCGGGCCGCCGCCGCGACGCCGGCGAGCAGCCCGGCCCGCAGCGCGGCGGTGCTCGCGTTGACCGGCGGGTGGTCGATGACGAGGACGGCCACGTCCTGCTCGTCGGTGCGGGCGACGGGCCCCCACTGCTGCTGCGTCATGGTGTGCCCCTCCCTCACGCGGCGCGCTGGCTGAAGCGGCGGCCGAAGATCTCCTCGGCGATGCGGTTCTTCAGCATCTCCGTCGAACCGCCGGCGATCATCCAGCCACGGGTGCGGCGCACGCAGTACTCGACGAGTGTGTCGGTGCTGTAGCCGAGCGCGCCCATGGCCTGCATGGCCTCGTTCGCCGCGCGGAAGCCCGCGTCGTTGGCGGCGTACTTGGCGACGGAGGTCTCGTAGGCGGACGGCAGCCCGGCGGCGGCGCCCCGCACGGCGCGTTCCAGGAGGGCGTCGGCGGCGTCCAGGGCCACCGCCACCTCGGCGAACTTCCACTGCAGACCCTGGAATTCGCTGAGTGTGCGGCCGAACTGGGTGCGCGTACCGAGGTGCTTCCTGGCGATGTCGAAGGCGAGGCGGCCCAGGGCGAGGGCGCGGGAGGCGTTGCCGATCCGCTCGACGTTGAAGCCGCTCATCTGCTTCTTGAAGCCGCCGGGGCCGAGCAGGATGTTCTCCCTGGGCACCCGGCAGTCCTCGAAGTACAGCGGCGCCCAGGTCTCGCCGCTCATGAACGCCGAGGGC
Source organism: Streptomyces roseirectus (assembly GCF_014489635.1). Lineage (NCBI taxonomy): Bacteria > Bacillati > Actinomycetota > Actinomycetes > Kitasatosporales > Streptomycetaceae > Streptomyces > Streptomyces roseirectus. The sequence continues at coordinate 9,194,244 of NZ_CP060828.1, read as the reverse complement.
GTGCCGAGGGTGAAGCCGGGGGTGCCGCGCTCGACGAGGACGGAGCCGATGCCCCGGGTGCCGGGGCCGAAGCGGACGTAGACGAGGAAGAGGGTGGCGTCGACGCTGTGGGTGCCCCAGATCTTGGTGCCGTTCAGGACGACGTCGCCGCCGTCCTCGGTGGCCGTGGTCGTCAGCTCGGTGGCGGCCGAGCCCGCTTCGGGCTCGCTCATGGCGAGGGAGAGCAGGGCCCGGCCGGCGAGCAGGTCCGGGAGGTACTTCTTCTTCTGCGGGTCGGTGCCGAATTCGGCGAAGGTGCGGATGGCGCCGAAGTTGCCGGCCTGGAAGACGTCCGCGCTCTTCGGGCAGTGCTGGGCGATCTCCTGGATGACGGCGACGGCGTCGCCGAGTCCGGCGCCCTGTCCGCCGTCCTCGGCGGAGATCGTCAGGCCCAGCAGTCCCTGGCCGGCGAGGAGGCGGGCGATGTCCCAGGGGTAGTTCGGGTCGTGGGCGCGGGCGAGTGCGCCCTCGGCGAGGTGGCGGGAGGCGAAGGAGCGGACCGAGGCGATGAGGTCCTGGCGTTCGGTGGTGTCGGGCATGGGAGTGCTGTCCTCTTGGCTCGGCTGGGTGGGGTGCGTCGGCTGGAGTCGTGTGTGCGGGGCGGGGCCGCTCAGCCGAGGTGGTCGAACGCCTTGCGCCAGACCCGCTCGTCGGCTTTGCTGTGGCGTTCCATCTGGTCCTCGGTGAGCAGGTGCGCGCGGGGCGAATCGGCCGTGGGAAGCTGGTACGCGCCCGCCCTGGTCCGGCCGATGTCGGTCCGCGCGGCGATGAAGCCCTGCGAGGCGGCGAAACGCTGTCCTTCCCGCGACACCGACCAGTTCGCGAAGACCCGCGCGGCGGGGCTCTTCAGTCCCTGCTCGGTGACGCCGAGCGGTGTGGGGGCGCCGGCGACGCCTTCCTCGGGGACGACGAGCTTGATGGGAGCGCCCGCGGCCTGGGCGGCGAAGGCGTTGTTGAAGCTCAGGGAGGCGATCGCGATCTCGCCGCGGGCGAGGGCGTCGACCTCGGTCGAGGTGGAGTCGAAGACGCGTGCCCGGTTGCGCGCCTGGGCCCGCAGGTAGCCGGCGCCGAACTCCTCGATCTGGAAGCGCGCGAGGGCCTTGACGCTGCCGCCGGTCGTGATGGCGACGACGCCGAGCTTCCCCTTGTGGCGGGGGTCGGTGAGGTCCTGCCAGCCGGTGGGCGGGTCGTCGGTGATGACGGCGGAGTTGTAGCCCATCGCGTTGACGATGTAGTAGCCCGCCCAGTAGCGGTCGCTGGTGAGCGCGGTCCCTCGGGGCAGGCGGTCGTGGAAGGGCGTGCGGTAGGGGACGTACACCCCCGCCTCGGCGAACTCGCGGGCCACGAGGGGGTCGGTGATGCGGATGACGCCGGCCTTGAGCCGGCCCGCGCCCTGTTCCGACAGCGCGCGCTCGGCGAGTTTGTTGGTGGGGAGCCGGGTGAGCCGGACCCTGATGCCGGTGTCCGCCTCGAACCGGGCCACGGTGAGTTCCTCCGCCTCCTGCCCGGTGCCGGAGTAGAGGACGGCGGTGTCCTTCCGCGCGGCCTGGTACAGCTTCTGGTCGGCGATCAGCTCCCCGTCGACGCGCAGTCCGTCGGACGTGTCGATGGCCGGCTTCGCGAGCAGTTCCGCGGCCGTCCGCGCCTTCGTGTCCTCGAGGTCGCCGCAGGCGGTGACCGTGCCGAGCAGGCCGGCCCCGAGCACGGCGAGGAGCCCGCGTCGGTTCAGGTGGCGTACGGGCTCAGGCACCGTGGGCCCCCTTCTTCGCGCCGAGGCGGCGCGGCAGGTAGCTGAGGACGAACATGATCAGGCAGTAGACGAGCGCGGTCGCCGATGCCTCGCGCAGCGCTCCGCCGTTCTCGAACTGGTCGTAGATGGCGATGGACAGGGTCTCGGTGTCGGTGGTGTAGAGGAAGAGCGGGACGGTCAGCTCGCGCATGCTGAGCATGAGCAGCAGCAGGAAGGTCGAGGAGACGGCGACGCGCAGCAGTGGCAGCGTGACGAAGGAGATCGCCCGCAGGCGAGGGGCGCCGAGCAGCACGGCGCTGTCCTCCAGGTCGCGGTCGGTGGACTGGATGGCGGACGCGATCCCGCGGAACCCCTGGGGCATCTGCACGGCCACGAAGCCGATGATCAGCACCCACAGCGTCCCGTACACCGGCACCGGCATGACCAGCCACGTCCACAGCAGGCCGATGCCGAGCACGACCGCCGGGATGGCGAGCGGGATCATGGAGACGGTCTCCAGGGCTCCGCGTGCGACGGCCTTGGTGCGGTACACGACGTAGCCGGCGAGGAAGGCCAGGACCGTTCCGCCGAGGGCGGCGAGCAGCGAGACGAGAACGCTGTTGCCCGCGGCCTTGACGAAGGCGTCGGACGTCACCGCCGTGACGAACGAGGTGATGTTCAACGCTCCCGGCTCGGTGAGGCTGCCGAAGGAACTCATGTACGGCGAGGTGCGGACGGCCGAGAGGAGCAGCCCGAGCAGCGGGGCGACGATGGACAGGACGAAGTAGAGCAGGGCCGCCAGCAGCGCCGGGGTCCGCAGCCGGCCCAGCCGCAGGGTACGCGGCTTGACGCCCTTGCCCGAGACGGTCGTGAAGGACCGCTTGGCGAGGACGCGGCGCTGCGCGAGGGTGACGGCCACGACGGCGGCGACCAGCACGACGGCCACGGCCGCCGCCTCGTTGCCGCGCGAGGGGGTGGCGTTCATCAGCGTGTAGACGAACGTGGGCAGGGTGTTGATGCCGCCGGGCGAGGCCAGGACCTGGGAGACGGCGAAGTTCTCGAAGATCAGGACGAAGATCAGCAGACCGGAGCCGAGGATGGCGGGCAGGGCGAGGGGCAGCGTGACCGAGCGGACGGTCCGCCAGGTCGAGCCGCCGTGCGTGCCGGCCGCGTCCTCCAGGTCGGGGTTCATCATCGACATCGCGCTGTGCATCATCAAGAACGCGTACGGGGCGTAGTACAGGGCCATGACCATGACGACGCCCGGCACGGAGTAGATGTCGACGGGCCCGGTCATGCCGAGGTCACGGAAGCCGGTGTTGATCAGCCCGGCGCCGGGGCTGCCGAGGATCGCCCAGGCCAGGGCGCCGACATAGGACGGCAGGAACATCGGCATGAGCCCGATGAGGAAGACGAAGCTCTTGCACCGGATGTCGGTCCGGGCCGTCACGAACGCCAGGAAGCCGCCGATGACCAGGGCGGACACGGTCGCGCAGACCGCGATGAGGACCGAGTTGCCGGCCGCTTCGAGGACACCGGCATCGGCGAGCACCCGAAAGTTGTCCACAGTGAGGTCGAGGCCGATGGAGCCGGGCCGGGGAACCTTCTCGCTGAACGCGGCGAGCACGATGAACCCGGCCGGGACCAGGACGAGGAAGCCGACGGCCGCCAGCAGCGGCAGCCCGACCAGCCTGGTCCACCGCCCCGGGCCACGGCGGAAGGGACGCCGCGTCCCGCGCCGCGGCTCGGCGGTGGACGCCTCCGGCTTCACGAGGGTCGTGCTCATGCGGCCACCGCCGTCACGGCGGGCTCGGGCACGGTCTCGGGCAGCACCATCACGTTCCCGGGGGCGACGCTGACGGTGACCCGGGCGCCGTGGTCGAGCCGGCCGGTCACCGGGGGCGCGCAGACGGCCTCCAGACCGAGCCCGCCGTCGGTGGTGACCTTGCACCGGATGGACGACCCCTGGAAGACGGCGACGTCGACGGTGCCCGCGAAGGAGTTCTCGCTGCCGTCGGCGGCCGGCGCGGGCCCGGCGGTGTCGACGAGGTCGACCCGGACGTCCTCGGGGCGGATGCACACGCTGGCCGACCGGCTCGGTATGTCGTGCGCGGTGTGCAACGACAGACCGTGTCCGACGAGTTCGGCAAGCCGCTCCGATGTCCCCCGCTTGGCCTCGAAGACGTTCGTCACGCCGAGGAAGGCCGCGATGGACGCGCTGGCGGGGCGCTTGTAGATCTCCTCCGGGGTGCCCAGCTGGGTGATACGGCCGTCCTGCATGACGGCGATCCGGTCGGCGAGGGCGAGCGCCTCCTGCTGATCGTGTGTCACGTACATGCTGGTCAGGCCCTGTTCGACCTGGATACGGCGGAGTTCGACGCGCAGGTCCTCGCGGAGCCGGGCGTCCAGGTTCGACAAGGGTTCGTCCAGCAGCAGCACGCTGGGCGACATCGCCATCGAACGGGCCAGTGCGACGCGCTGCATCTGACCGCCGCTGAGCATGCTCGCGCCCCGGTCGGCGAGGTGGGCCAGGCCGACGGTGTCCAGCACCTCCAGGCTCCTGCGGCGCCGGTCGCCCTTGGCGACGCCCTGCATCCGCAGCGGGAACTCCACGTTCTCCAGCACCGTCTTGTGCGGCCACACCGCGTAGGACTGGAAGACCATGCCGACATTGCGCCGGTAGGCGGGCACCGCTCGACCGTGTCGCGCGTCGAAGACGGTGGTGTCGCCGATCGAGATCGTCCCCCGGGTGGGCGTCTCCAGGCCCGCGATGCACCGCATGGTGCTGGACTTTCCGCAGCCGGACTGCCCCAGCAGGACCACCGACTCCCCGTCCTCGATGGTGAGGTCGAGATTCCTGATGGCGACGAAGTCGCCGTAGGCGAGTTCGAGGCCGCGTACGTCAACCTTCATGGTGGGACTCCTCCCTTCCTCGCGGTCGGTCCGGTCAGACGCAGACGGGGTTCCCGCGCTCGTGCGCGGCACGGACGGGGCGGACGGCCTGGTCGAGTTCGTCGAGGAAGTCCAGGGACCGCAGGCTCCAGGCGGCGGCGATGAGCGCGTCGGTCCGTTCCGCACCGATGACGGGGACGGCGAGACCGCGGACCTTGTCCTCCAGCGCGGCGTCGGAGAGGGGGTTGGCGGGCTCGCCGTAGGGGTGCTGGACCCGGTGGTTGAGCCGTGTCCCGTCCCGCAGCACAACGGTCACGTCCGCCGGCCGGCCGGTCTTCGGGTAGGCGGCGTCGGCGGCCTCGTCCCGTTCGACGACGACCTTGTCGGCCAGTGCCCGCACCCGGGCGTCGGCCCGTGCCTCCTCGCCGAAGTCGGTGAGGGTGACGGCCTTGCGCACCAGTGCCGTCGCCACCGTGTAGGGGAGGCTGAGCTGTGCCTGGAGCACGGTGTCCAGGGTCTTCCCTGCGTGCCGGGTGGCTATGTCGAACGTTCCGACGCGGATCTCCTCGACCTGCTCGGGGTCGATGGTGTGCGCCGTGCCGAGCGCGAGCACCGCGTCGATCGCGCCGTGGAGGTGGCGGCAGCAGGGGTACGGCTTGACGTAGGTGCCGAGGAGCACCCACCGCTCGCCGAGCCCCTCCCGGACCGTCGCGGCGTGCCAGTCGCGGCCCTCCGTGCCGGCGTACGCGGCGAAGTAGCCGTCCTTGCCCTCCAGCGCGGTGACCGGTCCGGTGAGTCCGGCCCGCGCGAGGTCGGCGGCGGCTATGCCGTCCCGGGCGGCCTTGCCGGGATGGAGCCGCTTGACCTCGGCGGAGCCGCTGAGGAACTCGAAGAGGCCGCCGGCGTGCGAGGCCGCGACGCCGAGCGCGTGGGCGGTGGTCTCCGCGTCCAGTTCCAGCAGGACGCTCACGGCCGCGGCGGCGCCCAGCACGCCCGCGAGGGGGGTGTTGTGGAAGTGGTTGTCGCGGGTGGCCGGGTGTCCGGCCGCCGCGATCCGGCAGGCCAGTTCCATCCCCACGGCCGCCGCGACCGTGACGCGCTCCACGCCGATGCCGCGCTCCTGCGCCACGGCGAAGACGGCCGGCAGGACGACCGACGTGGGGTGCATGCTGCCCGGGGTGTATCCCTCGTCGGCCTCGATGCCGTGCCCGTTGGTCCCGTTGACCAGCGCCGCTCCCAGGGCGGACATCCGGCCGTGGCCGATCGCCGTGGCCGCCTCTCCGGGATACATGCGCCCCGCGTGCTCGGCGACCGCGGCCGAGACCGGGCCGACCGAGCTGGCGACGACTCCGGCGAGGTGATCGAGGATCATCCGCCGTACGTGCCGGTCGAGTTCCGCGGGCAGCGTGGCGTGCCGCTGCCCGGCGGCCCATTCCGCGACGTCCCGGGTGAGTCGTTCCTGTGTGGCCATGCCAGTCTCCAGACTTCCGAAGCCCTCGACGCTGAGAGGTAGGGGCGCGGCTGGTGCCGATGACGTGACCTGGGCCACTTCCGCGCTCCCACGGCGACGGAGATTACATAGTCTATAGAGTGTTGTCTAGAGGATGTGCAGACACCTTCTTCTCTGCACGCTGTACATTATTGAGTTCCACACTCCAGAGCGCCGTAGCGATCGGCCCCGACCCCGAGGAGCCCGATGAGCCAGGAGGGCAGCGGTTTCGCCCCGCCCGTGAGCAGGACCGCCTACGTCGCGGACCGGATCCGTGACGACGTCGCGAACGGCGTGATCCGCCCCGGTGAACTCATCAAGCAGACCGTGCTGGCCAAGCGTTACGGCGTCAGCCCGACCCCTGTACGCGAAGCCCTGCGCATGCTCGAGGCCGACGGCGTGATCAGCTATTCCCCGCACAAGGGCGCCTCCGTCCGCCAGCTCTCCCCCGACGCGGCCCGGGACCTCTACCGCCTGCGCGCGGCAGCCGAACAGGCCGCGGCCGTCATGGCCGTCGAGCGCATGACCCCGGCCGGACTGGAACTGCTGAAGGAACGGCACGCCCAGCTCACCGAGGCGCAGCAGGGCGGCCGGGCGACGGCCGCCGAACTCTCCGTCCTCAACCGGGAATTCCACTTCGCCCTGTACCGGCAGTCCTCCCCGCTCGTCGCCGAGTACATCGAAGCCCTCTGGGTGCGTTTCACCCCGGCGGCCACGATCTGGACCGCCGAGCACTCCGCCGCCCTCCGGAACGACCACGACCTCATCCTCAAGGCCGTCCTCCAGGGAGACGCGGAGAAGGCGGGTTCGCTGACGGCGGCGCACATCCAGCGGGCCGCGGCGATCCGCGAACACGAACCGGACCTGCGGGCGGCGGGCAGCGACAAGCGGTAGGAGTCCGGCACCGCCGAAGCGCCCGCCGGCGGCGCCCGCCCCCGGCGTCCCGCCCCTGGCAGAGCAGCCGGGGCACTCCGACGGCACGGTTGCGAGAGGCGCGTGATGTTCGAGTTCTTCGGCGACCGCTCGTACGGGCTCGATCATCACGCGGCGGGCGTCGGGGACCGGCGGGCTCGCCGTTTTCGACCTCACCGGCCCGACTCGTCGATGCCGATCGCGCGACCGCTCCGGCGCACGATCTCCAGGTCCGCCCTCGGCTGTCGTCTCCGCGGGGGTGACGGAGATGCCGCACCCTGAGGCTGCTGAGCCTTCCGGTGCGGCACCAGGCATGGCCCGGCGGTCAGGCTCCCGGGTGCAGACCGAGCCAACCGGGTGTCGGGTCACCCTTGACCTCGCCGAAGTACAGGGCGAACGTCTGCTTCAGCCGCTCGACCTCGGCGCGGTCTTCCATGAAGCGGGGGAAACCGTCCACGTTGGCGTCGGGGTACTCCCAGACGGGCCGCAGGCCGGTGGGTGCGGCGATGTCCGTACGCACCGACCAGTTGTTGGAAGTCTGGCGCTCGGTGGAGATCTGCCAGTTCAGGAAGAGCTTCGCCGCGGTCGGGCTGGCGGCCTGCTTGAAGATCGCCAGCCGTTGGCCCCAGGCCACGAACGGGTGCCCGTCGGGCATGCCCATACGGATCCCGCTGGTGGCCGTCGCGCCGGCTCCGGTACCGAGACCGACGACCGCCGTCCTGTTGTTGATCGCGGTGCCGGGTGAGAACGATCCACGGGCGAACTGCGGCTGCTGGGCGGCGAGGGCCGCCATCCAGTCCCAGCCGTACTTCTGCGCGTAGAGGGCGTAGAGGTAGAGGACCGCGTCGTCGTCGTGCGGGTAGGAGGAGGCGACCTTGCCCTTCCAGCGCGGGTCGATCAGGTCCAGCGGAGACCGGGGCGCGTCCGCGCCGGCCGCCGCGATGTCGTAGACGTAGCTGAAGGCGATGACCGCCGCGGAGATCCAGGCGCCGTCGGCGTCCCGGAACTTCTTGTGGAGCCTGCCGAAGCCGGCGGGCTTGTAGTGCAGCAGCCGGCCCTCGCGCTTCCAGCGGGTGAAGTCCTGCAGCGTCTGCAGCTGGACGACGTCGGGGACGAGGGTGCCGGTCGCGAACTGGTTGTCGATCCGGACGTCGTGGTACTTGCTGTAGTCCACGATCAGCTGGAGGTCCATCTCCGGGAACCGTGCGCGGAAGGCCGTGCGCGCGCCCGCACCGCTGCCGGAGTCGGCGAGGTCGCCGCCCGCGTAGACCACGAGCTTGCCGCCCTCGGCGAGGGCGTCCTGGTACAGCTCGTCGAGGGTCCTGGTCTCCTCGGAGCCACTGCCGGCCGCGGACCTGGCGGGGGCGGCCGAGGCGGGGGACGTGGCGGCGCCGAGTGCGCCGAGGCCGAGCGCGGCCCCCGCTCCGGTGGTGAGAAGACGTCGTCGACTGGGCAAGCTGGTCACGGGATTTCGCTTTCTGCGTGGGGACAGGGTGATCTCCGGCGACGACGTTATCTGACACGGCAGACTCTGACGGATCAGTAAAGCGATCAATGTGCTGTCAATCCGTGCGCGCGGAGGGCGCTCTCCCCAAGACACACCGCGACCGGACCGACGTAGCGACGTCAGTCATCGCGGCGTGACGCAGGGCGCAGGATCCAGGAAACATCCCAGGACTTCGCGCGAGCGGACGGCGACCGCCACTCCATGCACCTGCGCACGCGCCCACGCCCGCCCGGCGGCGGCAGCGGAATCGCGCGACGCGGGACCCTCTTGCCTCGATGGAAATGATTTTCATATGATGCCGGTCGTTGCCGGCCGCACCACCCGTACGGGCACGTCCGGCCCTGGACAGACAGAACGAGGACCATGAGATCTCCCCGCCGTCAGCTGATAGCCGGCCTGCTGCTCGCTCCCCTGCTCTCCGGCTGCTTCGCCGCCAACGACGACGGCTCGTCCTCGGACTCCTCCGGCTCGGGTGCGGGCGCGCGTCTGCGTGTGGCGCTCGCCTTCCAGCCGACGGAGAACTACTCGCCGTACGGCGTCCAGGACGCCTTCGTCCTGTCCCGGCTGGGGGTGAGCGAGGGGCTGACCCGGCTGGACGCCAACGGCACCGCGGTCCCCGCGCTCGCCGAGTCGTGGAGCAGCGAACAGGGCGGCAAGAGCTGGGTGTTCACGCTGCGGGACGCCACGTTCCAGGACGGCGGCGAGGTCACCGCGAAGGCCGTCGCCGCCGCGCTCACCCACGCCGCCGCGGCCGACCCGGCGCCGCCCGCGATCTCCGGTGTGAAGCTCACCGCCGAGGCCGTCGGCGAAGACCGGGTCAAGGTCACCACCGCCACCGCCGACCCGGTGCTGCCGCTGCGGCTGTCCAACCCCAGCCTGTCGGTGTTCTCCGCGAAGGCGTACGGCACGGACGGCAAGGTCAACCCGGTCGGCACCGCCACCGGCCCCTTCGAGCTCACCAGGATCACCGGCGACACGGCCGCCACCCTGGACCGCTACGACGGCTACTGGGGCGGGCGCGCCCAGGCGTCCGGCATCGACGTGAAGTTCGTCTCCGACGGCACCGCCCGCGCGAACGCCCTGCGCACCGGGGACGTGGACATCGCCGAGGCGGTGCCCGTCGCGCAGGTCGCCTCCCTGAGCAAGGACACCGTCCACGAGATCAACACCGCGCGGAACACCAGCCTGTTCCTCAACACCCAGGCGGGCGCCTTCAAGGACGCGGGGCTGCGGGCCGCCGCACGCGAGGCGATCGACACCTCAGCCGTCGCCAAGGGCGTGTACGACGGGTTCGCCGAGCCCGCCCAGGGCCTCTACGGCCCCGCGCTGACCTGGGCGGCCGGCAAGCGGACCGAGCCGACCGGCCGGGCGAGGGCCACCGACCCCAAGGGCCGGAGCATCACCATCGCCACCTACAACGACCGGCCCGAACTGCCCGAGACCGCCCAGGTGCTCCAACAGCAGCTCCAGAAGGCGGGGTTCACGGTGAAGCTGGAGGTGCGCACCTACTCGCGCCTCGAAAGCGACCTGCTGGCCAAGAAGTTCGACGCCGTCGTCTCCACCCGCAACATGATGCTCGACACCGGCGACCCGGTCACCGTCCTGGCCAGCGACTACACCTGCGGCGGCTCCTACAACCTGTCGTTCCTGTGCGACAAGACGGTCGACAAGCTGGTCGCCGACGCCCAGGCCGACTCCGACCCGGGCAAGCGTCAGGACGCGGCGATGAAGGCGGAAGCCGCGATCCTCGGCACCGGCGCGGTGATCCCCCTGGCACACCTGAAGGCCGTCCTGGGGATCGGGACGTCCGTCGAGGGTGCCGTACTCGACCCCTACGAGCGGCAGCTCGTCGGCACCGGGACCCGGCGCTGAACCCTGTGACCGGATCCCTCCCCGCCGCCCTGCGCACGCTCGCGCGGGGCGGCGGCCTCACGCTGCTGTGGCGGGCCCTGCTGACGGGCGGGCTGGTGTGCGCGATCGGCCTGCTGCCGTGGCTGTCGCGCACCGATCCCGCGCTGACCGTGCTCAAGGCCCGCTCGGCGGAGCGCGACCCCACCCCTGAGGCACTGCGGGCCATCCGGGACCAACTCGGCCTGGGCGACGGCCCCGTGGCACTGCTCGGCCGCTGGCTGGGCGGTCTGCTGCGCGGGGACGCGGGCCGGTCCTGGGTGTCGGACACCGAGGTGCTGCCCGCCGTGGCACAGGCCCTCGGCGCGTCCCTGCTGCTGATGGCGGGGGCCATCGTCGTCGCCCTGGGCACGGTCGCGGTGGTGTGCGCCCGCACCCTGTGGCTCGGCTCCCGCCGCCGGCTCGGCGGGCTCGGCCCCGGTGGTACCGGGTCGGCGGTGCTGGCCGCGCTCCCCGAATTCCTCATCGCCTCCGTGCTGGCCTCGGCCGTCGGCGTGCAACTGGGCTGGCTGCCCGCCCTCGGCTGGTACGGCCCCCAGTGGATGATCCTGCCCTCGCTCGCCCTCGGCCTGCCCGCCGGTGCCCTCCTCGGGCGGATGCTGGACGACCTGCTGCCCGCCGCGTTCGCCGAACCGTGGGCGCTGGCCACCGCCGCACGCGGAGTACCGCCGGGCTCCATCGCGCTGCAGGCACTGCGCCGCTGCGTGCCCGGACTCCTGCCCAACCTGGGGCTGTTCGTGGTCGGCCTGACCGGCGGCGCGGTCGCCGTCGAGCAGATCTTCGACATCCCGGGGCTGGGCCGGCTCACCCTGCGTGCCGCGCTCGCCCAGGACCTGCCCGTCCTGCAGACCGGCACGCTGGCGCTCGTCGCGCTCGCGGCAGCGGCGGCTGTGCTGGCCCGGCTGGGCGTGCGGTGGCTGATCGGGCCCGCGTTGCGCGACGGCGCCCTGCACTCCCTGCACCGGCCCGCCCCGCCCGCCCCGCGCGTCGTCCCTCTCGTCTACGGGCTGGTGCTCGCCGGCGTCGTCGGCCTCGGTCTGCCCCGCGACCCCCTCGCCCTGGACACGGCCGCCAAGCTCCAGGCCCCCTCCGCCGCACACCCCTTCGGCACCGACGCGCTCGGGCGTGACGTCCTCGCCCGCGTCGCGCACGGCGCGCTCGACACCCTCGGCACCGCCCTCGCGGTGAGCGCCGCCGCCCTGCTGGCCGGCGTCCTGCTGGGCTTGCTGCCCCGCCTGTCCGGCCCCCTGGTCGACACCGTCAACGCGGTACCGCCCGTGCTGGCCGCCCTCCTCGTCACCGGCGTCGCGGGCAGCGGTCCCTGGACCCCCGCCCTCGCGGTCTCCGTCGTCGCCTGGTCACCGCTGGCCACCCACACCTCCGCCCTCCTGCGGCAGGAACGCGCCACCCTCCACCTGACCGCGACCCGCGCACTCGGTGCCGGCCGCTGGTACCTGCTCCGGCACGAACTGTTCCCCGCCGTCCTGCCACCCGTCGTCCGCCACGCGCTCCTCCGGCTGCCCGGCATCGCCCTGAGCCTGGCCGCGCTCGGCTTCCTCGGCCTCGGCTCCCAGCCGCCGTCCCCCGAGTGGGGCCTGCTGCTGGCCGAGAACCAGCCGTACGTCGAACGCGCCCCGTGGGCCGTCCTCGCCCCGGCCGCCGTCCTCGCCCTCCTCGGCGCGCTCGCCGTGACCGCGGCGGGCGGGGTGCGGCTGCCCCGGCGGAAGCCGAACCGTCAGCCGAGCGCGCAGCCCGGACCTCCCGGCCCGTGGATGACGCCGAGCACACAGCCGCCGCGTGCCGACACCGCTCTCACCGCCGTTTCCCCCTCCCCCACCGAAACCCCATGACGGCCCTTCTCCCCCGCATACGTCCCCGGCCGGATCCGCGCAAGGCGGCCCCGCACAAAGGCCCTCGTCCCGATCGGCTCCGCTCGGGGTCTACTCGACGGCGGCCAGTACCAGGATCTCGGCGTCCACCCGCCCCGCCGCGTCGTCGCGGGGCACAGCCGGAATACCGTCGACCACTTTGAACCCAGCCCTGTCGAGATGCGGTGCGAGCGCGGCCCGCGTCCACAGCCGTTCGCGCACGGCGGCGAGGTGGGCGACGGGTTCGCCGTCGTCGGTGAAGGGCGGGTTCGGTGGGGACGGGGAGGCGAGGTGGAGGACGCCGACCGGCGCGGCCCACGCCCACGACTTCATCGTGAGCGACCTTCCCGACGGCTACGACACCCCGGCGGGCGAACGCGGCGCCCGCCTCTCCGGCTGCCAGCGCCAGCGCATCGCCATCGTCCGCGCCCTGCGCACCGCGCGCGCCGGCCGCACCACCCTCGTCGTCGCCCACCGCCCCTCCACCCTCCGCACCGCTCACACCGTCGTCCTCCTCGAAGAGGGCCGCGTCGTCGACTCCGGGCCACACGACGAACTCCTCGCGCGGTGTCCGGCGTATCGACGGCTACTCAACGAGCGCGCGCCGCGCGTGGGTTGACGGGTCCGCGCCTGTTCTCACAAGGGCCGGGCGGCAAGAGTCCGTGCCGGATGGCGGGGCCCCAGGAAGACGGTGATGCCCTTGCCGTCGCAGGACGGGTGGGTGGCCTGGGTCCAGCCCTCACGGCGGTAGAAGGACAGCACGCGGGGCGAGCGGACCGAGGTGAGGAGCCAGGAGCGCGGCGCGTCGAGTGTGACGGCCGCGAGCAGGTCGCCCGCGAGACCCGTGCCGCGCGCGGACGAGCGTACGGCCAGTTCGTCGATCTCCCGCGCACCGCACAGCCACTCCACCGTGCGCTCGGGGCCGAGTCCCGCGGCGGCCTGCGGATAGCAGCGGTCGGTGGGAAAGGGAGCGGTGGTCGTCCACGCGGTGCTGAACCCGACGACGTCCCCGGAGCCCGTGAAGGCCGCGGCAGCGGTGAAGCCGGGCCGTTCGACGTCGGCGGCCAGCCTCCCCACGAACTCGGCGGACTTCTCCTCGTCCTCGTCCCACGGCGGGGCGCAGAAGGCGTCCACGTAGACCGAGCGCAACGCGTCGGCGTGGGCGAGGAGCTGCGGGCCGGTGAAGAGGCGGATGCTCACGCGGCCACCGCCACCGGGTGCAGGGCGGCGTTCTCCAGGGGTGCGGCGACGTCCAGTGGAGCGGGTGCGGCGCGAACGAGGAGGTCACCGACGGCCGCGGTCATCACGCCGTTGTCCGTGCGCAGCCGCAACGGCGGGACCCGCAGGGTGATCCCGGCAGCCCGGCACCGTTCCTCGGCACGGGAGCGCACGCGCGAGTTCGCCGCGACCCCCGCCCCGGAGAGCCCTGGGCCGGCGATGGCGCCGACGTCCCCGAGGCTCGATCCTGCCGCGTCGAGGGGCTGGCGTACGACGGGGCGCAGGACGTGCAGGTGGGCGCGGGAGGCGATCTCCGGGACGATGCCGCCGTAGCGCGCGTGCTCGGCCATGTTCGACACCACCGCGTGGCCGAGGGGTACGCCGTCGCGGACGAGGCCGGCGTCGACGCACGCCGGATCCCATCTCTCCGGCAACCCCGCAAATCGCACACATATTCGAACATGGCTTATGGTGAGGTCAGCGCGCCGGAGTGGCCGGTGTGGCGTCCGAGTCGGGTGAGGGAGATGAGTGCGGTGGGGTGTGCGGTATGCGCGCGTTTACCCATCTGCGCGCGGTCTCCGGCTACTCGCTGCGGTACGGCGCCTCGCATCCGGAACGGCTCGCGGAGCGCGCGGCGGAGCGGGGGATGGACGCGGTCGCGCTGACCGACCGGGACGGCGTCGGCGGGGCGGTGCGGTTCGCGAAGGCGGCCGCGCGGGCGGGCGTGCGCCCGCTGTTCGGCGTGGACCTCGCCGTCGCGATGCCGGACGGGGGCGCCGGACGTCGTCGTCCCCGTACGCCCGTGAAGGGCGGGGCATTCGTCGACGAGTCCGCGCCCCGCGCGCTGGTCCTGGCGCGGGACGGGGGCCGGGGGTGGGCGGAGGTGTGCCGGCTGGTGAGTGCCGCGCACCGGGAGGGGAAGGCGCTGCTGCCGTGGGAGGAGGCGGCCGGGGAGCACGTCGTCGTACTGCTCGGGCCGGACTCCGATGTCGGGCGGGCGTTGGAGGCGGGGCGGCCGGACCGTGCCGGTGTGCTGCTCGCGCGGTGGCGGGAGCGGTTCGGGCGGGAGGCGCTGCGGATCGAGGTCGTGTGCCACGGCGCCGCCGGGACCGGCGCCGGGTCGGTGCGGCACGCCGCGCGTTCACTGGCGTTCGCCGCCGACCAGGGGATCCTGCCGGTGCTGACCAACGCCGTGCGGTACGCGGACGCCGGGCTCGGGCCGGTCGCGGACGTGCTGGACTCCGCGCGCAGACTCGTACCGGTGGACCGGCACGGGGTCCTCGACAACGGAGAGCGGTGGCTCAAGCCGCCGCAGGAGATGTTCCGGATCGCGCAGCGGGTCGCCGAGGCCGCCGGGTACGGGCCGCGGACGGCGCACCGGCTGCTGGAGGTCACCGAGGAGACCGCCGCGTCGTGCCGGGTCGACCCGGAGGAGCTGGGACTCGGCCGGGTCTTCTTCCCCGAGCCGCACCTGGTCGGCGCCGGGCAGCGCGCGCCGGAGCAGGTGCTGCGCGAGGTGTGCGAGGCCGGTCTCGTGCGCCGCGGGTACGACCGCGACGAGCGCTACCGGGTGCGGCTGGAGGACGAGCTGCGCCTCGTCGGCCGACTCGGGTACGCCACCTTCTTCCTGACGGTGCACCAGGTCGTCCGCGACACCCGCGCCCTCGGCATCCGGGTCGCCGCGCGGGGGTCGGCGGCCGGGTCGCTGGCCGTGCACCTGCTGGACATCGCTGCCGCCGACCCCGTCGAGCACGGGCTCCTCATGGAACGGTTCCTGTCCGAGGACCGCACCGAGCTGCCCGACATCGACGTGGACGTCGAGTCCGCACGCCGCCTGGAGGTCTACCGCGCGATCCTCGGCCGCTTCGGCCCCGAGCGGGTCGCCGCCGTCGCGATGCCCGAGACCTACCGGGTCCGGCACGCGGTGCGCTCCGTCGGTCTCGCCCTCGGCCTGGACCCGGCCGTCGTCGACCGGCTGGCCAAGGCGTTCCCCCACATCCGCGCGAAGGACGCCCGCGCGGCGCTGCGGGAACTGCCCGAGCTGCGCTCGATCGACCCGGACGCGTACGGGCCGCGCATGTGGGACCTCGTCGAAGCCCTCGACGGCCTCCCCCGGGGCATGGCCATGCACCCCTGCGGCGTGATCATCTCCGACGCCGGCCTCCTGCGCCGCACGCCGGTCGTCCCGACCCCCGGCGAGGCGTTCCCCATGTCCCAGTTCGACAAGGAGGACGTCGAGGACGCCGGGCTGCTGAAGCTCGACATCCTCGGGGTGCGCATGCAGTCGTCCATGGCGCACACCCTCGCCGAGATCGAGCGGGTCTCCGGTCGGCACATCGACCTCGACACGATCCCGGAGGACGATGCGGAAACGTTCCGGCTGATCCAGTCGTCCCGCACCCTCGGCTGCTTCCAGACCGAATCACCCGGCCAGCGCGACCTGGTGGCCCGGCTGAAGCCCGAGTCCCTGCACGACCTCGTGATCGACATCTCCCTCTTCCGCCCGGGACCCGTCTCCGCCGACATGGTCACGCCCCTGCTGAGAGCCCGCAGCGGAAAGGAGACCCCGCGGCGCCTGCACCGGGACCTGGAACCCGTCCTGCGCGAGACCCACGGCGTCCTGATCTTCCACGAGCAGATCATCCGCATCCTCGCGGCCATGACCGGCTGCACCCTCGCCTTCGGCGACCACACCCGCCGCGCCCTCAACAACCCCGACCTCACCGGGAAGATCCGCGACTGGTTCGAACAGGCCGCACGCGGACGCGGCCACGACACCGAGACCGTCGACCGGGTGTGGGAACTCCTCGCGTCGTACGCCGGGTTCGGGTTCTGCAAGGCCCACGCGGTGGCGTTCGCGGTGCCGTCGTACCAGTCGGCCTGGCTCAAGACGCACCACCCGGCCGCCTTCTACGCCGGAGTCCTCACCCATGACCCCGGCATGTACCCCAAACGCCTGCTGCTCTCCGACGCCCGCCGCCACGGGGTGCCCCTCCTCCCCCTCGACGTCAACGCCTCCGACACCGCCTATCGGATCGAACTGGTGTCCGATGACGTGTACGGGGTGCGGCTCGCGCTCGGCGACGTCCGCGGCATGAGCGACGCCGAGGCCGAACGGATCACCGCCGGACGGCCCTACGCCGCGCTCGACGACTTCATCACCCGCGCCCGCCCCTCCCGCCCCGTCGCCGAACGCCTCGTCCAGGTCGGCGCCCTCGACCGGTTCGGCGACAACCGCCGCGACCTCCTCCTGCACCTCACGGAGCTCTACCGGCACGGGCGCGGCGCCGCCCCCGGGCAGTTGACGCTCACCGACGACGGCCGGGCCGCGCCCCTGAGGCTGCCCGACATGGACGACGCCGAACGGCTCGCCGCCGAACTCGGCACCCTCGGCCTCGACGCCTCCCGCCACCTCATGGCCGACCACCAGGAACTCCTGGACGAACTCGGCGTCGTCCCCGCGACCCGCCTCAAGGACCTGCCGCACGGTCAGATCGTCCTCGTCGCCGGCGCGAAGAGCGCCGTCCAGACCCCGCCGATCCGCTCCGGGAAACGCGTCATCTTCACGACCCTCGACGACCCGAGCGGCGTCGTCGACTGCGCGTTCTTCGAGGACAGCCACGACGCCGCCGCGCACACCGTCTTCCACAGCTGGCTCCTGCTCGTGCGCGGCGTCGTCCAGCGCCGGACCACCGGCGGCGGCACCGCCGTCTCCGTCACCGGCAGCGCCGCCTGGGACCTCACCCACCTCGCCGAACTGCGCCGCACCAGCGGCCTGAACGCCGTCGCCGACCACCTCGCCGCACCGGTGCCGCACACCCCCGTACCGGCGCGGACCCTCACCACCGAGACCGGGTCCGCCCTGCATCCCTGGGCCGATCTCCAGCCTCCCGGCGAGCCGGTCAAGCAGCGGAAACTCTGGCATCAGAGCCCCGGGAGCGCGGGATGAGCATCCTCTACGTCCACTGCCACGACCTCACCGACGAACCCCTCCACCACCGGATCCTCGACCTGATCGCCGAGTACACCCCGACCGTGCAGGCCCTGCCGCCCGACGCCGCCCTCGCCGACGTCAGCGGCGCACTCGCCTACTTCGGCACCGACGCCACCGCGCTCGCCGAACGCCTGCGCGCCCGGATCGCCGCGCTCCACGGCCTCACCGCCACGATCGGCGTCGCCGGCAACCCGCTCCTGGCCCGGATGGTCGCCGCCGACGGCCCCCCGTCCGCCGTCCGCACCCTGCCCGACGACCCCGACGCCGTCACCGCGTTCCTCGCCGGCAAGCACCCCGCCCTGCTGCACGGCGTCGGCCCCGCCACCGCCCGCACCCTCGCCACGTACGGCCTCGACAGCATCGACAAGATCGCCGCCACCCCGCTCGGCACGCTCCAGCGCATCCTCGGCGCCACCGCCGGCCGCCGCCTCCACAGCGCCGCCCGCGGCCTCGACCCCACCACCGTCACCCCGGCCGCACCGCCCCGCTCCCTCACCGTCCGCCACGACTTCCCCCACGACGAACTGGACCACGACCGGCAGCACACCGCCCTCCTCGGTCTCACCGACCGCCTCGGCCTGCGGCTGCGCGCCGGCGCGCAGGCAGCCCGCGCCCTGACCCTCACCGTCCGCTACGCCGACCGCTCCTCCACCACCCGCACCCTCACCCTCACCGAACCCACCGCCCACACCCGCACCCTGACCACCCACACCCGCGCCCTCCACGACCGCCTCGCCCTCCAACGCGCCCGCGTACGCACCCTCACCCTCCGCGCCGACAACCTCCTCCCCGCCGGCCAAGCCCCCCACCAGCTCCTCCTCGACCCCGCCGACACCAAAGCACGGCACATCGAAACGGTCGTCGACCTCATCCGTGCGCGCTTCGGCACCGACGCCGCGCACCCCGCGAACAACTCCCGCCCGCAACCGTCCGCACCGGGCCAGCCGAATGAGTAGGCGAACCGCACGGCGTACAGAGCCGCGATCGCGTCGCGCATGAGGGATTCCTTTCCGGAACGCAGGGGGGTGGGCCGACCGGGTCGGGTCAGCCGAGCCGGGTGAGGCCGTCGGTGATCACGGCGATGCCGGTGAGGAACTGCTCGCGGTCGTCGTGAGCGTGTATCTGGGAGACGACGGCGCGCATGAACGGGTGGTCCTCGGCGTCGAGGTCCTGCCATGCCTCCGCGGTCGCGTCGAGGAACGCGTCACGGTCGTGCGAACCGTCCGGCGTGTCGCCCTCCGTCCGGGTGTTCTGGCTGACGGCGCCGAGGATGTAGTGCACCAGCGTCGACGCCGCGTCGAACCACGAAGCTCGCGGCACACCCAGCGCGCCGACCTGCCGGCCGATCCGCTCGAAGATGCCGACCGTCACCGTCCCGAACGGCTTGCGGACCACGTGCCGGGTCAGTCGCGTCGCCAGCCACGGGTGCTCGGTGATCGCGTCGAACAGCGCCAGCGCCACGGTGCGGATCTCTTCCTCGGGCGAGGACGGGACCACCACGGAGTCGGTGGCCAGCGCAGCGGTGACAAGCGTCTCGGTCGCCGCGTCCAACAGATCGTCGCGGCTGCCCACCCGGTAGTAGATCGCTCCCGAGCCGGTGGACAGGCGCTCGGTGAGCGCCCGCGTCGTCATGGCGGCCTCACCGCCCGCGTCGAGCAGCTCGATCGCCGTCTCGATGATCCGTTCCCGGGAGAGCACCTGGTTGCGCCGCTCCGAGCGGGGATTCCTCGTTGCCATGCCTCAACCATGACACATTTGGATCGCTGAACTAAATTGGTTTGGCGCTCCAAAAGTGGTGACCGCGCCAGAGGTGGCCTGCCAGACCTGGCGGGTTCTGGCGACCCTCGGCGCAGATCGTGGCGAGGGTGAGGCTGTCGACGCGTCGGCCGGGGGCCAGGATGCCGCCGGGGCACAGCTGGTTGTGGACGACCGGGACTGCCGCGGCCCAGCTCGCATCCGCGAACTCCGCGATCGCGAAATCGGGGTGGTACGCGACTTCTTGAGAGACCGTCGGAGAACCCCCTGCGGGGCAGCGTCGGTCAACGGTCGGGGCGTGAGGTGGGAGAGGAGTCAGGTGTCACTCGTGCCACTCGCGGTCGCCTCCTCGTACCGTCTCCCTCGCCTGCGGCGGGAGAGGGACACCGCGTTCGGTGAACACCTCGCGAGCCACGGCGACGGCGTTGAGGGCACGCGGAAAGCCCGCGTACGCGCACTGGTGGATCAGCGCCTCGACCAGGGTCGCGGGTGTCACCCCCGCGTCGAGCGCGACGCCGATGTGGAGAGCCAGTTGGCGTTCGCAGCCCCCCAGTGCGGCGAGGGTCGCCACCGTGACCAGCTGTCGCTCGGGCAGTGCCAGGCCGGGACGGCAGTACAGATCCCCGTAGATGAACTCCGCGACGTAGCGGCCCAGATCGGGGGCGGTACCCGACAGCGCGGCAAGGAAGTCTGCCGTGACGCGAGCGCCACCGATCTCTTCCATCCGGTGCAGGCCGCGCCTGTAGCGGTCGTCGTCCTTCGCCATCGGCGCTTCCTTCCCGGTTGCTTCGATCCCCTCCGGGATCTCCCGGGGTGCGAGGTGCGAACCGCGGTGCGGACCAGCTCACAGGGGCAGACGGGGCGTAGCCGAACGGCCGGGGCGTACACGCTGCTCCCGGCCGCGCCGAACACGCCCTGTGTCGGCTCGCGTTCCCGGGCCATGATCGAAGCGCGGCCGATGGTCCGGTTCATCGCTACTCGTCCGTACCTGTAGTGAGGTGTCTGCTCATGCGTGACAGGATCGCTTTCCTCTTCCCGGGGCAAGGTGCCTATCTGCCTGGCCTGTTGACCGGATTCCTTGACCCCTATCCCCAGATCGGCCCGGTGCTGCGAGACGTGGACGGCGTCTGCGCCGAGTACGGGCATCGCCCGGTGTCCGAGCTGCTGCTCGATACCGGCGCGCCGCCGATCGACACCCTGCTCGCCGAGCACCCCGAGGCGCTGCACCTGTGCATCTTCACCGCGTCGCTCGCCTGCGCCGCTGTCTGTGCGGCCGAAGGCGTTCGTGCCGATGTCCTTGTCGGGCACAGCTTCGGTGAGTGGGCCGCGCTCACGCTGGCCGGAGTGTGGACCCCCGTCGAGGCCGCCCGGCTCATCTGTGAGCGCGACCGTGTGTGCCGGCAGGCCGGGATCGAGCCGGGTGGGCTGCTCGCGGTCGCCGTCGGACCGGACACGGCGAGGCACCTCGCCGGGGTGGTCGACGAGTGGAGTCTCGGGGTCGCCGTGAGCAACGGGCCCGGGCAGTCGGTCCTCGCGGGGCCGGAGGCCGGCTTGGACCAGGCTCAGGCCGTGGCGAGCGCCCTGGGCGTGCGAGCCGTACGGGTCAAAGCCGCGTATCCCTACCACAGCCCCTGGATGCGGGCGGCGGGCGAAACGTTCCGCGAGGTGATGGAGCGGTCAGGGGCGCGCGTGCCGACCCAGCGGGTGTACTCGCCGATCTCCGGATCGTACGTGTCGACAGCCGACGGAGTACGTGACATCGGCGCCGGCCACATGGTGGTGCCCGTGGACTTCCTCGCGGCGCTGCACGTCCTGCGGCGCGACCAGGTGACGGTGTTCGTGGAGTGCGGGGCCAAGGACATCGTGACCCGGCTCGCCGCCGAGGTGCTGCCTGGAGTGCGGACCCTCGCGCCGATGGCGCGCAGGGGCGGGCCGCAGGCCGCGCGGACGGTCCTGGCCGGGGCGGCCGTGCCTGCCGCTGTCCCGCCGGTCCCCTCCGCCGCGACGGTGCCCGCGCCGCGCCGACCTCAAGGGGACGAAGTGCCCTCCGCGGCCGCCGTCCCCGAGGAGTCCGTCGAGGCCGAGGCGTTGCCGCCACGCGCGGAGTTGATCACCGCCCTGTGCGCCCACTACGCGGAGCGCCTGGGCTACCCGCCGGACGTCGTCACCGACGACGTCGATCTGGAGGTGGACCTCGGGATCGACTCCCTGCGGCAGGCCGAGGTGCTTGCCTCGCTGTACGCGCGCTACGGACTCGACGCCTCCGGGAGCGGCGACCCTCTGCGACGCCAGACGCTTCCGGACATCGCCGACCATCTGATGGCGCTGCCCCGCCTGTCGGCACCGGTCCCGGTCTCGTGACAGCGCGGTCGATCGCCGTCGTCGGCATGGGGGTGCGGCTGCCCGGCGCGCGGGACACGTCGGCGTTCTGGGAACTGCTCAACCGTCCCCATGACGCCTTCAGCGAACCCGGCGCGCGCTACCGCCTCGCCGACTTCCACTCCCCCGATCGCCGGACAGCCGACCGCACCTACAGCCGGGTCGCGGGCTTCATCCACGACAGCGTGCCGCCCGCACGCGACGAGCCTCTGGAAGTCGTCTGGCTGCGTGACTGCGCCCGGCAGGCGACCGCCGGTGTACGGGTGGAGGGAGCGACCCGCGTGTCCTGTGTCGTCGGCGCCTGGCCGGGCGGCAGCCAGGCACTCATGCAGAGTGTGCTGCTCGACAGCGTCGCCCGACGTCTGCCCGGCCAGGAGGCCGAGGTGCGTCGCCTGCTGGCGGAGGTGCTGCCGTACGCACGTACCGGATGCCTGGAAGCGCCCGACGCCGTACGGGCGGCACTCGCGCCTGTCCTTTCCGCCGAGCCGACCGTCTGGACCGTCGACACCGCCTGCTCCTCCTCCCTCTACGCCATCGATCTCGCCGCCAAGCAACTGCGCACCGGGCAGTCCGAACTCGCCCTGTGCGGCGGGGTGTCGGTCCTGGAGCCCACCATGTCGGTGCTGTTCTCGGCGATCGGCGGCCTGTCCGCCACCGGGCGGCTGCGGGCGCTGGACGCGGCGGCCGACGGCACCTTGTTCAGCGACGCGGCCGTGCTGCTCGCGGTCAAGACACTGGCCCGCGCGCGGGCCGACGGGGATCGGGTCCTCGGTGTCCTGGCGGGGTTCGGCGGGGCCGGCGACGGGCGGGGCCGCTCCATGGCCGCGCCCAACCCGCACGGCCAGGCCCGTGCCGTGCGTCGCGCGCGCCAGGAGCGGGGCCTCACGCCGGACGCCGTCGATTGGGTCGTCGCCCACGCCACCGGGACGCGGGCCGGGGACGGCGCCGAGATCAGCGCTCTGAGCGCGGAGTCACCCGCCGCGGGCTGGGCGTGCACCGCTACCAAGTCCCTTGTGGGACACGCTGGTTGGGCGGCCGGGGCGGCCTCGGTCGTTCATGTGCTGCTCGCTCTGGACAGGGGTGCGATCCCGGCCCAGCAGCACTTCGACGAGCCCGCGCGGCCGCTCGGGCGGCTGCGGGTGCCCGATACGCCGCGGCCATGGCCCCGCAACGCGTCGCGTCCTCGTGTCGCAGGCGTGTCCGCGTTCGGGTTCGGGGGGACCAACGGGCATCTCCTCGTGGCCGACCCCGCGCCCACGGCCCCTGCGCCGGCTCCCGTCACGTGGCCTTCGTCCGCGCTCCCCGACGATCTGGTGCTGCTCGCCTGGTCGGCCCGACTGCCGGGGGCACCCGACACCGAGTCCGTACGATCCTGGCTGGCCGGACAAGGACCCGCGCCCGACGCCGAGTTCGGCGACGAGGTACCCGATTTCGCCACCGTGGCCCTGCCCGCCCCGACCGTGCGGGCCGTGGACCGTGCCCAGACCCTGGCTCTGGAGGTCGCCCACCGCTTCACCGCCGAACATGGCGAACCGTGGGCCGACGTCCGGGAACGCACAGGAGTGATCGCCGCGCACAGCGGAGTGCCCGTCGCCCTGCGCGACTACGCTCTGCGCTGCCACGCCGACCTGCTCGGCAACGCGCTGCGCGCCCACCCGTCCGCGAGCACCGCCCTGGACGACCTGCTCGACGAGGTGCGCGCCCGTACTCCGCGGGCCGGGCCCGACGCCATGCCCGGCGTCCTGCCCAACGTCATCCCTTCCCGGCTCGCGGCCCGGTACGACCTGCACGGCGGCAGCATCTGCGTGGACACGGGGACCACTTCGGCCGCCACGGCGTTCTCCGTGGCAGCGCACTACCTGGCCACAGGTGAGCTCCGGCTCGCCCTGGTCCTCGCCGTCGACGCCGGGGCCCTGCATCCCTCCCGCACCGCGGCGGCCGCGGCCGCCGTCCCGCGCCAGGGGGCCTTCCTGCTCGCGCTCGCCCGCGCGACGACCGCCCGCGAGCACGGCTGGCCGGTCACCGCCCGGCTCGCCGCACCGGCACCGATCGGCGATGACAGCGCGGGCCCAGCCGGGGAGTTCCATGCCGCGCGCGATGCCGTACGACTGCTGGCCTCCCTGTCCACCGCCCCTGGCGAACCGCCGACCGTGCGCCTGCCGGGCGCGCCCCCGCTCAAGCCGCCGGCCACCGCGCCGCTCACCGTTCGCCACACCAGCACCCTGCGCCCCGCCCCCTGGCAGGACACGGCTCCGCCGCGCCCGGCGCCGCCACGAAACACCCTGATCCTGACCGACCACACACCGACCGCCACCGACCTGACCCGCCCCGCTCCTCCCCACGGCTGGACGGTGCTGTGCACGGCCCCGGACGCGCCCCGCTCCCTGCGCCCCGGCACGGCGCAAGACCTGGAACGGGCTGTCGAACAGGCAGCCGGGCATGTCCGCGTGATCAGCCGTCCCGGCGCCGCCTGGCCGAGCCGCCCGAGCGCGGGGAACAGCACACTGCACGAAGTCCTCTTCCAGGCTCTCCGCCACGGCCTGCGGCGCCGGCTCTCGGGATCCTTGGGCGCGTTGGCCCTCTGCCCGCCCGATCATCCGCACGCGGCCCTGCTCACCGCTCTCGATCCGGCACTGCTGGCCGACCACCCCGGTCTGCCCGTACGCGTCGTGGTCTGTGACACCACGGTCGAGGACGGACTCGACCGTCTCGCCCGGGAGTGGCACAGCGCCGACGCCGCCCGAGCCGTCTGGTACGTCCAAGGGCAACGGCACCGCCGCCGTCTGGTGCCCGCACCACTTCCGGCCCCCGGCCCGCTGCCGCCGCTGTCGGCAGTGGTGGCCAGCGGCGGCACCGGGGGCGTGACCACTGCCCTGCTCACCGCCCTCGCCACCGGACCCACGCCCCCCGACGTCTGGTTGCTGGGCACGACAGACGTCAGCGCGCTGCCCGCCGAACTTCTCACTGCCACGGAGGCCGAACTCCCGTCCCTGCGGGCCGCGTTCATCGCCCGCGCGCTGCGCGTCGGCACCGGCGGTGTCCGCGAAGCGGCCCGATACGCGGACCGTCTGCTCGCCGGGCGCCGCGCCGCGCGGCACCTGGACCGTCTGCGTGACGCTTTCGGCGAGGCCCGCGTCCACTACCTCCCCTGCGACATCACCGACGCGGACGCCTGCGCCGCGGCCGCACGCGAGGTGGCCGCCCGGCACGCCGGCATCGACCTCTTCCTGCATGCCGCGACCCGCAGCCGCACCGCGCCGCTGGACCGCAAGGCGCCGGCCGACTTCCGCCTCGTACGGGATGTGAAGATCCTCGGATACCACCATCTGCGCACGGCGTTCGCAGACCTCGACCCGCGCCTGTGGTGCAACATCGCCTCGGTCGCCGCCGTCCAGCCCTTGCGCGGAGAGATCGACTACGGCCCGGCCAACGCCTACCTGTCCGCCGTCCCCCACCACCTGTCCACCGTCCGGGAGATCACCCTCGGCTTCCCCCTGTGGCGGGACAGCGGGTACTTCGCGTCCCGTCCCGCACTCATCGGCCAGATCGTCGACGGTGGGCGCCTCACCGGGATCAGCGACACGGAGGGCATCGCCCACTTCCTCGCCGCACTCGCCCCGCACCCCACGCCCTCCGGGGTCTACCTCGGCGCGCGCGAACGAGACCTGATGCGCACCGAGCAGCCCGGCCTGCTGGACGACGACCCCTCACCGCAGTGGCGTCGCACGCTCGATCCCGGGCAACCGGACACCCCACGAAGCGGGGCCTTCCTCACCTCGACCCCTCGCCGCCCCGGCGACGGTTGCGCCACCTGGGACATCGATCTCGCCCCCGACCATCACACCTACCTGGTCCACCACACCGTCCATGGCGAACCCACCGTGCCCGGGACCTTCCTCCTGGCCGCCGCCGTGGAAGCCGCGCTCGCGCTGCGCCCCGGGTGCGCGCCCACCGCGCTCCTGGACGCGTCCTTCGAGGTGTTCGTACGTCCCTCCACCACCCGGGCAACCCGCCGCTACACCCTCACCGCCCACCCGGGCCAGGACCCCGACGACGACACCGTCCTCGTCGAACTCCACGGCACGACCCGGCTGCGCGGCCATGTCCTGCCCCGGCGCCGCCACTTCACCGTCCGCGTCGCGTTCACGCAAGCACCCGCCACACACCGGCAGACGCCCCGGCACCCCACCGAGACCGCTACGCCCCTCCCGCCCGACCCCTACTACTTCGCGGACTCACCGGTGCATCTCACGGGCCTGTTCGCCAACACCCGCCGCTGGCGGAACACCCCCACCGGCCCCACCGCGCTGTGGCGCCCACCGGGAACGGCGTACGAAGACCACCCTGTCTTGCGCCGACTCCCGCTTCCCGCCCTGCTGTTGTGCGCGACTCTCCGCACCCGCACCCTGGTTCCCGACGCCGAGCAGCGGCGCGACGTCGTCGCCCCGCGTCGCATCGCCCGCATCGACCTCCCCGTACCAGCCAACGACCACACCCTCAGCATCGCCTACCCCCACGGCATCACGACCCACCACTCCCCCGCCGAGGACACCTACACAGCCCTCGCCCCCGACGGCACCCTCCTGCTCCGCGTCACCGGCTTCGAAGGGGCCTCGCTGCGCACCACGAGAAGTGCCGGCACCACGTGAACCCGGTACCACTCGTGCGCCGTGTACACCGCACGGTGCGGTCGGCAGCCCGGGATCACGGTCCTCGGCGAGGCCGCCGACGGCCGTGAGGCGGTCGCTCAGGCGCGGCGACCGCGGCCGGACGTGGTCCTGATGGACGTCCGGATGCCGCGCCGGGGCGGGATCGACGCCACCCGGGAACTGCTGGCCGAGTCGGCCCGGCCGCCGAAAGTCGTGGTGATCACCACCTTCGAGAACGACGGTCACGTCACCGCCGCCCTCAGCGCCGGAGCCAGCGGCTTCGTCCTCAAGAGACTGCCGGTCCGGCAGATCGCGGAGGCGGTACGGGTGGTGGCGGCCGGGGAGGCGATCCTCTTCCCGGCCGCACTGCGCCGCATGGTCGCCGCCCGCCCGCTGGGTTCCGCCGAGGCCCTGCCGAGAGCGGCGCTGACCGGGCGCGAGGAGGAAGTGCTGCGGCTGATGGCCACCGGCCTGTCCAACCCGCAGATCGCGGACTCGCTCACGGTGAGCCTGGAGACGACGAAGACCCACGTCGGGAACGTGCTGACCAAGCTCGGCGCGCACAACCGCACCCACGCCGTGGTGATCGCGTACGAGTCCGGTCTGGTGGTGCCGGGGTTCACCGGCTGAGGCACCCGTCCTGGTCGTCGGAGCAACGCCCCGGTGAGCGACCCGCATGGGCGACGCGGCCGAGCTGGAGGCCGGTGCCGACGGTCAGCAGGAGCGCCGAGTCGCCGGGCCGGGGTGAATGGGCAGGCGTTGCGGGCGCGGCTCAGGAGTTGAGGAACTGCTGGAACCGCCGGTCGAATTCCCTCGGGTCCTTGCTCAGCGACGCTTTGACCATGGCGGTGAACTCGTCGACGACGACCTCGAACGCGCCGGCCGCGACACCGTCGAGGGCGGCGCGCGCGACGTCGGCCGGGGCCGTCTTGGGGACGTCGTGGCCCTTCATCATGTCGGTGTCGGCCGCCCCGAGGTGTACCGAGGTGACGAGGGTCCCCTGCCCGGCCAGTTCCTGGCGCAGCGCGTTGCCCATGCTCCAGACAGCGGCCTTGGAGACCGCGTAGGCGCTGCTGCCGGGGAAGACGAACCAGGACGCCGAGGAGGCGATGTTCAGGACGGCGCCTGCGCCGTTCCTCGCCAGGACCGGGGCGAGGGCCCGGACCACGGACAAGGTGCCCCAGAAGTTCACGTCCATCGTGGCGCGGACACCGTCGAGGTCGCCGAGCAGGGCTCCGCCCCCGATGCCGGCGTTGTTGACGAGCAGGTCGACGTCGCCGGCCGCGTGGGCGGCGGCTGCGACGGCGTCGGGGTCGGTGATGTCGAGGGGAAGGACCTCCACGCCGTCGAGGTCGATGGTTTCCGGTCGGCGAGCGGTCGCGTAGACCTTCGCGCCACGCTCGACGAGCTGGGCCGCGAGGTGGCGGCCGATGCCGCGGTTGGCTCCGGTGACGAGCGCTGTGGCTCCGCTGATGTCCATGCGCGTACGCTAGAACCTCACGTCGGCGTGAGGTTCAAGGGTCGGGACCGGTCAGGAGACACGATGCGCATCGGGAAGGCCGCCGAACGCGCGGGGGTCAGCGTTCGCGCGCTGCGCTACTACGAGGAGCAAGGACTCGTCGTCGCCGCCCGCGGCCCCGGGGACCAGCGGCAGTATTCCGAGTCCGACGTCGAGCGGGTGAGGTTCATCCAGCTCCTCTACTCGGCCGGGCTGCCCAGCAAGGCGATCCTGCGCCTCCTGCCGTTCCTGGACACCCTGGTCGCGACACCGGAGATGACGCGACGGCTCACGGACGAGCGGGACCGCATCCAGGCCCGGATCCACGACTTGACCCGGGCACGCGAACGCCTCGACGAGCTGATCGGCCTCGCCGTCCAGTACACGGCGTCGTCACCGGCGCAGTGCCCGCCGGACACGGACGCCACCCCCGACGAACCGAGGACATCCGGCCGAGCGGTCCCAACTGTTCCGTGACTGCCGGAGTCCGGCCGTCCACC
Organism: Streptomyces roseirectus; assembly: GCF_014489635.1. Taxonomy (NCBI): domain Bacteria; kingdom Bacillati; phylum Actinomycetota; class Actinomycetes; order Kitasatosporales; family Streptomycetaceae; genus Streptomyces; species Streptomyces roseirectus. The sequence continues at coordinate 9,165,907 of NZ_CP060828.1, read as the reverse complement.
TGGAGATGCGCGACGCCTGCATGAAGCCGGACCCCGCCTTCGTCGACTGGCGGGCCGGGACCGCGCTCGATCCCGCCGAGCGCTGGGCCGACCGGCACCGCCTCGTCACCACCGCCGCGCCGGCGTACCTGCTGTCCTGCCAGGACGGCCACGGCGGTGTGGCCGCACCCGGTGCGGTGACGGGTCGGCGGAGTGTGCCGGCCGGCGCACGGGCCGTCAGGTTCTCTTCAGCCACGGTTCGTCGAGCCGGGTGATCTGGAGCGCCAGGATCATCAGGTGCGCCCGGTTGCTGACCCCCGCCTTTCCCTTGATCCTGCGCAGATACGTGTCGACGGTGTGCGGGCTGAGGTGCATGCGCCGCGCGATGGAGGAGTAGGTGTGTCCTTCTGCGAGGTGGCCCAGCACCTCGATCTCGCGCGTACTCAGCAGGTCGAGTACGTCGCCGGCGGTCAAGCTCACGAGCGTGCCTTTCGTGGGGTAGTGGGGTTGAACGCCTTGCGGGAAGGGGGTCACACCCCCGGGGTTCGGTCACCGGTCACGGTCGCCGCTCCCCTCGCGCCTCCGGCAGTCGTACGGAGGTTCGGGCTAAGGTGCGACGCGTGTTCGATATGCGACGCGGTGAGACTTCATGCCGAACGGTGACCGGCCGACCGGGCCGCGACGAAGTGCGCGCAACCGGATCAGGCGTCGGCGACGTCGGGGATGACACGGCCCCAGCCGCTGTCGCCGTTCGTCGTACCCGTCCCCGTGGCCGACGTCGTGACCGCCGGGCCTTCGGGCGCGTTCGGAGCGGGTGCGGCGGCGGAGGGCCCGAAAGCGACGGCCGCGGTGGCGACGACGGAGACGACGATGGCGGCAAGGTTGAGGGACTTCATGCCGGACACTCCTCATTCTGGTGTTTCTGGGACTGGAGCCGGAATCCGCGGTGTGCTCACCCCTTCCGGTGCTCCAAGACTCGCCCGCCGGTGACGTTCGGGCCATGGATCAAGGTGCTCACCAAGCTGCCCCGCAGCAAGACGAACAGGGGACGAAATGTTCAAAGCCGATGAGAGCAGGACAATCGGCTCGTCCGTGGGGCCCGGAAACCGGGAAATGGCCCTCTACCAATGGGTCGTCGGGAACGAGCGGCTGGACCCCGACCGTGCGGCGCGGGAACTGGGTCTGGGCCGGGACGAGGTCGACGCGGCCGTCACCGCCCTGACCGAACTGGGCCTGTTAAAGGCGGACGTGGACGATCCGGCCAGACTGCGGCCGGTCGATCCGGACCTCGTGGCGGCGGTCGTCACGAACTCGCTGGAGAAGTCGATCCGGGACCAGCAGGCCGAACTGCACCACATACGTGACCGGTTCGCCAGCCTGCGCGGCCACTACCTGGACAGTCTGCGCCGGGTGTCCGTGGGCCTCGAACTGGTCCCCGGTCTTCAGGAGGTGCGCGCCGCCCTCAACCGGGCCTCCGCGGAGTGCACCGAGGAGATCCTGACCAGCCAGCCCGGCGGGACCCGGGCGCCGGGCGTCCTCAAGGAGGCCCTGGCCCGGGACACCGAGATGCTCTCCCGGGGGGTGCGGATGCGCACGCTGTACCACCACACGGCCCGGTTCAACGGCCCCAGCCAGGCATACGTCGCCCTGGTGTCCGGTCTCGGCGCCGAATACCGCACCGCCCACGAGCTGTTCGGGCGCCTGATCGTCTTCGACCGCCGGGTCGCCTTCATCCCGGAGCAGGGCGACGGGTGGGGCGCCGTGGTGGTCCGGGAACCCTCGGTCGTGCACTTCCTGTGCGAGGTGTTCGAGCAGTACTGGACCCACGCGGAGCCGTTCTCGGACGCGGCGACGGACGGGTTGGAGGCCGTCGCCAAGGACATCGACAGGACCATCGTGCGGCTGCTTGCGGAGGGCATGAAGGACGAGTCCATCGCGCGCCGCCTCGGCATGTCCCTGAGAACGGCCCGCAAACACATCGCCGACATCATGGAGACGCTGGGGGCCGAGAGCCGTTTCCAGGCCGGTGCCCTGGCGGCCCGTCACGGACTGCTCGGCGACCCCGCCGAGAGTCCGACCGGCTGAATCCGCCCGCCGCCCTGTCCCCGGGTTCGCGGTACCGCGAACTCGGGACTGCCGCAACACCGCCCCGTGCACGAGAGTTCCCCCGACTCCGCAGTCAGGGTGCCCCTTCGACAGGCACCGCTGGTCTCTGCGGTCAGGTGGCGGAAGAACAGCGGGCACCTCCCGTTCCGCCCGACGCGCGGCCGGTGAGGGGAGTGTGAGCGGCACGTGGAATTCGAACCGGCCTCGCAAGGGGCGGAGCCCGGACTGAGCCACTTCGTCAGGGATCTGGCGCTGTGTCTGTCGGTCCACCGCGACCGGAGTCCGGCTCTGGTGTGGCCGGACGGCATCGACGCGGTGGTGGCGGAAGCCGACGGGGAACTGCCCGAACTGGCCACCTCCTTGGGCGCGTTGCTGGGCTGCGAGGTCACCAGCTCCTTCGTCGGCCTGCCGGTGGGGGGACGCGGTGACGGCGACACGGCCGGCACCGACCTGGTGCTGCTGCCCGTGAAGGGCAGTTGCGGCGGCCGGGTCGAGCCGTCGCCCGGGGGGCACGCTCCGGTGCACGCGCTGGAGCTGAGACTGCGGGTGGGCGAGGCGCTGTACGTGCCGCGCGGCTTCGTCTACGCCCTCGACGCCGTGCACACCCCGTGCACGCTCCAGGTGCTGACGCTGCATCCGCCGGACTGGTGACGCTCCTCGGCAGCGGCTCAGGGGCGGACCTCGGCGAGGAAACCGCCCCGAGGCGCGTCCAGTTCCCGCCACACCGTGAACATCAGCGGGGCCAGGGCGATCGACAGATAGACGCCGGCGAAGACCAGCAGAGCGCTCGTCAGTTCCAGCCGGTCGAGGAGCAGCCCGGCGGTGAGGGCGCCCAAGGGGGTGGCCGCCAGCGCGCAGGCGACGACCAGCCCGAAGACCCGGCCGCGCACCCGCTCCGGCACCCGTTCGTAGGCCACCGACATCATGAGCGGGTTCACGACGCCCGACCCGATGCCCGAGACGGCCAGGCCCGCCAGCAGGACCACGGAGGACGGCTGTTGGGCGAGCAGGACGCAGCGCAGTGAGCCGAGCAGGACGAAGCAGCCGACGAAGACGGTCCGGCGGGGCCAGCGGTGCCCGAGCCAGCCGTGCAGAGCGGTCCCCGCGAGCGCGCCGAGTCCGATCGCGGTCACCATGGCGCCGAACAGGGAGCTGCTGTGCAGCACCCGGGCGCCGTAAGCGGGGTACAGGACCGCGTTGAGGCCGCTGTCCAGGGCGTTGGAGACCAGCAGGACACCCACCATGGCGCGCAGCAGCCGGTCGGCGCGCAGGCTCGCGAAGCCGGCCCGGAGCCGGGCGGCGTAGGAGCCGTCGTCGGCGGCGGGCGCGGCGGGTTCGCTCGGTACGAGGGTGTGGACGAGGGCTGCGGCGAGCAGCAGGGCAGCCGCGTCGGCGCACAGCGTGGGGACCGGGCCGACCGTGGCGACCAGCAGGCCCGCCAGCGGGGCGCCGGCCATGGTGCCGATGCGCCGCGCGCCCTCCATCGCGCTGGTGCCCCGCTCGACCGGTGTCCCCGCCCGGCGCATCGCGGCGATCACCAGCACCTGCTTGGCCGTGTCGGCGGGCCCCCGGGCGGCGCCCGCGAGCAGGGCGAGGAGGGCCAGGGCCGGCAGGGGCATGCCGATCGTGCGGTCGAGGACGGGGACGAGCCCGATGGCGAGGGCGGTCAGCAGGTCCGCGGCGACGCTCGCGGTGCGGGCGGGCAGCCGGTCGACGGCGGGGCCGGCGAGGACGGCGGAGCACAGCAGGCCCACCGTCTCGGCCGCCGCGACCGCCCCGGTGCTGATGCCGCTTCCGGTGCTCTGCAGGACGAACCACGGGATGGCGAGCAGGCTCGCCGCGGTGCCCACCGACGAGATGGCGGACACCGCGACCAGCGTGACCAGTGGCACGCGTCTGTTCATGGGCGTCGTACTCCTGTGGACGGGGCCCGTGCCCGGCACGAAGCGCCGGGCACGGGCACGGGGGGAGAGGAAGGGGCGGTCAGCCGGCGGAGTCCATCGCCAGCCGCAGGCTCAGGGGGCGCATGTCGGTCCACACCCGGTCGATGTGGGACAGGCACTCCTCCTTCGTCCCGCGCATCCCGCTCTCGCGCCAGCCGGCCGGGATGTCCCGGTCGCCCGCCCAGACGGAGTACTGCTCCTCATCGTTGACGACCACGGTCCAGTCCTGCGTGGTGATGCCGTTCATGGTGTGCTCCTTCGTTGTCGTGTTTCCATCGGGTGGGCGATGCCTCGCGGTGTCCGGCCCGTCCGGGCCGGAGGCCGCGTTCAGGGGGAGACCGACTCCCGCAGGGCGGCGGACAGCCGCTCCGCGAGGACGGCTCCATGGGGGTCGTCGAGCAGGTTGTGGTGGTTGCCGGGCACGGGGACCTGGTGGACCCGCCCGCGGGTGTGCGGGGTCCAGGCGTCGGGATCGACCAGCGGGGTGTCCAGCTCCGGGTGCCGCTCGGCGGCCGTGAACAGCCGGACGTCGGCTCGCAGGACGGCGCCGGGGCGGTAGGCCGCCGCCGCCTCGCCGTTGGCGCCGGCCACCCGCAGCATCCGCCGCAGGGCGTCGGTCCGGGCCCGGCGGGGAAGGCTGCCCTGCTCGTGGCCCCGGTGGACCAGCGCCGCGATCAGGGACTCCTCGTCCAGCCCGTGGACCTGCTGGGCGTCCAGGCCGGCCGCGATGCCGTAGCGGACGACGTCCGGTACGCCGTCCGGGCTCGCCGGGCGCGGTCCCCGGCCGGGGGCGGAGGTGTCGATGGCGCCGAAGAAGGCGACCGTCTCGCCCGCCGCCTCCAGCCGGGTCGCGATCTCGTACCCCACCGCCCCGCCGAAGGACCAGCCGGCGATCAGGTACGGACCGTGCGGCGCGATCGCGCGGATCTCCGCCAGGTACCGCTCCGCCATGTCCTCCACCCGCCGCAGCGGTGCCTGCGCGGTGTTGTAGCCCAGCGCCTCCACGCCGTACACCCGCCGGGTGCTGCCCAGGGCCTGGGCGAGCGGCAGGTAGCAGCAGGCGTCGCCGCCGCGCGGATGGACGAGGAAGAGCGGCGGCTGCTCCGGGTCGCCGTCGGCGAGCGGGACCACCAGCCGGGCGGCGGTCTCACCGGCGTCCGGCACGGCCTCGCAGAGCAGTTCCACGGTGGGATTGCGGAAGACCAGGTTGAGCGGCAGTTCCACGCCCAGCTCCTGGCGGACGGCGGCGATCAGTTCGAACGCCTTGAGGGAGTGGCCGCCGAGGGCGAAGAAGTCGTCCCGCACGCCCAGCGGCCGTACGTCGAGGACCTGTTCCCAGATGCGGGTCATCCGCAGTTCCAGCGCGTCGCGCGGCAGCAGCAGGCCGTGTCTCGCGCGGGCCGGGTCCACCGCCGGCAGGGCCTTGCGGTCGAGCTTGCCGTTGGGGGTGAGCGGCAGCGCGTCCAGCTCCATCAGCGCCGAGGGCACCATGAAGTCCGGCAGGCTCTCCCGCAGGGTCTCGCGCAGCGCCAGGGCGCTGCCGGTGGGGCCGTCCCACACCACGTAGCCGACCAGGATCGCGTCCACTCCGGTGCCGTGGACCGCGACGGCCGCCTCGGCGACCTCGGGGTGGCGGGCCATCGCGGTCTCGATCTCGCCGAGTTCGATGCGGTGGCCGCGCACCTTGACCTGGCCGTCCCCCCGTCCGCGGTACTCCAGGGTGCCGTCGGGCAGGCGCCGGACCAGGTCCCCGGTGCGGTACATGCGGCCGCCGGGTGCCGCGAACGGATCGGGCAGGAAGCGCTCGGCGGTGAGCCCCGGCCGGCCGGCGTAGCCGCGCACGACACCGTCGCCGGCGAGGTACAGCTCCCCGTAGACCCCGGCCGGCAGCGGCCGCATCCGTTCGTCCAGGACGTGCGCCCGGGTGTTGGCGAGGGGCCGGCCGATCGGCACCGGGCGGCCCGGAGCGTCCCCGCCCAGCCGGTGGGCGGTGGACCAGATCGTGGTCTCGGTCGGTCCGTAGACGTTCCACACACTGCCCACGGCGGCGATCAGGCGTTCGGCGAGGACGGGTGGCAGCGCCTCACCGCCGCACAGGGCCCTGACGTGCGGGTTGCGCCAGCCGGCCTGCATGAGGAGGTGCCAGGTGGCCGGGGTGGCCTGGACGAGGGTGGCGCCGGCCCGGTCCAGTTCCTTGGCGAGCCTGCTGCCGTCGCGGGCCGTGTCCCTGGTGACGATGTGGACCGTGGCCCCGGTCACCAGCGGCACCAGCAGTTCCATGACGGCGATGTCGAAGGAGGCGGTGGTCACCGCGGCGACGACGTCCCCTTCGGTGATCTCCAGTCTGCGGACCATGTCGAGGGCGAAGTTGACGACGCCTCGGTGCGGCACCATGACGCCCTTGGGGCGGCCGGTCGAGCCGGAGGTGTAGATGACGTAGGCGAGGTCGTCGGCGGACCCCCCGGGCGCGGCAGCGGACGGCTGCCGCCGCTGCGTCACCACGTGGTCCACCCGCAGGGTCTGCACCCCGTCCGGAAGCCGCGCGCCGCCATGGTCGTCGCCGCTGGTCAGCAGCGCCCGCGCACCGCTGTCGGCGATCATCAGCTCGACCCGTTCGGGTGGATAGGCGGTGTCGACGGGCACGTACGCCGCGCCGGTCTTCAGGACGGCCAGCAGGGACACCGGCAGGTCCACCGAGCGCTGCACGGACACGGCGACCAGCGACCGCGGCCCGATGCCCCGCGCGCGCAGTACGTCCGCCAACTGTTCCGCCCGCTCGTCCAGTTCGGCGTAGGTCAGGCCGCGTCGCTCGTCGCGGACGGCCACCGCGCCCGGAGTGCGGGCCGTCTGGCGGACGATCATCCCGTGGACGGTCTCGGCCGGCAGCGGTGCCGCCGTGTCGTTCAGGGCGTGCACGAGGTGGTCGTGTTCCGCCGTGTCCAGCAGTTCCAGTTCACTGAACGGACGGCCGGGTGCGGCCACGGCGGCTTCGAGCAGCCGCTCGAAGGATCGCATCATCCGCACGACGGTCCGCCGCTCGAAGAGGTCCGCCGCGAACACGGCGTGGCCGTGCAGGCCGTCGGCGTCCTCCGTCAGATACAGGGAGAGGTCGAACTTGGAGCCGCCGTTGCCGAGTGCCACGGGCTCGGCCGTGAGGCCGGGGAAGCGGGGCGGGCCCGCCGTCTCGTCGTTGAGCACCAGCATCACCTGGAACAGGGGATGGCGGCTGAGGTCCCGCTCGACCCGCATCTCCTCCACGAGCCGTTCGAAGGGGACGTCCTGGTGGGCGTAGGCGCCCAGGGCGGTCTCCCGGGCCCGCGCCACAAGTTCCTCGAAGGTGGGCTCGCCGGACAGGTCGGTGCGCAGGACCAGCGTGTTGACGAAGAAGCCGATCAGGGACTCCAGCTCGGCCCGGTCGCGGCCGGCGATGGGCGCGCCGACGGCGATGTCCGTGCTGCCCGACCAGCGGGCCAGCAGTGCCTGGAAGCCGGCCAGCAGGACCATGAACAGCGTGGCGTTCTGTCGCTGTCCGACGGTGCGCAGGTCCGCCAGGAGCGCCGGTGGGAGGGTGAAGTCGACCTGGTCGCCACGGCCCGAGGGGGTCGCGGGGCGGGGGTGGTCGGTGGGCAGCTCCAGCGGGGTCGTGCCGGTGAGCCGTTCGCGCCAGTACGCCAGCCGGCCGTCCAGCAGTTCGCCGGTGAGGCGTTGTCTCTGCCAGGCCGCGAAGTCCCGGTAGCCGATCGGCGGCGGGGTGGGAGCGGCGCCCTGGTAGGCGGCGTGGAACTCGGCCCAGAGGACTCCGATCGACCAGCCGTCGAAGGCGAGGTGGTGGACGACCACGACGAGCAGGTGTTCCTCGGCCGCGAGCCGGATCAGCCGGGCGCGCAGCAGGGGGGCTCGGGCCAGGTCGAACGGGCGGGCGGCGTCGGCCTCGGCGAGCTCCCGGGCGCGGGCCTCGGCCTGGTCGCGTCCGAGGTCCGTCAGGTCGACGAGCTGCGGTGCGAACACGTCGGCCGGTTCGGTCCGCTGGCGGGGGCCGTCGGGGCCGGGCACGATGCGGGAGCGCAGCACCGAGTGCCGTTCGACGACGCCGCGCAGGGCGGCCAGCGCGGCGCCTTGGTCCAGTGGTCCGGTGAACCGTACGGCGGTCGGCATGTTGTAGTCGGGCCGTCCGGGCTGGAGCTGGTCGAGCAGCCACAGCCGCTGCTGTCCGAAGGAGAGCGGGGCCGGTCCTTCAGAAAGCGGCTCGATCCCGGCGACGGCCCGGTCGGCGCCTTCCAGGGAGCGGGCGAAGTCCGCCAGCACCGGGTGCTGGAACAGCAGGTGGAGCGCGATCTCGCGGCCCAGCACCTCGCGCAGGCGGGAGACCATGCGGGCGGCCTTCAGGGAGTGGCCGCCGAGTTCGAAGAAATGATCGTGCGCGCCGACGCGGCCGCAGTCGAGCACGTCCGCCCAGACGCCGGCCACGGCTTGCTCCAGTGCGGTGCGCGGCGCGCGGTACGCGCGGTGCAGCCGCTCGCCCTCCGGGGCGGGCAGGGCCGTCCGGTCGACCTTGCCGTTGGGCAGCAGGGGCAGCGCGTCCAGTTCGACGAGGACGGAGGGCACCGCGGCCTCGGGCAGGGCGGTGCGCAGGAAGTCGAGCAGGGCGGTGCGCTCGCCGGTGGTGCGCCAGACGACATAGCCGACGAGGTGCCGGTCGGCGCCCTGCCCGTGGGCGGCCGCGACGGCCCGGCCCACGTCGGGGTGGCGGGCCATGGCCGCCTCCACCTCGCCCAGTTCGACGCGGTGGCCGCGGACCTTCACCTGGTTGTCGCGCCGGCCGTGGAACTCCAGGACGCCGTCCGCGCGGCGGCGTACCAGGTCGCCGGTGCGGTACATCCTGCCGCCGGGTGGCGCGTAGGGGTCGGGCAGGTAGGCGGCGGCGGTGCGGGCCGGGTCGCCGAGGTAGCCGCGCGCCACGCCGGGTCCGGCGATGAACAGTTCGCCGACCGCTCCGGCCGGTACCGGTTCCAGGTGTTCGCCCAGGATCAGGCAGCGGGCACCGGGGATCGGGCGGCCGATGGGGATGCGGCCGCTGTCGATGTCCTCGTCGGTCACCACGTGGTAGGTGGAGGTGTTGGTGCACTCAGTGGGCCCGTACTGGTTGACCAGCCGGATCCCGGCGCCGAGGCGGCGGACGTCGCGTGCGCAGCCCGGGGTGAGGGCTTCGCCGGTGGTCATCACCAGGCGCAGCGGCGCCCGGAGCGGGCCGGACGCGGTGGCGGCGAGTTCGCTGAGCAGTGAGGGCACGACGGACAGGACGGCGGTGACCCGCTCCGCCTCCATGAGGGCGAGCAGTGCCTCGGGGTCCCTGGCCTCGTCGTCGGAGGCGACGACCACCCGGGCGCCGGTGCTCAGCGGTGCGAACAGGTCACGGACCGAGGGGTCGAAGGTGAGCGCCGTGCGGGCGAGGACCACGTCCCGCTCGTCCAGGGCGAAGGTGCCGGTGAGGTAGGAGAGGTAGCCGGTGATGCCGCCGTGGCGGACCGCCACGCCCTTGGGCCGGCCGGTGGAGCCGGAGGTGTAGATGACGTACGCGAGGTCGTCCGGGCCCGTGGGCAGCCGCAGGTCGTCGTCCGGGAGGGTGTCGGTGCGGGCCCGCTCCCGGTCGAGGTCGAGCACGGGCGTCCGCCCGGGTACGGCGGCCCGGTCGCCCTGGACGAGGACCAGGGCGGCCCCGCTGTCGTCGAGGACGGTGCGGATCCGCTCGGCCGGGTGGGACGGGTCCACCGGTACGTAGGCCGCACCCGCCTTGAGCACCGCGAGCACGGCGACGACCGTCTCCGCCGAGCGCGGGAGCAGCACCGCGACGGTGTCGCCGCGTCCGGCTCCGTGTTTCCGGATGGACCGGGCCAGCCGGTTGGCGCGCCGGTTGAGTTCGGCGTAGGTGAGGTGTTCGGCGCCGCATGTCACGGCGACCGCGTCGGGGCTGCGGCGGACCTGTTCCTCGACCAGCCCGTGCAGCCGGTCCGCGGCCGCCCGCGGGGCCGCCGGCAGGGTGTGGAGGGCTCGCCGTTCCTCGGGGGTGAGCAGGTCCAGGCGGGACAGCTTGCGGGCGGGGTCGGTCAGGGCATCCCGCAGGAGTCGTACGTAGTGCTCGGCGAGGCGCTCCACGGTGGTGCGGTCGAAGAGGTCGGTGGCGTACTGGAGGGTGCCGAGCAGTCCGTCCGGCAGTTCGGTGAGGGCGAGGCTGAGGTCGAACTTGGCGGTGTTGTTGTCCACGTCCAGGGTCCGCACCGACACGCCGTCCAGGGGAAGGGAGTCGGGCTGCTCGGGGTGGAGCTGGAAGAGCACGTCGAACAGGGGGTTGCGGCTGAGGTCTCGGTCCGGGCGCAGTTCCTCGACGAGCCGGTCGAAGGGGAGGTCCTGGTGGTCGTAGGCGGCCAGGGCGGTGTCCCTGACGCGGGCCAGCAGGTCCTGGAAGGACGGGTCGCCGGACAGGGCGGTGCGCAGGACGAGCGTGTTGACGAAGAAGCCGATCAGCGGCTCCAGTTCGATGCGGCCGCGCCCGGCGATGGGGGTGCCCACCGCCACGTCGGTCTGGCCGCTCCAGCGGGCCAGCAGCGCCTTGAAGCCGGCCAGCAGCACCATGAAGAGGGTGCCGCCGTGCTCCTGGCCGAGTGCGGTCAGGCGGTCGCGGACGTCGGCGGGCAGCCGGAAGGTGAGGCTGTCGCCGGCGCCGGTGCGCACGCGGGGGCGCGGCCGGTCGGTCGGCAGGTCCAGCGGGGTCGTGCCGGCGAGCCTTCCGCTCCAGTGGGCCAGCTCCGCGGCGAAGCCGTCCGAGTCCATGCGCTGCTGCTGCCAGTGGGCGAAGTCGGCGTACTGGATGGGCAGTTCGGGCAGTTCGGGGGTGGCGCCCCGGACGAGTGCGGCGTATCCGGCGGACAGTTCCCGCCACAGGACGGGCATGGACCAGCCGTCGCCGACCGTGTGGTGCAGGATCAGGATCAGGAGGTGGGTGTCCTCGGCGGTGCGGACGATCCGGGCCCGCAGCAGCGGCGCGCCGGTGAGATCGAAGGGGGTGGCGGCCTCGGAGCGGGCGAGGTCGAGTGCCTGGGCCTCGGCCCGGTCCACGGGCAGCGCGCGGAGGTCGGTGAGTTCGGTGGTGAAGACCTCGTCGGGCTCGACGATCTGGACCGGGCGTCCGGCGTCGACGGTGATCCGGGACCGCAGCACCTCGTGGCGGCGGACCACCAGGGCCAGGGCGCTCGCCAGGGCCGCGGTGTCGAGGGGGCCGTCCAGCCGGGCCACGACGGGGATGTTGTAGTCGGGCCGTCCGGGCTGGAGCTGGTCGAGGAACCACAGCCGCTGCTGGGCGTACGACAGCGGCGCGGCCGCGCTCGGGGGGCGGCGGGTGATGACGTCCTGGGCGGCCGGGGCGGCGTGGGTGTCGACGGCGGCAGCGAACCGGTGCAGGACGGGGTGCTCGAACAGCGTCCTCAGCGGGATCTCGGTGCCGAGGCGCCCGCTCAGCCGGGACACCGCGCGGGTGGCGCGCAGGGAGTGGCCGCCGAGGGCGAAGAAGTCGTCGTCGCGTCCGACCCGTTCGACGCCCAGTACCTCCGCCCACACGGCGGCGACGGTCTCCTCGGTCGGGCCGTCCGGGGCGGTGTGCTCGCGCGGGGCGTCGCCCGGCGGTGCCGGGAGCGCGCGCTGATCGAGTTTGCCGTTGGGGGTGAGGGGCAGGTCGTCGACGACGACCAGCGCCGGGACCATGTACTCGGGCAAGGTCGCGGCCAGCGCCCGGCGCACGACCTCCGGATCACAGGAGACGCCGGGTCCGGGGACGACATACCCCACCAGCCGACGCTCCCCCGGAATGTCCTCCCGCACGATCACCGCACTGCGGGCCACACCCGGCACCCGCGCCAACACGGCGTCGATCTCACCGAGTTCGATCCGGAACCCATGAATCTTCACCTGGTCATCGGTACGCCCCAGGTACTCCACCACACCGTCCGCACGCCACCGGGCCAGATCCCCCGTGCGGTACATCCGGCCGCCGGCCGGCCCGAACGGATCCGGAACAAAACGCTCCGCAGTGAGCGCGGGCCGCCCCAGATAACCACGCGCCAAACCCGCCCCGGCAAGGTACAACTCCCCCACGACCCCCACCGGCACCGGCCGCAACTCGGCATCGAGGACGTACAGACGGGTGTTGTCCATCGGGCGGCCGATCGGCAGCCGGCCGTCGGCCGGTGCCGACGGGGTCAGCCGGTGGCTGGTGGCGAAGGTGGTGGTCTCGGTGGGCCCGTAGACGTTGGTGAACACCGTGCCGGGTGCCGCCTCCCGCGCCCGCCGGAAGGCGGTGACCGACGCGGCCTCGCCGCCGGTCCACACCTCCCGCACCCCGGCCAGGATCTCCGGGCACTCCTCGGCCACCAGGTTGAACAGCGAGGTGGTGATGAACAGGGCGGTCACCTCGTGCTCGGTGATCAGACGTCCGAGGGTGGCGGTGTCCAGCTGTCCGGGCGGGGCCACGACGACCTGGCCGCCGTAGAGCAGCGGTACCCACAGTTCGTAGGTGGAGGCGTCGAACGAATGCGGCGAGTGGGCGAGCACCCGCCGGTGGGCGTCGCCGAAGGACCGGTCCAGGGCGAGGGCCGCGACGTTGCCGTGGGTGACGACGACGCCCTTCGGCTCGCCGGTGGAGCCGGAGGTGAACATCACGTAGGCCGCCTGGCCGGGGCTGTGCGGGGCACGGGGCTCGGCTCCGGCGGCGTCGCGGTGGTCCCCGGTGGCGTCCAGGACCGGTACCGGGGAGCCGATGACGACGGGGTGGGTCAGCGTGGCCGGGTCGGCGAGCAGCAGGACGGCCCCGGTCCGCTCCAGGATCCAGTGCGACCTCTGTACCGGGTACCGGTCGTTCAGCGGCACGTAGCAGCCGCCTGCCTTCAGGACCGCCAGCATGGCCGTCACCAGGTCGGCGGACCGCTCCATCAGCAGACCCACCGCGCTCTCCGGGCCCACTCCGGCCGCCGCGAGCCGGCGGGCCAGGGCGTCGGAACGCCGGTCCAGCTCGCCGTAGGTGAGGGTGGTGTCCGCGCAGATCACGGCCACCGTGTCCGGGGTGCGCGCGACCTGCTGGGCGAACAGTTCGGGCAGGGGCACCGCGGGCAGTTCCCGCTCCGGGCCGTGCCGGCGCTCCAGCCGCAGCCGTTCGGCGAGATCGAGCAGGTCCAGCTCGTTCAGCGGCCGGTCGGGGTCCGCGACGGCGCTCTCCAGCAGGCGGACGTAGTGGGCGACGAGGCGTTCGGCGGTGGCGCGGTCGAACAGGTCGGTGTCGAAGACCAGCGAGCCGGCGCAGTGGTCCGCGCGCTCGCCGACGAAGACGCTCAGGTCGAACTGGGCCCCGCCGAAGTCGGCGGGGACCCGCTCCACCGAGACACCGGGCAGGTGGAATCCCCCGGTCTCCTCCTCGGCGGCGGCGATCATGACCTGCACCAGCGGGTTGCGGTCCAGGACGCGCTCCGGCCGCAGCCGCTGCACCAGGCGGTCGAACGGCACCTCCTGGTGGTCGTAGGCGTCCACCGTGGTCCGTCGCACCCGCTCCAGCAGGGCCCGGAAGGTGAGGGCCCGGGGGATCTCGGTGCGCAGCACCACGGTGTTGACGAAGAAGCCGATCAGCGGCTCCAGTTCCATCCGGTCGCGGCCGGCCACCGGGGTGCCGACCGCCACGTCGCTCTGGCCGCTCCAGCGGGCCAGCAGCGCCTGGAAACCGGCCGTCAGCGTCATGAAGACGGTGGCGTCCGCCGCGCGTGCCAGGTGCCGCAGCCGGTCGGTCAGTGCGGGGGTGAGGGTGAAGTCCACGCTCTGCCCCCGGCCGCTCCGGGCGGCCGGGCGCGGGCGGTCGGTGGGCAGTTCCAGCGGGGCGAGGCCGCTCAGCCGCTCCTCCCAGTACCTCAGGGAGCCGTCGAACTCGCCGCGCTCGAAGCGCCGGCGCTGCCAGTGGGCCCAGTCCCGGTAGGCGACCGGCAGGTCGGGCAGCGGCTCGGCTGCGGGGGCCGGGGCGCGGTAGGCGGCCCCCAGTTCCTTCCACAGCAGGGCCATCGACCAGCCGTCGGTGGCGATGTGGTGGATCGTCAGCAGGAACAGGTGGTCGTCGTCGGCGAGCCGGACGAGCAGGGCCCGCACCAGCGGACCGGTGGCCAGGTCGAAGGGCTTGCGGGCCTCCTCGACGGCCCATGCCACGGCCCGCTGTTCGAGGTCGGCTCCGTCCGGACCGCTCAGGTCACGTACGGGCAGCGGCACCTCGCCGGGCGGCAGGGGGACGGGGCGGGCAGTGCCGTCGTGCTCCTCGAACACGGTGCGCAGCGATTCGTGGCGCCGTACCACTGAGGTCAGGGCGTGCCGCAGCCGGTCGGTGTCCAGGGGGCCGCGCAGCCGCAGCAGTTCGGGCACCGCGTAGCCGGCCGTGTCGCCGAGGATGCGGTCGGTGAGCCAGAGCCGTTCCTGGGCGAAGGACGCGACGGGTCCGGCCGGGCTCGGGGGGATGACGTGGTCGGGGCGGGTGGTCTGCCGGTCGCGGGCCGACTGGACGCGGCGCCGGAGCAGTTCCCGGGCGGCCGTCAGCCGGTCCGTCCCGGACACCTCGATCGGTCGGCTGTCCTCGATGGTCACGCGATCCCTCCCTGGTGGGTGTGGGTCCGCTCGCTGCCGGTGCGCAAGAGCTCTTCCAGCAGTGCGGTTTCTACGGCGTCGGCCAGTGCGGCGACGGTGGGACGGTCGAACAGGGTGTGCAGGGGCAGGTCCAGCCCCAGGGAGTGGCGGAGTCTGGCCATCACCCGGGTGGCGCGCAGGGAGTGGCCGCCCAGGTCGAAGAAGTTGTCGTGACGTCCGATCAGGGGGGCGCCGAGGATTTCGGCCCACAGGCCGGCGACGAGTTCTTCGGTCTCGGTGGCGGGCGGGACGTACTCCGCGGCGGGGGCCGAGGGGGCGGGCAGGGCCCTGCGGTCGAGTTTGCCGTTGGGGGTGAGGGGCAGGTCGTCGACCACGACCAGCGCCGGAACCATGTACTCGGGCAGAGTCGCGGCCAGCGCCCGGCGCACGACCTCCGGATCACAGGCGACGCCGGGTTCGGGAACGACGTATCCCACCAGCCTCCGCTCCCCCGGAGCGTCCTCCCGCACGATCACCGCGCTACGGGCCACACCCGACACCCGCGCCAACACCGCGTCGATCTCACCGAGTTCGATCCGGAACCCGTGAATCTTCACCTGGTCATCGGTACGCCCCAGGTACTCCACCACACCGTCCGCACGCCACCGGGCCAGATCCCCCGTGCGGTACATCCGGGCACCGGCCGGCCCGAACGGATCCGGGAGGAAACGCTCCGCAGTGAGCGCCGGCCGACCGAGATAACCACGCGCCAAACCCGCCCCGGCAAGGTACAGCTCACCCACGACCCCCACCGGCACAGGCCGCAACTCGGCATCGAGGACGTACAGACGGGTGTTCCAGATGGGCCGGCCGATGGGGACCGGGCCGGGGCCGGGGCGGCACTCCCAGAAGGTCACGTCGACGGCGGCCTCGGTGGGGCCGTACAGGTTGTGCAGCGGTACGTCGAGCACTTCGTGGAAGCGGTTCTGCGTCTGCTCGGACAGTGCCTCACCGCTGCACACCACCCGGCGCAGCGAGCGGCAGCCGGCCGCCGTCGGTTCCTCCAGGAAGGCCGCGAGCATCGACGGCACGAAGTGGACGGTGGTGATCCGCTGTTCCTGGATCGTGCGGGCCAGGTAGGCGGGGTCCTTGTGCCCGTCCGGCCGCGCCACGACCAGCGTGGCGCCCTCCAGCAGCGGCCAGAAGAACTCCCAGACGGAGACGTCGAACCCGAACGGGGTCTTCTGCAGCACCCGGTCGCTGTCGTCCAGCCGGTAGGCGTCCTGCATCCACGCCAGGCGGTTGACGATGGCGTCGTGCGTCACCACGACGCCCTTGGGGCGGCCGGTGGAGCCCGAGGTGTAGATGACGTAGGCCGGGTCGGAGCCGGTCGGGCGGGCCGGTTCCGCCGCCGTCGCTGCGGCAGCGCCCGGGTCGGCCCCGTCCGCCCCGTCGGCGGTGTCGGCCGTCTCGTCGAGCAGCATGCGCGGCACCGCCGGCTCGTCCGGGAGTGCGGCGGCCGTGGCGCTCTCGGTGATCAGCAGGGCGGGGGCGGCGTCGGCCAGGAGGTAGGCGACGCGGTCGGCGGGCAGTCCGGGGTCCACCGGCAGATAGGCGGCGCCCGACTTCAGGACGGCCAGCAGCGCGACCACCATCTCGGTCGACCGGTGCAGGGCCACGGCCACGATCCCCTCGGGGCCTGCGCCCCGGGCCCGCAGGCGCGCGGCGAGCCGGTCGGCGCGGGCATCGAGTTCCCGGTAGGTGAGCGTCTCCTCCTCGAAGACGGTCGCGGTCCGGTGCGGATCACGGGCGGCCCGCCGCTCGAAGAGGTCGGCCAAGGTGCCCTCGGGAACGGGACGGGCGGTGTCGTTCCACTCCCGCAGGACGCGGTGGCGCTCCTCGGCGGACATCAGCTCGACCGCGCCGACCGGGAGGTCCGGCTGCTCGGCCACCGCGGTGAGCAGTCGCCGCAGTACGTCGGCCATGCCGTGCGCGAGGGACGGGTCCAGTACGTCGGGCCGGTGGTCCAGGTTGAGGCACAGCCGCTCGCCGGGCAGGACGACGAGGTTGACGGTGTAGTGGGTGGCGTCCGTGCCCTCGACGCCGGCGAGCCGCAGTCCGGCGGCCGCGCCGCTGAGGCTTTCCTCGTCGACCGGGTAGTTCTCGAAGGCCACGGCGGTGTCGAAGAGGGTGCCCAGTCCCGCCTGGTGCTGGATGTCGGCGAGGCCGAGGTGCTGGTGGTCGAGGAGCGGGGTCTGCTCGTCCTGGAAGCGTGCCAGGGCCTCGACGAGCGGTTCGTCCTCCCTGATCCGGAAGCGCACCGGGAGGGTGTTGATCAGCAGGCCGACCATGTGCTCGATGCCGGGGAGGTCGGGGGTCCGCCCGGAGACCGTGCCGCCGAACACGACGTCGTCGCGGCCGGTGAACCGGCTCAGCAGGATCGCCCAGCTTCCCTGGACCACGCTGCTCAGCGTCACTCCGGCGGAGCGGGCGCGGGCGGTGAGGCGCGCGGTGAGGTCGGCGTCCAGTTCGACGGGGATGCGCTCGGGCAGGGTGGCGACGCGATGGAGTTCGGTGCCGGCCAGGAGGGTCGGCACCGCCGGCCCGTCCAGTGCGCGCTGCCAGGCGGCGGCCGCGGCGGCGCGGTCCTGGCGGGCGTGCCAGGCCAGGTAGGAACGGAAGGGCTCGGCCGGTTCCGGCGTCCACGGGGTGTGCCCGGCGCACGCGGCGTAGCCGGCGAGGAGTTCCTTCAGCAGCACCGCGGCGGACCAGCCGTCCCAGAGGATGTGATGGTTGGTCATCACCAGGCGGTGCTCGCTCTCCCCGAGCCGGACGAGGGTGAAGCGCACCAAGGGTGGCCTGGCCAGGTCGAAGCGGCGCAGCCGGTCCTCGTCGAGCAGGCGGGTCAGCGCCTCCTGCCGTGCCCCGTCCCCGAGGCCGGACAGGTCCGTCACGTCGAGGGGGGCGTCCACCTCGGCCAGGACGATCTGGACGGGCTCGGTCAGGCCGTGGTCGGTGAAGCCCGCCCGCAGGGCGTCGTGGCGGCGCAGCAGGGTGCGCAAGGACTCCTTGAGCGCCGGCAGGTCGAGCGGGCCGCGCAGGTCGAGGATGAGCTGCCCGGTGTAGGCGTCGACGGTCTGCTCGTCGTAGGAGGCGTGGAAGAACAGGCCCTCCTGGAGCGGCGAGAGCGGCAGGACCTCGGCCAGGCCGGGGTGGGTGTCCGCGAGCCGGTCCAGCCGGATCCGGTCGAGCTGTACGAGGGGGCAGTCGGCCGGGGTGAGCCGGTGCGCCCCGGCCTCGTCGGACCAGGCCGCCAGCAGCCGCAGGGCCTGGGCCCAGTCGTCGGCGAGTCCGGTGGCCTCGGTCTCGGAGAGCAGCGCCCGCGGCCAGGTGAACCGCGCGGTCAGTTCGTCGGAGCCGGACCGACCGCGTACCAGGACGTCGATCTGCAGGCAGTGTTCGGCCGGCATCTCCGGCGGGGTGTCGGCCCCGAGGGCGCTGCTCTCGGGAGCCGGTTTCCAGGGGCCTTCGTCGGCGGCGGGGAAGCGGCCGAGGTAGTTGAAGAGGATGGGCGGCTGCGGCAGTCCGGCCAGCTCCGTGCGGGCTGTGGGGTGGAGGTGGCGCAGCAGGCCGTAGCCGGCGCCGTTCGGCAGGGCCGCGAGGTCGTCCCGTACCCGCCGGGCCAGGTCGGCGAGTGCGGGGCCGCCGCGCCAGGCCGCGGTCAGGTCGAGTCCCCGCAGGTCGATACGGGCCGGGTACTGGGTGGTGAACCAGCCGACGGTACGGGAGAGGTCGGGGCCGCCGGCGGGGTGGGCGTCGCGGCCGTGCCCCTCCAGGTCCACCAGGAGGGAGGCCATCGCGGCTGCCCGGCTGCCGGAGCGCTGCTGTCCGCGGTGCGCGGCCAGGGCCAGTGCGGCGAGCATCAGCCCGTCGGGGCCGGTGCGCAGGGCCGCGCCGGTGGTGGTCAGCAGTGGCTGGACCACCTCGGCGGGCAGGGTGACGGTCAGGGTGCGGGTGGTGGCCGCCGTGTCGCGCGCGGGGTCGGGCACCCGGTCGGTCAGCGGGGCCGGGACGGGGTCGGCGGGGCTCAGGATGCCGCGCCACAGCGGGAGTTGCCCGGTGGTGGACGAGTCGAGGGCCAGTGCGCCGAGGTGCTTGGCCCAGGTGGGGAAGGGGGTCTCGACCGGCTGGAGCTGGACCGGCCGGCCTGCGGACACCGCCGCCCATGCCTCGGCCAGGTCCGCGAGCAGCACCCGCCAGGAGACGCCGTCGACGACCAGGTGGTGCAGGCAGAGCAGGAGTCGGCCCGGCCGGTCACGGCCGAAGTCGAACCAGATGGCCTGCGTCACCGTTCCGGCCGCGGGGTCCAGCCGTCCGGGGGCGGCCTCGGTCTCCCGGGCGACGGCCGCTCGGCGGGCCTCCTCGTCGAGGCCGGTCAGGTCGACGCGGGTGAGGTGGACCGGCGCCGGGCGGGGCTGGATGCGGCAGGCGGGCTCGGCGCCCTCGGCGGTTTCGGTACGCAGGCGCAGCATGTCGTGGTGGTCGAGGAGTGCCTGGAGGACGGCCGTGAGGCGGTCCTGGTCGGTGTCCGCGGGGGTCTGCACCAGCACCGACTGGCTGAAGCGGTCCACTGGGCCGGGGGTGTCCAGCAGCCACCGCATGATCGGGGTGAGGGGGACGTCGGGGTCGGCCGCGGCGGTCTGGGGGGCGGGGTCGGCCGCGGCGGCCTCGGTGTCGAGGGCCGCTGTCTCGGCCGCGTCGCGGGCCAGGGCCGCCGGCGTGCGGTGGGTGAAGACGTCGCGGAGCGTCATCGTCAGCCCGGCCGCGCGCGCCCGGCTCACCAGGGTCAGCGCGGTGATGCTGTCACCGCCCAGCTCGAAGAACCCCTCCTGCGCACCGACCTTCTCGCGCCCCAGCACCTGTGCGAACAGACCGCACAGCACCGCCTCCGTGCCGAAGCTCGGCAGCGAAGTCCCGGCGGCCGGCTCGGGCGGCTTGGGCGACTCGGGCGGCACGGCGAGTTCCGCGGCCAGGGCCTTGCGGTCCAGCTTCCCGCTGGTGGTCAACGGCAGGCTCGCCCGGACGACATAGCTGTGCGGGACCATGTAGTGGGGCAGCGCCTCGGCGAGGTGGGACCGCAGGGCGGCGGGTACGGGCTGCGGGCCTGCGGCGCCGACCACGTGGGCGACCAGTCGCCTGCCGCCGGCCGGCAGCTCCTGGACCAGGACGGCGGCCTGCGCGACGGCCGGGTGCCGGATCAACTCCGTCTCGATCTCGCCCAGTTCGATCCGGTGACCGTTGATCTTCACCTGCTGGTCGATCCGGCCCAGGAACTCCAGTTCTCCCCGGTCGTTCCAGCGGACCAGGTCGCCGGTCCGGTACATCCGCGTGCCGGGGGTGTCGGACCAGGGGGCGGGGACGAACCGGCCCGCTGTCAGGCCGGAGCGGCCGAGGTAGCCGCGCGCCAGCCCGTCGCCGGAGACGCACAGTTCGCCCGGAACGCCGGGCGGCACCAGCCGCAGTTGGGCGTCCACCACGTAGAGCCGGTGGTTGACCGTGGGCCGGCCGATCGGCGGGGCCGTTCCTCCCGAGGGCGCGGTGCAGCGGTGCATGGCCACCACGACGGTGGTCTCGGTGGGGCCGTAGGTGTTCCAGACCTCGCGCCCGGGGGCCGCCCAGCGGTCCACGACGTCGCCGGAGGGGGCCTCGCCGCCGGTGGAGACGAAGGTGAGCGCGGGCAGGGCGGAGGGGTCGAGCAGCGGCATGAGGGCGGTGGGCAGGTCGGCGACGGTGACCGCCTGAGTGGCCATCAGGTCCTGCAGCCGGTCGATGTCCAGCCGCTCCTCGTCGGTGGCCAGCACCAGCGTCCCGCCGCTGAGCAGCGCCCCGAAGATCTCCAGGACGGAGACGTCGAAGGTGAGCGCCGCGAAGCCGAGGAAGCGGGACTCGGGGCCGACCCGGCAGGCCGCGAGGTTCTGAAGGGTGAAGCCGACGGCGGCGCCGTGGCTGACGACCACGCCCTTGGGCTGCCCGGTGCTGCCGGAGGTGTAGAGCATGTAGGCGGCGCGGGCGGGGCTGACGTCGGCGGCAGCGGCCGGATCCGGGGCCGGGGCTGAGGCCGGGGCTGGGGTTCCCGCCTCTTCCTGTGCCGACGGCCCGCGCCGCGCCGGCGGTTCGACCGGGACCACGGTCCGCACGGCGGCGGGCAGCCGGTCGGCCAGTTCCGGCCGGCTCACCACGGTGTCGATCGCGGCGTCCTGGACGATGTACTCCAGACGGCGCGGCGGCAGACCCGGGTCGAGGGGGACGTAGCAGCCGCCGGCCTTGAGGACCGCCAGCACGGCGGTGACCATGCCCGGGGAACGGTCGACGCAGACACCGACGGGCCGGTCCGGGCCGGTGAGCGGCCGCAGCCGCCGGGCGACCTCTTCGGACCGCTCCTCCAGTTCGCGGTAGGTGACCTGCTCGCCGTCGCAGACGACGGCCACCGCCTCCGGGGTGCGCCGGGCCTGCTCCTCGAAGAGCTGGTGCAGGCCCCGGCCGGCGGCGACCGGTGCGGTGCCGCCGTCGCCGTACTCCAGCAGGACCCTCAGGTCGGCCGGGGAGAGGATGTCGAGACCGCCGACGGTGGTGTCCTCGGCGGCCCGTGCGACGGTGGCGACGAAGTCGGCGATACGGCTCTGGTGCGCGGCCAGTTCATCGAGGTCGCAGCGGGCGGCGTCCACCTCGAACTGGAGGCCGATGGTGCCGTCGCCGCGCTCGTAGACGTTGGTGGAGAGGTAGTCGACCGGCCCGACGCTGAGGTTGTGGGCGGTCGCGGGCAGTCCCGCGAAGGTCACGTCGTAGTCGAAGGCCATGACGTTGACGGCGGCGTCCCACAGCCTGCGGCCGCTCTCGCCGAGGGCGAGGTCCCGCTTCAGGTCGTCGACGGGATAGCGCTGGTGCCGCAGCCCCTCGCGCACGGCCTGGGAGGTCTGCCGTACCAGGTCCTCGACCGTGGTGGCGGAGGTGACCGTGAGCCGCAGCGGAAGGATGTTGGAGAACACGCCGTGGGCGGCGCGGGCGGCGGGGGTGGTGCGGCCGGTCACCGGCAGGCCGAGGACCAGGTCCTCCGCTCCGCTGACGCGGTGCAGATAGGCGGCGGCCGCGGCCAGCACGACGACCGTCCACCTGGTCCGGGTGCGCCGGGCGAGGGCCCGCAGCGCCTGCGCGGTCTCCGGCCCGAGGTCGGTGCGGCGGCGGAGTACCCGGCCCGAGGGAGTCACCCCGGTGCGGCCGCCGAAACTGACGGTTTCCGGGAGGCCCGTCATCCGCTCCAGCCAGTAGGCCCGGTCCTGCGCGAACTGCTCCGAGCTGCGGTAGTCCCGGTCCTCCGTCACGATCTGCCGCAGCGGAGCGCCGGTGGCGGGGGCGAGCGGTGTGCCGTTCACCAGGGCGGTGTACGCCTCGGCGACCCGGCGGATCATCATGGCGCCCGTGACGCCGTCGACCACGATGTGGTGGGGCGCGTGGAGCCAGAAGTAGCGTTCGGGTCCGGCGCGGAAGAGCAGGTGGCGGTCCAGCGGATCACGGGCGAGGTCGATGGGCCGGGCGAGCATCGCCCGCATGTGCTCCTCCGCCCCGGCCCGGGGGTCGGGGTGGTCGCTGACGTCCACCACGTCCAGTTCCAGCGGCGCCGTCCGGTGCGGAACCTGCCAGACCTGGCCGTCCTCCTCCACGAAGCGCACCTGCAGGCATTCGGTCTCGTCGATCATGATGCGCAGGGCTTCCTGGAAAAGTCCGGCATCGACCGCGCCACGGATTTCCAGGTATTCGGCAATGTGATAGTCGCAGCTCTCGGGATTGAGCTGCTGGGCCACCCAGATGCCGGCCTGCGGGGACGTCAGAGGCAGACGGTCGCGCTCCTCAGCGGACATGCGGTTGTCTCTTCTCACTCGGCGGAACGACGGGCGATGTCGTGGTCGGCGTCCACTGTGCAAGGCCGAGAGAAAGCCCGGAAGTCACGGAAAACAGGCTCTTGACCGTCGCGGGCGGCCCGCCGAGAACGCGGGACCGAGGAATCTCGGTGCCGAATATCCGTGACTTTCCGCGCCCGTCCGCATGGGCCACGCTGCCTCTGGCAATCAGGCTGTTCCGGAAAGGAAAAGCGACGGCATGACACCGGAGATCGAAGCCGCTTTCGCGGCGATCAGAGACGAGTACGGCCCCCGGTCGATCGACCGGGTCACACAGATGCTCGACCCGGCCCCCCAGGCCAGGCATCCCTTGCAGAAGAACGCCAAATGGATCATGCCGGGCATCTCGCGGCGGCCCTGGCACGACCCGTACGGGCACCCCGAGATCGCCCCCGTCGTGCGGGCCTTCGAGGCCGGGCATGCCGCGATCAAGGAAGAGCTCGCCTCGGCCTGGGCCGAGCGTCGCGGCCGGTTCTCCGACTACGAGCACTACCTGGTGCGCCAGGAGGACTGGCAGGCGCTCTACCTCTACCGGGCGGGCGGGCCCGTCCCGGAGTCCGAGCCGCTGGTCCCGACGGCCTACCGGATCCTGCGGGAGACGGCCGTCGAGACGGAGAAACTCTGCCCGCTCCTGGAGAGCCACTTCTCCACGCTGCTACCGGGCGCGGTGATCGCGCCCCACTGCGATCTGTGGAACTTCAGCATCAACCTCCACCTCGCCGTCGACATCCCCGAGGGGTGCGGCATCAGCGTGGCCGGCGAGGCACGCCAGTGGAAGGAGGGCGAGTGCCTGCTGTTCGACTACTCCTTCGAGCACGACGCCTGGAACCACGGCACCCGCCCCCGGACCTGCCTCCTGGTCGACCTCTGGCACCCCGAGACCACTCTGCCGGAGCGCAAGGCCCTCACCACCCTGGTCACCGAGATACGCCAACTGACCGGCGAGTCCTGAACCACCCGGGAGCCGGCCTCGGCCTCGCGATCGCCTCGGTGGCCGCCCAGGGGCACGGGGGCCGGCGAGGGCTGCGTCTTCCGGCTCGTCCTCCCCTTTGAACCCTTTGAAGTCCCCCCGTGAAGAAGCCCAGGGCGTCTGACGGCTCAGGTGCGCCAGAGCGTCCAGGTCCCGCCGTCGCAGTCCTCCTGGAGCGCCTGCTCCCCGTCACCGCTTCCGGCGGGCAGGGCGACGCACTTGCCGCTGTTGCGGCTGACCAGCCGCCACGCGTGGCGGAGGGTGTCGTAGCGGAAGCTCCAGAACTGGTCCGGGAAGAGGCCGTTCTCGTCGCCGCACAGGTACTGCGTGACGGTGACGTCGTTCTCCTTGTGCGCGGCGTCGACCGACAGGCACAGCCCGGTGTGCTGGTTGCGGACCGAGTACACGACGCCCGTGCCGGTCTCCTCCCTGCGGAGTCTCCAGAACTGCTCGGGACGCGCGTCACAGTCGCCCTGCACGAGCCCCGCGGCGGGGGTGGAGTTCCCCGGGGGCGGCGACAGGCACATGAGGCTGTCGGCGTTGGTGAGGCGGAACAGGCCGACGGGGAGCGGGGGCGGGGACGCGGGGGGCCGGGTGGTGGCGGGGGACGAGGAGGCGGGTGGGGCCGGTGGGCGGTTCGGGGACTGCGACGGCACCGTGAGGACGGTGACGGCGATGCCGACCAGCGGGATGACGATGCCGACCAGCCACCAGGACCACCTGGGCGGATGCTCCGGCGGACGCCCGGCCGGAGCCGGGTCCGCCCCTTCTCCCGCCTGCGAACCCTGCGACGTCTGCGGCACCCGTGGCTCCCCCTCCGCGAGAATGTTCCCGCGCACTATGCAGCACACCGGCGGAACTCCACCAGTCACATCCTGGCCGCGCGGAAAAGGACCCGCCGCCCGCCCACGGACCGCACAAGCCGCTCGGGCAGGACGCTCTACTCGGCCCGCCGGTGCGGGAGTTCGGGGTGGGCGGCGGCGCGCTCGCGGTACTCCCTGGGCGGGATGCCGTAGACGCCGCAAAACACCCGGCTGAAGTCGGCGGCCTGCGGGCGGCGATCTCGCGGATGGGGACGCCGGCCAGCACGGGGTCTCCGGGTACTCACGGAAACCTTCCACTCACCCGACTGCCCGGGAAGGGGGCACCCGGGATGGAGGGACTGCCGGGCTCGGCCGTGTTCGGGCAGTGGTGACGGGCCGCTGCCCGAACCTGCGAGCGGGGGCGTCGACGGCCGCGTTCAGCAGGCGGCGGTGACGGCGTCGGTCCGCAGGGGTGCGGCGGTCTTCGCGGTGATCTCGTCGAGGGTGATGCCGGGTGCGGTCTCGACGACGGTGAGGCCGTCGGGGGTGACGTCGAAGACGCCGAGGTCGGTGATGACGCGGTGGACGCACCGTTCGCCGGTCAGCGGGAGGGTGCATTCTGTGCGGATCTTCGGGCTGCCGCCCTTGGCGGTGTGCTCCATCAGGACGATGACCCGGCGGGCGCCGTGGACCAGGTCCATCGCCCCGCCCATGCCCTTGACCATCTTTCCGGGGATCATCCAGTTGGCCAGGTCACCGCGTTCCGACACCTGCATGGCGCCCAGCACCGCGGTGTCGATGTGACCGCCGCGGATCATGCCGACCGTGCACGCCGAGGCCCCGGGGGGGTACGGCTGCGCTTCCAGCAGACGCCCACCGATGTCACCGAGGAGACGGCGCCGCTGCTCAGCTCAGCCGACGGGCTGCTGATGCCGCGCGGTGTCATCAGCGGTTTCCCCGCCGTCGACCTGTTCACCGACCGCTGGGTCTTCCTGGTGGCCGAGACGAACGACGAGGTCGGCGACCAGCTGACCATGGACGACCTGGCACGGCTGCCCTGGGTCATCTACCAGCGCGCCCACGACGCGCCGGGCGCCCGGCAGTTGAGCATGCTCGGTGTCGATGCCCGCGTGGAGATCTCCGTCGACAGCTTCCAGGCGCTGCCCTTCCTGGTCGCCGGCACCCGCCGGCTCGCCCTGGTCCAGCAGCGCCTGGCCGAGCCGCTGCGCGGCGTGGCCGCCGTACGCCTCATGGAACCCCCCTACGGGGCGGTCCCCCTCCAAGAAGCACTGTGGTGGCACCCGATGCACACCCACGACGCGGCCCACATCTGGCTCCGCGAGACCGCGGCCCGCGTGGGAGCGCGGCTGTCCGCTTCCGAGCCCGCCCGGATCGCCACGGCCGCACCGAGATAACGGGCCCCGTGCACGTGCCTGGCACCCAAGGCCCGGATGACCCACATCCTCGACATCGATCGGACGAGGGCTGGGCAGAACCTGCCCGTTGGCCCGCAGTCGTCTCCACCCGGCGCCGGAGCCACACCATCCCCCGCCGCCGGGACCACGCAGGCACCCGGCGAACCGGCCCGCCGCGACGTCCGGCAGCCATCGGCACCACACTCCGAACCTGCCACGGGTTACCGGACGGCCCAACCACGACGGCCGCACCGCCCCGTTCCCCTCCCGACCCGCCACGTGGAGTTCCCGCATGCCCGCACCCGTGCCCCCGCTCCCTTCCCCGCCGTCCGAAGCTGTCGCAGACGTCCCGCCCGAGCAGACCGTGTCCGACCCAGCCACCGGCTTCGCCTCACGCTGCTGATGGCCAGCGCGCCTGTCTGCCCATCCTGGGCGCCGTGCTCACCGCCCCCGTCCTGCCGCAGATGCAGGACCACTTCGCCGACGTACGCACCACGCTGATCGGGCGACTGCTACTCCGGCCGACTGGCATGCACCGTTCTGGGCCCACGCCGTGAGTCTGCTGCTCGCCCCCGCCATGGCCGCCTTCCTGCCCCGGCCCCGGCCGGCCGGCCGCGCGGACGAGCCCTCCCCCACCGCCTTCGGCCTTTGCGCCCTCGGCTTCGCAGTGATCTGGCTCGCCCCGAACCCCGACCGCGGCCGCGGCACCGGCCTGTGGACGGGCTCCCTCTTCCTCGGATGTTCACGAGCCGGACGGCGTGCGACTGTGCCGTAACCCTGGGTTCTCCGCCGGTTCTGCGCCGAGGAGGAGAGGGGGTCCGTGCGATGCATTCCCAAATAGGAGATCAAGACGGAGAGTTATTGATCGACACTCCCTGACTGTCCATCTTTGGATCAAGGCTCATCTTGGTGGGTCGATTTTCTGCCGCGAAAAAAGATACCGGACTTGAGTGGGAGAATTCTAGCCAAGGCGTGCCAACGCTCGTTTCAGTACTGTGTGCACGTGGCAGTAGGCACTCACTCGAAGGTGACAGAAAGGGTGATCCCATGCTCGCAACTTTTCGTGGAGTCCTGCGCGTCGTCCCTGTCGCCGGGCTCCTCGCCGTAGCACTTCCAGCCACCGCCTCGGGTAGCACGCTGGAGTCGAACCCGCCGGCCTCCACGGGGTATTCCTCTTCGGCGTCGCCCGCAGACATACCCCCTACCTGGGACCTGATAGGCACCACGGGCTTCACATATCTGGGGTCAGGAAACTACATATCAACAGGTTACGCCTTATCACATGGCGGAGAATTCCATGCCTGTGTAACCACCAGCTGGTCCGGCAGTGCGGATTACGCCCTCTACGAGTACGACGAGAGCAACTCCGACGAGAAAGTCGGCAGTACTCGAACGCAGATAGCAGGTGGCTGCGAGACGTGGAATGTTGGCGCCTACGTCGATGGTGACAATAATCGGGCCGAACTCTACCTCGCCACCAACGACCCGGGATCGCAGAAGCTAGTGACGTTTTACGATTAGCGCTCCTGGGAGGCACACGGGTGGAAGGGAGCGACATGCCGTTGGTCATGTTCGACCTCACGGGCGGTCTCATCCGTGTCGGCCTCGCCGGCTGTGGCGTCGCGGCGCATGCCGATTCGCCCGGCTCCGTGGCGTAGGGGGACAGGCCGCGCTCGTACCTGTGCGGCGCGCGGGCTTCCGCGGCGTCCTGTGTGGGCTCGGCCACGATGCCGGGTCCGGTGTGCCGCCGGCCGGTCGAGGCGCTGCGGCCGGCGCTCGTCCGACCCCGCTGCGGCGAGGTCACCAGGTGACGGGGAGTTCGGTGACGCCGCCGGTGAGGGTGGTGCGCACCTCCAGTTCGTCGAGGGGTTTGGCGAGCCGCAGGCCGGGGAGGCGGCGGGCCAGGGCGGCGAACACGACGCGCAGTTCGACGCGGGCCAGGCTCGCCCCGATGCAGAAGTGCATGCCGTGGCCGAATCCGAGGTGGCCGCGCTCCTCGCGGTCGGGGTCGAAGGTCTCGGCGTCGGTGAAGACGGTGGCGTCACGGTTGGCGGCGTTGACGGACAGGATCACGGCGTCGCCGCGCCGGATGGTGACGCCGGCGACGTCGAGGTCGGTGTGGGCGTAGCGCAGCAGCCCGAGGTCGCCGGGCGCGCCCATGCGCATGATCTCCTCGACGGTGGCGTTGACCCGGCCGTCCGGGTCGTCGGTCAGCGCCCGCCACTGCTCGCGGTGGGTCAGCAGGAAGAGCGTGCCCAGGCCGATGCGGTTGACCGTGGTCTCGTGCCCGGCGAACAGCAGCCCGACGCAGAGCCGGATCATCTCGTCGTAGTCGTGGTCCGGGTCGGTGCTCTGGGCGCGGACGATGTCGGAGATCACGTCCTCGCCCAGCCGTCCGCGTTTGGTCTCGACGAGGCCGATCATGTAGCGGCTGAACTCGTCGCGCGCCCGGTGGGCTTCGTCGCCGATGGCGTAGTTGGCCATGCGTTCCGACAGCGCGGCGAAGTACTCGTGGTCGTCCTCGGAGACTCCGAGCAGGCGGCAGATGACCGCGACCGGCAGCGGGAAGGCCAGCCCGGTGTGCAGGTCCACCACGCCGTCGGGGGCGTCGGCGTGGTCGGTGAGCAGTCGGTCGACGCAGCCGTCGACCAGGTCTTGGACGTGGCCGGAGAGCAGCTGCATCCGCTTGGCCGAGAACGCCGGGGTGAGCAGCCGGCGCATCCGGGTGTGGTCGGCCTCCTCGGTGTCGTAGTTGCCCGAGGGGCCGTCCAGGATCGCGGCGGAGGTGATGCGTGCGGCGCGTTCCGGCTCGGGGTGGGAGCGGCCGAGCCGCTTGTCGCCGAGCAGGTCCCGGACCTCGTCGAAGCGGGTGACCAGCCAGGCGGGGTCCCCGGCCGGGGTGGTGACGGGTGCGACGGGGGCCTCCTTGCGCAGCACCGCGTAGAAGGGGGCGAGATCGAGAACGTTCGGGCGGGTGAAGGGCAGGTGCGGACGCTCGGCGGCAACGCTCATGGCTCTCCTCCGGTGTTCCTTCCGGTGGCCCGACCGTAGCACTTTACTGTCAGTCACTGCCAATAAAGTTCGCGCCAATCGGCCCGCGTCCGCGGAGCCGCCTAAGATCGCCGGATGGAGGACTTCAGAGCGGGCGCCGGCCGGACACCTCGTCGCGGCCGGCCGCCCGTGAGCAGCGAACAACGCGAGCGGCAGCGTCTCGACATCTCCCGCCACGCGGTCCGGCTGTTCGCCGCGCAGGGCGTGGCCGCCACCTCCGGCGAGGACATCGCACGGGCCGCCGGGGTCTCCGAACGCACCCTGTGGCGTCACTTCCGCACCAAGGAGAGCTGCGTGGAGCCGTTGCTCACCCAGGTGATCGACGCGTTCCGGGCGACCCTGCGCACCTGGCCGCCCGGTGTCGAACTGACGGAGCATCTGCGCGACGCCTACCGTCCCGTCCTCGACTCGTCGTCCGACGCGGACATCGAGGCCGTCCACGCCGTCGTCCGGCTGACCCGGCACGAGCCCGCGCTGCGCGCCGTCTACCTCGTGCTCGGGGAGCGCGCGGAGGACTCCTTCGCCGAAGCCCTCGCCGAACGGGCCGGCCTGCCGTCCGACGGGTTCGAGATACGTTCGCAGGCCGCCGCCATGAGCGCCGTGTTCAAGGTGGCGACCGACCACCTCGCCCACGACACGGCGGACACCGGCCTCACCCCCGGCGTCCTGCACCGCCACCACGAACAACTCGCGGGCGCGCTCAGCCTCGTCACACGGGGGCTCTCGGAGAAACAGCAGGGCTAGGGCCCGGGCCCCGCGTGCGGTCCCCCTCGGGGACGGTCCCCGGTCATGTGGCGTGCCCGGCAGTCACCCGTTGAGAAAAACGCCCGGCCCGAGCAGGAGACAGGGATCTCCCGTCTTGCCGTGGCGAGCAAGGCGGTTGAGGATGTGCTGTTTCCCGGGATCGATGTGCGGGTGGAGAGGCGGTGTCGACTGCCCGCCCAGGCCGGTGCCCGAACTGCCGCAAGCAGGCCCGCCTCGTGAAAGCGCGAGATCGGCCACGTCCCGGCTCAGCCGGTCCGCCACCCCGCCGATACGGGGAGGGCGAAGCCGTTCGTGACCCTCGCGGTCAGGGTGGCAAGCGAGATCCATGTATGGCTCGGAGAATGTTTCATTCAGCGTCCCGATCGGACATCGAGCGTTATTCATCCATGGCAGTCAGGGGACGTCCGGGTGCGTGCCGCTCGGTGTGAGGTGGCCGTCGGTGAGATCGGCCGGCCGGGGGCTGCGGTCAACGCCCGAGTCACATCTGGGCGTCGGGGCCGGCCGCTACAGTAGCTTCGCCCCATTCGACGCGTCGGAGCAGCCTTGGCGAACCTGTCTCACCACGAGGAGATCTTCTCCGGCGACGGCACGGGGCCGATCCGGTTGCCGCGCCGGCAGGCCGACGCCTCACCGGCGGGCTTGGCGGTCACCTTGATCGCTGACTACACGTTTCCGGCCCGGGCCTGGCTGCCGGCGGCGGCGATCGTGACGTTGCTGGGGGAGTTCGACGTGGCCGACGGCGCGGCCCGTACGACGATCAGCAGGCTGGTGCGTCGAGGGGTGCTGGAGGGCAGTCGGCGGGGGCGGTACAGCACGTATCGGCTGACGCCGGAGGCCGCTGTCGATCTGTGGAGCGGCGGCGCCTCCATCGCCACGTTCACCACGCAACCCGACTCATGGGACGGATGGTGGACACTGGTCGCCTTCTCCGTGCCGGAACGGGAGAGCACGCGACGGCGTGCGCTGCGCACCGCGCTGCGGTGGCGGGGATACGCGCCGCTGTACGACGCGGTCTGGGCGTCGCCGCACCCGCTCACCCCCAAGGGGCGTGCCGAACTGGCCGACTTGGCGCTGGGGGCGATGACTGTGTTCCGGGCGCGGCAGGTGGATCTGGAGACGGAGGCCAACCGCAACCCGGTCGCGGCCTGGGACCTGTCCGGCATCGCCGACCAGTACGAGATCTTCATCCGGCGGTGGAGTGGCCTGCTGCCCCGTATCGGCGCTGGTGGCGTCACCGGCGCCGCGGCGGTGCGCGCCCGCACCGAGGTGATGAACACCTACCGTCACTTTCCGGTGCTGGACCCCTTGCTGCCCGTTGAGCTGCTGCCGGCCGACTGGCCTCGGTCCCGGGCGCGGGAGGTGTGCGTCGCGGTGTACGACGGTCTGGCCCACCCGGCCCAGGAACACGTCCGTTCGGTGGCGGCCCGGTCCGCGGACGGTCCGCACCTCGGCATCAGTGCCCACACGATCGCCGGAATGAGTGCTGGTATCGGTCACAGCCGTGGTCTGATGGCCGACGATCCGACCGCGACTTCCGAGGGATTGAGTCGCAACGATTGACAGACGAGAGTCCGATGGTGACTCTTTCTGTTATTCGAAACGGTGTGGGAGCGTTCACAGTCGCGGGCGCTTCAAGAGCTGATCGCACGCATCACCCCCCGCCGTCCACAGCCTCGTACCTCCGCACCACTGGCGACAGGAGGCATCCCCATGTGTGAGTCACGGCCGGTCGGCGTTCGACATCCACGCGGTGCCGATACGAGTGTCGCCGTGATCGGCAAGACCGGCGCCTCGTTCACCTCACACCGTCTCCCCCACTCACACGGGAGTCACCCATGAGCATGCGACGACGTACCTTCCTGGCCCTGAGCGCGGCCGGAGCAGCGGGCGTGGGCACGTCCCTGCTCGGCGCCGGGCAGGCAAGTGCCGCCGTCAGGCCGCAGGGCGCGCCGACCACGCCGTTCGCGGTCGGCGTGCGCCGGTATGACTGGACCCGCGGCAGCCGCCCGTGCACCACCTACGTCTACTACCCCGCCACCGGCACCCCCGGCGGCGCACCGGTGACGAACGCCCCGGTCGCGGGCGGTGTCTTCCCCGTCCACAACTTCACCCACGGCTACGGGAGCAGCCCGCAGAACTCCCTGTTCATCATCCGGGCTCTGGCCTCGGCGGGCTTCGTCGTCCCCGCCCCGCACTTCAACCACGACTTCGGCGACGTCAACAACGGCAACTCCGCCAAGGACGTCTCGCAGATCCTCACCAACACCCTCGCGCTCAACGCGGGCGGGCCGCTGGCCGGGCACATCGACACCGGGATCGGCGTGGGTGTCTCGGGCCACTCCCTGGGCGGCATGATCACCCATGGCCTGCTGACCTCCTGGCCCGACAGCCGGATCGTCTCCGCGAACCCGCAGTCCTGCGTGGACATGGGCGCCCCGTCCCGTTCGGTCTCCGCCAAGGTCCTGTTCGTCCACGGAGACCGGGACTCGACCACGTCGTACTCCTCGGCCCGGCAGGCGTACACGGAGATCTCCTGGCCCAAGGCGTTCCTCACCTTCGTCGGTGGCAGCCACACCAGCTTCTGGAGCGACAACCACTTCCCGAACACCGTCGTCGACTGGGCCCGCTGGACGATGTACGGCGACACCGCCGCACGGGACCGCCTCCCGGCCGACGCGGCCGGGTCCAGGACCAGGTGGGAAGCCGTCCTGGGCTGAGGTGACCGCTCTTCGCCCCTCGGGACTGGATTGTCATGATCAGGTCAGTCCGCGACCGCGGTCCGGCAGTCCATGAGCATCGGGCTGCCTGCCGTCGCAAGGCGTGTACCCCCCCCCCCCCCCACACACACCGGAGGTCACCGTGACCGACTCCCGCCGACGTTCCCGAACGACGCCGTGTCAACGAAGAATCCGCCGCACCGTGAACGGCCGCGTGGCAGGTGTTCTCGCCGCCGCGCTGGCCGCCTCCGCACTCACCATGTCGCCCCAGACCGCACAGGCCGCGACCGCGCGACAGGTGGAGCGCCTCGACCGGGGACTGACCAGTGTCCACACCGGCAGCGGGAACCTGGTGTCGTGGCGCTGGCTGGCCACCGACCCCACCGACGTGGGGTTCAACGTCTACCGCGGCGCCACCAAGCTCAACTCCTCGCCGATCACCGGCTCCACCGACTACACCGACTCCGGCGCCCCGGACTCCGCCGACTACACGGTGCGCCCGGTGGTGAACGGCACCGAGCAAGGCCCCTCCGAACCCGCGCTGCGGTTCCGGTCGGGTTACCTGGACGTGCCGATCTCGCCGCCGGCCGGGGGCACCGCTCCGGGCAACTCGCCGTACACCTACGAGGCCAACGACGCGTCCGTCGGCGACCTGGACGGTGACGGCCGACTCGACCTGGTCCTGAAGTGGCAGCCCACCAACGCCAAGGACAACTCCCAGTCCGGCTACACCGGTCACACGATCCTCGACGGCATCAGGCTCGACGGCACCCGGCTGTGGCGCATCGACCTGGGCCGCAACATCCGCTCCGGCGCGCACTACACCCAGTTCCAGGTGTACGACTACGACGGCGACGGCAAGGCCGAGGTCGCCATGAAGACGGCCGACGGCACCAGGGACGGCACCGGCGCGGTGATCGGCAGCTCGTCCGCCGACCACCGGAACTCCAGCGGATACGTCCTGTCCGGCCCGGAGTTCCTGACGATGTTCAACGGGCAGACCGGCAAGGCCATGCAGACTGTCGACTACGTCCCGGCCCGCGGCAACGTCTCCTCCTGGGGCGACAACTACGGCAACCGGGTCGACCGCTTCCTCGCCGGCACCGCCTACCTCGACGGCTCCCGCCCGTCGCTGATCATGGCGCGCGGCTACTACACGCGCAGCGTGATCGCCGCCTGGGACTGGCGCGGCGGCTCCTTCACCCGCCGCTGGACCTTCGACACCGCCTCCTCCGCCAACAGCGGCAAGGGCTACGACGGCCAGGGCAACCACAGCCTGTCCGTCGCGGACGTCGACGCCGACGGCAGGGACGAGATCGTGTACGGCGCCATGACCGTGGACGACAACGGCAACGGGCTGTGGACCACGAGGCTGGGCCACGGCGACGCGGGCCACGTCGGGGACCTGAACCCGTCCCGCGCGGGCCTGGAGTACTTCAAGGTCTCCGAGGACTCCAGCAAGCCCGGCTCCTGGATGGCCGACGCCCGCACCGGCCAGATCCTCTGGCAGACGGCCTCCGGATCCGACAACGGCCGCGGGGTCGCCGCCGACATCCACGCCGGCAGCGCGGGCGCCGAGGCATGGTCGGCCTCCGACACCACCCTGCGCTCGGCAACCGGCGCCGCCCTGGGCCGGGAGCCGTCCAGCATCAACTTCCTCTCCTGGTGGGACGGCGACCCCGTCCGCGAACTCCTCGACGGCACCCGCATCGACAAGTACGGCACCTCCGGCGACACCCGCCTGCTCACCGGCTCCGGCGTCCACTCCAACAACGGCACCAAAGCCACCCCGTCGCTGTCCGGAGACATCCTCGGCGACTGGCGTGAGGAGGTCATCTGGCCGACGTCGAACAACACGGCCCTGCGGATCTACTCCACGCCGCACCAGACGAACACCCGCATCACGACCCTGCTCCACGACACCCAGTACCGTACGGCCCTCGCCTGGCAGAACACCGCCTACAACCAGCCCCCGCACCCGAGCTTCTTCATCGGCAACGGCATGCCGACGGCTCCACGGCCCACCGTCCGCACGCCCTGAACGGCGCCCTCAGCACGACGGCTCCGCCGTGCCGGCGGAACGGCTCCTGCCGCGCCCCGACACCCCCCACGACCAACCGCCCGCCGGCCGCCACGACTCACGCGCGGCCGGCGCGCAGGAAGGAACGGCCATGCACCCCACCGAGGCATCCGGTTCCGGGCGGATCAGCCGCAGGACCCTGCTCAAGGCCACCACCGCCACCGCCGGGGCGATCGCCACCGCCACCGCGCTCGCCGAACTCGAAACGCCGGCCAACGCCGCAGCGGGCTTCGTCAAGGGCGTCGACATCAGCTGGGTGCCGCAGATGGAGGCGCGCGGCTTCTCCTGGAGGAACGCGAGCGGACAGACGCAGGACATCCTGGCCGTTCTCAAGGGGTACGGCATCACGGCGGTCCGGCTGCGCACCTTCGTCAACCCCTCCAGCAGCCCGACCGACGGACACTGCTCCATCAACGAGGTCGCCGCCTTCGCCAAGCGGGTCAAGGCCGCCGGCATGTCGATCATGCTGGACTACATGTTCGGCGACACCTGGAACTCCGTCGGTGTGCAGAACCCGCCCGCCGCCTGGCGGAACATGAGCTACAGCCAGATGCGCACCGCGATGAGCACGTACGTGAGCCAGACCATGACGGTCATGAAGAACAACGACGTGCTCCCCACCTGGGTGCAGATCGGCAACGAGATCAACAGCGGCATCTGCCGCCCCGTCGGCAGCGTCTCCAGCCCGGCGCAGCTGACCGGACTGCTGAACGCGGCGTACGACCAGGTCAAGGCGGTGTCACCGAACTCGACCGTGTGCGTCCATCTGGCCCAGCCGCAGAAGTACGACGTGATGACGACGTTCTTCAGCCGCTACGCCGCGAACGGCGGCAAGTGGGACATGTCGGTGTTCTCCTCCTACGGCAGCGCCGACGTCGCCGCCGGGATCGTGGGGAACATGCGGAAGATCTCCGATGCCTACGGAAAACCCTTCCTCCAGAGCGAGTTCGGCGGTCGCGTGGACAGGGCCGCCTCCACCAGGGCCGCGCTGGTCGCCTACACCAAGGCGCTGAAGGACCACGGGGGTCAGGGCATCTTCTACTGGGAGCCGGAGTGCATGTCCCCGTTCACCGGCTACACCATGGGCGCCTGGGACTCCGCCACCCAACGGCCCACCGTCATCATGGACGGCTTCACCCAGGCCTGAGCGAGGGGCCGCAGACCTCGACCCACACATCTCCGGGGGCAGGAATGGAACGCGAGATTGAAATGACCATGACATTATCGCGAAAGGGGAGACGCTGCGCCGGGCCGATAGCGGCGAGTCTGCTGACCCTTGCGACGCTGGCCGGCACCGGTACGGCCCATGCCGACGACGCCACACCGCGGGCGCTCCCGGCCGGCTGTTCCGGTACCTCGCCGATCCACTGTCACTACGGCGTCTCGCCGGGCACCTACGAGGTGACGGTCTCCCTCGGCGGCGCCCTAGCCGGGCAGACCGAGATGTGGGCGGAGGCCCGGCGGCTGATGCTGCCGGCGACGAGGACGGCTGCCGGAGCCGTCGCCACGTACTCGTTCACGGTCGACGTGCGGCAGCCGGAGGGGCAGCCGACCGGGCAGGGCGGCACCGGAACCCCCGGTCTGGACATCCGGTTCGCGGGAGCCGACCCGCAGGTCTCGGCCGTCTCGGTGAAGCCGGCGGACCGGCCGCTCGTCGCCTACCTGGCCGGTGACTCGACCGTGTGCGACCAGCCCGTCGCCCCGTACACCGGCTGGGGCCAGATGATCACGACTGCGCTGCGTCCCGGCGCGGCCATCGCCAACTACGGGGACTCGGGGGAGAGTTCGGGCAGCTTCCGGTCCAACTCGGCGCTCCTCCCGTCGTTGCTGTCGAAGGTCCGGGCGAACGACGCGGTCTACATCCAGTTCGGCCACAACGACAAGCAGACCAACGCGTCCGCTTTCCGGAACAACCTCACGTCCATGATCACGCAAGTCCGGGCCAAGGGCGGCGTCCCGGTACTGGTGACCCCACCGGTCCGCCGGCTGTTCGACGGCAACCGGCTCACGCCGACGGCGCTGCATGTCAACGGCGTGGGCGTGAACCTGCCCGCCGAGACGCGCTCGCTCGGCGCGGCGCAGAACGTGCCGGTGATCGACCTGACCACCAAGAGCAGGACGCTGGTGGAGTCCCTCGGCCCGTCCGCCTCCGCGCAGCTCTTCCTCCGCTCCTCCGTCGACGGCGTCACGGACAACACCCACTTCTCGCAGTACGGCGCGACGCGGATCGGCGGGCTGGTGCTCCAGAGCATCCGGGAGCAGCGCCTGCCCCTGGCCGCCTACCTGCGCTGACCGACGCGCGGCAGCCCCCGCTCCCGGGAAGGACCCGATGAAGAACCTTCGCCCACTCCTCATGGCCACACTGCTGATCGCCCTGCCGAGCCTCGGTGTTCGCACCGCATCGGCGGCCGACAGCGTCGCCGCGAACTGCGCGGCCTCCCCCGCCTCGGCCGTACGAGCCGCGGCCGAGCCGGTCACCGTGTGGCTGGCCGGTGACTCCACCATGGCCAACCCCAGCGGCGGCCGTTGCCCGGTCGGCTGGGGCAGTCAGTTCGACGCCCTGTTCAACACCGACGTGACCGTCAGGAACCAGGCTGTGGGAGGCCGCTCCATCCAGACCTGGCTGTACGAGGGGAACGTGAGCAGCACCAAGGGCCCGGACGGCGAGTGCCGCCTCACGTCCACCGCGTACTCGGCACGCTGGCAGGCCATGCTGAACGCGAGCACCGGGATGAAGCCCGGCGACTATCTGTTCATCCAGTTCGGCATCAACGACTCCTCCTCGACCTGCCCACGACACGTCGGCCCGGCCCGGTACCAGCAGCTGATGACGATGATGGCGCAGACCGCCCTGGACCGGGGCGCGCACCCGGTGCTGCTCACCCCGGTGGCCGCCATCACCTGCTCCGGCAGCACCGCCGTCAAGAACCGCGGCTTCGTCACCCAGACCTTCGCCGCCGGATCCGCGACCGGGGCGCCGGTCATCGACCTGCAGACGTCGAGCGTCTCGCGTTACAACAGTCTGCGCTTCTGCCCGAACAACGGCGACTACGCATCGGGCCCCGTGGGCGCCTTCTTCTGCAACGACCACACCCACTTCGAGACCTACGGCGCGCAGCAGATCGCCACGCTCGTCACCAGTGAAGTGCGCCGGCAGAACCTCCCGCTCGCCGCGTATCTCAAGTAGCGCCGGGCTTCATCACCGCGCACCCCGCCTCCTCCGTCGACGAGGAGATCGCCGCACGCCGGAGTGGCCGCACTCTCCTGACGCACCATGACCCCCCACTGGAGTCGTCATGAAATCCCGCACCCGTACCGCCCCACGAGTGGCCGCCGTCGTGGCCGCCCTCGTCGGCCTCCTCGTCCCGCTGCTCGGCCTAGGTACCCCGGCCCACGCCGCGCCGACCGGCTTCCGCGTCCAGAACGGGCGACTGCTGGAGGCGTCCGGCAACGACTTCGTGATGCGTGGCGTCAACCACGCGCACACGTGGTACCGGGACCGGACCAGCTCCCTCGCCCACATCAAGGCCACGGGCGCGAACACCGTCCGCGTGGTCCTCGCCAGCGGGGATCGCTGGACCCGCAACGACACCACCGACGTGGCGAACGTCGTCTCCCAGTGCAAGCGGAACCGTCTCATCTGTGTCCTGGAGGTCCACGACACCACGGGCTACGGCGACCAGAGCGGTG
This sequence comes from Streptomyces roseirectus, assembly GCF_014489635.1. Classification (NCBI taxonomy): domain Bacteria; kingdom Bacillati; phylum Actinomycetota; class Actinomycetes; order Kitasatosporales; family Streptomycetaceae; genus Streptomyces; species Streptomyces roseirectus. The sequence continues at coordinate 9,127,795 of NZ_CP060828.1, read as the reverse complement.
CGACCACCCTCTCCCGCGCGGCCGACTACTGGATCAGCGTGAAGAGCGCTCTCGCCGGCCAGGAGAGCTACGTCATCGTCAACATCGGCAACGAGCCGTACGGGAACAGCAACTACACGAGGTGGACGGCCGACACCAAAGCGGCCATCCAGAAGCTGCGGGGCGCCGGGTTCAACCACACGCTCATGGTGGACGCGCCCAACTGGGGCCAGGACTGGGCGTTCACCATGCGGGACAACGCCGCCTCGGTCTTCGCCGCAGACCCCGACCGCAACACGGTCTTCTCGGTCCACATGTACGGCGTCTTCAACACGGCCGCGAAGGTCAACGACTACCTGAACCGCTTCGTCGCCGCGAAACTCCCGATCGTCGTGGGCGAGTTCGGCCACAACCACTCCGACGGCAACCCCGACGAGGACGCCATCCTGGCCACCACCCAGCGGCTCGGCCTCGGCTACCTCGGCTGGTCCTGGAGCGGCAACGGCAGCGACGTCGGCTACCTGGACATGGTCACGAACTTCGACCCGAACCGCCTCACCTCCTGGGGCCGGCGGATCTTCAACGGCGCGAACGGCATAGCCGCCACGTCGAAGCAGGCCGCGATCTACAACGGGCGGTGACTCCTTCAGCCCCCACCACCTGGTCTGAGCACCACAGCTGCACCTCGTCACGGAAGGAAGCTGAACAGTGCATACACACGTCACCGAAGTCCAGGTATCCGAAGGCTCCTGGAGCGATCGGGTGAGGACTCGTCGGAGAATCAGCCTGGTCAGGCTGAGGACGGTCGTGGCCACGGCCGTGGCCGGTCTGATCACCGCGCTGGTCTCGATCCAGCCGACATCGGCGCAATCAGCGTCGGCCCAGGACAATCCGTACCAGCGGGGACCGGACCCCACGGTGAGCAGCGTCGCGGCCCAGAGGGGGACGTTCGCCACCGCGGAGGTGGGCGTGCCGCCCGGCAACGGCTTCAAGGGCGGGAAGATCTACTACCCGACCGACACGAGCCTGGGCACCTGGGCCGCGGTCGCGGCCGTGCCCGGCTACACCGCGCGGTGGGACGCCGAGGGTGCCTGGATGGGGCCCTGGCTCGCCTCCTTCGGGTTCGTCGTCATCGGCATCGACACCAACAGCCCCAACGACTTCGACACCGCCCGAGGAACCCAACTCCTCGCCGCGCTGGACTACCTCACCCGGAAAAGCCCGGTACGCGACCGCGTCGACCCCAACCGGCTGGGTGTCATCGGCCACTCCATGGGCGGCGGCGGAGCCATCAGCGCGGCCGAACGGCGGCCGTCGCTGAAGGCAGCCATCCCGCTCGCGCCCTTCTCCCCCTCGCAGAACCTGTCCACGCTGCGCGTCCCGACGATGATCATGGGCGCGCGCGACGACGGTACGGTCACCCCGTCCTACCTCGACGGCCTCTACGGCGGCATGCCCGCTGCCACACAGAGCGCCTTCATCGAACTCACCAGCGGCGGTCACGGCTTCCCCACCTGGGGCAACTCGAACGTGACGCGCCGCACGATCCCCTGGCTGAAGATCTTCCTCGACAACGACACCCGCTACACCCAGTTCCTGTGTCCCTCACTGGCGGACTCCAGCGGCGTCTCCAGGTCCAGGACCAAGTGCCCGTACAACCTGAAACATTTCAGGTACGCAGCTCACCCATGATCCGGAACGCTGACGGCACGGGCTGTCCACGGACTATGGGAGATGTATACATGAAGGCTGCACAACGCCTGGCTGCTCTGACGGGCGGTGTAGTACTGGCAGTTGCGGGTCTGTCCACAGTGACAACCGCTCCCGCAACGGCGTCCAGCTACAAGTGTTCGAAGGCCACGACGATCAAGCAGAGCTGGGGCAAGGTGACCTACACGCGATGCTCGGCACCCTTCGGGAGCCATACCTGGTCGTATGTTTCGGGGACGCTGACGGATCTGAACACCAGCGACGACTGCTTCGTCCGAGCCAACTTCGCCTTCTCGCGCTCCAATCTCGAGGTCTCGGCCAGGGATCAGGTCGAGAAGTTCGAGTCGGACCCCGCCCTCGCCGACTCATTCTCCGCAGGACTGGGCAGGTTCTGCTGAGCTCTGCCCTCTTCACGTGACGACGTCCGCGTGCTCGCCATCTCTGGGGACCGGCTTCCCGGGACCAGGCAGGCTGGAGGTGGCCACGGTCCCCACCGCACCGGCGGCGCAGGCCACCACGCCCGGCCCGCCGGGCATCGTCACCGGCGCCCGGTACCGGGCGAGCACGACGGCGATCGCCAGCACGGAGGCGACCCGCCTCACGACCACGGGCCACAGGCCGCTGCCTCCCCCACCTGCGCCATCGCCAGGAACTGCACACCGAATCCGGCGCTCGCGACCAGCGCGGCCGGCACTCCGGCGGTCACCCGCGGCCCGTCGGACCGGGCCCGGTCCGGCCCCGGAACCTGGGAGACGAGCCACAGCGCGGGCACCGCGGCCACGATGCCGACCCAGGCCGCCGGCGTCGGACGCTCCCCCAGCAGAGCCACGCCCACCAGGACGGGAAGGGCGACCGCGCCCACATCGCTCACGGGCACGACCACACTCATCTGCCCCTGCTCCATGGCCCGGTACAGAAACGCGACCCCTACCCCCGTACCGACCCCCCCGTGCCGATCCCCGGCACCACCCCGAACCCGTGATCCCCCGCCGTTCCGGCCCCTCCCGGCACCGACAGCGCCAGCACCACCGCGACCGCGCTCCCGCCTCACGGCCAGGTCGGGGATGGTTGCTGGGGGGCTTCGCCGAAGATCATGCGGTGCCCGCGGGCCGTGTCCACGTATTCGCGGACCCGGTGGATCAGCTCGCCCCGGAGCTCGAAGACGAAGCAGTAGTCGTTGGTGTAGTGATGGCCGTCGGCGAGCGTCGCCGTCATGGTCGCCTCCACGGTCACCCGCTCGCCGTCGGTGTGGGACCCGTGGAAGGAGACGGCGACATCGTGCGCGAACAGGCGGGGGAAGTCCTCGGCGAAGAAGCGCGCGATCGCCCTCCTGCCCACCATGTGGTGGGTCACCCCGAGCGCGACGGCGGTGGCGTTCCCCGGGGGCGACAGCCATTCGGCGTCCTCGGTGAAGACTGCGGAGATCTGGTCGGGGTCGTTGCCGGCGAGCGCCTGGAAGGCGTTCTGGATGATGGTGTGGCTCATGAACCCACTGTCACCGTCACCGCGCGCCGGTGTATTGGACAAATGTTCCGGTCGACGTCCTCTTAGCATGGGGTCATGCGATCCGCTGCGCACGAGCGTGGGACGGTGGCCGGGTGGGGTGTCGTGAAGCCGCCGGGGCCCAGCCGGGTAGCCGGTGTCAGCATGGCCGGGTTCCGCAGTGGCGGCGCGGGCCCGGTCGACGTGCGGGTGGTCCCGCACCCGGCGGTCACGCTGGCTCTGGAGTTCGGCAACGGCCCGCTCGTCGTGGATGTCGCCACCGGTCGGCAGCAGCGGGGGAACCTTGTCGCCGGGTTCTTGCACAGCGCTGTCCGCGTGCGAGGCGAGAACATCGAGTGCCTGCAGGTGCGCCTGTCCCCGGTGGCCGCACGCGCCGTGCTGGGCGCCTCCCCGTCGGAGCTGGACCGTACCCTGGTCGCCCTCGACGACCTGTGGGGCCGGGACGCGGCACGGATCGGACAGCGACTCGGGGACGCCACGTCGTGGCAGGACCGTTTCGCGTTGACGGAGGCGTTGCTCGCCCGCCGGGCGGAGACGGGACCGGCGGTGGATCCCGAGGTGGTCTTCGTCTGGGACCGGATGCTCGTCAGCCGCGGCCGGGTCCGGGTCGAGGACCTGGCGGCCGAGGTCGGGTGGAGCCGCAAGCGCCTGTGGTCCCGCTTCCGGTCGCAGATCGGGCTTCCTCCCAAGCGCGCCGCGAGGCTGGTCCGCTTCGATCATGCCGCGCATCGTCTGGCGGCCGGCGAAGGTGCGGCCGGGGTCGCGGCCGACAGCGGCTACGCCGACCAGTCCCACCTGCATCGGGACGTCCTGGCGTTCACCGCGATGACCCCGGCGACCGTGGCCGGCCAGCCGTGGCTGTCGGTGGACGGCATCGCGTGGGCGGAGCACGGCGTCGGTGAGACGGGCTGATCTCTCACCCCGTGCATCACGCGCCGCTCGGCACGGGCGCGGAGATGGCCTCCACCTGGCCGCGGACCCGGGGCGGCGACGTCCACGGCATGATCATGCACACCGGCAGAGGCAGCGAGCAGGCGGGGCTGCCGCGAGCTGAGCGTCGTGCGCCCCGCGGGCAGAGTCGGCTCGTGCTTCGACAACGCCGTGAGCGAGGCGTCCCGCAGCGTGCTCAAGGTCGAGTACGTCCACCGGCGCGCCTTCCGCACCCGCGCCGAGGCCCGCGTCGAGATCGCCACCTGGATCACCGGCTTCTGCAACACCAGCGTGTACGGGTTCAGAAGCCCGATCGACTGCGATCGCGTCGCCCGGTCCCCCGGACCTCGCCTCACGCGCGGCCCCCGACGGCCAGATCACCCGCACGTCGACACCGCGTGCCCGACCGGCTGGGAGGCGGCCGGGCCCGGTTTCTCGGGCAGACCGTTCCTGGACGGCAGGACGGTCACCAAGGGCAGCCCCACGGTGTCCTGCCGCACGGCCGAGGCGAGCCACCCGCGGCACGCTTATTTGGCGTGTCCGCCCAGGTAGAAGAGCAGCATCACCCATCCGGCGATGATGTGGGTGCCGAAGATGTAGATGAAGGCGCGCAGCGCGACGCCTCGCTGGACCTTCGAATCCCGGTCCTGGGCCTTTGGTCTGCGCGTTTTCCACATGGTGCCGCTCCTTGTCCCTTCCGCCCCGTCCCTACGACGGGATGCCGAACCGCACGTACACGGCCTTGCCGTCATGGTCGACGGCCCGCTCGGTGCCGACGCCTCCGCGGTAGTCGCCGGCGAGTTCGGTCACCATCCGCAGGCCCGCGCCCATGCCCTCGGCGCTGAGATCCGGCAGTACCGGTTCGGCGTCCTCGACGCTGACGATCAGCTGTCCGGCCGCGACCGCGATCCCCACGTCCATCACCGGGGAGCGGGGTGCGTGCCGAACGGCGTTGGCGGCCAGTTCGCTCGTCGCCAGCAGCACCGCGTCCGCGAACGCGGAACCCGGTGCGACACCGGCGGAGGGCAGGTACGCGGCCACCGTTTCCCTCGCCCGCCGTACCGCCTCCGGGCCGACCTCGATCGAAGCGAGGTGACGCCGTACCACGGGCGGTCCGTACTCGACGGGGGCCGCCGGTCTCCCCCGCCCCCACAGCGGCCTGAACCGGCGGCCGTTCACCGCGCGGGCTCCGCGCTCCGCAGTTCCTCCAGCAGCCCCTGACGGCCGACCAGCAGCGTGGCGAGGATGCGCCGGGCCGCGCCCAGCAGTTCGGCGACGTCTCCCCCGGCGAGTTCGTACACCACCGTCGAGCCGGTCCGAGTGGCGGTCACGATGCCCGAGCGGCGCAGCACCGCCAGTTGCTGGGACAGGTTCGACGGCTCCACCTCGATCTCGGCCAGCAGCTCCCGCACCGGCCTCGGCCCCTCCTGCAACAGCTCCAGGACCCGGATCCGCACGGGGTGCCCGAGCATCCGGAAGAACTCCGCCTTCGCCTCATACAGCGGAACCACGCGCGTCACCTTCCTCTTCCTCCTCGACCGCCACTCCGTGCTTACGGGCGATGCGCAGCGCGTCGTCCAGTTCGTCCTCGGCGGCCGCCTTCTCGAACACATCGCCCTCCCGGGTCGCCTCCACCACCCGGGCCCGCGCCTTCCGCACCCGGTCCCGCAACGCCTCGACGAACCCACCCACCCCGGACAACCCTCCACGAGATACGAGATACATGATCAAACAAATATCGAAATTGAAGAAGTCTTCAAGCCGAGTCTAGCGAACGTCCGGGGCATCGCACCGCAGGACCTGACGAACCGTATGTGACCGTCTACGTCGAAGACGGCCGGCGGGTCTGGAGCGACGAAGGCCGGAGACGCTCACGGCACAGTGACCACGACCTTGCCGCGTGCGTGGCCCCGTTCCACGTGGCGCACGCCCTCGGCCGCTTCGGCCAGGGTGTACGTCCGGTCTATCACCGGGGTGAGCTTGCCGGCCTCGATGAGTGCGGTGACGGCGAGGAGGTCCTCGTGGGTCGGTCCGGCAGGGGCCGCCGGAAGGATCACGCGGAGCCGTTGCCGGACGATCGCGTTGACCGCGATCACCTTCAGCATCGAGCCCATCGCCCCGACCACGTGGCCGGGCGAGCCGCCCCCGTTGGCCACCAGGACCCCGCTCGGGGGGAGTGCCTTGCGCAGCCGGCTCAGCGGACGGTTGCCCACGTTGTCCAGGATCACGTCATAGCGCGTGCGCCCGTCGGTGAAGTCCTCCCGGGTGTAGTCGACGGCGTGCGCGGCGCCCAGTGAGCGCACGAGTTCGGCGTTGCGCGCACTGCACGCCCCCGTCACCTCCGCGCCCAGGGCCGCGGCGATCTGCACGGCGAAGGTGCCCACGCCGCCGCCCGCCCCGTTGACCAGCACCCGCTGTCCGGCCTGCACCTGGGCCACGGTCCGGATGCCGCGCAGCGCGGTCACCGCCCCCATCGGGATCGCGGCGGCCTGCTCGAAGGTCAGGCCCTCGGGCTTGGGCACCAGCAGGTCCGGGGTGGTGCGCGCGTACTCGGCGAAGGAGCCCGGGCAGAATCCCAGGACCTCGTCGCCGGGACACAGCCCGCGCACAGCGGCGCCGACGACCTCAACACGTCCGGCCGCGTCGACCCCGGCCACCCGGCTCTTCGGCCGGGTCAGTCCCACGTCCGGTGTCAGCCGCGCCATGAACGGGTCGCCTCGCATCAGGTGCCAGTCGTACGGGTTGATCGCGGCGGCGCGCACCCGCACCAGCACCTCGCCGGCCCCGACCTCGGGTACGTCGGTCTCCGCCAGCCGCAGGATGTCCGGCGGGCCGAACCGCTCCTGAACGATCGCCTTCATCCGGTTTCCCCCACCCTTCGGGGTGTACTGCGTACACCTTCTAAGCAAGCTAGGTGTACGCAGTACACCGGTCAAGGGGTGGGGAGGAGCTGGTTCGGAGAGGGAGTGCGGCGACGGCTCCGGCGGGTCAGCTCGCCGTCCTGAGCCGTTCCAGGCCGTCCAGCGTCAGGTCCAGAGCGAACTCGAACTCGAACTGGTCGTCGCAGCCCGAGCCGACGACCGACTCCGGGTCGTGGGCGACGGCCATGGCCAGTTCGGCGATGTGGGGGTAGCGCGCGGCCATCTCCTCGGGCGGCAAGGCGTCCGGGTCCGGTTCACCGCCGGCGGAGTCCTCGAACAGTTCCTGGGAGAAGCCCAGCAGGCGGCTGCCCATGACGTGCATCGCGTGATGGACCAGGTCGACGGAGAAACCCCCGGCCCGGAAGATCCCGATCATCGAGTCCAGGTACTCCAGCATCGCGGGCGTCGGGGTGGCCCGTGCCTTCATCCGCGCCTCGATGACCGCGGACGCCCACGGGTGGCGCAGCAGCATGCGGCGGGCCGACAGGATCCGCCTGCGGATGGCGGTCTTCCAGTCGGTGTCGGTGGCCGGCGGGTCGATCTCGCCGACGAGGACGTCGATCATGCCGTCCAGCAACTCGTTCTTGTTGGCCACGTGCTTGTACAGCGCCATGGGCACGACCCCGAGTGGCTGCGCGATCTTCCGCATGCTGAGCGCTTCGACCCCGCCTTCGTCGGCCAGGGCGACGGCGGTGTCCAGGACCCGCTTCCTGCTCAAGGGGGTGCGGGGCTGCGCGGCGGCGGCCTGCGTGGCTATCTCCACCATCCCCTCTCGTTCGCGCGAGCCATCGTAACTCCCGATCTCCACGAGAAACCCGGGAGAGTTGTGGATCACGCGTTCTGAGCTCCCGGGATGAGCAGCGAACTCTTCAGCCTCACGGTCCTGGAGTGCGCGACGCCGTCGTCACGTGCGGCTGGACGAGCTCGACGCGATCTGGATCTCGCATCTGCACGCCGATCACAGCGCGGACCTCCTCACGGCGTATTACGGCGCCCTGTACGCGGACATCCGTCTCGCACGCCCCATCCCGCCCTACGGTCCGGCCGGCATCGCCGACCGGTTGGCCGCGTTCCTCATCAACACACCGGCCCGCAGTCCGGTCGAATCCGCCTTCGCCGTCACCGAGTCGCACGACGGACACCGGGCGACCATCGGCTCGCTGCGGCTGACCAGCCGGGCCGTGTCGCATGGCGTTCCGGCCTTTCGCCGTGCGCATCGAGGCGGCGGGCAGGTCGCTGGTGTACTCCGGGGATACGGCCCCTTGCCCGAGCCTCACCGAGTTGGCCGAGGGGTGCGACGTGCTGCTCTGCGAGGCGGAGAGCGCGCAGGCACCGGCCGAGGGCGAGCAGGTGCAGCACACACCCGAGGACGCCGGCGACACGGTCGGCGCGCACCGGTTGATCGTCACGCACGTCGGCCGCTTCCTCCTGGATGATAGGTGTGTTCGGGTTCGCCACGGCTGGCAGAGTGGCGAGGATCCGTGTGTCGCCCTGCCGGGTGACGTTCGCGACCTGGCGGGCGAAGGCGAGCGTCAGGTCGGCGGATCCGTCGGATTCCAGCGCGATGTTCTCGCGGCCAGGTCGAAGTGGGTGGGCGAGCGTGGCCGTGGCAGCACCGGCCAGGCGGGACGGTCTGGGCATATGGACCTCTTTTCGGACGGGGCATGAGGCACCGGCGTTGGACGCCCGCAAGAGAATTGACGGCAGGTCAGAAGTGCGAGGCGGTAGTCGTGGCGGGGGTTTCGCCCAAGTGGGCCAGGTCAGGGGGCCGGTTGCTGCGCATGCGGGTGCCCGGGGGTGTCGGATCAGGTGCGTGACACCAGTCGCGTCATGACGGCCGAGGGCAGGGAGGGGTTGGCAGCGGCGGCTTCCGCCACGTCGCAGTCGTCGTCGGTGAGGAGGTCCACGATGGTCTGCGGTGGCAGTGCCGGATGGGCGGCGGCCATGGGGCGTGCCCGTACGTCCGCCAGGCAGGCGAGCAGTGCCGGTGCCGTCGCGTTGCGGTGTCGGGCGATCTCCCGGAGTGCCTTGCTGACGGGTGGCTGGTGTCGGGCCAGGTCGTGCAGGAGTGCCGGTGACGCGTCCGGGTTGGTCGCCACTCTCGCGATGACCCGGGCGCCGTGCCGGTCGGTCATGGCGCGCAGTCGGGCGTCGGAGAGCCCAGGGTGCGGTGCGATGGACGCGAGTACCTTCGCGTCGGGGTCCGTGGCCAGCTCGTCGCGGATCCCGGGCAGCAGATCACGGCGGGCGGCCAGGAGCATCCGCAGCGTGGGATTCGGCGATGCGGCCAGCTCCCTGATCTCGGACTCGGACGCGGCGGCGATCCGCGGCAGCAGGGTCGGACCGATCTTGGTGACACCGGTCAGCTCGGCGAGCACATCGAGCGGCACCCGCGGATTGTGCGCCAGCATGCGCTGTACGTCATGGCCGCGGTCGCCGGCCAGCGCGCGGATCAGGGCGTCGTCGATCGCCGGATTCTCCGCGAGGCCGGCGCGGACACCGGGAACGGAATCACGGGCGAGCCGCCCGTACACCGTCTGTGGCAGGTCCGGGCGCGCGGCCAGTTGGTAGCGCAGCAGCGTCGAAGGGTGGTCGGCGAAGCCGACGACTGCTGCGGTGGGCGTGGCCGGGTTGGCCAACGCTCTTGCGTACATCTCGTGCGTGGTGGATTCGTGGGAGCCGTCGCACGAGGCACCCGGTGGCAGCTCGCAGTCGGTCAGCGAGCAGTTCGGATCATGCACGAAGGGAGTCGTCTCGCGGTCACAGACCAGGCACGTCCGGGCCAGTGCCAGTTCCTCCCCCGTGATCAGCATCGCCAGTACGGACGGGGGTGTCGCCTCGTTGGCGGCCACGGCGCTGCGCACCGCCGCGTGCGGGTGCCGCGCGAGCCGGGCCGCCACGTCCGGCGTCGCCCACAGGGCCAGCTCCGCTACGACCTCTGCCTCCGCGTCGGCGGCGAGCGTCTCCACGACATCGGGCGGAAGACCGGGACAGGCCGCCAGCTTCTCCCTGTGCTCTGCGACCGGATCCGCCGCGAAGCGGCGTGCCCACTCCGGGCAGCCGGCACCCTCGTCCAGGAGGGCCAGCGCGGCACGCGGCTGCGCCGAGGGATCGACGTCGGCGGCGGTCAGCTTGCCCCGGTAGGCGAGCAGCACCGCGGTCTCCGGGACGCGACGGGCGAGCGCGACGACCTGTGCCCGGCTGAGATCCACGCGCTCGGCGAGAATCTCGTCGACCCCGGTGTCCGCGAGGCCGATCAGCTCATCGATGAGTTCACCGGGGAGGGCCGGATTGGCGGCGAGCCCGCACAGCACAGGGTTCACAGGAGCATCCTGCCGGGGGCGCCCGCGATACGTCGCATGGTTTTCGAACGGCTGCTCGGCGCGTCCGGTCGCGGCCTTCAAGTGGTCAACCGATCTCCGTGACTTGACGAGGGGCAACCGTCGGCGAGCCCTTCAGAACCCGTCGCGTGGTCCCGGCTCCGCCTCGACCAGTCGGGCCCGCGCTGCGGCATGGATCTCGGAGGGGCCGCGGGCCCACTCCAGCGCCCAGCCGACCACGGTGGCCGCCGGCCGGTCCCAGTCGGCGCGCACCAGGGCCGGTCGGTGAATGCCGAGTTCTGTGCGCGCCCAGCTCGGGAGCAGCCCCACCACGTCGTTCATCAGCACGCGCACGACCACCCGTTTCCGTCCGGTGCGGCCCAAGCCGCGCAGGAACCCCAGGGCGTCCAAGACGGCCGGGGTGACGTGGAGTTGGGGGCGCATCCGGGCCAGATAGCGGATGACCTCGCCCGCGCTGCGCGGCACGCCGACCGCAACGGGCCCATCGACTGTGGGCCTCAGCCGCGCTACCGGCAGGCCGCACCTTCCCTGGCAACCCTGGCGGCCGGACTCGGACAGGAGGCCTTCACCCCTCTCACCTGGCGGAACGGGGCGTGAGGGGAGTCACGCTCCCGCTTCGCCGCGGTGCGCGTCCGCCCGGCCGACAAGGCGCCGTGGAGCGTCCCGGCAAAGCCGCTGCCCCGGCCGAACAGGGCTGGTGGGACGGGGGCCTGCCCGACTGCCGGCTGCTGGTCGAATGGTCCGCCGATGCCGACGCGCCAACCGATTACTGGCTGTCGAACCTACCCTCCGACACACCGGTCACCGAGCTGGTCCGTCCGGCCAAGGTCCGCCGGCGCGTCGAGCACAATCACCGCGAACTCAAACACAGCCTGGGCCTGGACCACTTCGAGGGCCGGTCCTGGCCGGGTTGGCACCACCACATCACCCTCGTGACCGCCGTCCATGCCTTCCTCACCGAACAGCTCCTGGCCCCAAAAGTGCCCGCGCTGGTCTCCCCCCTGCCAAGTTCTCGACACCCTGAGGCCCGGACCCACGTGCGGTCGTCCCCCGGGGCAGTCCCCGGTCATGCGGCGTGCCCGACAGCCACCGCTGAGAAAAACGCCCGGCCCGGGCAGGAGACAGGAATCTCCCGAGCACCTGGCGTCGGCAGCCCCTCAGACTCGTATTCAGTCGCGTTCACTGGCGTCCGCCTCGGCCTGGCGGATCCAGCCACGCAGAGCCTCGGGGTCGACGGTCAACTTCCTGAGCTTCTGATCCGCTGTCGCCCTCCGCATCTCGGGGGCACCTCAGCGGCACACCCGCCAGGAATCTTCCGCGGGGGGGGGGGCACAGGAGTTGTCCGAGGCGGTGGGGTGGCCGGTGGGGCGGGGTGGTTGCGGTCAGGCTGTCCAGCCCACCGCAGGTGACACCGCGCGCGGCCCGCTCCGCCGGGCCCTCTCCGACTCCGCGCCCTCGCGCAGGTCCGTCCACAAGGAACTCACCGTGCGCGTCAGCGCGCCGCACAGCTCCTCCAGCCCCAGCTCGCGCCCCCGGGCCAACGCCGCTGACATGCCCTCGCGTTCGCGCAGGAGCCAGGCCGTGGGGTCGGTGAGGGCGTCGGCGACGGCGTCGGCGTGGACCCGCCAGGAGGCGGTGGCCGGGGACGGTGCCGGGGCGTGGGGGGCGCGGACCGCGCGGCGGGCGTGTTCCGCCAGGCAGAGCCAGCCTTCGAGGATCTGGCGGAGGACGCCCGGCTCGGCGCCGGGTTCGTCCGCCCGCAGGCGTTCCGCGGAGAAGAGGCGGACCAGTTCGGTGCGGTGGAAGTGGCCGGCGTCGGCCGGGGACGCCGTCGAGGTGTCCAGCAAGCCCGCGTCCGCAAGGCGTTCGAGGAGTTCGTCGGCGCACCGGCGGCCCTCGCCGAGGACCGCCGCCGCCGTCCAGCGGGGCAGCCGGCGACCGCTCAGGGCTCCCAGCCGGCGCAACAGGCGTGCCTCGTCGGGGCCGAGGTCGGTGTAGACGGACAACAGGCTGTCGCGGACGGAGAGTTCACCGTGGGTGAGGAGGTCGAGGCGGTGTGCCTCCTCTTCGAGGTGGCGCACCATCGTGCGCAGGGTCCAGTGCGGCCGGGCCCTCAGCCGCGCGCCGACGATCCGCAGGGCCAGCGGCAGCCCGCCGGTGAGGTCGACGAGGGCGGCGACCGCGTCCGGCTCCCGCCCGCCCCCGCCGGTCAGCCGCTCCAGCAGCTCCGCCGCCTCGGTCCCGGTCAACGGGTCGACGTGCGCGAACCGCGCCCCCGGCAGCCCCGTGAGCCGGCGCCGGCTGGTGACGAGGACGACGCCGTCCGCGGAGCCCGGCAGCAGCAACGCCACGTCCTGTTCGTCCCGGGCGCCCTCCAGCAGGACCAGGAACCGCCGGCCGGCCAGCAGGCTCCGGTACAGCGCGGCGTTCGCGGCGTCACCGGCGAGCGAGCCGGCGTCGTAGCCGAAGCCGACGAGGGTCTGGGCGAGGGCGGCGCCCGGGGGGCGGACGTCGGTGAGGTCGACGTACAGCTGGCCGTCCGGGAAGGCGGCGGCGACGCGGTGCGCGACGTGCACGGCGAGCGCGCTCTTGCCGACGCCCGCGCCGCCGGTGATGTTCACGATCCGGGGACCCGCCGCCGGTTCGCGCGCGCTGCCGAGTTCGCGGACGAGTTCGGCGACGAGGGCCGTGTGACCGGTGAAGTCCGGTATCGCGGCCGGGAGTTGGCGGGGCGGGCGGTGGTGGGCGGACCGACCGGGGGTGAGCGGCGCGGGGCGCCGAGGTCTCCAGGGGAGCGTGGGGTCGTCGGTGTACGTGGAGTCGTCGGTGTACGCGGGCGCCGCCGTGGCACGGGACGGTCCCGGGCGCCCGGCGAACCTCCCCGCCGGCTCCCCGGACTCCCCGGGCTCCATGAGCCGCCCGTCAAGCCCCGCAGCCCGCTCCCCCGGCCCCATAAGCCGCCCCTCAAGCCCCGCAGCCCGCTCCCCCGGCCCCATAAGCCATCCCTCAGGCCCCGCAACCCGCCCCCCAGGCCCCGCCACCCGCTCCCCGGGCTCCATGAGCCGTCCCTCAGGTCCCATCGCCCGATCCCCCGGCCCCGCGGCCCGCTCTCCCGGCCCCATGCCCCTCTCCCCAGCCCCCGCAGCCCGCTCCCCCGGCGTCCACAGCAGCCCCGGATCGTCCGCCAGGATCGCCGCCTGCAGACCCCGCAGCCGCTCCCCCGGGTCCAGCCCCAGCTGCTCCGCGCTCAGCGTCCGTCCGGCCCGGTACACGTTCAGTGCCTCGCCCTTCATCCCCGACCGGTACAGCGCGAGCATCAACTGTCCCCGCAGCCCCTCGGCGAGCGGGTCGGCGGCGAGGAACGTGCGCAGCGGACCGACCAGTTCACGGTGTCTCCCGAGCCCCAGCTCCAGTTCCACGCACTGCTCCCGCGCCTGGGCGCGCAGTTCGTCGAGCCAGACGACCTGGTCGCGCACCGCGCGTCCGGCGCCGTCCAGGGCGGGGCCGCGCCAGAGGTCGAGGCCCCGGCGGAAGGCGGTGGCGGCGTCCTCGGCGCGGCCGGCGGCGGCCAGGGCGCGGGCGGTGTCGACGTGGCGTTCGAAGACGCGGCTGTCGAGGCGGTCGTCGGGGACCTCCAGGCGGTAGCCGGGGGGCTGGGTGACGATGCGGGCGGGTACGGCGAGGTCGTCGAGGACCCGGCGTAGGGCGTGCACGCAGAACTGGACCTGGGCCCTGGCGGTCTGCGGCGGGACCTCTTCCCAGATGGCGTCGACGAGCTGGCCGATGCTCGCGACCCGGCCGGCCCGGATCAGCAGGACGGACAGGGCGGCCCGCTGCCGGCCGGGCAGCAGACAGGTCTCGCCGTCGGCTCCGACGACTTCGAGAGGGCCCAGCAATGTGAAGGAGAAATCCGGCGCACTCACTTCGATATCCGGAATTCGCATCCGCCCGTCACCTTTCCACACGGATGCCAGGCAATCACTCCACGGTCGTGGAGTCGGTCCCAGGCAGTTTTGTTACACCCCTGGGAAAAATACCCGCGCCGGGCCCACCGGGGCGATTTCCAGACGGTTATTGGACGGAACGGTCCAGTGGTGCGGACGAACAAGGCCAGCGCTCTCAGGAATCGCCGGGAGCCGCCGACTCGGGTACGCGGGCGCACAGGACGTCCTCGTGCAGCCGCCGGATGCGGGCGGACGGTTCGATGCCGATGCCCCCCACCAGTGACTGGCGCAGCCGCTGGTACACCTCCAGCGCCTGGACCGTACGGCCGCAGGCGCACAGGGCGAGCATCAGGTACTCGTGGAAGCGCTCGTGGTAGGGGTGGCGCAGGGTCAGCATGGACAGTTCGCTCACCAACTGCCGGTGTCGGCCGAGCCGTAGCTCGCCCTCGATGCGTGACTCCTGTACGGCGAGCTGGCGTTGTTCGAGCCGGACGCTCTCCGCCCGCAGCGGCAGCCCGTGTTCGAGGTCGGGCAGGACGGGTCCGCACCACAGGTTCTCGGCGGCCCGCAGCAGCCGTACGGCGTCCTCGGTGTCACCGCGTTCGGCGGCGGCCTCGCCGAGGTCCGCGAGGCGGGTGTACTCGGCGAGGTCGAGGTGGCAGTCGTCGGTGCGGAAGCGGTAGCCCTCGTTGCTGGTGACGACGAGCCGGTCACGCACCCAGGAACCGGGCAGGGCGAGTTCGCGGGAGAGACGGCCGCGGATGTTGAGGACGTAGGTCTGGAGCGAGGCGGCGACCCGGCGGGGCGGGGCGGCGGCCCAGAGTTCCTCGGCGAGGGTGGAGATGGGCACGGTGCGGCCCTGGGCGAGCAGCAGCAGCGCCAGGATCTTGCGTTCCTTGGGCGCGGTGGGGGCGCTGGCGCGCTGTCCCGGGTGCCGGGTGACGGAGAGCCTGCCGAGGAGGGTGACCGTCAAGTCCTGTTCCATTGAACCGCCTTCCGGTGTCCGCCCCGTGGGGAGGCCGGACACCGTCAGCGTAGGAGTGGCCGCTTCCGTCCTGCTTCCGTCGTCTTTTCACGGCCTTTCACGGCATCGGCCAGGGGGTTTACACAGCCGGGTCGCCCAGGGCGACCGGGAGCCGGGCCAGGCTCCGCATGATCATGATCTCCCGCCACGGCACCTCGTCGGCCGGGACCGCCAGGCGCAGGCCGGGGAAGCGGGTGAGCAGGGAGCCGATGGCGATCTCCATCTCGGTGCGGGCGAGGTGGGCGCCGAGGCAGTTGTGGACGCTGTGCCCGAACTGGATGTGCCGGTTCTCCTTGCGGTCCAGGAGCAGCCGGTCGGGGTCGGTGAAGTGCGCGGGGTCGCGGTTGGCGGAGGCGAGGACGATCTTCACGAAGGCGCCGGCCGGGACGACCTGGTCGCCGATGGGGATGTCCTCGGTGGCGATGCGCAGGATGGCGGTCTCCAACGGGCCGTCGTAGCGCAGGAGTTCGTCGACGGCCGTTGTGATGAGCGTGGGATCGCGGCGCAGCGCGGCGAGTTGGTCGGGGTGGCTGAGGAGGTTGAAGACGCCGTTGCCGATGCCGTTGACGGTCGTCTCGTGGCCGGCGATGAGCAACTGCACGATCATGCTGACGAGTTCGTGCTCGGAGAGCTGGTCGTCGTCGCCGTCGCGGACACCGATGAGGGCGGTCGTCAGGTCGTCGTCCTCGGTGCCCGCGTCGCGGGCGGCGCGCTTGTCCGCGATGAGGCGGGTCAGGTAGGCGCGCAGGTTGCGCATGGCTTCCGTCGCGGGGTCCTGTTCCTTGCCGGACGGCGGCAGGAACAGGGCGGCCGTCCAGTCCTTGAAGTCCTCCGCGTCGGCGACGGGGACGCCGAGGAGTTCGCAGATGACCTCCATGGGGACGGGCGTGGCGAAGGTCTCGATGAGGTCGGCGGTCTCCTGGCCCTCCAGTTTGTCGAGGAGGGCGTCGACGATGGCCTGGACGCGGGGGCGCAGGCCGGAGATCCGGCGTGAGGTGAAGGCCCGGTTGACGAACCGGCGCAGCCTCGTGTGGTCCGGCGGGTCGCTGGACAGGAGGGTGTGCGGGGCGTCGTTCTCGGGGTCGAGATAGCCGTACGCGAAGGCGCCGAGAGCCTGTTGGATGCGGTGGCCGTCCATGGAGAGCCGGTGGTCGGCGAGGGCGGCGCGGGCCTCGGCGTACCGGGTGATCAGCCAGACCTCCAGGCCGTCCGGGCGTTTGACGTGGTGGACGGGGCCCGCCTCGCGGACCTGGGTGAGGCGGGGATAGGGATCGTGGAAGTAGCCGGGGCTGTAAAGGGGCTCTACGACGGTCATGGGAAGGCTCCTCGGGCCAAGTCAGTAGGAAACGCCGGTGACTTCGGCGAGCGCCTTGCGTTCGCTCTCGGTCAGCGGGGGCTCGGTCAGCGGCGGTCGGGTGGGGCCGAGGAGGGTGGCGAGCACGGTCTTCGGCGCGGTCACCCGCGACAGGGGGGCGGAGAGGGTGAAGAGGTCGGCGGCGACGGCGGCGACCGAGGGACGGCTCGCGGAGGCGCGGCTGAAGCGGGCCATGTAACGGCGCAGCAGGCGTGCGGCGAGCCCGGGTCGGCCCTCGTCGGACGGGAGGTAGCGCTGGTCCTGGCTGACGGCGAGCGACCACGCGTCCTGCCCCGCGGCGGCGACCGCCTCCTGGAGGGCCTGCGGGCGCCGCGGGTGCGGTCCGTGCCGGTCGAGGGCGGCGCGCAGGGCGAGGGCCGTCTTGGCGGCGACGCTCATGCCGTGCCCGTACACGGGGTTGAAGGCGCCGGCCGCGTCGCCGACGACCAGGAACCCGCTGGGCCAGACGGGCAGTTCCTCGTAGTGGCGGCGGCGGTTGACGGTCGAGCGCGACTGGTGGATGCCGCCGATCGGCTCGGCCGCCGAGATCAGATCGGCGAGCAGGGGATGCCTGAGGCCCCGCGCGAACGCCATGAACTCCCCTTCCTCCGTGGGCGGTCGGGAGCCCTTCAGCCCGGACAGGGTGACGATCCACCGGCCGTCCTCGATCGGCAGCAGCGCGCCGGCCTGTCCCGGGCGGGCGTCGCCGGGGTCTGCGGTGACGTTGACGACGAGGTCCGCGAGGGCGGCGGGGGCCTTGAACTCCCTGGTCGCGTAGGCAAGTCCGGTGTCCACCTTCTCCTCGCGGACCTGGGGGACGCCGAGCCGGGCGAGCCAGCCCGGGGCGCTGGAGCCGCGTCCGGTGGCGTCGACGACGAAGTCGGCCTCGAGCTCGCTCGGTGCGTCGCCCCTCTCGGAGCGCAGGGTGACTCCGGTGACCCGCTGCGCGTCGCCGGTCAGTCCGGTCACGTCGACGCCTTCGAGCAGGGTGATCCGCTCGTCGGCGAGCACGAGTTCGCGGAGCGTCCAGTCCAGCAGGGGCCGACCCGCGGTGATGATGTACTGCAACTCCCCCTCGCGGGGCAGCCATCCGTTCGCGGTGCACGACAACACCCCGGTGCGTACGGTGACTTTGTGGCCGCCGGCCCCGAGCAGCCGCCCGGTGAAGCCGGGGACCAGCCGGTCGATGGCCTCCGCCCCGCTGGACATCAGCATGTGCGCGTGCCGGGCCTGCGGGGTGCCCTTGCGCGGCTGCGGGCCCTCGGGCATCCGGTCCCGTTCGACGACGGTGACCCGCTGCGCGTGCCGCGTCAGCGCCGTCGCCGCCAGCAGCCCGGCGAGGCCGCCGCCCAGGACCACGGCATGGCGTATCCGGCCTTTGTCCGCCATTTCATCCACCACTTTTCTTTCCCGTCGCCACCGCATTACTACAGGGCGTGCCAGTTTGTTTTCGCCGCCTGTTCCACGGCGTGGAACCGCGTCGTTCAGAGAATTGATCCGAGCCATTCCGTGATGGCTCCCGCCGTGTCCGGAGCGTGTTCCTCCAGCATCGTGAAGTGATTTCCGGCGGCGTCGGCCGAGGTGTGTTCCAGCGGCCACGAGGAGCGCCAGCCGCTGTGCGGCGGGGTGCCCGGCAGCGGTTCGGCGGCGCGCACCAGCAGCGTCGGCGCCGTCAGCGCCCGGGGCCGCCAGCTCTGGAAGAGCCGTACATAGCCGCCCATCGCCAGCAGCCGGTCCTCGCTCATCGGCGCGCCGGACCGCTCGCGCGCCACCATTCCGTCCGCGAGACCCCGCCCGAGCCCGTCGAGCGCCGCGTCCCCGAAGAGGACGGCGTCGACGAGCACGACCGCCGCGGGCCCGGCGCCGTCCGCCTCCAGCCGGCCCGCCACCGCGTGCGCGACCATGCCGCCGGAGGAGTGGCCGAGCAGCACGTACGGCCGTTCGCCGGCCGCGCTCCGTACGGAGGACGCGTGGGCCTCGACGAGGGCTTCGACGCTCGTCGGGAGCGATTCGCCGGGGAGGAAGCCCGGTTGGGGCAGGACCGTCAGGGAGCGCTTGCCGCGCAGGGCCGCCGCGAGCCGGGCGTACTGGTGCGGGCCCGACACCGCGAGCATGGACGGGAAGGCGATGATCCCGGGGGCCGGCGTCTCCGGTTCGCTCGCCAGCACCAGGGGTTTCGGGGCGAGGTCGGGGGCGTCGGCGAGGTCGAAGGAGGGGCGCAGTTCGGCGGCCGTCATGAGGAGGCCGAGGTAGTCGGCGAAGCGGTCCTTGGCCACGGCGTCTTCCAGGAGGCCGACGAGGGCGGGGGAAGCGGGGCGGGGTTCGGGGCGCGTCCCGGTCCTGCGGGCCGGAATGCCCGCCCCGGTACCGGAGGCCGGGGTGTGCGCGGGGAGCCCGGCGGGCCTTGTACCCCTCTGCGGGCCACTTGCCGGGGCCGGAGTGCCCGCCCCGGTTCCGGGGGCCGAGGTATGCATGGGGAGCCCGGGGGCCGGGGCCTCCGCAGGAAGCGCCCTCTCCTCCCCCACCCGCTCCTCCGCCGCCCCCTCCGGCAGTTCCGTCAGCAGCAGACCCCCCAGCGCCGTCGGCGTCGAGTGTTCGAACAGCGCGGTCGTCGCCAGCCGCACTCCCAGCGTCTCGGCGATCCGGTTGCGCAGTTCGACGGTGGCCAGCGAGTCGAAGCCCAGCTCCAGGAACTCCGCCTCGGCGGGCACCGCTTCGGCCCCGCCGTGTCCGAGGACGGCGGCGGCCTCGGCCCGGACCAGGTCGACGAGGGCGCCGTGGCGCTCCGGTTCGGTCAGCGCGCGCAGCCGGCGCAGCAGACCGGCGCTCCCTTCCGGGTGCTGCGTGCGGGCGTTTCGGCGGCGTGGGGTGCGGACGAGGGCGCGCAGGGGGGCGGGGAAGGCGTCGGGGCGGGCGGCGGCCAGGCCGCGCAGGGCGGCGAAGTCCAGCCGGGCGGCGAGGACGGCCGCCTCGCCGCTCGCGCAGGCGCTGTCGAGGAGGTCGAGCCCGTCCTGTTCGGTGAGCGCAGTCATGCCCGCGCGGGAGATCCGCTCCAGGTGCGCGTCGCCCAACTCCCCGGCCATGCCGTCCGGTTGGGCCCACAGCCCCCAGGCGAGAGAGGACGCGGGCAGACCCTGGGCCGTGCGGTGCGCGGCGAGCGCGTCGAGGTAGGCGTTGGCCGCCGCGTAGGCGCCCTGCCCGGGGGTGCCGAGGGTGCCGGCGGCCGAGGAGAACAGCACGAACGCCGACAACTGCCCGGTCAGCTCGTGGAGATGCCGCGCCGCGTCCGCCTTGGGCCGCAGCACCGCGTCGAGGCGGTCCGGGGTGAGCGAGGTGACGACGGCGTCGTCGAGCAGCCCCGCCAGATGGAACACGGCCGTCAGGTCGGGGAGGCCGGCGAGGACGGCGGCCAGGGCGTCCCGGTCGGCCGCGTCGCACGCGATGACCTCGGCGAAGGCACCCGACTCGCCCAGTTCCGCGACGAGTTCGGCGGCGCCCGGCGCCTGCGGCCCCCTCCTGCTGAGCAGCGCCAGCTTGCGCACACCGTGGCGCCGGACGAGGTGCAGGGCCAGCGCGCGGCCGAGTCCGCCGGTGCCGCCGGTGATGAGGACCGTCCCGGCGGGGTCGAGCAGCGGGGCCGGTTCGGGGACCGGGAGCGGGGTGAGCCGGGGGGCGTGGAAAACGCCGTCGCGCAGGGCGAGTTGGGGTTCGCCGGTGGCCAGGGCGGCGGCGAGGAGGCGGGCGTCGGGTTCCTGGTCGGCGTCCAGCAGGACGAAGCGGCCGGGGTGTTCGCTCTGGGCCGCGCGGACCAGGCCCCAGACGGCGGCGTGCGTGGGGTCGGCGGCGCCGGGTCCGGCCGCGCCCCGGGTCAGGAAGACCAGCCTGCCGTGCTCCTCGGCGAGGGCCGCCCGCAGTTCCGCCAGCGCCTTCCCGGTCGCCTCGGCGGGCCCGTCGGCGTCCAGACACGGCACCAGCACCGCGTCGACGGCCGCACCCGCACCCGCACCCGCACCCGTCGGCACCCGTACCCATTCCGTGCCGAACAGCGCGGGGTGCCGTGCGGCGCGCGCCTTCGTCAACTGCTCGGTGGCGATGGGCCGCAGCACCAGGGAGTCCACTTCGGCGACGGCCCGGCCGGAGGCGTCCGCGACCGCGAGGGAGACCTCTTCGGGGGCGACCCGGGTGAGCCGTACCCGAAGGCTGGTGGCGCCCGGGGTGTGCAGGGCGGCGCCGGACCAGGAGAACACCACGGGGGCGACCGTCTCCTGGCCGCCGTCGCCGCCGAGGCCCACCGCGTGCAACGCGGAGTCCAGCAGCGCCGGGTGCAGTCCGAAGCGTTCGGCCAACGCCCGCTGTTCCTCGGGGAGTTCGACTTCGGCGTAGGTCTCGTCGGCGCGCCGCCAGGCGTGCTTCAGACCTCGGAAGGCGTCCTCGTAGGCGTAGCCCCGGTCGGCGAACCGGTCGTACAGCGCGTCCACCGGAAGTGGTTCGGCGCCTGCGGGGGGCCATTCGCGGAAGTCGAAGGCCGCGGGCGGCGGGTCCGGCAGCAGGACTCCGCTCGCGTGCGAGGACCACAGCAGGCCGTCCGCGCCCTCGGCCGGGCGGGAGGAGATCCGGACCGTGCGGGCGCCCCGGCCGTCCGGGTCGCCGACGACGAGCTGGATCAGGGTCGCGCCGTCGGCGGTGAGGATCAGGGGTTCCTCGACGACGAGTTCGCCGACCCGCTCGCAGCCGACCCGCTCGCCCGCCCGCAGCGCCATCTCCAGGAAGGCGGTGCCGGGCAGCAGGACCGTGCCGGCGATGGCGTGGTACTCCAGCCAGGGGTGGGTGCGCAGCGACAGCCGGCCGGTGAACACCACTCCCCCGTCGGCGAGTTCGGTGCTGGCGCCGAGCAACGGGTGGTCGGGGGTGTCGAGTCCGGCCGCCTCGACGTCGCCCCGGTGCGCGCGGCCCGCGGCCGGCCACAGGCGTTCGTGCTGGAAGGCGTACGTGGGCAGGTCCACCGGGGGCGCCGGCGGATACACGGCGGACCAGTCGACGGCGGCGCCGTCCACGTGCAGCTCGGCCACCGCCGCGAGCAGCGTCTGCGGTTCGGGACGGTCCTTGCGCAGGGCGGGGACCGCGTGGAGTCCCGGCAGTTCGCGGGCCATGGCGGTGAGCGCGCCGCCGGGGCCCACTTCGAGGAGGCGGGTCGCGCCGGACGCTTGAAGGGTGCGCAGTCCGTCGTGGAAGCGGACGCCCTGGCGGACCTGGCGCGTCCAGTGCGCCGGGTCGGCGAGGGCGGCGGCACTGGCGAGGTCGCCGGTGACGGTCGAGACGAGCGGGATGCGCGGCGCGGAGAACGTCAACCCGGCGACCACTTGGGCGAGTTCGGCGAGCATCGGTTCCATCAGCGGGGAGTGGAAGGCGTGGCTGACGGTGAGCCGCCGCGTCTTGTGTCCGCGTCCGGCGAGCTGTGCGGTGACGGCGAGGACGGTCTCCTCGTCGCCCGCGACGACCGTCGAGCGGGGCCCGTTGAGGGCGGCGATGCCGATCCGGTCCTCGGCTCCGGCGAGCAGCGGCAGGACGTCCGTCTCGCTCGCGCGCACCGACACCATGGCGCCGCGCGCGGGCAGCGCCTGGATGAGCCGGCCGCGCGCGGCGACCAGCGTGCACGCGTCCTCCAGGGTGAGGACGCCCGAGACGTGCGCGGCGGCGATCTCGCCGACCGAGTGCCCGAGCACGAAGTCCGGTCGCAGCCCCCATGACTCCAGCAGCCGGAACAGGGCGACCTCGACCGTGAACAGCGCGGGCTGGGTGAACTCGGTGCGGTCCAGCAGCGCCGCCTCCGCACTGCCCGCCGGTGCGAACATCACCTCCCGCAGCGGGCGCGGGAGTTCGGCGTCGAGGAGCTGGCACGTCTTGTCGACGGCCTCCGCGAACACCGGGAAACGGGCGTACAGTTCCCGGCCCATCGCCGGGGTCTGGGAGCCCTGGCCGGAGAACAGCCAGCCGGTGCGGGCACTCCGGGCGGCGCCGGTGACCAGGGCCGGGTGCCGTTCGCCGGCCGCGAGGGCGGTCAGGGCGGCGTGCAGTCCGGCGCGGTCGGGTGCGGTGAGGGCGGCGCGCCGTTCGAAGAGGGTGCGGGTGGTGGCGAGGGCTCGGCCGACGGCGTCCACGGCGGCGGGGCGGGCCTCGACGTGGGCGAGGAGGCGCGCGGCCTGGTCACGCAGGGCGGCGTCGCCACGGGCGGACAGGAGCCAGGGGAACGGCGTCGCGAACTCCCCTGATTCCAGGGGTGCTTGAGACACCGCCTCCTCGGCACCGGCCGCCTCACCCGAAGCCCCGGCCGGCTCGGCCGCCGGTGCCTCCTCCAGGATCACGTGCGCATTGGTCCCGCTCACCCCGAACGACGACACGGCCGCCCGTCCGGGCCCCTCGGTAAGGGGCCAGGGCATGCTCTCGGTGACCAGGGTGACCTTCCCCGACTCCCAGTCGACGGCCGGCGACGGCTCGTCGGCGTGCAAGGTCGCCGGCAGCACCCGGTGGCGCAGCGCCATGACCGCCTTCATCACCCCGGCCATCCCCGAAACGGCCTGCGTGTGACCGATGTTGGACTTCACGGACCCGAGGTACAGCGGCTCCTCGCGGTCCTGTCCGTAGGTGGCGAGCAGGGCCTGTGCCTCGATCGGGTCCCCCAGCGCGGTCCCCGTGCCGTGCGCTTCGAGCAGGTGCACCTCGGCCGGCGCGAGCCCGGCCCGCTCCAGCGCCTGCCGGATGACCCGCTGCTGGGCGGGCCCGTTGGGCGCGGTCAGCCCGCTGCTGGCGCCGTCCTGGTTGACGGCGCTGCCACGCACGATCGCCAGCACCTCGTGCCCGTGGCGCCGGGCGTCGGACAGCCGCTCCAGGAGCAGCATGCCGACGCCTTCCCCCCAGCCGGTGCCGTCGGCGGCGGCCGAGAACGGCTTGCACCGTCCGTCGGGCGCGAGCCCGCGCTGCCGCGAGAACTCGGTGAACGGCCCCGGTGTCGCCATGACCGAGGTGCCCCCGGCCAGCGCCAGCGAACAGTCCCCGGACCGCAGTGCCTGTGCCGCCAGGTGCAGGGCGACCAGCGACGACGAGCAGGCCGTGTCCACGGTGACGGCCGGTCCCTCGAACCCGAAGGTGTAGGCGATCCGCCCGGAGATCACGCTGGACGCGCCCCCGGTCAGCAGGTACCCCTCCAGTTCCGGCGGCGGCGGCCACAGGCTCATCCCGTATCCCTGGTCGGAGGCCCCGACGAACACGCCGGTCGCGCTGCCGCGCAGAGCGGCGGGCACGATCCGGGCCCGCTCGACCGCCTCCCACGCCGTCTCCAGCGCGAGCCGCTGCTGGGGGTCCATGGCGGCGGCCTCACGGGGTGAGATCCCGAAGAACACCGGGTCGAACTCGGCGGCCCCGGTGAGGAACGCGCCGGTCTTGACGTACGACGCGCCCGGCCGGTCCGGGTCGGGGTCGTACAGCGCCTCCAGGTCCCAGCCCCGGTCGGCGGGGAACGGGACGAGGACGTCCCGGCCGGCGCTCACCAGGTCCCACAGCTCCTCGGGGCTCGTGACGCCGCCGGGGAAGCGGCAGCCCATGCCGATCACGGCGATCGGCTCGCGGGCGGCCTCGGACAGTTCCTTGTGCTGGCGGCGCAGGCGCTCGTTGGCCTTGAGCGACGCCCGTAGCGCCGTCACCACCTGGTCGTTCTGGTTGCTTGCAGCCATCGTGTGTCTCCTGGATGGTGGGCGGACGCCGGTCAGAGGTCGTCGCCTTCGAGGGCCAGCTGGATCAGGTGGTCCAGCTCCATCTGGTCGAGTTCGTCGATGTCGTCGACCAGGCTCTGGACGGGGGTGGGGGCCGGGGTCACGGTCGGCTCGGCCTGCTCCGGCGCGAGTTGTTCGCGCAGGTGCCGGGCGAGCGCGGCCGGCGTCGGGTGGTCGAAGATCAGCGTGGCGGTGAGCCGCAGCCCGGCCGCCGTTCCGAGCCGGTTGCGCAGTTCCAGGGCCGTCAGCGAGTCGAAGCCCAGGTCCAGGAAGCCGCGTTCGGCGTCGATCCCGTCGGCGGAGCCGTGCCCGAGGACCACGGACGCCTCCGCGCGGACGAGGTCGAGGAGCAGTACCTCCTGCTGCGGGCGGTCGAGTCCGGCCAGCCGTTCGGCGAGCGCGGGGCCGCCGGCCGCCGGTGCGGGCGCGCTCTGTGCCGTGCGCCGGACGGGGGTGGTGACGAGGGCGCGCAGCAGCGGGGCGAGGGTGCCGGCGCGGGCCTGTTCCCGCAGGTTCGCGGCGCTCAGCCGGACGGGCAGGACGAGCGCCGGTTCGGCGGTGAGGGCGGCGTCGAAGAGGGCCAGGCCCTCCGCGTCGGACAGGGTCTCCATGCCGCCCCGGCTCACGCGGACCCGGTCGGCCTCGGAGAGGGTGCTGGTCATGCCGTCGTCGGGGGTCCACGGGCCCCAGGCCAGCGAGTGCGCGGCGAGCCCGGCCCGCCTGCGCTGGTGCGCGAGGGCGTCCAGATAGGCGTTGCCGGCCGCGTAGTTGGCCTGTCCGGGGCTGCCGAAGACGCCGGCGGCGGAGGAGAAGAGGACGAACGCGGCGAGGTCGGCGCCGGCGGTGAGTTCGTGCAGGTTGCGGGCGGCGTCGACCTTGGCCCGCAGGACGCGGTCCACGCGCTCGGGGGTCAGGGATTCGACGATCCCGTCGTCCAGGAGGCCGGCGCAGTGGACGACGGCGGTGAGCGGGTGCGTGTGCGTGTGCGTCTTCAGGACTGCGGCCAGCGCCTCCTTGTCCGCCGTGTCGCAGGCCGCGAAGGTGGCCTCGGCGCCCGCCTCCGCGAGGTCCGCGAGGAGCCGTCGGGCCGCGGGGCTCTCGCCGCCGCTGCGGCCGAGCAGCAGCAGCCGCCGGACGCCGTGCCGGTCGACGAGGTGCCGGGCGAGCGCCGCGCCGAGACCGCCGGCCGCGCCGGTGACGACGACCGTCCCTTCGGGGTCGAGGGGCCTCGGCACGGTCAGGACGATCTTCCCGACGTGCCTGGCCTGGCTCATCGTCCTAAACGCGTCCTTGGCCCGCCGTACGTCCCAGGTGGCCAGCGGAAGCGGTGTCAGCGTCCCCGCCGCGAAGAGGGCGAGCACGTCGCGGAACATCTCCTGGATGCGCTCGGGCCCGGCGTCCATGAGGTCGAAGGCCGCGTACGAGACCCCCGGGGGCAGTCCGGCGCCGTCGCGGATGTCGGCCTTGCCCATCTCCAGGAACCGTCCGCCGTCCCCGAGGAGGCGGAGCGAGGCGTCGACGTACTCCCCGGCGAGGGAGTTGAGGACGACCGCGAGGCCGGCGGGGGCGAAGGCGTCCTCGAAGTCCAGCGTGCGGGAGGACGCGATCCGCTCGTCCGGGACGCCCAGGGAGCGCAGCGTGTCCCACTTGCCGGGGCTCGCCGTGCCGTACACCTCGGCGCCGAGCCCGTGCGCGAGCTGGACGGCGGCCATGCCGACGCCGCCCGCCGCCGCGTGCACCAGGACCGGTTCGCCCGGCTGGAGGCGGCCGAGGTCGACGAGGCCGTAGTAGGCGGTGAGGAACGCGACCGGTACGGACGCGGCCGTCTCGTAGGTCCAGTCGGCCGGGATCGGGGCGACCATCCGGAAGTCGGTGACCGCGAGGGGACCGAAGGCGCCGGAGAACAGGCCCATGACCCGGTCGCCGGGGGCGAGTCCGGTCACGTCGGCGCCGAGTTCCGTGACGATGCCGGAGCCTTCGATGCCGATGACGGGGGCGTCGCCGGGGTAGGCGCCCAGCGTGCCCAGGACGTCACGGAAGTTCATGCCGGCGGCGCGGATCGCCACCCGGATCTCGTGCGGCGCGAGGTCGGCCGCACCGCGCGGGTCGGGCACCAGGGCGAGCCCTTCGACGGTGCCGCCCTCGACGATGTCGAGGCGCCAGGCGTCGGTGTCCGCCGGGACGGGGAGCAGGTCGTCCGTGCCGGTGGGGGCGACCCTCGGCGCGAGCAGCGTGCCGCCGCGCAGGGCCAGTTGCGGTTCGCCCGCCGCGAGGACGAGCGGCAGCCACCGGTCCAGGACGTCCGGTTCGGGCGCCACGTCCAGGTCGAGGAGGAGGAAGCGGCCGGGGTGCTCGCTCTGCGCGGAGCGGATCAGGCCCCACACCGGCGCGTGCGTCAGGTCGGCCGGGTCGGGTCCGGCGGCGTTCCGGGTGACGAACACCAGCGGGCTCTGCCGGGGCGGGTCCTGGGCCAGCCAGGTCTGTACGGCCGCGAGGGCCTGGTGCACGGCGGCGTGCGGACTCGACGCCTTCTCGTACACCGCCACCGCGATGTCGCACGCGCCGGGATCGTCCGCGTGGGCCCAGGTGACGGCGGCCGCCTCGGCCAGGGGCAGTGCGGTCCAGTCGACCCGGTACAGCGGGGCGCGGGCCTCGCTCGCCCGTGGCACCAGGTCGCCGCCGACCGGGCGCAGCCGCAGGGACTCCACGGCGGCGACCGGACGGCCGGACGCGTCGGCCACGGCCAGCGACACCAGGTCGGGCGCGCCGCCGTCGAGCCGTACCCGCAGCGCGTCCGCGCCGGTGGCGTACAGGGTGACGCCGTTCCAGGAGAACGGCATGCGGTCGACGTAGGGCTGGTCGTCGGGGCGGGGGCGCAGGGCCAGGGTGTGCAGGGCCGCGTCGAGGAGCGCGGGGTGCAGGCCGAAGCGGTCGGCGCCGACCTTGTGGTCGTCGGGGAGGGCGATCTCCGCGTACACCGACTCGCCCGCCACCCAGGCCGAGCGCAAGCCCTGGAAGGCGGGGCCGTAGCCGAAGCTGGTGGTGGCGACGCGGTCGTACAGGTCGTCGACGGGGACGGGGGTCGCGCCGGGCGGCGGCCAGGTGGTCAGGTCGAAGGACTCGGCCGCCGCCTGGGGGGCCAGGACGCCGGTCGCGTGCCGGGTCCACTCGCCTTCCCGCTCGGGGTCCCAGGGGCGGGCGTACAGGTGGAGGGAGCGGCGGCCGTCCGCGTCGGGCGCGTCGGCCATCAGCTGGAGCTGGACCGAGCCGCGTTCGGGCAGCGTCAGCGGTGCCTCGATGGTGAGTTCGTCGACCCGGCCGCAGCCGACCTGGTCCCCGGCGCGCACCGCGAGTTCGACGTACGCCGTGCCGGGCAGCACCGCGACACCGCCGACGGCGTGGTCGGCGAGCCAGGGGTGGGTGCGCAGCGAGAGGCTTCCGGTGAACAACGCGCCCTGGGTGCCCGCGAGTTGGACGGCCGCCCCGAGCAGGGGGTGGTCGGCGTCGGCGAGTCCGGCCGCGCTCATGTCGCCGGCGGGGGCGGTGGCGGGGCGGATCCAGTAGCGCTCGCGCTGGAAGGGGTAGGTGGGCAGGCCGGTGCGGCGGGCGCCGGTGTCCGCGAACACAGCCGGCCAGTCGGGCGCCACACCGTGGGTCCACAGTCCGCCGACCGCGCCGAGGAGGGCGCGTTCCTCGCCCCGGTCCTTGCGCTGGGCCGGCAGGGCGGCCGGGAAGGCGTCGCCCGCCATGCCGCAGAGGGTGCCGTCCGGGCCGAGTTCGAGCAGGACGCCGACACCGCTGCCGGCGAGGGTGGCCATGGCGTCGGCGAACCGTACGGCCTCGCGGGCGTGCCGGGTCCAGTACCCCGGATCGGCCAGTTCCTCGTCGACCGGGCCGCCGGTCAGCGTGGACACGAACCGCGTCTGCGGCCGGGCCCAGGTGACCTCGGCGAGGACGGCCGCGAACTCCTCCAGCATCGGTTCCATGAGCGGGGAGTGGAAGGCGTGGCTGACCCGCAGCCTGCGGGTGCGCAGGCCGGCCGCCTTGAAGCGGTCCTCCAGTGCGGCGAGGGCGGTCAGGTCGCCCGAGAGCACGGTGGCCGTGGGGCCGTTGACCGCCGCGACGGCGACGGTGTCGGGGAGGTGGGCGGCCGCGGTGGCCTCGTCGGTCTCGACGGCCAGCATGCCGCCGCCCGCCGGCAGCGCGGACATCAGCCGGCCCCGCGCGCACACCAGCCGGGCGGCGTCCGGCAGGCTCAGCACGCCCGCGACGTGCGCGGCGGCGAACTCGCCCACCGAGTGCCCGGCGACCGCGTCGGGCCGCAGGCCCCACGACGACAGCAGTTCGGCGAGGGCGACCTGGAAGGCGAACAGGGCGGGCTGGGCGAGCGCCGTGTCCCGCAGGGCCTCGGCGCCGGCGTCGGTCAGGTCGAACAGGCTGTCGCGCAGCGGGCTGGGCAGCCAGCGGTCGGTCTCCGCGCACACCGCGTCGAGGGCTTCGGCGAAGACGGGGAAGCGTTCGTACAACTCGCGTCCCATGCCGGGGCGTTGGGCGCCCTGCCCGGAGAAGACCCAGGCGGTTTCGGGGGCGCCCCGCACGACGCCGGTGACGCCGCCGGCCGGGGTGCGGCCTTCGGCGAGGGCGGTCAGGGCCTCGGCCAGTTCCTCGTGGTCGCGGGCGGTGAAGGCGGCGCGGTGGTCGAGGGCGGCCCGGGTCTGGGTGAGGGAGAGGGCGGTGTCGGGGAGGGCGGGGGCCGTGGCGACGTGCTCCAGCAGCCGTTGCGCCTGTGCCCGCAACGCCGGTTCTGTCCGCGCGGACAGCGTGAACGGGAGGATCCCCTGGACGTCGGCGGGTTCGGCCGTCGCGCTCTCGGGGCCGTTCTCCAGGATCACGTGCGCGTTGGTCCCGCTCACCCCGAACGAGGACACCCCGGCCCGCCGGGGCCGTCCGGTCTCGGGCCACGGGGTGTTCTCGGTGACCAGCGTCACCGCGCCGGCCGTCCAGTCGACGTGCGAACTCGGCTCGTCCACATGGAGGCTGGCCGGCAGCATGCCGTGCCGCATCGCCTCGACGGCCTTGATGATGCCGGCGACCCCGGCGGCGGCCTGGGTGTGCCCGATGTTGGACTTCACCGAGCCGAGATACAGGGGCAGTTCGGCGGAGTGGTCCTGGCCGTAGGTGGCCAGCAGCGCCTGTGCCTCGATCGGGTCGCCGAGGGTGGTGCCGGTGCCGTGCGCCTCGACGGCGTCCACGTCGGCCGGCTCCAGGCGGGCGTTCGCCAGCGCCTGGCGGATGACGCGCTGCTGGGCCGGTCCGTTGGGTGCGGTGAGGCCGTTGGAGGCGCCGTCCTGGTTGACGGCGGAGCCCCGCACGATCGCCAGGACCTCGTGGCCGTTGCGTTCGGCTTCGGAGAGGCGTTCGAGGACGAGGAGGCCGACGCCCTCGCCCCAGCCGGTGCCGTCGGCGGCTTCCGCGAACGGCTTGCAGCGGCCGTCGGCGGCAAGTCCCCGCTGGCGGGAGAACTCGACGAAGGAGGCGGGCGTCGACATGACGGACGCGCCGCCCGCGACGGCGAGCGTGCACTCGCCCTGCCGTAGCGCCTGCGCCGCGAGGTGCAGGGCGACCAGGGACGACGAGCAGGCCGTGTCGACGGTCACCGCGGGCCCTTCGAGCCCGAAGGTGTAGGCGAGCCGCCCGGAGACGACGCTCGCCGCGTTGCCCGCGAGCAGGTAGCCCTCCGCGCCGCTGGGGATCTCGGCGAGTCCGCTGACGTAGTCCTGGCCGTTGGTGCCGACGAACACGCCGGTCGCGGAGCCCTTCAGCGCGCTCGGGTCGATGCCCGCCCGCTCGAACGCCTCCCACGCGGTCTCCAGGAGGAGCCGCTGCTGCGGGTCCATGGCCAGCGCCTCGCGGGGGCTGATCCCGAAGAGTTCGGCGTCGAACTCGGCGGCGTCGTGCAGGAACGCGCCGTGCCGGGTGTAGGTGGTGCCGAGGTGGTCGGGGTCGGGGTGGTAGAGCGCGTCGAGGTCCCAGCCCCGGTCGGTGGGGAACTCACCGATCGCGTCCTCGCCGGCCGCCAGCAGCTCCCACAGCTCGCGCGGGGTGCGTACGCCGCCGGGGAAGCGGCAGCTCATGGCGACGATCGCGATGGGCTCGGCTGCGTCGGCGACGACGGTCGGCGCCGGGCCCGACTCGGCTGTGTCGCCCAGGAGTTGCCCGCCGAGGTGGGCGGCCAGTTCGGCCGCGGAGGGGTGGTCGAAGACGAGGGTGGTGGGCAGCTTCAGACCGGTGACCGACGCGAGCCGGTTGCGCAGTTCCACGGCCGTCAGCGAGTCGAACCCGAGTTCCCTGAAGGCCCGTCCGGCCGGGACCGCGTCGGCGCCCTCGTGTCCGAGGACGGCGGCGGCCTGGGCGCGGACCAGGGTGAGGAGGGTGCGGGTGCGGTCGGCGGGCGACTGCGCGGCGAGCTTCTGCCCCAGGGCGCCCAGCTCCCGGCCGGGTTCATCCCGCGTGGCCGGCCTGGTCACCGGCAGCGCCCGCGCCCAGGCGGGCGCCGCACCACCGGTGTCGGTGAACCGGCTCCAGTCCACGTCGATGACGAGCAGCGTGGTGTCGCCGCCGTCGAGCGCCCCTCGGAGCGCGCGGATCGCCCGCTGCGGCGCCATCGGGCGGACGCCGCTGTGCCGCAGCCGGTCCTCGACGACCCCGGCGTCGGCGGCCAGCCCGCCCCCGCCCCACGCGCCCCACGCGACGGAGGTCGCGGGCAGCCCGTCGGCCTTGCGCCGCTCGGCGAGCGCGTCCAGGTAGGCGTTGGCGGCGGCGTAGTTGGCCTGTCCGGCGCTGCCGAGGACACCGGCGGCGGACGAGAACAGGACGAACGCGGTGAGCGGGAGGTCCTTCGTCAGCTCGTGGAGGTGGGTCGCGGCGGCGGTCTTCGGGGCGAACACGGTCGCGAGGCGGGCCGTGTCCAGCTGGTCCAGGACGCCGTCGTCGAGGACGCCCGCCGTGTGGAAGACGGCGGTCGGGGGGTGGGCGGCGAAGAGGCGGGACAGGTCGTCGCGGTCCGCCGTGTCGCAGGCGGCGAGGGTGACCCGGGCGCCCGACTCCTCGAGTTCCGCGCGGAGTTCGGCGGCGCCGGGAGCGTCCTCGCCCCTGCGGCTGGCCAGGACGATGTGCTCGGCACCGGCCTGGGCGAGCCAGCGGGACACGTGGGCGCCCAGGGCGCCGGTGCCGCCGGTGACCAGGACGGTGCCGGTGGGGGTCCAGGGGGCGGCCGCAGAGGCGGCCGGCGTGGCCTCGACGAGTCGTCGCACGTACACCCCCGAGCCCCGCACGGCGAGTTCGTCCTCGCCGTCCGACCGGCTCAGCAGCCCGCGCAGTTCACCGAGCCCGCGCTCCCCCAACTCGTCGAGGTCCCGGGGCAGATCGAGCAACCCGCCCCAGCGCTCCGGATACTCGTGGGCGAGGCTGCGCCCGAGCCCGCAGACCTGCGCCTGGCCGGGCTCGGCGGGCCCGTCCCCCTCCGCCACGGCGACCGCGCCCCGGGTGACCAGCCACAGCGGCGCGTCCTTGCCGAGGTCGCCCAGCGCCTGGGCGAGCGCCAGCGTGGCCGCCGTCCCGGCGGGCACGGCCGGATGGTCCGGGTGCGGCCGCTGGTCGTCGGCGAGCAGCGACACCACCCCGGCGAGCGAGGTGACGTCGACCGCGCCGAGCAGCCGGGCGAGTTCGGCGCGGCCGGTGGTCGCGGGGTCGACGACGACGGGAACGGTGTCGGGCCCGAGCAGCGCCTTCGTCCAGGAGTGGTCGCCCTCGCCCTGGACGACGAGCCACGTCCCGTCCTGTGTCCGCCGGTTGCCGCCGTCCTCGGTGAGCGGCTGCCAACTGACGTGGTGCCGCCACTCGTTGTCACACCGCTCGGTCCGCCCCGGGCCCGACTCCAGCCAGTACCGCTTGCGTTCGAAGGCGTACAGCGGCAGTGCGACCCGCCGCGCACCGGGGTAGGCGGGCGTCCAGTCGCAGTCGAGACCGCGTACGTACGCCTCGGCCAGCGATCCGTGGAAGCGGCCCAGCGTTCCCTGGTCGCGCCGCAGCGTCCCGAGCGCGACCACGCCTTCGGCCGTCTCCTGGATGCCGGCGGTGAGCACCGGGTGGCTGCTGGTCTCGACGAAGAACCCGAACCCCTGCCCGGCCAGCGCCCGCACGCTCTCCTCGAAGCGGACCCGGCGGCGCAGGTTGGTGTACCAGTACCGGGCGTCGAGCCCGGTGCCGTCCTGCCAGTCGGCGGTCACGGTCGAGAAGAACGGGATGTCCGCCGCGCGCGGGGCGATCCCCGCCAGTCGTGCCGCCAATTCTTCCTCGACGGCCTCGACGTGGTCGGTGTGGGAGGCGTAGTCGACCGGAACGGGCCGCGCCCGCCGCCCGCACGCCTCGACCGCCATGCGGATCTCGTCGAGCGCGTCGGGGTCCCCGGCGAACACCACGGACCGTGGCCCGTTGACGGCCGCGATCGACACCCGCTCGCTCCACGGGATCAGCCGCGCCTCGGCCTCCGCCACGGACAGCTCGACGGACAACATGCCGCCCTTGCCCGCGAGTTCGGCGAGGATCACCTGGCTGCGCAGGGCGACGACCTTCGCGCCGTCCGCCAGCGACAACGCCCCGGCCACGACAGCCGCCGCGATCTCACCCTGCGAGTGACCCAGAACGGCGGCGGGCTCGACACCGTAGGAGCGCCACAGCGCGGCCAGCGACACCATCACCGCCCACAACACCGGCTGGACCACATCCACCCGGGCCAACATCGCCTCGTCCGACAGGACATCGAGCAACGACCAGTCGACGTACGCCGACAGAGCCTCGCCGCACTCCCGCATCCGCTCCGCGAACACCGGGGAATCAGCAAGGAGTTCGACCGCCATGCCGACCCACTGCGAACCCTGCCCCGGGAAGACGAACACCGTCCGTCCCCGCACATCGGCGATGCCCTGCACGAGCCCCGCCGGCAACTCGCCGTCCGCGAGCGCCAGAAGGGCCGCCCGGTGGTCGGTGAGTGCCACGGCGCGGTGGGTGAGGGCCGAGCGGGTGGTGGCGAGCGAGAGTCCGAGGTCCCCGCCGGGGGTCTCCGGGTGCGCGTCGGCGTGGGCGACCAGGGCCCGTGCCTGCTCGGCGAGCGCCTGCTCGGAGCGGGCCGAGAGCGGCCATGGGCCGTCGGTGACCACGCGTGCGGCGGTGGCGGGCTCCGCCGTCTGCGGCGCCTGTTCCAGGATCGCGTGGGCGTTGGTGCCGCTCACGCCGAACGAGGACACGCCCGCCCGCCGGGGCCGCCCGGTCTCGGGCCACGGCCGGGACTCGGTGAGGAGTTCGACCGCGCCTTCGGACCAGTCGACGTGCGGCGACGGCGCGTCCGTGTGGAGCGTCATCGGCAGCACCCCGTGCCGCAGGGCCTGGACCGTCTTGATGACGCCGGCGACCCCGGCGGCGGCCTGGGTGTGGCCGATGTTGGACTTCAACGCGCCGAGCCACAGCGGCTCTTCACGGTCCTGGCCGTAGGTGGCGAGCAGCGCCTGTGCCTCGATCGGGTCGCCGAGGGTGGTGCCGGTGCCGTGCGCCTCGACGGCGTCGACGTCGGACGGCTTGAGCCGGGCGTTGGCGAGCGCCTGGCGGATGACCCGCTGTTGGGCCGGGCCGTTGGGGGCGGACAGCCCGTTGGAGGCGCCGTCCTGGTTGACGGCCGAGCCCCGCACGATCGCCAGGACCTCGTGGCCGTTGCGGCGCGCGTCCGACAGCCGCTCCAGGAGCAGCATGCCGACGCCCTCGCCCCAGCCGGTGCCGTCCGCTGCGGCGGCGAACGGCTTGCAGCGGCCGTCCGCCGCGAGCCCGCGCTGGCGGGAGAACTCGACGAAGGTGCCCGGTGTGGACATGACGGTCACCCCGCCGGCCAGGGCCATCGTGCACTCGCCCTGCCGCAGTGCCTGCGCGGCGAGGTGCAGGGTCACCAGGGACGACGAGC
Organism: Streptomyces roseirectus; assembly: GCF_014489635.1. NCBI lineage: Bacteria > Bacillati > Actinomycetota > Actinomycetes > Kitasatosporales > Streptomycetaceae > Streptomyces > Streptomyces roseirectus. The sequence goes on along the minus strand of NZ_CP060828.1, from coordinate 9,093,314 downwards.
AGGCCGTGTCGACGGTGATCGCCGGGCCTTCGAGGCCGAGCGTGTAGGAGACACGCCCGGAGGCGACGCTGCCGGAGGTGCCGCCGCCGAGGTAGCCCTCGACGTCGTCGGGCACGGCCGTGAGCCCGGAGCCGTAGTCGTGGTACATGACGCCCGCGAAGACGCCGGTGCGGCTGCCGCGTACGGTCGCCGGGTCGATCCCGGCGTGCTCGAAGGCGTGCCAGGAGCTCTCCAGGAGGAGCCGCTGCTGCGGGTCCATGGCCAGCGCCTCGCGGGGTGAGATGCCGAAGAAGGCGGCGTCGAAGTCGGCAGCGTCGTAGAGGAATCCGCCCTCGCGGGCGTAGAAGGTGCCGGGGCGACCCGGCTCGGGGTCGTAGAGGCCGTCGATGTCCCAGCCCCGGTCGGTGGGCATCGCGCCGACCGCGTCGGTGCCGGTGACGACCAGCCGCCACAGGTCCTCGGGGCTGCGCACTCCGCCGGGGAAGCGGCAGGCCATGCCGATGACGACGACGGGGTCGTCGTCCGCGACGGCGGCTGCCGCGCGGCTGTCGGCGCCGTCCTCGGCACCGCCGAGCAGCAGGGTCCGCAGGTGGGCGGCGAGGGCGGTGGGGGTGGGATGGTCGAAGACGAGGGTGGCGGGGAGGCGGACGCCGGTCGCCTCGGTGAGCTGGTTGCGCAGGGCGACGGCGGTCAGCGAGTCGAAACCCAGCTCGTTGAAGGCGCTGGTCTCGTCGATGGCCTCGGGTCCCGAGTGGCCGAGGACCGCCGCCACATGACGGCGGATCAGATCCAGCAGCGCGTGCTCGCGCTCCGGCGCGGACAGCGCGGCGAGCCGCCGCGCGAAGGCGCCGCCGGCCTCGGCCGACCGGGCGGTGGGCCGCACCGGGGTGCGCACCAACGCCCGCAGCAGCGCGGGCACTTCGGGAGCGGCCCGCAGGACGCCGAGGTCCAGCGGCACGGCGACCAGGTGGGCGGCGCGGCCGTGGACGGCGGCGTCGAAGAGGCGCAGTCCGTCCTCGTTGCTGAGCGGCAGGGCGCCGGTGGCGCGTTGGCGGGCCACGTCCTCCTCCGCGAGGTGCCCGGTCATGCCGCTGCTCTCGGCCCACAGCCCCCAGCCGATGGAGACGCCGGGCAGCCCGGCGGCCCTGCGGTGCGCGGCGAGCGCGTCCAAATAGGCGTTGGCGGCGGCGTAGTTGGCCTGTCCGGGGGCGCCGAACGCGGCGGCGGCCGAGGAGAACAGGACGAACGCCGACAGGTCCAGGTCGCGGGTGAGTTCGTGCAGGTTGAGCGCCGCGTCCGCCTTGGGGCGCAGCACGGGTGCGAGCCGGTCCGGGGTGAGCGAGTCGACGACCGCGTCGTCGAGGACGCCTGCGGTGTGGACCACGGCGGTCGGCGGGTGCTCGGCGAGGAGGCGGGCCAGGTCGTCCCGGTCGGCGGCGTCGCAGGCGGCGACGACCGCCTCGGCGCCCGACTCGCCCAGCTCGGCGCGGAGTTCGCGCGCGCCGGGCGCGTCGATGCCCCGCCGGCTGGTCAGGACGAGGCGGCGCACCCCGTGCTCGGCGACGAGGTGCCGGGCGACGAGTGAGCCGAGCAGCCCCGTGCCGCCGGTGATCAGGACGGTGCCCTCGGGGTCCCACACGGGTGCGGGCGGCGCGGTCGGTGCGGCGGCGCGGACCAGCCGTGCGACCTTCACCGCGCCGGCGCGCACGGCGAGTTCGGTCTCGGCGCCGGTGACGTACGGGAGCAGCAGGGGCAGCGCCGTCGCCGGGTCGTCGACGTCGGCGAGGACGATCCGGCCCGGGTGCTCGGACTGCGCGGACCGCAGCAGACCGCGTACGGCGGCGGCGGTGAGGTCGGTGACGTCCTCACCCTCCTCGGTCGCCACGGCGCCCTCGGTCAGCAGCACCAGCCGGGACTCGGCGAGGCGTTCGTCGCCGAGCCACTGCTGGACGAGGGCCAGCGCGTCGGTGAGGGCGGCCTGGACGCCGGTGCCGGTGACCGGGGCGAGGACGACCGGCGGGATCGGGCCCGCGGCGAGCAGCGCGGCCAGGTCGTCGTGGGCCGCGATGCCCAGGTCGGCGCCGATCATGGCGGCTTCGGGCGGGGTCGGGCCGGGGGGCGGGGCCGGCTGCCAGGCCAGGGTGAACAGGGCGTCGCGGCGGACGCCGGTGAGGGGGGTGTCGGGGAGCGGGCGGGTGCGCAGGGAGTCGGCGGTCAGCACGGGGGCGCCGGTCTCGTCGGCGGCCTCGATGCGGCCGTCCGCCGTGAGGCGCACGCGCAGTGCGGTCGCGCCGGTGGCGTGCAGGGTGACGCCGGTCCAGGCGAAGGGCAGGGAGATGCCGTCGCCGCGGTCGGTGAAGAGGTAGGGGTGCAGGGCGGCGTCGAGGAGCGCGGGGTGGATGCCGAACGCGCCGGGCTCCACGGGGAGTCGGACCTCCGCGTAGAGGTCGTCGCCCGTGCGCCAGACCTCCGTCACGCCCTGGAAGACGGGTCCGTACCCGAGTCCGGACGAGGCGAGGGTGTCGTACAGGCCGTCCGTCGCGATGGGCTCGGCGCCGGGCGGCGGCCAGGCCGTGAGGTCGGCCGGGGTGCCGGGGCCGGCGGTGAGGGTGCCGGTGGCGTGCAGGGTCCACGGGGTGTCGTGATCGCCGTCCGCCGTACGGGAGTTGACGGTCAGCGGGCGGTTCCCGGCGGCGTCGGCGGCGCGTACGGTGACCTGGATCTGGACGGCGCCGGCCGGGTCGAGGACCAGCGGGGCCTCCAGGGTCAGCTCGGCGATCCGCGCGAGCCCGACCTGGTCCCCGGCGTGCAGCGCCAGTTCCACGAAGGCGGTGCCGGGCAGCAGCACGGTGTCCCGGACGGCGTGGTCGGCGAGCCAGGGGTGGGTCGCGAGGGAGAGCCGGCCGACGAGGACGAGGTCGTCCCCGGGCAGCGGAACAGCCGCGCCCAGCAAGGGGTGTTCGGCGGCGCGCAGCCCCACGGAGGCGACGTCGGCCCTGGTGCCCGCGCCGGCCTCGGGCCAGTACCGCTCGTGCTGGAACGCGTACGTCGGCAGCGCGGCCGGCCGGGGCGCGAGCGGGGCGAACACCGTCGCCCAGTCCGGCGAGAGCCCGCTGACGTGCGCCTCGGCGAGCGAGGCGAGCAGCCGCGCCGTACCGCCGTCGCCGCGCCGCAGCGTTCCGACGACGACGGCCTCGGCGCCGGCCGCCTCCAGCGTCCGTTGCAGCGCGGCCGTGAGCACCGCGTGCGGGCTCACCTCGACGAAGTGCGTGAGCCCCTGGCCTGCGGCAGCCCGGGTCACCGCGTCGAAGCGGACCGGCTCGCGGAGGTTGCGGTACCAGTAGCCGGCGGTGAGTTCGGTCGTGTCGAGGGGTTCGCCGGTCACCGCCGAGTAGAAGGGGACGGCAGACGGCTTGGGCTCGATCCCGGCGAGTTCGGCGACGAGGCCGGCCTCGACCGCCTCGACGTGCGCGGAGTGCGAGGCGTAGTCGACGGGCACCCGGCGGGCCCGTACGCCGTCGGCCTCGCAGGCGGCGGCGAGTGCGTCCAGGGCGTCCGGGTCACCGGCCACCACCACGGCCCCGGGGCTGTTGACGGCCGCCACCGAGATCCGCGCGCTCCAGGGCGCCAGCCGCGCCTCGGTGTCCTCGGCCGGCAGCTCGACGGACAACATGCCGCCCTTGCCGGCGAGTTCGGCGAGGATCACCTGGCTGCGCAGGGCGACGACCTTGGCGCCGTCCGCCAGCGAGAGCGCTCCGGCGACGACGGCCGCCGCGATCTCACCCTGCGAGTGACCCAGTACGGCGGCGGGCTCAATGCCGTAGGACCGCCACAGCGCGGCCAGCGACACCATCACCGCCCACAGCACCGGCTGGACCACGTCGACCCGGGCCAGCATCTCCTCGTCGGAGAGGACGTCGAGCAGCGACCAGTCGACGTAGGCCGACAGGGCCTCGGCGCATTCGGCCATGCGCTGCGCGAACACCGGTGACTCGTCGAGGAGTTCGATCGCCATGCCGACCCACTGCGAACCCTGCCCGGGGAAGACGAAGGCGGCCTTGCCCCGTTCCCGTGCGGTCCCTCGGACCAGGCCGGCGTCGACCGTGTCCGCTTCCAGCGCGGCGAGCGCCCGCCGGAAGTCGGCCAGGTCACGGCCGACGAGCACCGCCCGGTGGTCGAAGGCGGACCGGGTGGTGGCCAGCGCGTGGCCGAGGTCGACGGTGTCGGGGGCCGGCCGGGAGTCGAGGAGCGCCAGCAGTCGGCCGGCCTGCGCCCGCAGTGCGTCCGGGGTGCGGGCCGACAGCGTCCAGGGCACCGGGACCGCGGGGGCCGGCCGGGGGGCGGCCACAGGGGACTGCGGGGCGGGCGGCGCCTCGACGATCAGGTGCGCGTTGGTGCCGCTCACCCCGAACGCGGAGACGGCGGCCCGGCGCGGCCGTCCGGTCTCGGGCCACGGCCGGGACTCGGCGAGGAGTTCGACCGCCCCGGTGGACCAGTCGACATGGGGGCTGGGGGTGTCCGCGTGCAGCGTCCTCGGGAGCAGGCCGTGCCGGATCGCCTGGACCATCTTGATGACACCGCCGACCCCGGCGGCGGCCTGGGTGTGGCCGATGTTGGACTTCAACGAGCCCAGGTACAGGGGCTGTTCGGCGGAGCGGTCCTGGCCGTAGGTGGCCAGCAGCGCCTGAGCCTCGATCGGGTCGCCGAGGGTGGTGCCGGTGCCGTGCGCCTCGACGGCGTCCACGTCGGCCGGCTCCAGGCGGGCGTTGGCGAGCGCCTGGCGGATGACGCGCTGCTGGGCGGGGCCGTTGGGCGCGGTGAGGCCGTTGCTGGCCCCGTCCTGGTTGACGGCCGAGCCTCGCACGATCGCCAGGACCTCGTGGCCGTTGCGCCGTGCGTCCGACAGTCGTTCCAGGAGCAGCATGCCGACGCCCTCGGACCAGCCGGTGCCGTCCGCGCCCGCGCCGAACGCCTTGCAGCGGCCGTCCGCCGAGAGGCCGCGCTGGCGGGAGAACTCGACGAAGGTGGTCGGGGTCGACATGACGGTGACACCGCCGGCGAGCGCCATCGTGCACTCGCCCTGCTGGAGGGCCTGCGCGGCGAGATGGATGGCGACCAGGGAGGACGAGCAGGCCGTGTCGACGGTCATGGCCGGGCCTTCGAGCCCGAAGGTGTAGGAGATGCGGCCGGAGGCGACGCTGGCCGCGCTGCCGCTGGAGATGTGGCCCTGGAAGGTGTCGGGGAGCTTCGCGGCGTAGTCGTTGTACATGACGCCGAGGAACACGCCGGTCGGGCTGCCCTTGAGGGTGGCGGGGTCGAGGCCCGCGCGTTCGAAGACCTCCCAGGTCGTCTCCAGGAGGAGCCGTTGCTGCGGGTCGGTGGCCATGGCCTCGCGCGGGCTCATCCCGAAGAAGGGCGCGTCGAACCCGGCGACGTCGTCGAGGAATCCGCCGGAGCGGGTGTAGGAGTGGCCGAGCCGGTCGGGGTCGGGGTCGTAGAGGGCGGCGACGTCCCAGCCCCGGTCGGTGGGGAAGCCGGAGATGGCGTCCACTCCCTGGGCGACCAGTTCCCACAGGCCGTCCGCCGAGGCGACGCCGCCGGGGAAGCGGCAGCCCATGGCGACGATGGCGATCGGCTCGTCGGTGCCGGCCGTGCGGACGGCGGCGGTGGGCACGGCCGGGGAGCCCAGGAGCTGCGTGCCGAGGTGGGCGGCGAGCGCGCCGGGTGTCGGGTGGTCGAAGACGAGTGTGGCGGGCAGCCGCAGTCCGGTGCGGGCGTAGAGCGCGTTGCGTAGTTCGACGGCGGTCAGCGAGTCGAACCCGAGGTCCTTGAAGGCCCGGTCGTCGCCGATGGAGCCGGGGTCGGGGTAGCCCAGCACCTCGGCGACGTGGGCGCGCACGAGCGCGCCGAGCCGTGCCTCGCGCTCGGTCTCCGTCAGCGCGGCGAGGTCGGCTGCGAGGTCGGCGGCGGGCGTTCCCGCGAGGTTGTCGGCGGTGCGCCGCCGGGCGCGGACGAGCCGGCTGAGCAGTGCGGGCACCGCGTCGCCGGAGGCCCGCAGCGCTTCGGTGTCGAGACGTACGGGGGCGAGGGCGGGTTCGCCGAGCGCGGTGGCCGTGTCGAAGAGGGCCAGGCCCTGTTCGGGGTCGAGCGGGAGGATGCCGCCGCGTTCCATGCGCCGTACGTCGGTGGTGTCGAGGTTCGCGGTCATGCCGGCGCCTGGGGCCCAGGCGCCCCAGGCGAGCGAGACGGCGGGCAGTCCGGCGGCGGCGCGGTGGCGGGCGAGGGCGTCCAGGAAGGCGTTGGCGGCGGCGTAGTTGGCCTGTCCCGGGCCGCCGAGCAGGCCGGACGCGGAGGAGAACAGGACGAACGCCGCGAGGTCGTCGGTGAGTTCGTGCAGGTTGAGGGCCGCGTCGACCTTGGGGCGCAGGACGGCGTCGAGGCGTTCGGGGGTGAGCGATTCGACGATGCCGTCGTCGAGGACGCCGGCGGTGTGGACGACGGCGGTCAGCGGGTGCTCGCCGGGGATGTCCGCGAGGAGGGCGGCGAGCGCGTCGCGGTCGGCAGCGTCGCAGGCGGCGAGGGTGACGTGGGCGCCCGACTCCTGTAGTTCGGCGGCGAGTTCGGGCGCGCCCGGGGTGTCGGCGCCGCGCCGCCCGGCGAGCAGCAGGTGCCGGACGCCGTGTTCGGTGACGAGGTGCCGGGCGACGAGGGAGCCGAGGCCGCCGGTGCCGCCGGTGATCAGGACGGTGCCCTGCGGGTCCCAGTCCAGGGGCGGCCGGGCGGGGGTGTGCGCGCGGGTGAGCCGGGGAATCTGCACCTCGCCGTCGTGCCAGCGCAGTTGTGGTTCGTCGGTGGCCGCGACGGCGGCCAGGACGGCGGCGGTCGGCTCCTCGTCGACGTCGAGCAGGGCGAAGCGGCCGGGGTGTTCGGACTGGGCGGCGCGCACGAGGCCCCAGACGACGGCGTTGACCGGGTCGTCGGCGCCGTGGGTGACGAACACGAGGCGGGAGTCGGCCAGTCGCTCACCGTCCGCGTCGAGCCAGTCCTGTACGAGCCGCAGCGCCCGGTGGGCGGTGTGGTGCGCGGCCGGGGCCGACAGTTCGGCGGCGGCGAAGGGGACGTAGACGGCGTCGTAGCGGGCCGGGGCCGCGGTCAGTTCGGGGAGGCCGGGGTAGCGGTCGGCGGTGTCCAGGGCGGTGTCCGGGGCCTCCAGCATCGCCCAGGTGGCCTCGGTGGCGGGCGGTGCCGGGGCCTTGGTCCATTCGACGCGGAACAGCGCGTCCGCGTGGCGGGTGTCGGTGAGGTCCCCGGTGTCCAGGGGGCGGGTCGTGAGCGTGTCGACGGAGGCCACGGCGGTGCCGGTGGCGTCGGTGACCAGGATCTCGACGGTGTCGGCGGCGAGGGGGGTGACCCGTACGCGCAGGGCGTCGGCTCCGGCGGCGTGCAGGGTGACGCCGTTCCAGGCGAAGGGGAGCAGGCGGGCGTGCTCGGTCGTCCCGACCGCCGTGGCGTGCAGGGCGGCGTCCAGGAGGGCCGGGTGGAGGCCGAACGCCCCTGCCTGGCCCCGGTGTTCGGCGGGGAGGGCGACTTCGGCGTACGTCTCCTCACCGAGGGTCCAGGCGGCGCGCAGGCCCTGGAAGGCGGGGCCGTAGTGGTAGCCGGCGGCGGCGAGCCGGTCGTAGAAGTCCGTCACGGGCACGGGAGTCGCGCCCTGGGGCGGCCAGGCGGTCAGCGTGTCCGGGGGTGAACTCGGCGCGGGGGTGAGGAAACCGGTGGCGTTGAGGGTCCACGGGATGTCGTCGGCCGCGTCCTCCGGGCGGGAGTGCACGGTCGCTACACGGCGGCCCGAGGCGTCGGGCGCGGCGACCACGACCTGGAGGCGTACGGCCTCGCCGTCGGGCAGCGTCAGGGGGCTGACCAGGGTGAGTTCGTCCAGCCGGGGGCAGCCGGCGCGGTCGCCCGCGTGCAGGGCGAGTTCGACGAACGCGGTGCCGGGCAGCAGGACGGTGCCGGCGACGGAGTGGTCCGCGAGCCAGGGGTGGGTGCGGGTCGACAGCCGGGCGGTGAAGAGCAGGAGGTCGCCGTCCGCGAGGGCCAGCGCCGCGCCCAGCAGGGGGTGTTCGGGGGCGGACAGGCCGAGCGAGCCGGGGCGGCCGGGCAGGGAGGTGACCGGGTCGAGCCAGTAGCGCTCGCGCTGGAAGGGGTAGGTGGGCAGCGGGACGCGGCGGGCGCCGGAGCCGGTGAGGAAGGCGGTCCAGTCGGGGGCGGCGCCGTGCTCCCACAGCCGGGCCAGCGCCTCGGTCAGGGACTGCTCCTGGCCCCGGTCCTTGCGCTGGGAGGGGACGGTGACGGGCAGCGTGTCCCCGGCGAGCGCCGACAGCGTGCCGTCCGGGCCGACTTCGAGCAGCGCGGAGACGCCCTGCTCGCGCAGCGCGCCGAGGGCGTCGGCGAAGCGTACGGTGTCGCGGGCGTGCCGCGTCCAGTAGCCGGCGGTGGCGAGTTCGTCGGTGACCGGGGTGCCGGTGAGCGCCGACACGAAGGTCACGCGCGGGCGTTGCCAGGTGACGTCGGCCAGGGCCGCGCCGAACTCCGCCAGCATCGGTTCCACGAGCGGTGAGTGGAAGGCGTGGCTGACGCGCAGGGCGCGGGTGCGGACGCCACGGGCGCGGAGCTGTTCCGCGAAGTCGGCGAGGGGGCCGAGGGGGCCGGCGAGGACCGTGGCGTTCGGGCCGTTCACCGCGGCGACCGCGACGCCTTCGGGGAGGTCGGCGGCGATGTCGTCCTCGCTCGCGGCGACCGCCGTCATGCCGCCGCCGGCCGGGAGCGCGGCCATGAGGCGACCCCGGGCGGCGATGACGCGCGCCGCGTCCTGGAGGGAGAGGGCGCCCGCGATGTGGGCGGCGGCGAACTCGCCCACGGAGTGCCCGGCGACCGCGTCGGGGGTGAGTCCGAAGGACTGCCAGAGGCGGGCCAGGGCGATCTGGTAGGCGAACAGGGCGGGTTGAGCGAGGGCGGTGTTGTCGAGGGGGGTGTTGTTGTCGACGGGGGTGTCGGCGGCGGGGTGCTCGGAGGCGCTGGTGTCCCCCTGGCTCCTGTCGCGGTCCCCGGCGTCCTCAGCGTCCCCGGTGTCCCCGGTGTCCCCGGTGTCCCCGGTGTCCCCGGTGTCCCCGGTGTCCGCCTGCGCGAACATCGCCTCCCGTATCGACGTCCCCAGCAACGGGTCGAGGACGGCGCAGACTTCGTCGAGCGCTTCGGCGAACGCCGGGAACCGCTCGTACAACTCGCGGCCCATGCCGGGCCGTTGGGAGCCCTGGCCGGAGAACACCCAGGCGACGCGCGGCACGGTGACGGCCGTCGGCCGCTCGGTGCCGGAGGCGGCCAGTGCGGTCAGCCCCGCGAGCAGCCCCTCGCGGTCGGCCGCGACGACGCTCGCCCGGTGGTCGAGTGCCGTACGGGTGATGGCGAGGGACAACGCCACGTCCGCCGGGGCGAGTTCGGGCCGCTCCGCCACGAACGCGGCCAGTCGGGCCGCCTGTTCCCGCAGCGCGCCCGCGTCCCGGGCCGACAGCAGCCACGGGACGGCGCCGAACGGCCGCCCGGCCGCCGGCTCCTCGACCGCCCCTTCTTCCGCCCCGTCTTCCACGGCCTGTTCGAGGATGAGGTGCGCGTTGGTCCCGCTGATCCCGAACGAGGACACGGCGGCCCGCCGCACCCCGCCCGCGCTCTCCCAGGGCCGTGCCTCGGTCAGCAGCGAGACGGCGCCGGCCTCCCAGTCGACGCGCGGCGTCGGCTCGTCGGCATGCAGCGTCCTCGGCAGCGTCGCGTGCCGCATGGCCTGGACCATCTTGATGACACCGCCGACCCCGGCGGCGGCCTGGGTGTGGCCGATGTTGGACTTCAACGAGCCGAGATACAGGGGCTGTTCGGCGGGGCGGCCCTGACCGTAGGTGGCCAGCAGCGCCTGCGCCTCGATCGGGTCACCGAGCGTCGTACCCGTGCCGTGCGCCTCGACGGCGTCCACGTCGGCCGGCTGGAGCCGGGCGTTGGCGAGCGCCTGCTGGATGACGCGCTGCTGGGCGGGGCCGTTGGGCGCGGTGAGGCCGTTGGAGGCACCGTCCTGGTTGATCGCGGAGCCCCGGACGATCGCCAGCACCTCGTGCCCGTTGCGGCGTGCGTCGGACAGCTTCTCCAGGAGCAGCACCCCGACGCCGTCGCTGAACCCGGTGCCGTCGGCGTCCGCGCCGAACGCCTTGCAGCGGCCGTCCGGCGCGAGTCCGCGCTCGCGGCTGAAGCGGGTGAACGCGCTCGGTGTCGCCATGACGGTGACCCCGCCGGCGACGGCCATCGAGCAGTCCCCGGAGCGCAGCGCCCGCGCCGCCAGATGGATCGCGACGAGGGACGACGAGCACGCCGTGTCGACGGTGACGGCGGGGCCCTCGAAGCCGAAGCTGTAGGCGACCCGCCCCGAGACGACGCTGATCGCGTTGCCCGTCATGAGGTGGCCCTCGGAGACCTCCTCGGACGGCGGCAGCCCGAGGGCGTAGTCCTGGTGGCTGATGCCGGTGAAGACGCCCGTTTTCGTGCCGCGCAGCGTGTCCGCGTCGAGGCCCGCCCGCTCCAGGAGTTCCCAGGTGACTTCGAGCAGTACACGCTGCTGCGGGTCCATCGCGAGGGCTTCGCGCGGCGAGATCTTGAAGAACGGTGCGTCGAAGTCGCCGGCGCCGTCGATGAATCCGCCTTCCTTGGCGTACGACGTGCCGATGTGGTCCGGGTCCGGGTGGTACAGGGACTCCAGTTCCCAGCCCCGGTCGGCCGGGAACGGGGCGATCGCGTCGGTGCCGCTCGCGACCAGGTCCCACAGCTGCTCGGGGGTGCTGACGCCGCCGGGGTAGCGGCAGGCCATCGAGACGATCGCGATGGGCTCCTCGCCCGCCGTCTCCAGCTCCCGTACCCGACGCCGGGCCTGACGAAGATCGGTGGTCGCCTTCTTCAAGTAGTCGAACAGCTCTTGTTCAGTAGCCATGTCTGCCTCGTCCAACTGGGGGGTGGTCAGCGATCGGCGTCGATTGCGCTGGGGGGAAGGTCTGCGGGGCCGCGCGGGCGCTGGGGTGAACGCCCGCGCGGGCCGGGGATGTGACGGGGGCTCAGAAGTCGTCGGAGTCGCCGTCGATGATCGCGAAGAGCTCGTCGTGGGTGGCGTCGGAGAGATCGTCCGAGGCGTCCAGGGCGTCGGAGGCGGCCTCGGGGGTGCCTTCGACCTTTTTCAGCAGCGCCCGCAGCCGGGCCGCGAAGGCGTCGGTGTCCGGTTCGACGGCCGCCGCGAACGACGCCTCCAGCCGGTCGAGTTCGGCCTCGAGCGAGGCTGTTCCCGGGCCGTCGTCGACGACGAGTTCCGACCGCAGCCGCGCCGCGAGCGCGAGCGGGGTGGGGTGGTCGAAGACGAGGGTGGCGGGGAGCCGTACGCCGGTGGCGGTGCCGAGGCGGTTGCGGAGTTCGACGGCGGTCAGGGAGTCGAAGCCGAGTTCCTTGAACGGCTGGGCGGGGCCGACCGCTTCGGGCCGGTCGTGGCCGAGGACGGTGGCGGTGTGCGCGCACACCAGGTCGAGCAGGGTCCGGTCGCGTTCTCCCTCGGTCATGGTGGCCAGGCGTTCGGCCAGGGTGGGTCCGCCCGCGGTGGCCGGCGCGGCGCTCGCGGCGGCGGTCCTGCGGGCCGCCGGGCGGGTGAATCCCCTGAGCAGCGGGGAGAGTTCGGCGTCGGGCCCGTTCTCGCGCAGCGCCCGGGTGTCGAGTTTCAGCGGGACGAGGACGGCCTCGTCGGCCGCGCGTCCCGCGTCGAAGAGCCGCAGCCCCTCCTCGGTGCCGAGCGGGAGGATGCCGGTGCGGGCCATCCGGGCGAGGTCGGCGTCGGCGAGGTGCCCGGTCATGCCGCCGCGCCGTTCCCACAGGCCCCACGCGAGCGAGGTGGCCGGCAGTCCGTGCGCCCGGCGGTGCTGGGCGAGCGCGTCCAGGTAGGCGTTGGCGGCGGCGTAGTTGGCCTGTCCCGGGCTGCCGAGGACGGCGGCGGCCGAGGAGAACAGGACGAAGAACGACAGGTCCATGTCCTTGGTCAGCTCGTGCAGGTGCCGGGCGCCGTCGGCCTTCGGCCGCAGCACGGCGTCGATGCGTTCGCCGGTCAGCGACTCGATGAGCCCGTCGTCGAGGACTCCGGCCGCGTGGACGACACCGGTCAGCGGGTGCTCGCCGGGGATGGCCTCGATGAGCGCCGCCAGTTGGTCCCGGTCGGCGGTGTCGCAGGCGGCGAAGAGCACGTCGGCGCCCGCGGCGGTCAGTTCGTCCCGCAGTGCGGCCGCGCCCGGCGCGTCGATCCCGCGCCGTCCGGCCAGCACCAGGTGCCGGATGCCGTGTGCGGTCACGAGGTGGTGGGCGAGCGCCGAACCGAGGGCGCCGGTGGCGCCGGTGACCAGGACGGTGCCGTCGGCGTGGGGCGCGGCGGGAAGGGTGAGCACGAGCTTGCCGATGTGCCGCGCCTGGCTGAGGTGCCGGACGGCCTCGGGGGCCCTGCGCACGTCCCACGCGGTGACCGGCGCCGGCCGCAGCGCCCCGCTGTCGAACAGGGCGAGGAGTTCGCCCAGCATCTCCCCGATCCGCTCGGGCCCGGCCTCGATCAGCTCGAACGCCCGGTAGACGACGCCTGGGTGGGCGGCGGCGACGGCGTCCGGGTCCCGCAGGTCGGTCTTGCCCATCTCCACGAACCGCCCGCCGCCCGGCAGCAGCCGCAGCGAGGCGTCCACGAACTCCCCGGCCAGGGAGTCGAGGACGACGTCCACGCCCTTGCCGCCGGTCAGTGTGCGGAAGCGGTCCTCGAAGTCGAGGTCGCGCGAGGAGGCGATGTGGGTGTCCGGCACGCCGAGCGCGCGCAGTGCGGGCCACTTCGCGGGGCTGGCGGTCGCGTACACCTCCGCCCCCAGGTGGGCGGCGAGTTGGACGGCCGCCGTGCCGACCCCGCCGGTCGCGGCGTGGACGAGGACCCGGTCGCCCGCGCCCAGCCGCCCGAGGTCCACGAGCCCGTGGTAGGCGGTGAGGAAGACGACGGGTACGGAGGCGGCCTGCGCGAACGTCCACCCGTGCGGCATCCGCGCGACCATCCGGTGGTCGGCGACGACGACCGGCCCGAAGGACCCGGCGAGGAACAGCCCGAACACCTTGTCGCCGACGGCGAGTCCGGTCACGTCCGGCGCGGTCTCGACGACGACACCGGCGCCCTCGCTGCCCATGATCCCCGCGCCCGGATACATCCCGAGCCCGATGAGGACGTCCCGGAAGTTGAGTCCGGCGGCGCGGACGGCCACCCGGATCTCGCCCGGTGCCAGCGGGGCCGCGCTCTGCGGGGCCGGCAGCAGCGCCAGGTTCTCCAGCGTCCCGGCCTCGGTGACGTCGAGCCGCCAGCCGGTGCCCGTGGGCGGGGTGAGCGTGCCCTCGGCGCCGGGGGGCGTGAGCCTCGGGACCCGCAACACGCCGTCGCGTACGGCGAGTTGGGGCTCCTCGACGGCCAGCGCCGCGGTGAGGGCCGCCGTGGAGGCCGGGGTGTCGTCCAGGTCGATCATCCGGAAGCGGCCCGGGTGCTCGGACTGGGCGGTGCGCAGGAGGCCCCAGAGGGCGGCGGTCGCGAGGTCGCGGATGTCCTCCTGGGCGGCGGTGGCCACCGCGCCCCGGGTGACGAGGACGAGACGGGCCGAGCCCTGCAGGGTCTCGTGGATCAACTCGACGGTCTCACGGACGAGTTGCCCGGGGTCGGCGCCGGCCCGGGGTGCGCTGACCAGGACGTCGGCGCCCGCGGGGTCCTCGCTCACCCCGATCTCCAGGAGCATGGACCGCAGTTCGGGGTCGGCGGTGCCCGACAGGGCGTGCCGGCCGGTGAGTTCGGCCCGCTCCGACGTGCGGTGCTCCTGCCACCTGACGCGCAGGAGGGAGTCGTCCGCGCGGTACCCGCCGCCGAGCCGGTCGAGGGCGACCGGGCGTACGGTCAGCGCTTCGACGGCCGCGACCGGTTGTCCCTGTGCGTCGGCGACGGTCAGTTCGACCGTGTCGGGTCCGGTGAACCGGGCCCGCACCCGCGCCGCGTCGGCGCCGGCCGCGTGCAGCGTCACGCCCTGCCAGGAGAACGGCAGCAGCGCCTCACCGTCGCCCGCGGCGGCGGGGCCGAGTCCCACGGCGTGCAGGACGGCGTCCAGCAGGGCCGGGTGCAGTCCGAACTTAGCGGCGGATTCCCGCAGTTCGGCGTCCAGGGCGACTTCGGTGAACGCCTCCCCCTCGGCCTGCCAGGCGGCGCGCACGCCCCGGAAGGCGGGCCCGTAGTCGTAGCCGCGCGCGGCGAGGCCGGCGTAGAAGCCCTCGGCGTCGACCGGTGCGGCGCCCTGCGGGGGCCAGGCCGTGAGGGGTTCGCCCGTGGGGTCGGCGGCGGGGCTCAGGGTGCCGGTGGCGTGCCGGGTCCAGCGTTCCTCGCCGCGGGCGCGGGCGTGGACGCTCAGGGTGCGCCGGCCGGCGTCGTCCGGGGCGCCGAGTTCGAGGTGCAGCCTGGTCTCGCCGTCCTGGTCGAGCAACAGCGGTGCTTCCAGGACGAGTTCGTCGACGCGGCCGCAGTCGACCTGGTCGCCGGCCTGGATCGCGAGTTCGACGAAGGCCGCGCCGGGCAGCAGGACCGTGCCGGCGACACCGTGGTCCGCGAGCCACGGGTGCTCCCGCAGCGACAGCCGTCCCGTGCACAGGAGGCGGCCGGATCCGGGCAGCAGGGTCGCGGAGTGCAGCATGGGGTGGCGGAGCGCGGTGTCGGGGTCGGTGTCGCGCAGCCGCGTCGGGGCGAGCCAGTACCGCTGGTGCTGGAACGCGTACGTAGGCAGCTCGACCCGGCGGGCGCCGGGCCCGAAGGCGGCCGTCCACTCGACCCGGGCGCCTGCCGCATAGGCTTCGCCGAGCGCGGTGAGGAACCTGCCGGTGCCCCCGTTCCCGCGTTGCAGGGTGCCGAGGGCGACGGCGGCCGGCTCCCGCGCCTCGACGGTGTCCTGTACGGCCGCCGTGAGCACGGGGTGCGCGCTGACCTCGACGAACACACCGTGTCCGAGGTCCGCGAGGGCTTCGACGGCTGGCTGGAAGAGGACCGTCTGCCGCAGGTTGCGGTACCAGTAGCCGGCGTCCACCGCCTCCTCGACCCAGGCCCCGGTCACCGTGGACCACCAGCCGACGGCGGGTTCCCGCGCCTCGACCCCGGCCAGCGCGACCGCCAGTTCCTCGCGCACGGCCTCGACGTGGGCGCAGTGCGAGGCGTAGTCGACGGCGATCCGCCGGGCCCCCTCGACCTGGGCGAGCACCGCGTCGAGCCCGGCCGGGTCACCGGCGACGACGACGGAGGCGGGTCCGTTCACCGCCGCCACCGCCACCCCGTCCGGCAGCAGTTCGCCCACTTCGGCGACCGACCTCGGGACGGAGACCATCCCGCCGGAGCCGGAGAGGGTGACCAGCGCCTGGCTGCGCAGGGCGACGACTTTCGCGCCGTCCGCCAGCGACAACGCACCGGCCACGACGGCCGCCGCGATCTCACCCTGCGAATGACCCAGTACCGCAGCGGGCTCGACGCCGTAGGAACGCCAGAGCGCGGCCAGCGACACCATCACCGCCCACAACACCGGCTGGACCACATCCACCCGGGCCAACATCGCCTCGTCCGACAGGACTTCGAACAGCGACCAGTCGACATACGCCGACAGAACCTCAGCGCACTCGGCCATGCGCTGCGCGAACACCGGTGACTCGTCGAGGAGTTCGATCGCCATGCCGACCCACTGCGAACCCTGCCCCGGGAAGACGAACACTGTCCGGCCCGGTCCGTTCGGTGTGCCGGTGATACCCTCGCCCGCGCTCACCGCGTCGAGTCCGCGCAGGAATCCCTCCCGGTCGTCGGCTACGACGATCGCACGGTGGTCCAGTACCGCACGGGTGGTCGCCAGGGTGAATCCGGCGTCGGCGAGGGGGAGTTCGGCGTTCTCGCGGAGGGCGTCGGCGAGGGCGGCGGCCTGGGCGCGCAGGGCCTGGTCGGTGCGGGCGGTGAACACCCAGGGCACGAATCCCGTGGCGGCGGGCGCCGGTGCCGTGGCGTAGGCGGGGCCCTCCTCGATGATGACGTGCGCGTTCGTCCCGCTGGCCCCGAACGACGACACCCCGGCCCGGCGCGGACGCCCGGCGGCCGGCCACTCCCGCGGCTCGGTCAGCAGTTCCACCGACCCGGCGCTCCAGTCGACGTGCGGAGTGGGCGCGTCGACGTGGAGTGTCCTGGGCAGGACGCCCTTGCGCATCGCCTGCACCATCTTGATGACCCCGGCGACGCCGGAGGCGGCCTGGGTGTGTCCGATGTTGGACTTCAACGAGCCGAGGTACAGCGGCTGTTCACGGTCCTGGCCGTAGGCGGCGAGCAGGGCCTGCGCCTCGATCGGGTCACCGAGGGTGGTGCCGGTGCCGTGCGCCTCGACGGCGTCGACCTCGGCCGGCTCAAGGCGCGCGCTCGCCAACGCCTGCCGGATGACGCGCTGTTGGGAAGGCCCGTTGGGGGCGGTCAGGCCGTTGCTGGCGCCGTCCTGGTTGACGGCGGAGCCCCGCACGACGGCCAGCACCTCGTGCCCGTTGCGCCGTGCGTCGGAGAGCCGTTCCAGGACGAGGACGCCGACGCCCTCGCCCCAGCCGGTGCCGTCGGCAGCGGCGGCAAACGGCTTGCAGCGGCCGTCGGGGGCGAGTCCGCGCTGGCGGGAGAACTCGACGAAGATGCCCGGCGAGGCCATGACGGTCACCCCGCCGGCCAAGGCCATCGTGCACTCGCCCTGCCGCAGCGCCTGCGCCGCGAGGTGCAGGGCGACGAGGGAGGACGAGCAGGCCGTGTCGACGGTCACCGCGGGGCCTTCGAGCCCGAAGGTGTAGGCGAGCCGCCCGGAGGCGACGGCGCCCGAACTCCCGGTCAGGAGCTGGCCTTCGACGTGGTCGGGGACCTCCTGGAGGCGGGAGGCGTAGTCGTTGTACATGACGCCGACGTAGACGCCGGTCGCGCTGCCCTTGAGGCCGGTCGGGTCGATGCCCGCGCGTTCGCACGCCTCCCAGGTGGTCTCCAGGAGGAGCCGCTGCTGGGGGTCGGTGGCCAGCGCCTCGCGGGGACTCATGCCGAAGGCGCCGGGGTCGAACTCGGCGGCGTCGTAGAGGAATCCGCCCTGCCGGGTGTAGGCCGTGCCGGCGTGGTCGGGGTCGGGGTCGTAGAGCGCGTCGAGGTCCCAGCCGCGGTCCTCGGGGAATCCGGCGACGACGTCGCGGCCCTCCGCGACCAGCTCCCACAGGTCCTCGGGACTGCGCACCTCGCCGGGGTAGCGGCAGGCCATGCCGACGATCGCGATCGGTTCGTCGGCGGGCCCGGACTGGACCGGCGCGGCCTTCTCGGCGGGCCGGCCGAGGAGGCGGACCAGCAGGTCGCCCGCGAGAGCGGCCGGGTTGGGGTGGTCGAAGACCAGGGTGACCGGGAGGGTCAGTCCGGTCGCCGCGTTCAGGCGGTTGCGGAGTTCGACGGCCGTGAGGGAGTCGAATCCGCTGTCCTTGAAGGCCCGTTCGGGGTCGACGTCGTCGGCGCCGCCGTGCCCGAGGACCAGGGCGACCTGGGTGCGGACCAACTCCAGGGCCAGCGCGGTCTGTTCGTCCGCGCTAAGGCCGTCGAGGCGGGAGCGCAGTCCGGTCGGGGCGACGGCCGTTCCGGCTCCGGCGGCGGCCCGGCCTCGGGCGGGGGTCCGGACGAGGCCGCGCAGGAGGGCCGGCACCGGGCCGGTCGCCGAGCGCACCGCCGACAGGTCGAGACGGGCAGTGACCAGCAGCGCGTCGGTGCGCCGCCGGGCCGCGTCGAAGAGGCCGACGCCCTGTTCGGCGGAGAGCGGCAGGACGCCGGTGCGGGCGAGCCGGTCGACGTCGGCGTCGCCGAGGCCCCGGGTCAGCTCGCTGACCTCGGCCCAGTAGCCCCAGGCGAGCGAGACCGCCGGGAGGCCGTGGTGGCGGCGGTGGTGGGCGAGGGCGTCGAGGAAGGTGTTGGCCGCCGCGTAGTTGGCCTGGCCCGCAGTGCCGAAGGTGGCCGACGCGGAGGAGAACAGGATGAACGCCGCGAGGTCCGCCTCCCGGGTCAGTTCGTGGAGGTGGAGTGCCGCGTCCGCCTTGGGACGCAGGACGGTGTCGAGGCGGTGCGCGTTCTGTGCGGTGAGGATGCCGTCGTCGACGGCGCCCGCCGTGTGGACGACCGCCGTCAGCGGGTGCGCGGCGGGGATGCCGGAGAGGAGGGTGGCCAGGGCGTCGCGGTCGGCGACGTCACAGGCGGCGATCGTCGCATGGGCGCCCAACTCGTCGAGCTGGGCACGGAGTTCGGCCGCGCCCGGGGCGTCCGGTCCGCGTCGGGTCGCCAGCAGGAGGTGTTTCACGCCGTGTTCGGCCACCAGGTGGCGGGCGACGAGCCCGCCCAGGGTGCCGGTGCCGCCGGTGATCAGGACGGTGCCGTCCGGGTTCCAGGCGGGCGCCGGGGCGCCGTCCGGGTCGGCGGCGGCCCTGGCGAGCCTCGGGACGTACAACTCGCCCTCTCTCAGGGCCAGTTGGGGTTCTTCGCGGGCCACGGCGGCGGCGAGGCGGGCCGTGGAGCGGGGGGTGCCGTCCGTGTCGACGATCGCGAACGTGCCCGGGTGCTCGGTCTGTGCGGACCGGATCAGCCCCCACAGCGGGGAGCCGGCCAGGTCGGTGACGTCCTCGTCGTCGCGTACGCCGACCGCGCCCCGGGTGACGATCACGAGCCGGGCGGGCACCTCGGCGGCCACCCACGCCTGGAGGAGTTCCAGTACGGCCGTCGTGCGGGTGCGCAGGTCGCCGGGTTCGGCGGCGGGTGTGCACAGGACGGTTCCGGTGAGGTCCGGAGTGCCGATGGCGGCGAGCAGTTCGGCGCTGTCGTCGTAGATCCGGACGGTCTCGGCGGCGGGGTCGGGGTCGGTCTGCGCCGTCCACTGAACCGTGAACAGCGCGTCGTGGTGCTCTTGTTGGTGGTCGGCGGCGCGCAGGGCGGCTGCGGAGAGCGGGCGCAGGGCGAGGGCGGTGACGGTCGCGACGGGGGCGCCCTCGGGGTCGGTGACCGTCACCGACACGGTGTCGCCCGCGAGTCGGGTGACGCGGACGCGGACAGTTGTCGCGCCGGACGCGTGGACGGTGACACCGCTCCAGGCGAAGGGGAGGCGTATGCCGTCCTCGTCGGCGAGGCTGCCGCCGGCCGCCATGGTGTGCAGGCAGGCGTCGAGCAGCGCGGGATGCAGGGCGAACGCGCCCGCGTCGAGGCGGAGTTCGTCGGGGAGGGCGACGTCGGCGAGCAGATCGGCGCCGTCGCGCCAGACGGCGCGCAGGCCCTGGAAGGCGGGGCCGTACTCGTAGCCCTCGGCGGCGAGGCGGTCGTAGAAGCCCTCGGTCGTGACCGGGACCGCGCCGGGTGGCGGCCAGGTGCCGGTGGTTGTCTCGAACGGCGTTGCGTCCTGGGCCAGTTCGCCGCTCGCGTGGCGGGTCCAGGGGCCTTCGGCGCCCGTGCGGGAGTGGATGACCAGGGTGCGGCGGCCGTCCGTGGCGGGGGCGCCGACCAGGGCCTGGACGGTGACCGTGGCGTCGGCGGGCAGGGTCAGCGGGGCGTGCAGGGTGAGTTCGGCGACCTGGCCGCAGCCCGCCGAGTCGCCTGCCTGGACGGCGAGTTCGACGAAGGCGGTGCCGGGCAGCAGGACGGTGCCGGAGACGGCGTGGTCCCCGAGCCAGGGCGCGGTGCGCCGCGACCACTCGCCGGTGAGCAGGATCTCGCCGGAGTCGGCGAGCGAGGTCGCCGTCAGCGCGAGGGGGTGGCGGGCGGCCGTCGTCGCGGGCGTCAGCCAGTAACTGCGGCGCTGGAAGGCGTAGGTGGGCAGCGGGACCCGGCGGGCGCCGGGGAACACCCGCTCCCAGCCGACCTCGACGCCGCGCACGTGCAGTTCGGCCAGCGAGGTCAGCACCCGTGCCAGGGAGCCCTCGTCACGCCGGGACGAGGCGACGGCGACCGCCGGCGCGGCCATGTCCTCGGCCGTCTCCAGTACCGCCTGTGCCAGCACCGGGTGCGCGCTCACCTCGACGAACGTGCGGTACCCCTGCTCCAGCAGGGCCCGCGTCGCCTCCTCGAACCGCACGGTCTGCCGCAGGTTGGTGTACCAGTAGCGGGCGTCCATGGGGGCCCCGTCCAACCACTGCCCGGTCACGGTCGAGAGCAACGGCACGTCGGGGACCAAGGGTCGGACCTCCAGCTCGGCCAGCAGCCGTGCCTCGACCTCCTCGACATGCGCGCAGTGCGAGGCGTAGTCGACGGGCACCCGGCGGGCCCGCAGCCCTTCGGCGGACAGCTCGGCCACGAACTCCTCGACGGCGTCGTCGTCCCCGGAGACCACGACCGACCCGGCGCCGTTCACGGCGGCCACCCACAGCCGCCCGCGCCAACTCCCCAGCCGTTCCTCGACCTTGTCGACCGTGAGCCCCACGGAGGCCATGCCGCCGCGCCCGGACAGCACGGTCAGCGCCTGGCTGCGCAGGGCGACGACCTTCGCGCCGTCCGCCAGCGACAACGCCCCGGCCACGACAGCCGCCGCGATCTCACCCTGCGAGTGCCCCAGAACGGCAGCAGGCTCGACACCGTAGGAGCGCCACAGCGCGGCCAACGACACCATCACCGCCCACAACACCGGCTGAACGACATCCACCCGCGCCAACATCGCCTCGTCCGACAGGACGTCGAACAGCGACCAGTCGACGTACGCCGACAGAACCTCGTCGCACTCCCGCATCCGCTCGGCGAACACCGGTGCGTCGGCGAGGAGTTCAAGAGCCATCCCCACCCACTGCGAACCCTGCCCCGGGAAGACGAACACCACCCGGCCGTCCTCGCCGGCCACCCCGGTCACGGCCGTGTCGGCCTCGCCGCGTGCCAACTCGGCCAGCGTGTCGAGGGGTTCGGCGGTCATGACGACCGCCCGGTGCGGCAGCGCCGCGCGCGTCGTCGCCAGCGAGAAGCCGACGTCGGCCGGGGTGAGCGCGGGGTGTTCGAGGAGGTGGTCGCGCAGCCGTCCGGCCTGCTCGCGCAGCGCGGCGTCGGTGCGGGCGGAGAGCACCCAGGGCAGGACCGAAACGGGCGCGGGCACCTGGGACTCCGTGTCCTCGGCGGGTGTCTCACGCGTGCCGGGCGGCTCCTCGATGATGACGTGGGCGTTGGTGCCGCCGACGCCGAACGCGGAGACGCCGACGCGGCGGGGGCCGCCGGTCTCGGGCCACGGCCGGGCCCTGGTGAGGAGTTCGACGGCGCCGGACGTCCAGTCGACGTGCGGGGTCGGCTCGTCGGCGTGCAGCGTCCTGGGGAGGGTCGCGTGCCGCATGGCCTGGACCATCTTGATGACACCGCCGACCCCGGCGGCGGCCTGGGTGTGGCCGATGTTGGACTTCAACGAGCCGAGATACAGAGGCTGTTCGGCGGGGCGGTCCTGACCGTAGGTGGCCAGCAGCGCCTCCGCCTCGATCGGGTCACCGAGCGTCGTACCCGTGCCGTGCGCCTCGACGGCGTCCACGTCGGAGGGCTGGAGCCGGGCGTTGGCGAGCGCCTGGCGGATGACGCGTTGCTGGGAGGGTCCGTTGGGTGCGGTGAGGCCGTTGGAGGCGCCGTCCTGGTTGACGGCGGAGCCCCGCACGACGGCCAGCACCTCGTGCCCGTTGCGCCGTGCGTCCGACAGCCGCTCCAGGAGCAGCATGCCGACGCCCTCGGACCAGCCCGTTCCGTCCGCGCCCGCGCCGAACGCCTTGCAGCGGCCGTCCGCCGAGAGGCCGCGCTGGCGCGAGAACTCGACGAAGACACCCGGCGTCGGCATGACGGTCACCCCGCCGGCCACGGCCAGCGCGCACTCGCCCTGGCGTAGCGCCTGGGCCGCGAGGTGCAGGGCGACCAGCGAGGCGGAGCACCCGGTGTCGACGGTCATGGCCGGGCCTTCGAGGCCGAAGGTGTACGAGATGCGGCCGGAGGCGACACTGCCGATGTTGCCGGTGAGGAGGTAGCCCTCCAGTTCCTGCGGGGCCTGGTGCATGCGCGGGCCGTAGTCCTGGGCCATGGCGCCGACGAACACGCCGGTCGAACTGCCCCTGAGGGATTCGGGGTTGACGCCCGCCCGTTCGAAGACCTCCCACGTGGTCTCCAGGAGGAGCCGCTGCTGCGGATCGGTCGCGACCGCCTCGCGCGGGCTCATCCCGAAGAAGTCGGCGTCGAACTCGGCGGCGTCGTGGAGGAATCCGCCCCGCCGGGTGTAGGAGGTGCCGGGGTGGGTGGGGTCGGGGTCGTAGAGCGCGTCGAGGTCCCAGCCCCGGTCGGTGGGGAACTCGCCGATGACGTCGACGCCGTCCGCGACGATCCGCCACAGCTCCTCGGGGGAGCCGATCCCGCCGGGGAAGCGGCAGCTCATGCCGACGATCGCGATCGGTTCGTCGTTCCCGGCCGCGACCGGTACGACGGGGGCGAGTCCGGCCGGCCGCTCGTCGGCGCCGAAGAGGCGGGTGTCGAGGAAGCGGGCCAGGGCGAGGGGGGTGGGGTGGTCGAAGAGGAGGGCGGCGGGGAGTTTTTGGCTCGTCGCCGTGGCGAGGCGGTTGCGGAGTTCGACGGAGGTCAGCGAGTCGAACCCGGCTTCCTTGAAGGGGCGTTCGGGGGCGAGGGTGCGCTTGTCGGCGTGCCCGAGCACGGCCGCGGCGGCGGCCCGGACGAGGTCAAGCAGTTCCTCGGTCCGGCGGGCGGGCGGCAGTTGCCTGAGCCGCTGGGCCAACTCGCCGTCCGTGGCGCCGGGTTCGTCGGATTCCAGTGCCCGCTGGGCCTCGGGCAGGTCGGCGAGGAGCGGGCGGGGGCGGGCGGAGGCGAAGACCGGGGCGAAGCGGCTCCAGTCGATGTCGGCGACGGTCAGCGTGCTCTCACCGCCGGCGAGCGCCGAGGCCAGCGCGGCGATCGCCCGCGCGGGGTCCATGGGGAGCACACCGAGTTTGCGCCAGGTGTCCTCCGCCCCGTCGACGCCGCCCATGCCGCCCCCGCCCCAGGAGCCCCAGGCGACGGAGGTCGCGGGCAGCCCCTGGTCGCGGCGCAGTCGCGCGAGGGAGTCGAGGTAGGCGTTGGCGGCGCCGTAGCCGCCCTGGCGGGCGCTGCCCCACACGCCGGAGCCCGAGGCGAACAGCACGAACGCGTCCAGCTCGATGCCCCGGGCGAGGGTCAGCTCGTGCAGCAGGCGGGCACCCTCGGCCTTGGGCCGCAGGACCTGTTCGGCCTGCTCGTCGGTCATGTCGCCGAGCAGCGCCTCGACCAGGGTGCCGGCCGCGTGGACGACCGTCCGCAGCGGCCGGTCCGCCGGCAACGAGTCGAGCAGCGCGGCGAGTTGATCCGGATCGGCGGCGTCACAGGCGACGACGGTGACCTCGGCGCCCGCCGCGCGGATCTCCGCGCACAGTTCGGCGACGCCTTCGGCGTCGGGGCCGCGCCGGCTGGTGAGCAGCAGGTGCTCGGCCCCGGCACCGGCGAGCCATCGGGCGACGTGCGCCCCGAGCGCCCCGGTGCCGCCCGTGACGAGCGCGGTCCCCCGGGTCCGCCACGGCTGCTCCGGGTGTGTCCTGGCGCTGGCGCGCACGAGCCGGCGGACGTACAACCGTCCGTCCCGCAGCGCGAGTTCGTCCTCGTGCCCGGCTCCCGCGAGCACGCCGGGCAGTGCGTCGAGCCCCCCTGCGGACAGGTCGACCAGCCCGCCGCCCGCCTGTGGCCGCTCCAGCGCCCGCGCCCGCCCCAGCCCCCAGACCAGCGTCTGTGCGGGACTGGCGAGCGGTTCGTCCGGGCGCACGGCGACGGCGCCGCTGGTGGCCAGCCAGACGGGGACGTCCGTGTCGGCCACGGCGCGCAGCAGCGCGAGGGTGCTCGTGAACCCGGCGGGTGCCGCCGTGTCGAGCGGGCGCCGCTCGTCCAGGGCGAGCAGCGAGAGGATGCCGGCGAGGGGAGCGTGCGACGCCTCGGCGTCGAGGAGGCCGGCGGGCGGTTCACCGGCTCCGTTCCAGCGGACGACCGTCGCGCCCGCCCCGGTGAGCGCGTCCGCGCAGGCGTCGACGAGGGCGTGGTCGAGGGTGTCGTCCGCTTCGGGGATCGCCAACAGCCAGGTGCCGTCGAGTCGTTGGTCGTCGACGGTGGGCAGTGCGCGCCAGGTGACGCGGTACCGCCAGTCGTCGGAGCCGCCGTCCGTGTGGCGCCGGACCGGGCCGGTCTGGAGCCAGTACCGCTCCGGTTCGAAGGCGTAGGTGGGCAGCCGGACCCCGGCGGCCGAGGCCCCGGGGTGCACGGCGGCCCAGTCCAGGCGCACCCCGTGCGCGTACGCCTCGGCGAGCGAGGCCAGGAACCTGCGCCGCCCGCCGTCCTCGCGCCGCAGCGAGCCGAGCACGGCCGCCGGGCTCTCGGCGCTCTCCACGGTCTCCCGGATCCCGGGCACGACCACGGGGTGCGGACTCATCTCGATGAACACCCCGTGCCCGAGCAACGTCCGTACGGCGGGCTCGAATCGGACGGTGGCGCGCAGGTTGGTGTACCAGTACTCGGCGTCGAGTCCGGCGGTGTCGAACTCCTCGCCGGTGACGGCCGAGCAGAAGGGCACGGCGGCGGACCGGGGTTCGATCCCGTCCAGCGCGGCCAGCAGCTCCTCGCGCACCGTCTCGACCTGGGCGGAGTGCGAGGCGTAGTCCACCGGCACCCGCCGGGTCCTGACCCCCTCGCCGGCCAGCCGCTCCAGCAGTTCGTCCAGGGCCCCGTCCGCGCCGCTCACGACGAGCGAGGTCGGACTGTTGACCGCCGCGACGGACAACTCCCCTTCCCACTCGGCGAGTCGGGGGGCCAGCTCGTCGTGGGAGAGGGCGACGGACGCCATGCCGCCCTTGCCGGCGAGTTCGGCGAGGATCACCTGGCTGCGCAGGGCGACGACCTTCGCGCCGTCCGCCAGCGACAACGCCCCGGCCACGACGGCCGCCGCGATCTCACCCTGCGAGTGACCCAGAACGGCGGCGGGCTCGACGCCGTAGGAGCGCCACAGCGCGGCCAGCGACACCATCACCGCCCACAACACCGGCTGGACCACATCCACCCGCGCCAACATCGCCTCGTCCGACAGCACTTCGAACAGCGACCAGTCGACATACGCCGACAGAACCTCGGCGCACTCGGCCATGCGCTCCGCGAACACCGGTGACTCGTCGAGGAGTTCGATCGCCATGCCGACCCACTGCGAACCCTGCCCTGGGAACACGAACACAGCGCCGGCGGACGGGACCGCAGTGCCGCGTGTCAGGCCGGGAGCTTCCTCCCCGGCCGCCAACGCGCGCAGTCCCGCCTCGAATTCGGCGCGGTCGCCGCCGACGAGGACGGCGCGGTGCGGGAAGGCGGAACGGGTGGTGGCCAGGGCATGGCCGAGGTCCCCGGTGGAGGACGGGAGGGACGTCAGGTGGTCCAGCAGTTTCCGGGCCTGACCGCGCAGCGCGCTCTCCGTGCGCGCGGACAACGGCCAGAGGGCCATGGGGAGTTCGTCGTCGTCCCGCTCGATGGCCGGGGCATCGCCCTCTTCGAGGATGACGTGGGCGTTGGTCCCGCTCACGCCGAACGACGAGACGCCCGCGCGGCGCGGGCGGTCGTGCGCTGCCCAGTCCCGCTCCTCGGTCAGCAGCTCGACGGCGCCGGACGTCCAGTCGATGTGCGAGGACGGTTCGTCGGCGTGCAGCGTCCTGGGCAGGGTCGCGTGCCGCATGGCCTGGACCATCTTGATGACACCGCCGACGCCGGCGGCGGCCTGGGCGTGGCCGATGTTGGACTTCAACGAGCCGAGATACAGGGGTTGTTCGGCGGGGCGGTCCTGGCCGTAGGTGGCGAGCAGGGCCTGTGCCTCGATCGGGTCGCCGAGGGTGGTGCCGGTGCCGTGCGCCTCGACGGCGTCCACGTCGGCGGGTTGCAGCCGCGCGTTCGCCAACGCCTGCCGGATCACGCGCTGTTGGGCCGGGCCGTTCGGCGCGGTGAGGCCGTTGGAGGCCCCGTCCTGGTTGACGGCCGAGCCCCGCACGACGGCCAGCACCTCGTGCCCGTTGCGCCGCGCGTCCGACAGCCGCTCAAGCAGCAGCACACCGACGCCCTCGGACCAGCCGGTGCCGTCCGCGCCCGCGCCGAACGCCTTGCAGCGGCCGTCCGCCGAGAGCCCGCGCTGGCGCGAGAACTCGACGAACATGCCCGGCGTCGACATGACCGTGGCGCCGGCCGCCACCGCGAGCGAGCACTCGCCCTGGCGCAGCGCCTGGGCCGCGAGGTGCAGGGCCACGAGGGACGACGAGCACGCCGTGTCGACCGTCAGCGCCGGTCCGCGCAGTCCGAGGACGTAGGAGAGCCGGCCGGAGGCGACGCTGCCGGTGCTGCCGGTCAGGCCGTAGCCGTCGAACTCGACCGGGAGTTCCTGGAGTCGGGGCATGTAGTCCTGGGCCATGGCGCCGACGAACACGCCGGTGTCGCTCTCCCTCAGCGACTCGGGGTCGAGGCCCGCGCGTTCGAAGACCTCCCAGGTCGTCTCCAGGAGCAGTCGCTGCTGCGGGTCGACGGCCAGGGCCTCGCGGGGGCTGATCCCGAAGAAGGCCGCGTCGAACCCGGCGACGTCGTCCAGGAAACCGCCGGACCGGGTGTAACTCGTGCCGGAGCGCTCGCCGTCGGGGTCGTAGAGCGCGTCGAGGTCCCAGCCCCGGTCGGACGGGAACTCGCCGATCGCGTCGACGCCGTCCGCGACGATCCGCCACAGCTCCTCGGGGGAGCCGGCGCCGCCGGGGAAGCGGCAGCTCATCGAGACGATCGCGATCGGTTCGTCCGAGGCCGAGGCCGATGTCACCGTCGGTACGGAGGAGTTGGCCTCCGCCAGCGACGCGGCGAGCGCCTGGGGCGTCGGGTGGTCGAACAGCACCCCGGCGGGGAGCGTACGGCCGAGCGCCGCGCCGAGCCGGTTGCGCAGTTCGACCGACATGAAGGAGTCGAAGCCGAGTTCCTTGAAGGTGAGGTCGGTGGCGATCGTGCCCGGGGCGGGGTGGCCGAGTACGACTCCGGCGTGCGCGCGGACGAGGCTCAACAGCCGTTCGGGGGTCGGCTGTTCGGCGATCTGCTGGCCGGGGGTCGACTGTCCGGCGATTGGCTGTTCGGCCGCTCCGCGCGGCGCGGCGGGTACGACCGCCTCCGCGTCCGCCCGGCCCGTCGTGTCCAGCCAGTAGCTGTGCCGCTGGAACGCGTACGTCGGCAGCGGGACCCGCCGCGCCCCCGGGAACACCTTCCCCCAACTGACCTCCATGCCACGGACGTTGAGTTCGGCCAGCGAGGACAGGAACCGTTCGAGTCCCCCGGTCCCCCGGCGCAACGTCCCGGCGGCGACCGCCGACTCCCCCGCCGCGACGACCGTGTCCTGCACCGCGGCCGTCAGCACCGGATGCGGACTGACCTCGACGAACGCCTTGTACCCGGCCCCCAACAGGGCTTCCACCGCGGGCTGGAACAGCACCGTCTGCCGCAGGTTCCGGTACCAGTACCCGGCGTCCACGGCTTCCTCGACCCACTCGCCGGTGACCGAGGACCACCACGGGACGGCGGGCCGCCGTGCCTCGACCCCGGCCAGCGCCTCGCTCAACTCGTCGCGCACGGCCTCGACATGGGCGCAGTGCGAGGCGTAGTCCACCCCCACCCGCCGCGCGCCCTCGACCCGCGCGAGGACCGTGTCGAGCCCGGCCGGATCACCCGCCACGACGACGGAGGACGGCCCGTTGACAGCCGCGACCGAGACGCCCTCCGGCAGCAGTTCCCCGGCCTCGTCCGCCGCCAGGGGGACGGACACCATCCCGCCGGACCCGGAGAGGGTGACCAGCGCCCGCGCCCGCAGCGCGACGACCTTGGCGCCGTCCGCCAAGGACAGCGCCTGCGCCACCACGGCGGCGGCGATCTCACCTTGGGAGTGTCCCAGTACGGCGGAGGGCTCGACGCCGTGGGAGCGCCAGAGCGCGGCCAGCGACACCATCACCGCCCACAACACCGGCTGGACCACATCCACCCGGGCCAACATCGCCTCGTCCGGCAGGACGTCGAACAGCGACCAGTCGACATACGCCGACAGAGCCTCAGCACACTCGGCCATGCGCTGCGCGAACACCGGTGACTCGTCGAGGAGTTCGAGAGCCATCCCCGCCCACTGCGAACCCTGCCCGGGGAAGACGAAGACCACTTCCCCGGACGCCCCGGCCACCCCCTCGATCACCCCGGCGGTGACCTCACCGGCGGCGAGTGCCGTCAACCCGGCGCAGAAATCGGCGAGTTCGGTGCCCAGGACGACGGCACGGTGCCGGAAGGCGGTGCGGGTGGTGGCCAGGGAGAGACCGACGTCGGCCGGCGACAGCTCCGGTCGCCCGGCGACCAGGTCGAGCAGTCGCGTGGCCTGTGCGCGCACGGCCTCGGGGGACCGCCCGGAGACGACCCAGGGCAGCACCCGGCGCCCGTCCGAGGGGGACTCCTCGGGCGCGACGGCTGAAGCGGGCGCCCCCTCCGATGAAGAGATCGCCCCCGCCAACTCGCTCACCACGACATGGCAGTTGGTGCCCCCCACCCCGAAGGAGCTGACCCCCGCGATCATCGGCCCGTCGCCCGCCCACACCCCCGGCTCACGCTGCACCGCGAGGTTCAACTCCCCCAGCGGAATGGCCGGGTTGGCCGTCTCAAAGTGCAGGCTCGGCGGCAACTGCCGGTGCCGGAAGGCGAGCAGCACCTTCACCAGGCCCGCGATCCCCGCGGCCCCTTCCAGATGCCCGATGTTGGTCTTCACCGACCCGACCGGCAGCGGCGCCTCCTGCGGCCGCCGCATCCCGAGCGCGGCCCCGAGCGCCGCCGCCTCGACCGGGTCGCCGACCTTGGTGCCGGTGCCGTGCAGTTCGACGTACCCCACCTCGGCGGGTTCGACCCCCGCCCGCAGATAAGCCCGCTCCAGCACCGCGCGCTGCGCGTCCGCGTTGGGTACGGTCAGTCCCTCGCCGGAGCCGTCGTTGTTGACGGCGCTGCCGCGGACGACGCCGTACACGCTGTCGCCGTCGGCCAGGGCGGCGGCCAGGGGTTTGAGGATGACGGCGGCGGCGCCCTCGCCGCGTACGAAACCGTTGGCGCGGGCGTCGAAGGTGTGGCAGCGGCCGTCCGGGGAGAGGCCGCCGAACGCGGTGAGGGCGTCGGTGGACTCCGGCGCGAGGATCAGGTTGACGCCGCCCGCGATCGCGAGCGCGGACTCGCCGCGACGCAGGCTCTCGCAGGCCAGGTGGACGGCGACCAGGGAGGAGGACTGTCCGGTGTCCATGGCCATGCTGGGTCCGCGCACGCCCAGGGTGTACGAGACCCGGTTGGCGATGATGCCGCGCTGCACGCCGGTCATCGAGTGGTGTGTGAGCGCGTCCGCGCCCTGCCGGCGCAGCAGCGTCGCGTAGTCGTCCCAGACAGCGCCCACGAAGACGCCGACGTCCTGTCCGGCGAGGGTGCCGGGTACGACGCCCGCGTTCTCCAGCGCCTCCCAGCTCAGTTCGAGCATCAGCCGCTGCTGGGGGTCCATCGCGGCGGCCTCGCGGGGGGAGATGCCGAAGAACTCCGCGTCGAAGCGGTCGACTTCGGGCAGGAGGCCCGCGGGGAGGGTGGCCCGGCGGGGGCCCTCGGGGACGGCCGGGCCCTGGGAGCCGGGGGTCGAGTCCCGGGTGATGGCGTCCCCGCCCTCCCTCAGCAGCTTCCAGAACGCCTCGGCGTCCGGGGCGCCGGGGAGTCGGCACGACAGGCCGATGATCGCAATCGGGTCGTTAGATGACATGGCGTGCACCCTCGGTCGGCGGACATAAATCGAGGCCCCATTCCGGCGGCTCCCAAACGGACCTTACAACCCGCCGTTTCCATTCCCTTTCCACGCACTTTTCACGATGAACTTGCAGGTCAGAGCGCCATTGCCAGCCACACCGACCACCCCCGGAAATCCATCGCTCAGCAATTCAGGATCACTTCAAGAGCGATCCTTGAGCGACGCATGAGCGATCCCCCGAAAAGACACACGCCGGAAATCGATCTGAAGAAATAGGCGCCGGATCGAGGCGTTCCAGCGGGCCTGAATCCCCGCATCCACGGCCGGGTCACGGCCCGCCGCCACCAGCGAACGGGCCAAGCTCGTCCTCGATGCCGCGCACGCTCGCCCATCCACCGAGCGGATCCCGGTAGGCGCGGTCCGCGCCGTCGCTGTCACGAGGCCGGAAGTCTGGGGTCGAGGGACGGGCGAGCCGTGGCCGGTGAACGCCCAGTGGTTCGCGTCGGGGAGCAGCACGCGGTGGAAGGGAAGGCCCGCCCAGGACGACCCGGTCCGGGCGGCGCCGTCGAATCCGTCGGTGCGGAACAGCGGCAGCGGTCGAGGCCGCCGGCGTCGGGCGCGGGCCGAGACGGCCCTCCAAGTTCGCCACCGCGCCGACCCGGTGGCCGGCCCGGCGGTCGTCACGGGCCGTGTGCACCGCCGTCGCGCCTCCTGCGGAGTGCCGTACGCCCCGATCCGGCGGGAGTCCATGCCCCGGGCGAGCGGAAGCGGCGGGGGGTGCGTTCGTCGCCCCTTGACGGCCTCGGGCTCCTGTCCCGGACCCGGGCGCACAGCAGGCGTCCCCGCTCTGGGCGGGGGTGGCGGGCTGGTCTGCTTGCCGGGAATCGGATCGCCGTCAACGGAGTTGGTGGGGGATGAACCGTTATTGGAGGGGTCATGCGAGCGATACAGGTGAACGAAGTGGGCGGTCCCGAGGTGCTGCGGGAGGTCGAGGTGGACCAGCCGCGGCCGGGTCCGGGCGAGGCGGTCGTGGAGGTCGCCGCATCCGGGGTCAACTTCCTCGACGTCTACCACCGCGAGGGCCGGTACAGCCTCCCGCTGCCCTTCACCCCGGGCGCTGAGGGCGCCGGCACGGTCGTCGAGGTCGGACCCGGCGTCGCTGACGTCGCGGTCGGGGACCGGGTCGGTTGGGTGGAGATTCCCGGCACGTATGCCGAGCGGGCCGTCGTGGACTCCTCCCGGCTGGTGCCGCTGCCCGACGACATCGACTTCGAGACGGCCGCCGCCGTGCTCCTCCAAGGCATGACCGCGCACTATCTCGTCAAGGACGCCTACCCGGTCCAGCGGGGCGACACGGTGCTCGTGCACGCGGCCGCCGGTGGCATGGGGCTGCTCCTGACCCAGCTCATCACCCATCTCGGCGGCAGGGTGATCGGCACGACGTCGACCACGGCGAAGGCCGAGCTGGCCAAGCGCGCCGGGGCCGCCGAGGTGATCCTCTCCTCCGCGGTCGACGATCTCGCGGCCGAGGTGAGGCGGCTGGGCGGCGGTCAGGGACTGCCGGTCGTCTTCGACGGCGTCGGCGCGCACACCTTCGACGCGAGCCTCGCCAGCCTGCGGCCCCGCGGCCATCTCGTGCTCTTCGGCGCGGCAAGTGGTGCCGTGCCGCCGTTCGACCCGATCCGGCTCGCCCGCGGCGGTTCGCTGACCCTGATCCGGCCCAGCCTCGGGGACTTCATCGCCGATCGGTCCGAACTGCTCCGACGGGCCACCGATGTGTTCGAGTGGGTGCGCTCCAAGGCGCTCGAGGTCACCGTGACGGGCCGCTACGCATTGTCCGAGGCCGCTCAGGCCCACAGCGATCTGGAGGCCCGGCGCACCACCGGCAAGCTGCTCGTCGTATTGGAGACTGAGACGTCGAGGGCGGTGAAGTAGCTGACCACGTTCGCCAAGAAGGTGGGCGAACGTCCCGTAGGCCCCGGCCTGCTCATCGCTCAGGATTCCACTTCGGCAGACCGGCGCGGCGCGTCCCGCAGATCGGTGCGGGGGTGCGGTGATCTGCGGGACGGGCCCGGGGGTGGTCAGGCCCCGGTCAGTTGGGCGGCTCGTGTCCCGTGTTCGGCGGCCTGTTCGTGGCCTGTCTTCATCGACTGTTCGGCCAGTTCTCGCAGGGACTCCATCTTCGGGTCCCAGAACGCGTGGGTCAGTTCTGCCTCGGCGATGTGCAGGTCGAGGCCGAGGACGTCGGCCAGGATCCGGCGCAGGTAGGGGGTGGCGTGGTCCCAGCCCTCTTTCGGGGTGCCGGGGCCGTAGCCGCCGCCCCGGCTGAGCGTGAGGATCGCGGGCTTGCCCGTGAGGGGCCAGTTGCCGTGCACCCCTGCCACGGGGTGCTTCAGGATCAGGTCGATCCAGGTCTTGACCTGTTCCGGGACGTTCCAGTTGTACATCGGTACCGCGAACAGGAACGCGTCGGCTTCGAGGAGTTCCGTGCCGAGCCGGTCGAGGAGTTCGTGCGCCTCGCGCGGGGCGGGTGCGTCCGGGTTGACGACTTCGTGGGCGAGCAGGGTCCATGTGTCGCCGGGCAGCGGCTGGACGCCGAGGTCGCGCCGGATCACGGTGCCGTGCGGGTGCTGGGTGAGCCACGCCTGTTCGGCGGTGTCGGCGAGGGCGCGGCTCATCGAGCCTTCGGTGCGGATGCTCGCGTCGAGACGGAACAGCTTCATGGTGCGGGTACCTCCGGTAGTTCTGCCGTGATGCAGATAGTATGCACAGCAGAACATCTACTGACAAGAAAGAACCTCCGGGCAACGCCATGCGGGAAAGATGTTCTGGATGTCAGACCATCTGCCGTGGTGCGGGAAAGTGCTACGGTGACGGGATGCCCTCCGCACCCCGCGACCGAGCGAACAGCAGCACCGAGTGCCTCGCCCTGGACAACGACCTGGTCTGGGCCATCCGCATGATCTCGGGAGCCCTCCGGCGCGCCGCGGCCGACGCCTCCGAGACCCTGCCCGGCGGATCACGCGCCTACCTGGTACTCGTGGCACTGGCCGAGGCCGGGGACACACCCCCCACCCAACTCGAACTCGCCGGCCAGGTCGGCCTCGACCGCACAGTGATGACCTACCTCCTCGACGACCTGGAAAAACAGGGCCTCCTGTCACGACGCCCGAACCCGAAGGACCGGCGGGCCCGCCACGTGATCCTCTCCGGCGAAGGCCGATCCCAACTGCTGCGCATGCGAACCGACGTCGCAGCCGCCGAAGAACACCTGCTCGCGGAACTGGACGACGCACAACGGACCCAGTTCCGAGACCTCCTGACCCGCGTCGCGCTCACCGCCCAGCGGAGCACCCTCAAGGACTGAGCCATCGCGGACGACGGCACTGGACCGACTCACCTCAGCAAGGCCACACCCCGTCCGGCGAGCCGCCCGATGCCGCGACTGGACCCTCGGCATGCTGTGCCGCAGGGCCAAGGAAAAGGAAATGGCCTGGCCGATGCGAGGAGATTTCATGCGTCGACCGCTTTTCGGACGTGATTCCATCGCGTCCTCGACGATCAAACCGTTGGTCGCCGTAGCAGCGGCCAGTGCCGCTTTATTCGCCGCGCCGGAATCTCCGGCGTATTCGACTGCCGGTACTTCAGCCGCGCACCGTTCCAAGTGCTCCAGTTCACCTGCCTGGTGAAGGCCCGACCGCCTGAGCGGATCCTCGCCCGCCCTGTCCCACGGGGTGCCGTCCGACGCAACCCGGATCTTCCGTCACATGTCCGAAATCTTCTCCCCTGGCCCGTTGGAGTCTTGCGCGTTCCGTCGGTCAGCAGAGAGCCTGTGGCGGGCCAGGGTGGCGCACAATCCGGTGGGGGGATTGCGGAATGGTTACGCCTGCGGAGATGCCCGGCCAGAACACCGGGATCATTCCGAAGAGCCAACTCACGTTCAACTGGGCCATCCTGAAATTCAAGGGAAATGATGTGACCCCGGAAGAAGCCGAAGAGATCATGGGAGACGGCTCCCGTTTCCGCTAGCCGGACATCACCGGTACCGCGACTCGGCCAAGGGAATTCCATGGATCTCGATGCTCTCAAGGCACATCTCACGGACCTGACCCAGCCACCGGCCCTGCGCACCACGGACACCGCGCTCCCCACCCCGTTGACGGACATGCTGGCCACGTTCCCGAACGGCACCTGTCAGGGAGCGGCGGGCTCGGGCACGGCGGAGATCGACGGCGGACACACCACGCTGACGCTCGCCCTCACCTGTTCGTCCACCCCCTGGCCGGCCGGCGGTCGTGTCACCCTCGCGGTGACCGGCGTGACCGTGACCGTGACGGCGGACGGCACCGTCAGCCTGATCCTGAGCGGCGCCCTCGATGTCACCGACGTGGTGGCCACCGTGACCGACGGCGGGGACGGACGCCTCACCGCCGAGGTACGCCCGCGCAAGCCCGGGGCGTTCACCGGTGAACTGGACAAGCTGGGCGGACTCCTCGGCGACGCGTCCCTGTGGCAGAGCGCGCGAGAAGGGTTGCACGCCTTCGACTTCGCGGCCCGCGACGTCGCCGGATTCGACTACCGCCTGTCCCGCAAGGACGGCGTCGAACCGGCCGCCTACGACGTGACGTCCATGGCGATCGTCGCCGCGCTGGACCTCAGGGGACTCGCGCTGGACATCGCGTTGTGGCTGCCGGACCTGACCGTCGAGGGCACACTGCATGACGGGAAGCCGCTCAACGCCCGCTCGCTGCTGGGCTCGTTCGGCATCCCCGTGGCCGAGATACCCCCGTCGCTGACCATCAGCGAACTGCGCGTGGACGCCCTGCTCGGCGACGGGTACTTCGTCTCCATGACCGTCAGGGACGGCTGGGACATCGGTCCGTTCGCCCTGACGGAGCTGTCCCTGTCCCTGTACTACGACCCGGCGTCGAAGTTCGTGGCCATGGCCTCGGGCACCATCTCCCTCGGCCACTCCATGGACATCACGGTCTCCGCCGCCCAGAACGGCGGAGCCACCGGCGGCTGGGCCTTCAGCGGCGGACTCGCGGCCGGGGAGATCGGCATCGGCGACGTCATCGGCGCCCTGCGCCTTCCCGACGTCCCCGAACCGCTGAAGTCCCTGGAACTCACCAGCCTCTGGCTGTCGTACACCACCGGCACCAAGGCCGTGGACTTCCTCTGTCAGGGGCGGATGACGATCGCCGAAGGGATCACCGCCTCCCTGGGCCTGACCATCACCCGGGACGGCACCGCGACCCGCTACGGCGGACAACTGGCCGTCGACGACTTCACCTTCGACATCACCCTCGACGACGAGAAGACCGGCACCGACCTCCTCATCGCCACCTACCACGGCCCCGAGAACACGGACACCAAAGTCACCCTGCGCGACTGGGTCGCCCACTTCTCCGCCGATCTCGCCGCCGACATCCCCGAGAGTCTGCACGTCGAGCTGAAGGACGCGAAATTCGTCCGGGTCAAGCCGCAGGGCGGCCCCGCGCAGTTCTGCGTCGGCATCGACCTGTCCGCCGGGATCGACCTCGCGGAACTTCCGCTGGTCGGAGGGTTCCTCGCCGAGATCGGCGGCAGTCTCGCCGTCGACAATCTGCAAGTCCTGTACTCCTCCGGCGTGATCGCCCCCGCCGCCGTCGGCAGTGCCAACGCCCTGCTCGCCAAGGCGCGGGTCGTGGAGTTACCGGCGGGCGGGCTGAAGGCAGGCCCCGCCGCGCTCGCCGACCTGCGGATCGGTCAGGAGCGCACACCCGTCGCCCTCGGCCTGCCCGCGAGCCCCACCCCGACCGGCAGTACCCCAAGCACCCCCAACACCCCCAGCACCCCCGCCCAGACCAACACCCCCACCACCACCCCGCCCCGCTCCTCCGCCGGCGTCTGGATCACCGTTCAGAAGACCATCGGCGTGGTCCAGATCAACCGCGTCGGCGTGATCTACCAGCACAACACCCTGCTCTTCGGCCTCGACGCCGGCATCCAGCTCGGCCCTCTCGTCATGTCGCTCGACGGCCTGGCCGTCGGCTCGTCGCTGGAGAAGTTCGCGCCCGCGTTCCGCCTCGACGGCGTCGGTATCGGCTATGTCGCGCCGCCGATCGAGATCGAGGGCGCGCTGCTGCACCTTCCCGACGACCAGTTGGACAAGGGCGTGGCGTTCCAGTACGACGGGACGGCCACCGTCGCCGTGCCGGACTTCTCGCTCGCGGCGGTCGGCTCGTACGCGCAGCTCACGAACGGGCAGCCGTCGTTGTTCGTGTTCGCTCAGGTCGAGGCGCCGATCGTGGCGGCGCCGCCGATCCTGATCACGGGGCTGATGGCGGGGTTCGGGTTCAACCGGGAGCTGACGCTGCCGACCCCGCGTGAGGTGTCGGGGTTCCCGCTGCTCGCCCTGAACAAGCAGGGGCCGGACGCGAATCTGAAGCCGTCCGGGATGCTGGAGGTGCTGGAGGGGCGGACGCCCGCGGTCGTCGGCAGTCCCGCGCGGAAGTGGATCGCGCCGCGCCAGGGGGCGTACTGGCTGGCCCTGGGGATCGAGTTCAGCGTCGCCGAGGTGGTCAACTCCAAGGTGCTGCTGGCCGCCGAGTTCGGTGACGAACTCGCGCTGGCCGTGCTGGGCATCGCGACGCTCCAGCTGCCGATGCCGGCCGAGTCCGCGACCCGTACCTACGTGTACGCGGAACTGGGTCTTGAGGCGGTGATCCGGCCCCTGGCGGGGAGTTTCGAGCTGGCGGCTGAGCTTGCGCCGGTGTCGTACGTGCTGACTCCCGAGTGTCATCTCACCGGGGGGTTCGCCGCGTCGGTGTGGTTCGGGTCGCACCCGAACGCGGGGCAGTTCGTGGTCACTCTCGGCGGCTATCACCCGTCGTTCCAGCAGCCCGCCGGCTACCCGGACGTGCCTCGGCTCGGGATCAACTGGGCGGTGAGCGGCAATCTGACGATCACCGCGCAGGCGTACCTCGCGGTGACGCCGTCGTGCGCGATGGCCGGGGGGCGGCTGAGCGTCGTCTTCCACGAGGGGGACTTCCGGGCCTGGTTCACGGCCCAGGCGGATGTGCTGCTGTCCTGGCGGCCGTTCTTCTTCACCGCCCGGATCTCGGTGAGCATCGGCGCCTCGTACACCCTCAACGTCTGGATCGTGCACAAGACGTTCAGTGTGACCGTCGGGGCCGATCTGGAGCTGTGGGGACCGCCGACCGGCGGTTCGGTCACCGCGCACTTCGTGGGCTTCTCCAAGACCATCGGCTTCGGTCCCGGCCCGTCCGGGGCTGACGCCGAGGCGCTGGACTGGGACGGCTTCGCGAGCATGCTGCCGAAACCGGCCGACGTCATCACCATCGGCCCGGTCAGCGGCCTCGACAAGACCGCCGAGGACACCGGCGACGACCCCGGCAACAGCGGCAAAGTGTGGTACGTCCGCGCCCGTGACCTGCGGTTCTTCACCCAGTCCGCGGTGCCGGCCAGTCATCTGCGGCTCGGCGACGACCCGTTGTCCTCCCCCGCCGCCGAGGACACCCCCGGCGTCGACGTCCGCCCCATGAACCGCACCGGCCTCACCGGCGAGCACCGGCTCCGGCTGTACTTCGAGGGCGCGCCCGCGCCGATGGACGGCTGGAGTGCCACCGCCCGCACCCACAACCTCCCCGCGTCCCTGTGGGGCGCCCCGCCCTCCCCCTTCAGCCACACCCCGCACGCGCCCGGCGCCGAGGTGCTGCCCGGCCGCCCGGTCGGCTACGACGTCCAGGCGCCCCGGCCCGAACTGGCCGGCTCACGCGGGGTGTTCCCGCTCAGCGACTACAGCGCGGACGAGATCCCGCCCGGCCTCGCCCCACTGTCCTCCTCCCCCGTCGCCGACCGCGATTACGTCTCGGTGGCTGACGACTCGTGCGTGGCGCGGATCGGGCAGACCGACCGGGGTCCGGCCCGCACCGGGCGCGACCAGGTGTGCGCGGCACTGGCCGACGCCGGTCTGTTCAAGGACCCGTGCGACGGACTGACCGCGCTGGCGGCGGGGGCCGCGCACCTCTACCACCGGGCGCCGCTGGTGCAGAACCCCGGATGACGGGCGACGGGCCCACAGGCGCAGGGCCCCGACCGCAAGGCCCCGGCCGAGAGCCGCCGGCGCCGAAGCCCACCCCCGAGCACCCCTCCCCGTACCCGCAGCCGAGCATCGGAGCCGGACGTGAGCGCGAGCCCGCAGCACCCCGCCCGGGACACCATCCCGATCGGTGACGTCGAACTGCACGACCACTACCTGCCCGCCCTCCCCGCCGGCGACTACCGCATCGAGGCCACGCACGCCCTGCGCACCGGCCCCGAGGCGAGCGCCCAGGCGGTCGGCGGGACATTCCGGGCCGTGCAGCGCTTCACCGTGCGCGCACCGCAGGTCGCCGTGGACACGACCGCCGTGGTGGCCCGGCAGCCCCCGGACTCCTCCGAGGGACGGTTCGCCGAGGTGCTGCCGCATCTGGTGCTCGGCGATCCGATGCTGCCGTGGGAGCGCGAGCTGAGCGGCGCGGACCGGAGCACTCCGTGGCTGGCGCTGCTGGTGCTCACCGACGACCAGTTGATCGGCGGGACGGCCTCCCCGACCCGCGCCGAGTCGACGACCGTGGGCGCCTTCCTCGCCGACGACCCGGACGTGCTCAAGCCCGCGCCGCCGCTGGAGTCCGACGTCAAGCCGGACGATCCGTGCGAGGTCATCCGGATCCCGGCCGCCGTGTTCCCCGAGGTGACGCCCCGGCTGGCGGAGCTGCCGTATCTCGCGCACTGCCGGGGCGCCAACACCGGGGACCGGCCCATCCTGGGCATCCAGGAGGACGGGCTGTTCGCGGTGCTCGTCGCGCACCGCTTCCCGGCCGCCGAGCCGCCCGGCTCGCCCCCGCAGGACCGCACCAAGAACATCGTCCACCTGGTCTCCCTGGAGGGCCACGAACCGCTTCTCGGGCCCGGCGCCCCGGACTTCCGGGGCCGTACGTCGGTGGCGCTGCTGTCGCTGTGCAGCTGGTCGTTCTGGGCACACCCGGACGGCGCCGCGCACTTCCGGGCGCTGGCCGAAGGGCTCACCCTCACTCCGGACTCCTCGCGTGCGGCGACCCGCGAGGAGATGTGGCTGCGGCTGCCCTCCCCGTACCGGGACGGTGACGGCACCCCGGCCGCCCGGCGGCAGGTGGCCCGGCGGCTCGGCGACGGCTATGTGCCGCTGCCGTACCGCACCCGGTCGGGCGAACGGACCTTCGGCTGGTACCGGGGACCCCTCACCCCCGTGCTGCCCGCGCCCGTGGACCGGGTGGCGACCGCCACCAGCGCGGACGCCCTGCTCGCCTACGACCCCGCCTGGGGCAGTTTCGACGTGTCGCTGGCCACCGCGTTCGAGACGGGCCGGTCGCTGGCGCTGGCCGACGCGGCGTACGTCCAGCACCTGATCGCCTTCAAGCGGGCCACGCACGATCTGGTCGACACCCTCTACCACCAGGACACCAGCAGCCATCTGCCCGCCGGGGACGGGAACTCGTCCGCGCGGGCTGCGTTCGGGGCGCTGCTCGACGGGCCGCTGCTGAGCACCCTGGGGGCGGCGCCCGCCCAGTCCCGTGACCCCTGGTCGCCACCCGCGCCCGAGCCCGTGCCGGGCGATCCGAGCGAGGAACTGACCGCCTTCCTGAACTCCGGCACGGTCCGTACGGCCGTCACGCGGGCGCTGCACGAGGACACCGGACTCCGGGAACGCCTCACGCCGGTCGTGGACTGGCTGGCCCGGCTGTTGCTGCTCATCCCGGTGCCGTTCACCCGGCTGGTACCGGACGCGCGGATGCTGCCCCCGGAGTCGCTGCGCTTCTTCCACACCGACCCGAACTGGCGGGACGCGCTGATCGGCGGGGCGCTGGGTATCGGCGCGCAGTCGAGCCGGGACACCGTCCAGGACGAGATCGTGGCCGCGGTGGTACGGGCTGAGGTGGCGGAGGCGGCGGCCCGGCACCGGGACACGCTGCGCGACGCCGGACCCGACGACCCCAAAGACCCCGGCGATCCCGGCGACCCCGGTGGCTCCCTCGGTACCGTCTCCGGCCTGCTCCTGCGCTCCGCCCTCGTCTCCGGCTGGCCCCATCTCGCCGTCCGGGCGGTGGACGCGGCGGGCGTGCCGCTGCCGGTGCTGCGGATGGAGCATCTGTCGTCGTCCGTGCTGCTGTGCCTGTTCAACGGGGTGCCCGCGACCGTCGAACTCGCCGAGCCCCAGGAGGGGTTCCGCTTCGGGGTCGAGGACGACGGGCGGATCCCGCTGCGCAGTCTGCTGCCGGACGCCGGGCCCCGGCTGCCGCTGGGCGAGCAGTTGGGCACGGACGTCACCTTCGACGTCCTGCGCCACCTGCGGCCTTCCGCCGATCCGAACGTCCGCGTCCTGGACGTCGGTTCGCTGGTCACCGCGCTGGGCGGCGCCCTGGACCGCGCGCACGGCACCTCCGTGGGGACGGTCGGCCCTGCCGATCTCGCCCTGCAACTGGTCAAGGTGCCCGAGGCGATCCGTTTCGACGGTCCGGACGGGGACCGGTTCCCGGCGACCGGAGGAGACCCGGTATGAGCACGCGCCCCGCTCTTGTCGTTCCGGTCGGTCTCGACGCGCTCGTGGTGACCGAGGCGGTGCTGCGCCGGGACGGATTCCGTACCTGGCGGCAGAACTACCTGGCCCTGCGCGACTACATCAGCCCCGAGCCGGACGAAGGGGACCGCCAGAGCGACGACCCCCTGTTCCGGCACACCGGGGTGCATCTGCACTGGACGCTGCCGCGCGGACTGCGCCACGGCCGGCAGGATCCGGCCACCGGCGAGGTCACCTTTCCGCTG
The DNA here is from genome assembly GCF_014489635.1 of Streptomyces roseirectus. NCBI lineage: Bacteria > Bacillati > Actinomycetota > Actinomycetes > Kitasatosporales > Streptomycetaceae > Streptomyces > Streptomyces roseirectus. The sequence goes on along the minus strand of NZ_CP060828.1, from coordinate 9,052,494 downwards.
CTGCCCAACCGGTGGCTGGTCACCCGGTTCAGCGGCGGCGCCCGGCGCCGGGTCAGGGCCTGGGTGATCGAGAGCGACTGCCCGCACACCTCGTACGCCGCCCAGCACGGACATGTCCTCGAAGAGTCCAGCCCCTATCTGGTCGGCGCCGAGACCCTGGACGCCTGGCGGGCCAGCCCCGACCCCTACCGCAGCGCCCGGACGTCCAGGTCGGTGCAGGTCCCGATCGGGCTGGCCTTCCCGCACACCGAGGAGACCCCGTGGTCGGAACGGGCCGGGCGGGACCCGCTGTTCCTCACCGCGATGGGCACGGGCGACCCGTACTTCACCACCTACACCCCGCACAACACCAACGTGTTCTCCTTCCTCGACGACCTCTCCGACGTGCCCGTGGCGGACACCCTCGGGTACCAGGTCGTCGGCTGGTACTCCGACCCGGACGCCGACGTCCTGGCCACACCCCCGCCGGACACCACCTACGCCGCTCTCCTGGCCCGGCTCGGCTGGCAGGACCCCCGGCTCACCGGCAACCCCGTCCTGGACGGCGACGTCACCCCGGCCGTCCGCAGCCTCTACCAGGGCCTGGCGCTGAGCGTCGCGTGGGACCCGGCGGCGCCCGACCCGCCCTCCCCCGACCCCCTGCACACCGTGAAGGACAGCAAGGCGCTGAACGTCGCCCTCGGCGCCACCACCCAGGACGCGTTCACCGCGCTCGCCGCGCACGCCCTGAAGGCCGCCGGCGCCCGCCCCGCCGCCGAGGACGTCCAGCTGCTGCGGGCGTTCCTGCACGATCTGCTGGCCGTCGCCGACGAGAAGGGCGGCGACGAACGGGTCCGGCGCGCGATCCACGCGGCGTCGTTCGGCGCCTCGTCGGGCGGATACCGGTGGACGGTGACCCCGCCGCCGGCCGACCAGAAGCCGGACGGCCCACCGCCACCGCCGTTCGTCGCGCCCGCCTGGCTGTCCACCCTCAACGACGACCAGGGCCGGCTGGACGACCTCCTCGGTGAGGTGTACGACCTCCAGTGGCGGCTCAACTCCCTGTGGCTGAAGCAGGGTCTCCTCGGCATCCTGGACCCGCCGCCCGTGGGAGCGCCGGACCAGGACGACCTCCAGGCCGAACTGGACCCCGCCCGCGCGGGCTCCCTCGCGCACACGGTGCGGGAGCGGACCGCCCAGGCGCGGGCCCTGGCGGCGCGGGTGCCCCAGCCGGACACCACGGCCCGCCACCCCGACGCCCAGGCCGCGCTGACGGCCGGGATCAGCGCGTTCGCCGCGGCCAGGGGGCTGCCCGAGGGCGCCTCGCTCAAGGCGGTGCCCCGGCCCGCGTACTGGCGTGCCGTCAACCCCGTGGTGAGCGTGTCGGGGATCATGCCGCCGTCCGACGCCGTCGTCACCGACCGGCCCGTGCCCACCCGGCCGCTCACCGACGACAGCCCGGCCGCGCCGGTCAGCGCCCTCACGGTCGGGGGCCGGACCCTCACCGCGGCGCCGATGCCGGCGCTTGCGGGCCTCGCCGGGCTGCCGTCCGAGGTGTCCGGGCTGCTCGCGGAGTACTTCCTGCTGGACCCCGGCAACGCCGCCGCCCTCGCCGGAAGCGGCGGGCTGTCCACGGCCGAGGTCGGCGCCGCCCTCGCCGCGCACCGCCCCGGCGACTACACCGGCACCCTGCCCGCGCTGGGCGTGGAGCCCTGGCGCCAGCCCTGGGAGCCGCTGTTCATGGAGTGGCGGACCTCCTACAGCCATGTTCCGCACGCCGTCGGCGGGCAGAGCTGCTGGGTGTTCGACGGCACCGACTACCGCTACGTCCCCGGCTCGGCGCCCGCCCCGAAGCAGGTCGCCGTGATGGGCGTCTGTGCCCTCAGCCCGCATCCGCGCACCCTGTTCGCCGCCCGGCTGAAGGAGTTCGTCACCCGGCACGGCTCCGACGTCCAGCGCGACCGGCTCGACGGCTGGCTGGGCGCGATCGGCGACTGGGGGATCCTCGCCCAGGAACTGACCGGCTTCAACGAGCGGATCGCGGCCCGCGACACCCGCGCCTTCCGCCGCCCCACCGCCCAGGACCGGCACTTCTCCGAGGTCGCGGGCCTCGCCGGCTTCCCCGACGCCGCGACCGAGGACGGCCTGCCGGCCCGGTACCGGGGCCGGGTCACCAGCGTCCCGTATCTGCCCGGCGGCGAGAGCGCCCCGTTCCAGCCGACCCGGCAGGGCCAGATCCATCTGGCGGACCTCTTCCTCTACGACAAGTTCGGCCGGGTCCTGGAGGTGGTCAGCCCCGACCTCAAGCAGGGCGGGCTGCACGACTTCCGCAACTTCCCGCTGGTCATCGACACCGCCCTGGCCGCCGAGTCCTCGCTCACCCCGACCGTCGCCGCCGTCGCCCAACTGCCCCCGCGCCCGCTCCAGCCCGCCCGGCTCGACTTCGACCTCCTCGACGCCGCCACCGGCACCCGGGCGGTGGAGACCGCCGCCGACCCCAGCCCCGTCGCCGGCTGGCTGCTGCCCAACCATCTCGACGGCGGGCTGCTGCTGTACGGCCCCGAGGGCCGGTTCCTGGGCGGCTTCCGCACCCTCACCGACGGCACCGGCACCCGCCGGGGCCAGTGGGAACCCCCGCCCGACGGTGCCCTCACCACCCTGGACGAGGTGGCGGCGCTGTCCCCGGTGATCGCCGGTCTGCTGCGCTCGCGACGGCTGAGCGGCGAGGCGAACCTCAGCGCGTTCCTCGACGTCATCGACTCCACCCTGTGGACCACCGATCCGCTGGGCCGCCGCACCGACCAGACGCTGTCCGCGCTCGTCGGACGGCCGCTGGCGCTCGTCCAGGCCCGGCTGCGGCTGACGCTGGACGGTCCGCCGCTGCGCGCCACCGGCTGGCAGGCCAGCCTCGCCCCGCCGGCGCCCGCCTTCACCGCCGACCCGTTCGCCGTCCGCCTCGGCGACCAGGCCGCCCGCGACGACGGTCTGATCGGCTTCTTCCGGGCCGCGCCCGGCGGGGGCTACGACTTCGAGCGCTTCGACAGCGTCACGGCCCCCGGCGACGGTCAGGACCTCATCGTCCGGATCGGTCCGCCGGGCACCGCGGGCAACTATCTCCAGTTGACGTTCGGTGACAGCGCGCCCACGCGGTTGCTGCTGCTGGTCGATCCGCGCGCGAGCGTCCACGCCGTCACCGGCATCACCCCGACGGTCTCCGTCGCCGTCGCGCAGCAGCATGTCGACGGGGCGTTGCGGCGGCTCCAGACGCTGTTCCGGTTCGGGCCGGTCGTCGGCGGCAGCGGGGAGGACGGCGCCGTCGCCTTCCCGCGGCCCAGTACCCGGCACGGCGCCTGGTCCTGGCTGCGTCCGGCGGTGGGGGGCTGGACGTCGTGCGAGCTGGCCGCGGCGCCGGCGGGCGCGCAGTTCCCCGACCGGCCGCCCGCGCTCGAAGAGGGGCTGCTCCAGTTGCTCCCCGATCCCGAACTGCCCGAGCCCGAACTCCTCGATCCCGAACTCCCTGAGTCCGACGGCTGACAGCCGTGACGTGAAGACGTACGCATCAGGAGGTCCGCATGTCCGATCAACCCCTGCTCACCTACCGCATCGCCACCAGTCCAGCGCCTCTCCAGGCGGGCACCTCGGGGACCAACTCCCAGGGCCGGATCACGATCACCGTCACCAAGGGAGCGGAGGACACCTACTGCGACTGGATCCAGATCGCCGTGCCCGGCGACGCCAAGAGCGGCGGCGCGTACTTCACCGGCGACCCGAAGCCGGTCTTCTCCTCGGACGGCGACTGGAGCACGGGGTCCCTGGTCCAGGTGTCCGCCCAGCATCTGGGGCTGGCCGGTGACGCCCTGTACTACCGGGCGATCTTCCACAACCAGGGCGACGACAGCGAACCGTTCGACGGCACGCTGCACCTCGGGATCAGTGGCGAACTCGTCGACAGCACCGGCACCCTCGACCTCCACATCACCGAGCACTCCGACACCTCGTCGGACCCCGACGACTTCACACCCCACCGCCGGACCGTACCGCTGACCGTCACGGAGCCCGTCTTCTACCTGAACGCCTTCCTGGCCCGCGACGACGACAGCGCCACCGTCCCGAAGACCAAGTTCTCCAGCAGCGCCACCCCGTATCTCTCGTGGGAGAGCAACGGCTCCCGCTACCGCCTGTTCGACGGGGAATCCGACAAACCCGTCTACGAGGGCCCCAACACGTTCTGCACCCTGCCCCCGGGGTCCCTCGCCATGGACACCACCTTCACGCTGGAGGCGTCCATGTCCCCCGAGGACGTCGGCAGCGGCTTCTCGACGATCCATCAGTACGCCGTCCTCACCCTCACGGTGAAGGACCCGACGCTGGACGCGCTGACGGTCGAGGGCGGGATATCGGGCAGGTCCGCACTGGAGATCAGCGGCGACGCGTCGGTGGGGAACTCCCTCACGGTGGGCACCTCGGCCGAAGTCGGCCGCGGTCTGACGGTCGGGGGCGACATCTCCGCGCTGGCCAGTCTCACCGTGGACGGCTCCCTGACCGCCGAGAGCGGTCTGTACTCCGGGGGCTCCGCCCAGATCAACGGCGACCTCACGGTCGACAGCACCCTCAACGCCAACGGCCAGGTCAACGCCGTCAGCGACAGCCACTACGTCCGGATCCGCGAACTGCGGGGCCCGTACGGCGTGCAGCTCTCCATCAACAGCAACACCGAGCTGATCGAGCGATGCGATCTGAACGTGACGGGGGACATCAAGATCAAGAACTACGGGGTGCTCTCCGACCAGGACACCATCGGGCTCAACAACACGCACTACGGCGGCTACCTCTACGCCAGCACCTACGAACATGACGGCGACCGCCGGATCCCGTACGTGTGGGTGCCGGGCGACCGGGTGGTGGAGTCGCACTGGCGCATCACACGCGACTGACGACGACCGAGGGCCGTGTCCCCCGTCACCAGGGGACACGGCCCTCGGCGCGCACCGTATGATTTGGATCCGAACAATTCCAAGGTCTCACGCCTTCGCAGGCGGCCCGAAGGAGCGTGCTCGTGCCCGGCCATCGATCCATCGCCGAAGCCGAGAAGCTGGCCGCGGCCAGGCTCGGCGGTATCCCCGTCCGGCACGACCAGATGGCCGTGGTCGCCAACATCTATCGCGCCGCCTCGGCGGTGCGGCAGCACCTGGAGAACTCCGTGCTGCGCGGCGCCGACCTGACCTGGACCGCCTTCGTGGTGCTCTGGGTCATCTGGATCTGGGGCGAGTCGGAGACGCGGCACGTGGCCGAGGAGGCCGGGATCTCCAAGGGCACGCTCACAGGCGTCGCCCGGACGCTGGAGAGGCGAGGGCTCGTGCGGCGAGCAGGCCATCCCACCGACGGAAGGCTGGTGCTCCTGAGCCTGACCGACGAAGGCGAAGAGCTGATGCAGCGCCTCTTTCCGGCGTTCAACGAGGAGGAAGCCTTCGTCACCGGTCAGCTCAGCGACGCGGACTGCCGGACCGTCGCCGCCGGACTGCGCCGGGTGGTACTCCAGGTGGAGGAGAACGGCGAGGAGCGCCGCCAGGACCTGCTGGGCGGTGCCGCCCCGGCACCACGCCGCAGCGGCCGCCGGAAGAGCTGAACCGCACCGGTCCCGGACGAGGGAGCCCGGGGCAGTCACGGACGCCGGAAGGAGCCGTGCCCTGTCAGCCACTGTCGTGGGCGGCGTCGACCAGGGCGTCGAACAGGCCCTGCTGGGCCGGGTCCCGGTCCGCGGTGTCCTCGGGGTGCCACTGGACCGCTGTGAACCACCCCGGGTGTCCGGGCGCTTCAAGCCCCTCCACGGTGCCGTCGGCGGCCCGCGCGGTGACCGTGAGCCCGACGCCGACGCGGTCGACTCGCTGGTGGTGGTAGCAGGAGGCGTCCGTCTTCTCCGCGCCGGTGGCCCGTGCGAGCAGCGTGCCGCGCTGGATCGTGACCGGGTGCACGAGGTGCCGGTGTTCGCGGTCCGGGCCGCCCATGTCCTGTTCCAGGCTGCCGCCGAGGGCGACGTTCACCGCCTGGAGCCCGCGGCAGATCGCCAGCAGCGGTAGTCCCAAGTCCAGGGTGCGGCGGGCGACTTCGAGGTCGAACGCGTCCTGGAGGTCGTCGACGTCGTAGACGCTGTCGTGGGTGTCGGTGGCGCCGTAGCGGTGGGGGGCGAGGTCTCCGCCGCCCGGGAGGAGCACGCCGTCGAAGCGGGCGAGCCGGCCGGCCACGCCGGCCGCGGCCGGGTCGGCGGGGTGGATGCTCACCGGCTCTCCCCCGGCCCGCCACACGGCCTCGACCAGCGCGCGGGCGTTGACCTCGGCGGCATGACGGAGCGCGGACGTGGTGGCGGCGAACCGGGCCGGAATCGCGATCAGGGGGCGCGGGTGCGTACGGGTCACAGCTGGATCCAGGTGGTCTTCAGTTCGGTGTACTTCTCGATGGCGTGGACGGACTTGTCGCGGCCGTTGCCGGACTGCTTCACGCCGCCGAAGGGGACGGTCAGGTCGCCCTCCTCGTAGCAGTTGACCCAGACCGTGCCGGCCTTGAGGGCGCGTGACACCTTGTGGGCGGTGGACAGGTCGGAGGTCCACAGGCCGGCGGCGAGGCCGTACTCGGTGGCGTTGGCGAGCCGGACCGCCTCGTCGAGGTCGTCGAAGGTGAGCACGGACAGGACGGGGCCGAAGATCTCCTCGCGGGCCAGCCGCGTGCCGGGGCCGACCCGGTCGAACACGGTGGGCCGCAGGTAGCTGCCGCCGGTCTCGGCCAGGACCCGGCCCCCGCCCGTGCGCAGCCGGGACCCTTCCTCCAGGCCGGAGGCGACGTGCTCCAGGACCCTGTCGAGGTGGCTGTCGCCGACGAGTGCGCCCATCTCGGTGGCCGGGTCGAGCGGGTCGCCCACCCGCAGCTCGCGCGCCCGCGCCACGACGGCCTCCGTGACCTGTTCGGCGATGGAGGAGTGGACCAGCAGCCGGGAGGGCGCGGTGCACATCTCGCCCTGGTTGAAGAAGATGCCCCAGGCCGCGGTCGCCGCCGCCTTCTCCAGGTCGGGGGCGTCGGGCAGGACGATGTTGGGTGACTTGCCGCCGAGTTCGAGCCAGACGCGCTTGAGGTTGGAGTCGGCGGCGTAGCGCAGGAAGTGGCGGCCGACGGCGGTGGAGCCGGTGAAGGCGAGGACGTCGACGTCGGGGTGGAGGCCGAGCGCCCGGCCGGCCGTCGGCCCGTCACCGGTCACGACGTTGAGGACGCCCGGTGGCAGTCCGGCGTCGGTGGCGGCGCGGCCGAGGAGGAGGGCGGACAGCGGGGAGGACTCGGACGGTTTCAGGACGACCGTGCAGCCGGCGGCGAGCGCGGGCGCGACTTTCCAACTCGCCAGGGTGAGCGGGAAGTTCCACGGTACGACGGCGCCGACGACGCCGGTCGGCTCCCGGGTGATCAGGGCGAGCGCGTCCGGTGCGGTGTGGGGGGACTCGTCGGTGAGTTTGTCGGCGAGCTGCCCGTACCAGCGGAAGGTGTTGATCGCGGCGCGCAGTTCGATGGCGTACGCGTCGGTGACGGGTTTGCCCATCTCCAGGCTCACGGTCAGCGCCAGTTCCTCGCGCCGTTCTTCCAGCAGTTCGGCGATCCGCAGCAGGACCCGGCCGCGTTCGGCGGGCGCCAGGTGCGGCCACGGCCCGGTGTCGAAGGCGCGGCGCGCCGCCGCGACGGCGAGGTCGACCTCGGCCTCGTGCGCGTCGGCGACGTGGACCAGGGTCTGGCCGTCACGGGGGGAGACCACGGCGAACGATCCGCCGCCCCCGGCCTCGTCGTCGCCGTCGATGTGGTGTCGCGTGGGCAGGTCGAGTGCCTTGGCTCGGCGCAGCAGTTCCTCGTGGGTGGCGTTCAGCACGCGCTCTCCGTTTCATGGGTGGCCGCTGCCCTGGGCCGGGTCAGCCGGGCGGTAACGACGCCGAGGATCAGCACCGCCGGGACGGTGGCCTGGAGCCACAGGGCCGTGGTCCGGTCGCCGCCGATGAGGGTCGTGAAGTTGGCGACGATGAGCCAGATGGCACCGGCGATGCCGAGTGCGCCCAGGGCGGGGGCGATGAGGGTGTTCCAGGGGCGGGTGTCGGCGCCGGAGCGGCGGAAGAACACGATGACCGAGACCGAGGTCAGGAAGTACAGCAGCATGATGCCGAGGACGGCGACTCCGCTGAACCAGGAGAAGAGGGTCAGCACCGGGTCCTTGCCGAGGACCGCGAAGGGCGTCACGAGCAGCACCGCGATCGCGGTCTGTACGGTGCCCGCCGCCCAGGGCGAGTGACGCCGGTTGAGGGCGGTCAGCCGGTGCGGCAGGAGCCCTTCGCGGCCGAGGGAGAACAGGTAGCGGTTGGCGGAGTTGTGGAAGGCGAGGAGGCCGGCGAACAGGGAGGTGGCCAGCAGGACCGGCAGCACGTCATCGACCCAGCCGCCGAACTGGGCGGCGATCGGCGCGAACACGAAGGCGGCGGCGTCGCCGCTCTCCAGTGCCTGGCCCGCCTCGGCCGTGGCACGGGACGGACCGTGCGCGGAGACCAGCATCCATGAGGTGAAGGCGAAGAATCCGGTGACCACCGCGACGGAGAGGTAGGTGGCCCGGGGGACGGTCCTGTGGGGTTCACGGGCCTCCTCGCCGTAGATGGCGGTGGCCTCGAAGCCGAACATCGACGCCACGGCGAACATCAGCGCCACCCCGGGAGCGCCCTGGAGCGCGGCGGACGGCGCGAAGCTGTCCGCGAGGCCGAGCCCTTCGGGGCCGCCGCCCTTGAAGAGGGTCACGAGGGCGAAGACGATCAGGATGCTGAACTCGGCGAGCACGAACACGGCGAGGATCCTGGCGCCCATCTCGATGCCCGAGGCGCCGAGGACCTGCACGACCGCCATGGTGACGAGGGCCCAGACCCACCACGCCACATGGGTCCCGGTGTGGCGCTCGACGACGCCGCTCACGATGCTTCCGTACAGCCCGTACATGCACGCCTGGACGGCGCAGTAGGCGAAGAGCGCGACGGCGGCGCTGCCGGAGCCGGCCGAGCGTCCGAGCCCTTTGCCGATGTACGTGTAGAAGGCGCCGGCGTCCACGACGTGGCGGCCCATGGCGACGAAGCCCACGGAGAACAGCAGGACGATGACGCCGGCCGCGAGATAGGTGGCCGGGGCGCCGGCGCCGTTGCCGATGGCTATGGCGATGGGCACGGCCCCGGCGATGCCGGTCAGGGGCGCCTGGGCGGAGAGGACGAAGAAGAGGATGCCGAGGACACCGAGGGAGTTGGGCTTGAGTCTGCCTGTCACGGATGCGTCGTCAGCGGTCTGTGTGGCGACCGCGGTCTGACTGTCCACTCGAATTCACCTGCCGGGGGGAGCGGGGAGGGGGCGGGAATTTCGTTTTAGGCCAAACGAGTTGCCTCATCGTGGGCGCGAACTATCCGTTTGGCAAGGGGTTTCGGGCGGCTGTTTCCGCGAGGGTCAGCGGAAGCGGACGGGGAGACGGGTGACCGTGCGCAGGAACTCGGTGTGCGCGTCGGCGGGTGTGGTCGGGGGCGTCCTTGCCGAGCATGGTGTGGTGGAGGGGGGGCGGCCGGCCCGAAGTCGAGTTGCCGCACGCTCAGGGTGGGGTCGCGGATCAGCCGGGCCCCCGGCGCCGTGCGAAGGGGCCCGCTCCGGCCTGCCGGTGCGCGGAGGGCCCTAGTTCCCGGCCACCGGCTGCCGGGTCAGCAGGGATCGCAGTTCTTTCAGCGCGGCCTCGGTGACGTCCGGCTCGTCGAGGACCAGTTGGTGCAGCACAAGGCCCTCCAAGGCGGCGAAGACGAGCCGGGTCAGGGCCGGGCTGGTGCCTTCGGGCAGGCTCTGGGACAGCTCCCTCTCCGTGGCCTGGAAGTACTCGTCGTACAGCGCGCGGATCTGCGGAAGGAGCTCGGGCCTGCGCCGGGATTCGAGCATGAGCTCGTACTGGAACGTCTGCATGGCCGGCTCGCGCGTGACCATGTCCGCCAGTCCCGCCGCGAAGTCCGCGATGTCGCCCGTGCCGGGCTCCAGGGAGCTCGTGCTCGCGCTGGTGCGCACCGCGTGTTCGAGGGCCGCCTCGATCAGCGCGTCCCGCGAACCGAAGTGGTGCACCACGAGCCCGTGCGTGACACCCGCCTCCTCGGCGACGGCGCGATAGGTGAGCTTGCGCAGCCCGCCCCGGGCCACCACGCGCACGGCCGCGTTGAGCAGGGCCTCACGGCCGGTCCCGTAGTCCACGCGCTTGCGGGGCCTCACGGGGGGCTTCTCGGAGGAATCGCTCATGGACGCGACCCTACCCGTGCGCCGGACCCGGCAGACCGCCGCGGAGCGTCACCGCTTCGGCGGGCGGATTCCGCGGAACTCCCAGTCGCCGCCGAGCGCGGTGGACAGCACCTCCTCCGATTCGGTGGGCTGCGCGCCGACGTCGGTGCGCACCGGGGCCGGGCCGGTGACGATGTGGTTGGTGAGCCTGCCGATGCCCTCGACCTCGACCTCGACGATGTCGCCGGGCTGGACGGGGCGGGAGCCCGCAGGGGTGCCGGACAACAGGACGTCACCCGGGAAGAGGGTGATGGTGCGGGCGATGTCGGCGACGAGGTAGTGCATGTCCCACTGCATCTCGTCGGTCGAACCGTCCTGGACGACCTCGCCGTTGACATAGGTGCGCAGGCGCTTGCCGTGGAAGTCCCAGTCGGTGACCAGGCCGGGGCCGAGGGGGCAGAGGGTGTCGGAGCCCTTGACCCGGAGCATCGAACCGGCATCGGTGTCACGGAAGTCGTGCAGGCCGTAGTCGTTGGCGATCGTGTAGCCCGCGATGTACTCGCCCGCCTCGGCCGGGGAGATGTTGCGCGCGGTCCTCCCGATGACGATGGCGACCTCGCCCTCGTAGTTGAGCCACTTGCAGCCCTCGGGACGGACGACGGCGCCCCCGTGGGAGTTGAGGGCCGAGGTCGGCTTGTGGAAGTAGGTGGGCGTGCCGGGGAGATCGATCCGGAACTCGTCGACCCGGCTGCGGTGGTTGAGGTGGACGGCGATCACCTTGGAGGGGACGACCGGGGGCAGGTGCCGCGCCTCCTCGGTCTTGACGCGGCGGCCGTCACCGGCGACCAGTTCGTCACCGTCGACGGTGACCTGGACTGCGGCGCCGTCGAGCAGGATGCGGCGGTACTCAGGCATGGGCGGACTCCTGTACGGGGGTGGGGGACGCGGTCCAGCCGCCCTCGGGGCGGTCGAACCAGAGGTGTGCCTGACCGGTGCCGATCGAGTTCTCGTACGCGCCGTACTGACGGGCCCTCGCCGCACAGGCACGTTCGCCGAGGGCGCCGGCCATCATCAGGTAGTGGAAGAACTTCGCCTCCGGCTTGTGCTTCCAGAACGCGTCCATGGTGTCCAGGACGCGGTCGTGGCGGCCCGCCTTGAACCAGGCGATCCGCTCGTGGTCGGCCTCGCGCGCCTCGGGGGTGAAGATGTGCGCCGGGTCGCTGGCCTCGTGGTCGCGCAGTTCCCTGAGCGGCCAGAACGTGTGCGAGAGGGCTCCGGAGGCGATCAGCAGCACGCGCCGCCCCGGGGTGGCGGCGATCCCGTCCGCCAGGGCCCGGCCGAGCCGCAGGTGGTCCTCCATGTCACCGGTCTGGCACACGCCGATGGTCACCCACCGCTTGTCGGGCAGGCCCTCGCCGAGGAACTTCCAGAGGTTGATGGTCGCGTAGTAGATCGGCAGGTACTCGTCGTCGATCGCGGTGATCCAGGTGCCGTGCTTGTCCGCGAACTTCTCGATGCTGTGGGCGAGTTCGGGGTCACCGGGGAAGTCGTACGGCATCCTGCACATCCCGCGCGGCAGTTCCTCCGAGGTGAACAGGCCCGCCCGGCGCTGCTGGGCGGTGACGACGAACTCGACGGTGGTGGCCCAGTGGGAGTCCAGGACGACGACGGTGTCGTAGTCGTCGCGCTCGAAGACGTCCTCGCGGAGTTGCCGCAGGCCGGTGACGAGGGTGATCTCCTTGCCCTCGTTCAGCTCCAGCCGGGTCTCCTCGGGCAGCACGATGGTGGGGACGTGGGCGAGGAGGCCCGCCCCGACGATCTCACCCATGGTCCCTCCAGCCGCCGGGGGCGGTCACGGTGTTCTTGACGTCGCAGTAGAAGTCGAAGCTCCAGGTGCCGCCCTCGCGGCCGACGCCGGAGAGCCGGGAGCCGCCGAAGGGGGCCCGCAGATCGCGGACGAAGAAGCAGTTGACCCAGACCGTGCCCGCGACGAGCCGCCCGGTGACGCGTTCGGCGCGCTCCGGGTCGCCGGTGGCGACGGTGGCGGCCAGAGCGAAGCGGGTGCCGTTGGCGAGGCGCACCGCCTCCTCCTCGTCGGCGAAGGTCTGGAGCGTGAGGACCGGGCCGAAGACCTCCTCCTGGACGATCTCGGCGTCCTGGTCGACGTCGGTGAGGAGGGTCGGCGCGTAGTACTGGCCGTCCCGCCGGTGGCCGCCGACGACCGTGCGGGCGCCGGCCGCCACGGCCCGCTGCACGAAGCCGTCGATCTTCTCCAGTTGGCGGGGATGGATGTTGGGCCCGATGTCGGTGGCCTCGTCGCGCGGGTCCCCCTGCTTCAGCGTGCCCGCCTTCTCGGTGAACCGCCGGGTGAACTCCTCGGCGACCGTCTCCTCGACGAGGATGCGCGTCGCCGCGAGACACACCTGACCGGCGTTGTCGAACTGCTCCACCGCGAGGTCCACCGCCAGGTCGAGGTCGGCGTCCGCGAACACCAACAGGGGTGACTTGCCGCCGAGTTCGAGGCTGAGGGGGGTCAGGTTGGCCGCCGCCGACGCCGCGATGCGCTTCGCCGTGGGGACCGAACCGGTGAAGCTGATGCGGCGCACGTCCGGATGCGAGGTCAGCGCGTCGCCGATCTCGGAGCCGTAGCCCTGGACGACGTTCAGGACCCCGGCGGGCAGGCCGGCCTCGGCGGCGATGTCGGCGAGGAGGGAGGCGGTCAGCGGGGACCATTCGGCGGGCTTGAGGACGACGGTGTTCCCGGCGGCGAGCGCGGGGGCGACCTTCCAGGTGGCCAGCATCAAAGGGGCGTTCCACGGGGTGATCAGGACGCAGGGCCCGGCCGGGTCCCAGGTGACGTGGTTGGTGTGGCCGCGCGTCTCGAAGTCCTCGTGGTCCAGCTTCAGCAGCCAGTCGGCGAAGAAGCGGAAGTTGTGGGCCACGCGCGGCATGACACCGTGCCGGTGCGACCTGAGGAGCGCCCCGTTGTCGGTCGTCTCGACGATGGCGAGCTCTTCGACGCGCTTGTCGACCCCGTCGGCGATCGCGTGCAGGATGCGGGCGCGTTCGGCGCGCGGGGTGGCGGCCCAGGCGGGGAAGGCGGCGCGGGCGGCGGCGACCGCGGCCTCGGCCTCGGCGGGGCCGCCCCGGGCGATCTCGCCGAGGACACCGCCGTCGATGGGCGAGTGGTCGGTGAACGTCCCGGCGGAGGCGACGCGTTCGCCGCCGATCCAGTGCCGGGTGTCGACCCGGACGCCGGCGACTGTGATGGCGCTGCTCATGATCCGACCTCCGTCGACATTCCGGACTCCAGCAGTCGTCCGCCGTCCCACACCACGCCGACCTGCCGGTAGTACGCGGCGATCGGTTCCCGGATCTCCAGCCGGGCCAGTTCCTCGGTGGGCGCCTCGAACAGCTCCAACTCCGCGTCCCCCACCCACGGTTGGCCTCCTTCGAAGGAGGCGGCACCGGACTCGATCAGCTCGTCGAGCGCCAGCCCCTTGCCCTTCTCGATGGAGGGCAGCCAGCGGTGATGGGCCATCGGGTGCCCGTTCACGAACCCGTTCGTCTCGGCGGGCTCCCGCAGCGTCACCACCGCCTGGGCGAGGCGCCGGTCGGCGGCGGCGAGCGTGGCGCCGAAGCGGGCCCCCGCCTCGATGCGCGGGGCGGGCCCGTAGGGGTGCGGGCGGGTCTGGTGGATCGAGCCGAGCTTCTTCGGGTAGCCCTGGTGCAGGCCGCGCGCGATCGCGAAGTCCTTGTCGACCCAGATGTGGACGCAGCGGGAGTAGGTCCGTCCCCGGTACCGGCAGCGGACGACCGCGAACGCCTCCTTGTACTGCGAGAGCACGGGATCGAGCAGTTCCGCGCCGGACGCCGAGCAGGACTGCCAGTCGGCCCAGATCAGCGCGACCGCGCCTGGGTCCTCCTCGGCCAACTCCAGTGGTTCGGGCAGCAGTTCACGCACTCGCGCGGGATCGGTGCGGTACTCGACGGTGAGCAGGTCGCCGGAGTACCGCCAGGGCGGCGCGGGGATCAGCGACGAGGCTCCGCTCGCCGTCTTGGGGAAGAGGAATCCACGGACGGTGGTCATGATCAGCAAGGTCCTCAGGCGGTGGGAGCGGGTTGCTTGAGCAGTTCGGCGCGGTAGCGGGAGGCGGCGACCGCCGCGGCCTGGCCGCCGAGGGCGACGACGCCGGTCAGCCGGCCGCCGGTGTGGTAGCCGACGACGACGTCGCCGTCGAGGACGCCTTCGAGGACGCGCACGTCCTCCTTGCCGAGCGCCGGGGCCCCGAAGGACTGGAGGCGGAAGTCGTGCTGGTCGCTCCAGAAGGTGGGCAGCGGCGCGAACGGGGGCAGGCCGGCGGTCGAGCCGGTGAGATGGGCGACGAGGGTCTTCGCGGCGTGCTTGGCGGTGTCCGTGGGGATGCACCAGTGCTCCACGCGGCGCGGTACGCCGTCGTAGCGGGCGTTGGGGAAGCGGGCGACGTCGCCGACGGCCACCACCTCGGGCCGTCCGCCGACGCGCAGGTGCTCGTCGGTGAGGACGCCGTCGCTCAGGTCGAGGCCGTTGCCGTCCAGCCACTCGGTGTTGGCGACCGAGCCGACCGACTCGACCACCACGTCGGCGGGCAGGACGGTGCCGTCGCCGAGAGCGACGCCGGTGACGTGGTCGTCGCCGGTGAAGCCGGTCACGCCCGCGTCGAGGGCGAAGCGCACGCCGCGCTCTTCGTGGCGCTTCAGCAGGGCCCCGGCGAGGAGTTCACCGAGGGGGCCGGCCATCGGCAGGGGCAGCGGGTCGACGACCGTCACCTGCCGTGCGCCCAGGGCGACGGCGGTGGCGGCGACCTCGCAGCCGATGAAGCCGCCTCCGACGACGACCACCCGGACTGCGGGCCTGGTCAGGGCCTGCCGCAAGCTCTGTGCGTCGTCGATGGTGCGGACCGTGTGCCGGCCGACGAGCGGGCCGGGGCAGCTCAGGCGCCGGGGCCGCATTCCGGTGGCCACGACCAGACCGTCGTACGAAAGCGTCTCGCCGTCGTCGAGTTCGACGGTGTTCCGCGCGAGCCGTGCGGCGACGGCCTTGGTGCCCAGCCGCCACTGCACGTCGGCCACGCTCGCCCGGGGGCGGAAGGAGAGCGACGTGAAGGCGGCCTTGCCGGCCAGGACCTCCTTGGACAGGGGCGGCCGGTTGTAGGGCATGTGCGGCTCGTCGCCGACGAGCGTGATGGCCCCGGTCCAGCCGGCGGCCCGCAGTTGCTCGGCCGCGCGCAGGCCGGCCATGGAGGCGCCGGCCACGACGACGCGTGCGCTTCTCGGCGTCACGGTCAGTCCTCGATGCGGATGGCCTGGAGCGGACACACGTCGGCGGCTTCCTCGACCTCGTCGCGCAGCGCGTCGTCGGGGTCGGCGACGTAGGCCAGGCGGCCGCTGTCGTCCATGGAGAAGACCTCGGGGGCGGCGAAGACGCACTGGCCGTGGTCCTGGCACTTGTTCATGTCGACGACGACCTTCATGACCGGCCCTCCTATTCGTTTGGCTTCAAACAACGTAGGAAGCCGCTCCCCTCCGGTCAATACCTATCCATGTGGATAATTTTTTTCCGCACCCCTCTTGCCGGGCACCCCGGGTCCTCATACCGTTTGGCACCAAACAAGCCATCCGAGGAGACATCGGTGAGCGCAGCCCCAGACCCCAACCTCCGTCAGCACATGCAACGGCTCGCCGCCGAGGGCATCGACGTGGTGCGCGTGACCTATCCCGACCTCATCGGCACCGACCGCGCACGGGACATCCTGCTGGACCACCTGCCGTCGGCGTGCGCTCACGGCCTGGCCTTCTGCCGGGCCGTCTACCACACCACCCCCCAGGGCGACACGGTCCCCGTCCCCGGCGGTCTCGACGCCGGCCTGCCCGACATCACCGTGCGGCCGGACCTGGACAGCCTGCTCCCCCTCCCCTGGGAACCCGGCGTCGCCTCCTGCCTCGCCGACGTCACCGACCCGGCCACCGGCCTCTTCGCGCCCGAGTCACCCCGCGATCTGCTGCGCACCGTCCTCGACCGGTGCGCCGAGCACGGCCTGCGTCCGGTGGCCGGCCCCGAACTCGAGTACTTCCTCTGCGAGGAGGACCCGGCCTCCCCGAGCGGCTGGAAGCGTTACTCGGGCGCCGCCGGAGTCGTCTACACCGCCGGTCTGCGCGCCGACGGCGACAACCACCTGCTGCGCACCCTGCGCCTGCTGCGGGACATGAACATCGGCGTGACCGGCGGCAACCACGAGTACGACGGCGGCCAGTTCGAGATCAACCTCACCCACTCCGACGCCCTGTCGGCCGCGGACCGCGCCTTCCGCTTCAAGTCCGCGATCAAGGAACTGGCCCGCAAGGAAGGCAGACTCGCCACCTTCATGGCCAAGCCGTTCAACGACGCCGGCGGCTCCGGTTTCCATCTCCACCTGTCCTGCGACACCGAGGAAGGCGGCAACGCCTTCGACGACCCCGCCGGGCCGTACGGGCTGTCCGCCACCGCCCGCCACGCCGTCGCCGGCGTCCTCGCCCACGCCCCGGCCCTGGCCGCCCTGGCCAACCCGACCGTGAACTCCTACAAGCGTTTCGGCCCGGACACCCTCGCGCCCTGGCTGATCGACTGGGGCCTGGACAACCGCAGCGCCATGGTCCGCATCCCGCCCGAACGCGGCCCCGGTGCCCGCTTCGAACTGCGCCTCGGCGACGCCGGCGCCAACCCGTACCTGCTGATCGCGGGCACGATCGCCGCCGCGCTGCTCGGGGTGCTGGCCGGCGAGGAGCCCCCCGCCCCCTTGGAGGGGTACGGCTACGACACCGCCAGGTCGGCCGTGCTGCCCATGAGCCTGCCGGCCGCGCTGGACGCCCTGGAAGCCGACACCGACCTGACCGACGTCCTCGGCAAGGACTTCACCGCCTCCTACCTCTCCTACAAGCGCGACGAGACCGAACGCTTCGGGCGGCACGTCACCGACTGGGAGTTCACCGAGTACGCCTACCACCTGTGACGACTGGGAGCCCCGCGATGACGACCGAGACCCCGACCGCCGCCGTGACCGAGCCGATGCCGCTGGCGGACATCGACCTCGCCGACCTGGACAACTTCACCGACGGGATCACCCCGTGGCGCATGTTCCACACCCTGCGCCACCAGGACCCGGTGCACTGGCAGCCCGAACAGGCCCCCAACTCCGGCTTCTGGGCGGTGACCCGGCACGCCGACATCGCCCGCGTCGACCGCGACGCCGAGACCTTCACCTCCACGAGGTTCGTCAACCTCGAAGAGGTCGACGACGACCAGATCAGGACCCGCGCCTCCATCCTGGAGCTGGACGGCGTCCGCCACCGCGCCCTGCGCGGCCTGCTCCAGCGCCAGTTCGGCGCGAGCGTCATCGGCGGCTACACCGACTTCCTGCGCGGCCTGACCGCCACCACGCTGGACGCGGCGCTCGCCAAGGGGAGCTTCGACTTCGTCAAGGAGGTCTCCGCCGACTTCCCCATCAACGTCCTCGCCCGCCTCCTCGGCGTACCGCCGCAGGACAACCAGCAGCTCATCGACTGGGGCAACCGCATCATCGGCAACACCGACCCCGACTACGCCGACGTCCTGCTGGACAGCGCGGAGAGCGAGCAGTACCGGCACCTGCCCTTCCGCTCCCCCGCCTCGCTGGAGGTCTTCGAGTACGGCCGTGAGCTGGCCCGGCAGCGGCGCGGCGGCGACGGCACCGACCTGGTGTCGAAGCTGGTGAACACCGTCCCGAAGGACGGTGTGCCGCTCTCGCCGCAGGACTTCGACAACTACTTCCTGCTCCTCGTCGTGGCCGGCAACGAGACCACCCGCCACACGATCTCCCACTCCCTGCTGGCCCTCCTCCAGCACCCCGAGCAGTTGGCCCGCCTCCAGGAGGACCCGTCCCTGATCCCCGGCGCGGTGGAGGAGTTCCTGCGCTGGGCCTCCCCCGTCTACCACTTCCGCCGCACCGCGACCCGCGACGTCGAACTGGGCGGCAAGCAGGTCAAGGAGGGCGACAAGGTCGTCATGTGGTACGCCTCCGGCAACCGCGACGAGGACGTCTTCGGCGATCCGTACGACTTCGACGTCACCCGCGCCGCCAACGACCACGTCACCTTCGGCAAGGGCAGCCCCCACCTGTGCCTGGGCAACCTCCTCGCCCGCACCGAGATCCGCATCATGTTCGAGGAGTTCATCCCGCGCGTCGCCGGCATCCGGCTGACCGGCGACGTCCCGCGCGTGCGCTCCAACTTCGTCAACGGCATCAAGAAACTGCCGGTCGAGGTCACGCTCGCCTGACCCCGGACGAACAGCACCGCTCCCGCCCCCTGGAGGATCACCACGATGACCGCTCCCCGCATGCAGCTCGTCCTGAGCGAGAACTGGACCATGACCGCAGGCCGCGCGGACCTGCCGGCCGTGATCCGCTGGGCCCGCGAGGCCGAGGACGCCGGATTCGACTCCGTCATGATCAGCGAACACATCGTGCTCGGCCCCGACGCGGGCGCGGCCGGCGTGATGGGCAACCCCCGCGACTACGCCCTGCCGGGCAACCAGGACCCCCGCACCCCGTGGCCCCACTCGCTCGTGCTGCTCAGCGCGATCGCCGCGGTCACGGATCGCCTGCGGCTCGCCGCGTCGGCGGTCATCGCTCCCCTGCGGCACCCCCTGCTCCTGGCCCGTGAGCTCGGCACCCTCGACCTCCTCTCCGAGGGCCGGCTGACCGTGCTGCCCAACGTCAGCTGGAGCCGGGACGAGTACGCGGCACTCGGCGTCCCGTTCTCCCGGCGCGGCAGGCTCCTCGACGAACACCTGGAGATCTGGGCGAAGTTGTGGGGCCCCTCCCCCGTGTCCCACGAGAGCGAGCACTACCGCTTCCAGGACGTCTACTTCGAGCCCAAGGCACACCGGCCGGACGGCCCCCGGCTGTGCTTCGGCGGCGCGGGCATGCACGACGCGATGGTCCGCAGGATCGTCCGGTACGGCCACGCCTTCAACCCGCTGGGCAAGGTGACGCCCGAGCAGATGCGGACGCTGGCGACCGCCCTGGCCGCCGCGGGCCGCGACATCGCCGACCTGGAGATGATCGGGAGCACCCGCGCCGTCTTCCCCGACGACACCTCCTGCGCCGACCTCGCGCAGGCCCTCGAAACCGTCCCCGAGCAGATGGCCCAGGGGTTCACCACCTTCTGCGTCAAGCCCTCGCAGTTCACCGACGACCCGAACGGGGTGGGCGCGTTCTGCCGCGAGGTGATGCGCCGCGTGGAGTCCCTGACCGCCTGACGGCGCCGGCCGAGGTCCCGCGTCGCGGCCCGGACGGCTCGATGTCACTCCTCGGCCGTCATCGCTCCCAGTCGGTCTCGCAACTCCGTCACCAGGGCGGACAGGTCCGGGAGAGCGGCGCAGGCGCCGTAGACGTAGAAGTCGGGGCGGACGAGGACGGCGGCGGCGCCGTTGCGTGCCAGGTAGGGGAGGTAGACGTCGTCGGTGTCCAGGACCGCGTCCTCGCGTGGGGTGGCGGAGGGCGGGAGGAGCTGGACGACATGACAGCCGACGCGGCGCAGGAACCGTGTGGCGGCGGCGGAGAGGAAACGGTGGGGGTCGGCGGCGCAGAGCAGGACGAAGCCGCGGCCGACGACGTCGTCGAAGCGACCGGTGCGGCCGGCGGTGACCCGGCCCTGGGGCATGAGTTCGCCGGCCGGGGCGACGGCGGTGCCGTCGGGGCCGCGGCGGATCAGGCCGGAGTCGAGGGGGTTGAAGAACATCCGGGGCATCGTCCGCTCGCCGGAGAGCAGGGCGGCGTCGCGGCGGGCGGCCTCTTCGGGGTCGGTGAGGGTGATGGCCTCGCCCATCGCCATCGACAGGCCGGTCATGTGCCGGACGTGGGGCTCGCGTTCGCCCTGATAGCTGTCGAGCAGGTCGTCGGGGGCCTGTCCGCCGAGCACGAGGTCGAGTTTCCAGGCCAGGTTCGCGGCGTCCCGGATGCCGGAGCACATGCCCTGTCCGGCGAACGGCGGCATGAGGTGCGCGGCGTCCCCGACGAGCAGCAGACGCCCCCCGCGCCACCGGTCGGCGCAGCGTGCCCGGAACGTGTACACCATGTGCCGCACCAGGTCCGCGTTGTCCGGCGTGATGCCGAACGGGGCCATCAGCCGCCACGCGGTCTCGGCACGGCCCAGCAGTTCCCGGTCCTCGCCCGGCATCCGCATGAACTCCCACCGGCGGTGCCCCTGCCCGCCCGCGACGAGAGTCGTCGGCCGGGCCGGGTCGCAGATCTGGAGGTTGTTCGGCACGAACGTGCGCGGCGTGCGCGGGACGACGTCGCACAGGAGCCAGTCGCCGTCGGGGCCGAGGTCGGTCGTCGTGGCGCCGATGTGCTCGCGGACGAAGCTGTTCGCCCCGTCGGCGCCGATCACCCAGCGCGTGGTGAGCGGTTCCCGGCCCTCCACCGACACCAGCAGGTGATCCCCGCGGTCCTCGATTCCCGTCACCGCGTGGCCGCGGCTCACCCGCAGGGTCTCCAGTCGCGCGGCCCGGTCGGCCAGGGTGGCTTCGAGGGTGGGCTGATGGATCATCAGCGACCGGGGCCAGCCGGACTCGGCGGGCACGTTCGGCGCCTCGTACCGCAGCAGTACCTCACCGGCGGCGTTGTGGAACTCGTACTCCTCGGCGGCGTCGCAGATCTTCGGCAGGGCGTCCCCGAGCCCCGCGGCGGCGAACAGCCGCGCGGTCTCGCCGTCGATGTGCACGACGCGGGGGAACGGATACGGCTCACGGTGCCGGTCGAGGGCCACGACCCGCCGGCCGCGCTGCGCGAGCAGGATGGCCGTGGTGAGACCGGTGGGCCCGCAGCCGACCACCACCACATCGATGTCGGTCATGGTCCTCACCTCTCGTGGAAGAGCCGGTCGAGCAGCAGCAGGGCTTGGCCGGGATTGAGCCGGGGGTCGCACAGGGAGCGGTAGCGCAGCCGGAGATCGGCCTCCTCGATCCCGCCGCCGACGCACTCGGTCACGTCGTCGGCGGCCAGCTCCAGATGCAGGCCGCCCGGACGGGCGCCGCACTCGGTGAGCAGGTCGTGGAAGGTCCGGGCCTCGGCCACCATGTCGGCCAGCCGCCGCGTCTTGACACCGTTGTCGAGGCTGAAGGTGTTGCCGTGCGACGGATCGCACAGCCACACGGCGGGATGGCCTGCGGCCAGGACGGCCGTGACGACCGGCGCCAGCCTGGTCCGCACCTGCGCGCGGCCCAGTCGGGCGATCAGCGTCAGCCGGCCAGGACGCCGGTCCGGGTCGAGCACGGCGCACAGCCGCACCGCCTGCTCGGGCGTCGTGCTCGGCCCGATCTTGACCGCGACGGGGTTCGCCATCCCGGCCAGCAGCGCGACGTGGGCGTGGTCCGGTTGGCTGGTCCGGTAGCCGAGCCACGGCAGATGGGCCGAGGACAGATAGCGGCGGCCGTTCTCGAACCGGACCAGCGGTGCCTCGTAGTCCAGCAGAAGCGCCTCGTGGCTCGCCCACAGGGGATGCGGGCGCCGCGTCAGCCGGGAGAGCACGAGATCGCTCGCGGTGTACGCGCACAGCAGCCGCCTCGGGTCCGGCCGCCGTTCGGCGGGGTCGGGGCCGGCGGAGTTGACCGCGTGGCCCCGGAACGCCGGCAGCACCCGGCCGTCCACGACCTCGGTGGGGGCGGACCGGGGCTTGGCGAACTGGCCGCCGAGGCGCCCGATCCGCACGACCGGTCTCCCGGCCAGCTCGGCCATCCGGTCCGCGACGGCGTCGAGCACGTCCAGTTTGGCCTCGGTATGGGCCGGCGACAGCTCGTCGAAGCTCTCCGCGCAGTCGCCGGCCTGGAGCACCAGCGCCTCGCCCGCCGCCACCGCGGCCAGTTCGTCGGCGAGTCGCAGGGCCGTGTCCAGGCCGACGAGCGGCCGGGCCTCGGCCAGCCGGTCCCGGACGCCGGGCAGCGACGGGTGATCGGCCCAGCCGGGCTGCTGCGCGGCGGGCAGCCGCGTCCAGGGCGGGGAGAGGGCGACATCGGTCATCGGACAATACCCTCGATCTCCACCAGCAGGTCGGACCGGCAGATGTCCACGGTGAAGAACGCGATCTCGGCGTCGGGAGAGAACGCGGCGCCGCACAGCTCGCGCACGAGCTCCACGTGTTCCTCGTGCCGTACGTACACCTTGATCAGGTCCAGGTCGGTCAGCCGGTAACCGCGGGACAGGCCGTGCCGTGCGGTGTTCGCGTCGCCGATGACCTGGGCGATATTGCCCAGCGCGGTTTCGCACTGCCGCTCGATCAGGCCGTGGTGCACGGTCTCGTGCCCGATGATGCTCGCCGTGCCCGACACGTACAGGTGGCCGGCGTCGCGCACATGGGTGGCCCGCGAGAAGCTGGGGGATTTCGGACCGTAGCGCGCCGGGTAACGGTAGGCGGCTACTTGCCGCGGATTTTCGAGATGGGTGTGGACGTTTTCCCTGCGGCTCAGCGAATAGAATGACACGCCGTCCTTCGTGGCCCCCACTCCTGTTGCCGCGCACAGTTTCTCGTCCGGTATTCCCGAACGCTCGAAGGCCCGCGCTCTACCCAGGCAGAAATCTCGGTACGTCTCCATTCCCTCGGCGTTTTCCTCGTTGATCCGGCCGATGAAGTTCCATATTCGGTTCAGGTGCGGATAGCCGAGTTCGCGAATCGTGCGCAGGACGCCGAGATAGGCGTGTTCCGTCTGGTCGGCGTAGCGCGGCGCGGGCGGTATGCGACCGGCGCACAGCAGGTGCTCGCCGTCGTGGGCGTACCACACCTCGCCCATCCGACCGGCCTTGACCTGCTTGTTCGTGGTCCAGAACTCGGTGAAGCCGTCGCCGGCGGCGACCATGGGCAGCTCCAGCTCGATGCCGCCGTGATCGGCGACGAAGGGCGCGACCGGCGTTTCGCCGTATCCGATCGCCGCGAGTACATGTCTGCCCGGACGTTCTGTCGGTGTGTCCCCGGACTTTCGGAAAGCGATCTCCAAGGAATCGTGCATGAATGCGGTCACCCTTCAAGCGCTACCGAAACCAGCATTCCAAGCCGGCTTCTCGCATCGAAACGCTACACGCCCACTCGGCGCCCGACGGCCGCCTGCGAGTCTGAGCCGATCATTAGGGGTGGGATAGGGGAGGTACTGGGGAGATGGAGCTGCGGATTCATTGTTAGATGGACCGTATCGGGTGCGCAGCGTAAAGGACGTGATGAGGTGTTCCGTACCGAACTGGTCAAGCCACTGCCGGTGCTGCTCGCGGGGCATGCGGCCCGGCAGGGCGGCAAGGTCGCGTTCAGGGACGCCTGGCGCGCGGTCACCTACGCGGAGCTGGACCGCAGGACCGGGGTGCTCGCCGGGCATCTCACCCGGCTGCGGGTGCGGCCCGGCGACCGGGTGGCCATCCTGCTCGGCAACCGGGTGGAGAACGTCGAGAGCTATCTCGCGATCGTGCGCGCCGCCGGCGTCGGCGTGCCGCTCAACCCGCTGTGCGGCGGGGCGGAGCTGGCCTACCTGCTCGACGACTCCGGGGCGACGGTGCTGATCACGGATCCGGCACACGTGGACCAGGTGCGCCCGCTGCTGGCCGGCCGCCGGCACCTGCGGGTGATCGTCACCGGGGACCGGCCGTACGCGGGTCTGCTGTCCTTCGAGACGCTGTGCGCCACCGATCCCGAGACGCCCGCGAGGGACGATCTCGGCCTCGACGACGTGGCGTGGATGCTGTACACGTCCGGTACGACGGGCCGGCCCAAGGGCGTGCTGTCCACCCAGCGCAACTGCCTGTGGTCGGTGGCGGCGTGCTACGCGGCCATTCTCGGGCTGTCGGCGGACGACGAGGTGCTGTGGCCGACGCCGCTGTTCCACAGCCTCGCCCATGTGTTCTGCGTGATCGGGGTGACCGCGGTCGGCGCGAGCGCGCATGTCCTGGACGGACTGACGGCGGCCGACGTGCTCGACGAGCTGACGGCCCGGCCGTACACCTTTCTCGCCGGGGTGCCGGCCACCTATCACCAACTGGTGGCCGCCGCACGGGACATGCCGGCCCGGGACTGGGGGCTGCGGCGGTGTCTCGTCGCCGGGTCGGTGAGTTCGGCCGAGTTGCGGACGGCGTTCGAGGAGACCTTCGGGCAGCGCCTGCTCGACGGCTACGGCAGCACCGAGACCTGCGGTCTGATGGCCGTGAACTGGCCGGACGGCGACCCGGTGCCCGGCTCGTGCGGACTGCCGGTGCCGGGCCTCGACCTGCGCGTCGTGGATCCCAGGACCGGTGCGGACGTCGAGGTCGGGGCCGAGGGCGAGGTGTGGGTGCGCGGCCCCAGCCTGTTCGCCGGATACCACGGCCGGCCCGAGGAGACCGCCCAGGCGATGCGGAACGGCTGGTACCACACCGACGACCTGGCCCGCCGCGACGAGGCCGGCTATCTGCGCGTCACCGGCCGTATCTCGGAGCTGATCATCCGGGGCGGCGAGAACATTCACCCGTCGGAGACGGAGGCGGTGCTGCGCACGGTGCCGGGCGTCGCGGACGTCGCGGTGGTCGGCAGGCCCGACGACGCGCTCGGCGAGGTGCCGGTGGCGTTCGTCGTGCCGGCCGCCGACCGGCCGGACCCCGACGCCATGCTGGGGCGGTGCAGGGAGCGGCTGTCCGGGGCGAAGGTGCCGGAGGAACTGTACGAGGTGGCGGCGGTGCCCCGGACGCCGTCCGGCAAGATCATGCGCCACCGGCTGCTCACGGCACCGGCCCGGCTGTGGGCGGTGAACGCCGCGACCCACCGCGGACTGCGCGGAATCGGCCTGCGGGCACTGCCGGAGGTGCCCGCCGCCGTGCCGGGCGAGATCAGGACCGTCGGCGCCGGGGAACCGGACGGCACGCCGCACGACGCCGTGGTGCTGGTCGCCGAGGGCGGTGCCCGTACCGGCGAGAGCCGGGCCGCCGCTCTGCGACGGCTGGCCGGCTCCGTCGCCGCCGATGTGCGCGCGTGGCGGCAGGACGCGGCACGGCTCCTGGTGGTGGTACGGGGGTCCCGGGTCGACGCCGCCGCGGCGCGCGCGGCGCTCCGGTCGGCCGGCTCGCCCCAGGTGACGGTACTCGGGGTCGAGCCCGGCGACCCCGAGCCGCTGGCGGAAGCCCTCGGCGCGGGCGAGCCGGAGCTGGTGGTGCACCAGGGCGCCCTGTCGGCGCCGCGGGCCATCACCGTGCTGGCGACGCCGGGAACCGCACTCGGGCCCGTGGTCCTGCTGTCCGCCGTGGACACCCCGCTGAGCCGGTTGTTGACCCGGCACCTGGTCGAGGCACACCGGGTCCGTCAGTTCGTGCTGGTGGCCGGGGACCACGGCCTGGCCACGGAGATACGGCGGCTCGGCGCGCGGGCGGTGGTCGTACCCGACCTGGACCAGGCGCCCGAGGTGTCCGCCGTCGTCCACCTCGGCGAAGGGGATGCAGGGGACGACATCGACACGGTGTTCGCCCTGGACGAGTTCGCGCGCACCGCCGCCGTACGGCACTTCGTGCTCATCGGGCAAGGCACCGACGGTGATGTGCCGGCCGCGCTGGCCCGGGAGCGGCGCGCGTCCGGGCTGCCGGCCCTCTTCCTGAACCTGCCGGCGGCCCGGCTGTCGGACCGCCGGACCACCGACGCCTTCGATCTCGCGCTGGGCCACGAGGAACCGGTCCTGGTCGCCGGGTCCGGCGACTGGGCCGTGGAACCGCCGCGGCGGGGCGACTTCGCGGCGCGGCTGCGTGACACGCCGCCCGGACAGCGCCCGAGCCTGGTGCTGGACATGGTGCTCGCCCAGTGCGCCGCGGTACTCGCCGACCCGTGCCGACCCGACCGGGCACTGCGCGAGGCCGGTCTGACCTCGGTGGGCGCCGTCGCACTGCGCGACCGGCTCGCCGCCGAGACCGGCCTGTCGCTGGCGTCGTCACTGGTCTTCGACCATCCGACACCCGGTGCGCTGGCGGCCTTCCTCGACCGGCGGCTGGCCGGCGACGGACCCGCCGTGCCGTCAGGCCCGACGGCATCGACACACGAGCCGGTGGCGATCGTGGGGGTGGGGTGTCGTTATCCGGGCGGGGTGGAGAGCGCGGAGGGGTTGTGGGGGGTGGTGTCGGAGGGCCGGGACGTGGTGTCGGGGTTCCCGGTGGACCGTGGCTGGGATCTGGCCGGTCTGTTCGACGAGGATCCGGATCGCCGTGGTCGGTCGTATGCGCGGGAAGGGGGGTTCCTGCATGAGGCGGGTTTCTTCGACGCGGGGTTCTTCGGGGTCGGTCCGCGTGAGGCGTTGGGGATGGATCCGCAGCAGCGGTTGTTGCTTGAGGTGTCGTGGGAGGCGGTCGAATCCGCGGGCATCGACCCGCTCTCGCTGCGCGGCAGCCGCACCGGCACCTACACGGGGCTGATGCGCAACGACTACGGACGCCTGCCGAGCCCGGCGACGAACGAGGTCGAAGGGATGCTGGAGACCGGTTCGGCCGGCAGCGTCGCCTCCGGCCGCGTGGCGTACACGCTCGGTCTCGAGGGCCCGGCGCTGACCGTGGACACGGCCTGCTCCTCCTCCCTGGTGGCGCTGCACCTGGCCGTGCGCTCCCTGCGGTCCGGCGAGTGCGACATGGCCCTGGTCGGCGGCGCGACGGTGATGTCGACACCGATGACGTTCGTCGAGTTCAGCCGCCAGCGCGGCCTGTCCCCCGACGGCCGGTGCAAACCGTTCGCGGCGGGCGCCGACGGCACCGCCTTCGGCGAGGGCGTCGGCGTACTGGTGCTGGAGCGGTTGTCGGACGCGGTCCAGGCCGGCCGCAGGATCCTCGGGGTGATCCGGGGAACAGCGATCAACCAGGACGGCGCCTCCAACGGACTGACCGCACCCAGCGGCCCCGCCCAACAACGGGTGATCTGGGAGGCACTGTCCGACGCCGGACTCAAGCCGGACGAGATCGACGCGGTGGAGGCCCACGGCACCGGCACCACCCTGGGCGACCCCATCGAGGCCCAGGCGTTGCTGGCCACCTACGGACAAGGCCGCTCCCAACCACTCCGTCTGGGGTCCGTGAAGTCGAACATCGGCCACACCCAGGCGGCGGCCGGCGTCGCCGGAGTGGTCAAGATGCTGATGGCATTCACCCACAACATCCTCCCCCGAACACTGCACATCGACGAACCATCCCCCCACGTGGACTGGTCACAGGGCTCGGTGGAACTGCTCACCGAGAACACCCCCTGGCCGACGACCGGACGACCACGCCGGGCCGGAGTGTCCTCGTTCGGAGTCAGCGGCACCAACGCCCACGTCATCATCGAAGAACCACCACCCTCACCGCAGCACGACAGGGAGGGCGCCGAACCGGCCGTCGTGCCCTGGCTGCTGTCCGCGAAAACACCCGAAGCACTGCACGCACAGGCATCGAAACTCACCGCCTTCCTGACCGCACACGAGGAACTACGGCCCAGCGACATCGCCTACTCACTGATGTCCCGCACGGCGTTCGAGCACCGCGCGGTGGTGATCGGCGGCGCGAAACCACCGGCCGGACTCGACGGGCCCGACGTGGTGCGCGGTGTCGCCGCCCCGGTGGCTCCCCGGGTGGTGTTCGTCTATCCCGGCCAGGGAAGCCAGTGGATCGGCATGGGCGAGGAACTGCTGGCGACGTCCGAGGTGTTCGCCGAGTGGATGTCCCGCTGCGACGAGGCGCTGGCGCCCTGGTGCGGCTGGTCGTTGCTCGATGTGATCCGCCGCGCCGACGGCGCCCCGTCGCTGGACCGGGACGACGTGGTGCAGCCGGTGCTCTTCGCGGTCATGGCGTCGCTGACGCAGGTATGGCGCGGTCTCGGCGTCACACCGGCCGCGGTGGTGGGGCACTCCCAGGGGGAGATCACGGCCGCCTACGCGTCGGGGGCGCTGACGCTGTCCGAGGCCGCGCGGATCGTCGCGGTCCGCAGCCGGGTCCTGCGTACCCTCGCGGGCCGGTCCTCCCTGGCCTCGGTCGGGCTGTCCGTCGAGGAGGCCGCCGAGGTGCTGCCGTCCACGGTGACGGTCGCGGCGGTCAACGGCCCCTCGATGGTGACCGTGGCCGGTACCCTCTCCGACCTCGACACGGTGCTCGCGCGGTGCGAGGAGCGCGGCGTGCCGGCGAAGACCGTGCCCATCGACTACGCCTCGCACTCCCCGCAGATCGAGGAGATCCGCGACCGGCTGCTGGCGGAACTGGGCCCGGTGCGAGCACGCGACACCGACGTGCCGATGCTGTCCACGGTAACGGGCGACTGGGTGTCCGGCGGCGAGCTGACCGAACAGTACTGGTACCGCAACCTGCGCGAGCCCGTCCTGTTCGCCCCGGCCGTGACCGCCCTGGCCGAGTCCGGGCACCGGTTCTTTCTCGAGGTGTCCGCCCGTCCCGTGCTGTCGGGAGCCATCGTCGCCGCGCACGACGTGACGGCGGTCGCCACCCTGCGCCGGGGGGACGCGGGGCTCGCGCGTCTGCTCACCGCGGCGGCGGAACTGCACGTGGGCGGCGTGGACATCGACTGGGCCGCTGCCTTGCCCGGCGCGGTGAAGGTGCCCGTTCCGACCTACGCGTTCCAGCGCGAGCACTACTGGCTCGACCCCGCCCCGGCCGCCGACGACGGCCGGTTCTGGGAACTGGTGCGGGAGCGGGGCGGCCGGCTGTCCGGGCCCGAGCGGGACGCCTTCGAACTGCTCGCGCCGAGGCTGCGGGCGTGGCGCGACGAGTGGGCGGCCGAGTCCACCGTCGACGCGTGGCGGCACCGGATCGCATGGGTCCCGGCGACCGGCACGCCGGGCCGGACCGGGCACTGGACGGTGCTGGTGCCGCCCGGTCACGGCCCGCTCACCGGCCTCACCGACGCCGTCTCCCGTCGTGGCGGCACCGCGACCGTGCTGGAGGTGGATCCACGCCGGCCGGATTTCCGCGCCCTGCCCGCCGACGGCGCGGGGAAGGTGCTGTCCCTGCTGGCCCTCGGCGACGGACTCGACTCCGAGCAGCCGCCGCCCGGCTTCGCCGCGACCGTCGAACTGGTACAGGCCCTCGGCGGCACCGAACTGTGGTGTGTCACGGCCGGTGCCGTGGACGACACGGTCTCCCCCGCACAGGCGTTGCTCTGGGGACTTGGACGGGTGGCGGCGGCCGAGCACCCGGAGGTGTGGGGCGGCGTCGTCGACATGCCGACGGCTCCGACCGCCGCCGACCACCTCGCCCTGGTCGACGCGATCAGCGACCCGGCCGGGGAGAACGAGTTCGCCGTGCGCGGCGGTGCCGTGACCACCAGAAGGCTGCGGCGCGCCCCGCTGTCCGCGACGCCGGTGGTGCGGTCCTGGCGTCCCCGGGGCACCGTCGCGATCACCGGTGGTACCGGTGCGCTGGGCGGCCATGTGGCCCGGTGGCTCGCCGCGACGGGCGCGGAGCACCTGCTGCTGCTGAGCCGTCGCGGTGAGGCGGCGCCAGGAGCGGCCGGCCTGGTCGCGGAGCTGACCGCCACCGGCACCAGGGTCTCCGTGGCCGCCTGCGACATCGGCGACCGCGACGACCTGGCGGCGGCGCTGCGCGGGCACCGGCTCGACGCCGTCGTCCACACGGCGGCGGAGCTGGACGACACCACGCTCGGCCGGCTGACCCGCGACCGTATCGCCCGCGCGCTCAGGGCGAAGGCGCTGGGCGCGGTCCATCTGCACGAACTCACCCGGGACCACGACCTGTCGGCCTTCGTGATGTTCTCCTCGATCGCGGCGGTCTGCGGACTGCCGGGGCAGGCCAACTACGCGCCCGGCAACGCCTTCCTCAGCGCGTTCGCCGAGTACCGCCGCTCCCTCGGTCTGCCGGCGACCGCGATCGAGTGGGGACAGTGGACCGGCGACGGCATCGTCGCACCGCGTGCCGAGCGGGAGCTGCGCCGGGCCGGTCTGGTCCCGCTGCCCGTCGGACCCGCGATCCGGGCCCTCGCCGCCTCCCTCGACCGTGCGGAGACCCGGATCGCGGTGGTCGACGCGGACTGGTCCGCGCTCGGGCCCACGCCGCTGCTCGCCGGCCTCTCGCCGACGGCCGAAGCCGCCGGACCACCGGAGAATCCGCTGGCGCGGTGGGCGGACGCGCCGGAGAAGGCCCAGCGCCGGGCGGTGGGGACCCTGGTCCGGGACTGTGTCGCCGCGTCGCTCGGCCATCGGTCCGCCGACGCCGTGGACGACGCGCGCAGCTTCCGTGACCAGGGCTTCGACTCACTGGGCGCGGTGGACCTGCGCAACCGTCTGAACCGGGCGACAGGACTGAACCTCCCGACCACCATCGTGTTCGAGCACCGCGATCCCGCGCGGCTCGCCGACCACCTGTGGTCCGCCCTGTTCGCCCCTCAGCCGTCCGCGTCGGACGGTCTCGACGCGCTCGACGACAGGGAAGTCGCCGAACTGCTCAGCCGAGAGTTCGGCATCTCGTGACCAGTAGGGGGCACCAGATGAGCCACGACCAGATCCGCCGCCTCCTCAACCAGGTGACGGGAGAGCTGCGCTCGGCCAGGGACGAGCTGCGCAAGATCCGCGAGCCCGTCGCGATCGTCGGCATCGGCTGCCGGTTCCCCGGCGGCATCGGCTCGCCGGAAGACCTGTGGCGCCTCGTCGCCACGGGCGGCGAGACCCTGGGCGGCTTCCCCGACGACCGGGGCTGGAACCTGGACCGGTTACGCCTCGCCGACGCGGAGGCGGGCGGCCCGCCCTTCGCCGAACGCGGCGGATTCCTGTCCACCGCGACGGAGTTCGACGCCGGGTTCTTCGGCGTCTCCGACCGCGAGGCGCTGGCCATGGACCCGCAGCACCGGCTGCTCCTCGAGGTGTCCTGGGAGGCGGTCGAGCGGGCCGGCGTGAATCCCTCGACGCTGGCCGGACGGCGGGCAGGCGTGTTCACCGGCCTGGTCCATGACCACGGCACCTCCCTGTTCGACGCCCCGGCCGCCCTCGACGGCTTCCTGGGCCTGGGCAGCTCGGGCAGCCTGGCTTCCGGGAGGGTCGCGTACGTGCTCGGCACCGAGGGCCCCGCGGTGACGGTGGACACGGCGTGTTCCTCCTCGCTGGTGGCGCTGCACCTGGCGGTGCGCTCGCTGCGGTCCGGCGAGTGCGATGTGGCGCTGGCCGGTGGCGCGACGGTGATGTCGTCGCCGACGACGTTCGTCGAGTTCAGCCGCCAGCGGGGCCTCGCCCCCGACGGCCGGTGCAAGGCGTTCGGGGCCGGCGCGGACGGCACCGGCTTCGGCGAGGGCGTCGGCGTGCTGGTGCTGGAGCGGCTGTCGGACGCGATGCGGGCCGGCCACCGGGTGTGGGCGGTGATCCGTGGCTCCGCGCTGAACCAGGACGGCGCGTCCAACGGCCTGACCGCGCCGAGCGGGCCCGCGCAGCAGCGCATGATCAGGGACGCGCTGTCCGACGCGGACCTGACCGCGCAGGACGTCGACGTGGTGGAGGCGCACGGCACCGGCACCGCCCTCGGCGACCCCATCGAGGCGCAGGCACTGCTGGCGGCCTACGGGCAGGGCCGCTCGACGCCGCTGTACCTCGGCTCCGTGAAGTCGAACATCGGGCACACCCTGGCCGCCGCCGGGGTGGCCGGTGTGATCAAGATGGTCATGGCGCTGGAGCACGGGGAACTGCCCAGGACCCTGCACGCCGACGAGCCGTCGCCGCATGTGGACTGGTCGTCGGGCGCGGTGGAGCTGCTGACCGAGCACGTGCCGTGGCCGGTGACCGGCGCGCCGCGCCGGGCGGGCGTGTCCTCGTTCGGGGTCAGTGGCACCAACGCGCACGTGATCCTGGAAGCCGCGCCCGAGCCGGCCGAGCCGGCCGCGACGGCGGAACCCGCCCCCGTACCGGGGGTGTTGCCGTGGATCCTGTCCGCCGAGGGCGAGGCGGCCCTGCGTGGCCAGGCCGACGCGCTGGCGGACTGGGTGTCCTCAAGGGACCCGGTCTCACCGGCCGCCGTCGCCCGGGCGCTGGTGACCGACCGGGCGCTGCTGCGGGATCGCGCGGTGGTGCTGGGCGCCTCGACCGGCGACCTGGTCCGCGGCCTGCGCGACGGCGCCGCCGTCGTGGGCCGGCCGGTGCCCGGCGACACCTGCTGGCTGTTCACCGGGCAGGGCGCGCAGCGCCCCGGTGCCGGCCGCGAACTCGCCGCGCGTTTCCCCCTGTTCGCGTCGTCGCTGCGCGAGGTGTGCGCCGAGCTGGCCCCGCACATGGACGGCGATCCGTACGCGCGCATGCTCACCGGGGCGCCGGGCGCCCTGGACCGTACCGAGCACGCGCAGCCCGCGGTGTTCGCGCTTCAGGTGGCGATGGCGCGGCTGCTGGAGTCCTGGGGCATGGCTCCCGACGCGGTGGCCGGGCACTCCGTCGGCGAGATCGCGGCCGCCCACGTGGCCGGGGTGCTGTCGCTGCCCGACGCGGCGCGGCTGGTCACCGCACGGGCGTCGGCCATGGGGGCGCTGCCCGAGGCCGGTGCGATGGTGGCGGTGGAGGCGACCGAGGCCGAGGCGCTGGCCGTCCTCGACGACCGGGTCGCGCTGGCGGCCGTGAACGGTCCCCGGTCCGTGGTCCTGTCCGGTGACGAGCGGGCCGTCCTGGCCGCCGCGGGCGCCTTCGCCGCGTCGGGGCGGCGGACCCGGCGACTGCGGGTGAGCCACGCCTTCCACTCGCCGCTGATGGTCCCGATGCTGGCGCCGTTCAGGTCGGCGCTCGTCTCTCTCACCGTCGGCCGGGCCGCCGTCCCGGTCGTCTCCACGCTCACCGGCGACGTCGCCGATCCGGACAGCTTCGGCTCCCCCGATCACTGGCTGCGGCATGTGACCGCGCCGGTCAGGTTCCTCGATGCCGTGGGGACGCTGGAAGGGCTCGGCGTGCGGACCTTCCTGGAGCTGGGCCCGGACGCCGTGCTCGCCGCGATGGCGCAGGAGTCGGCCCGGCGCGACGATGTGCTGGGGGTGCCGCTGCTGCGCCGGGGCCGGCCCGAGGAGTCGGCGTTCCTCACCGGCGTCGCCCAGGTGCATGTGCGGGGCGGTCATGTCGACTGGGCCGCGCTGCTGCCGCCGGCGCCCCGGGCGGAGCTGCCGACGTACGCGTTCCGGCGTCGCCGGTACTGGCTGGGCGGCGGGTCACCGACGTCACCCGCAGCGCCGTCGACGCCATCGGCGCGGGAGCCGGCGGCCCGGGAACCGGCCGACCTGCTCGGGATGGTGCTGCGGCACTGTGCCGCCGTGCTGACGGGCACGGACGACGGCTCGGTCGACCCGGACCGGGCCTTCAGCGAGGCCGGGCTGACCTCGATGGGCGCGGTCGAACTGCGCAACCGGCTCGCCGCCGCGACGGGCCTGCGCCTGGACGCGTCGCTCGTGTTCGATCACCCCACTCCGGCCGCGCTCGCGCGCTTCCTCGAAGGCGGACCGGCCGGTGCGGGAGAGGCGCGGGCCGGGCTGCCGGCCAGGGGTGTGCCGAGCGACGAGCCGCTGGCGATCGTCGGGATCGGCTGCCGCTTCCCCGGTGGGGTGGCGACCCCCGGGCAGTTGTGGGACGTCGTGTCCGAGGGCCGGGACGTCATCGGCGGGTTCCCCCGCGACCGTGGCTGGGACCTGGCGGACCTGTTCGACGACGACCCCGACCGGCCCGGCCGGACCTACGCCAGGGAAGGCGGCTTCCTCGACGGCCCCGGCCTGTTCGACCCGGGGTTCTTCGGGATCGGCCCCCGTGAGGCGTTGGGGATGGACCCGCAGCAGCGGTTGCTGCTCGAGGTGTCGTGGGAGGCGGTCGAATCCGCCGGTATCGACCCGGCCTCGCTGCGCGGCAGCCGCACCGGCGTCTACACGGGCATCGCGTTGCTGGACTACGCCGACGACCCGGCCGCCGTGCCCGACGAACTCCAGGGCTACGCGACGACCGGTGGCGCGGCGAGCGTCGCCTCCGGCCGGGTCGCGTACGCGCTGGGCCTCGAAGGTCCGGCCCTGACGGTGGACACGGCGTGTTCGTCCTCGCTGGTGGCGCTGCACCTCGCCGGGCAGGCCCTGCGCGGCGGCGAATGCGACCTGGCGCTGGTCGGCGGGGCGACGGTCATGTGCAGTCCCAAGGCGTTCATCGAGTTCAGCCGACAGCGGGGGCTGGCGCCGGACGGCCGGTGCAAGGCGTTCGGGGCCGGCGCGGACGGCGTCGGCTGGGGCGAGGGTGCCGGAGTGCTGGCGGTGGAGCGGTTGTCGGACGCCCGGCGGCACGGCCGCCGGATCTTCGGGATCGTCCGGGGCTCGGCCGTCAACCAGGACGGCGCCTCCAACGGGCTGACCGCGCCCAGCGGCCCCGCCCAACAACGGGTGATCCGGGACGCGTTGGCCGACGCCGGGCTGGAGCCGGGCGACGTCGACGCGGTGGAGGCCCACGGCACCGGCACCACCCTGGGCGATCCCATCGAGGCCCAGGCACTGCTGGCCACCTACGGGCAGGGCCGCTCGACGCCGCTGTACCTCGGCTCCGTGAAGTCGAACATCGGGCACACCCAGGCGGCGGCCGGTGTCGCCGGAGTGGTGAAGACGCTGATGGCCTTCGCGCACGGCGTCCTGCCCCGGACGCTGCACGCGGAGGTTCCGTCGCCCCACGTGGACTGGGCACGGGGCTCGGTGGAACTGCTGACGGAGAACACGGTGTGGCCGCGGGCGGGCAGGCCGTGGCGGGCCGGGGTGTCGTCCTTCGGGGTGAGCGGCACCAACGCCCACGTCATCCTCGAAGCGCCGCCCCGCCCGGACGGGGCCGCGCGCACCGGGCCCGACGCCGTGTCGCCGTTGGTGCTGTCCGCCCACTCGGCGGCCGCCCTGACCGAACAGGCCCGGCAACTCGCCGCGCGCTGGGACGACTTCGCGCCCGCCGAGCTCGCCCACACCCTGGCGGCGACCCGTACGAGCCTGCCGCACCGCGCGGTCGTGGTGACCGGCGCGCGGGACGGCCTCGTCGCGTTGGCGGACGGCACCCCGACCGAGGACGTGATCCACGGCGGCGCCGCCAGGCCCGGCGGACTGGCGTTCCTGTTCACCGGGCAGGGCGCGCAGCGGGCCGGCATGGCCGGGCGGTGGTACGAGGCGTATCCGGTGTTCGCCCGCGCGCTGGACGAGATCTGCTCGCACTTCCCGCACCTCGGTCTGCGCGAGGCCCTGCTCACCGACACGACACCGGTGGACGACACCGCCATCGCCCAGCCGGCGCTGTTCGCCGTCGAGGTCGCGCTGTTTCGGCTGCTGTCGTCCTGGGGCGTCCGGCCGACGCATCTGGCCGGCCATTCCATCGGCGAGGTGGCGGCGGCCCACGTCGCCGGTGTGCTGTCGCTGGCTGACGCCTGCCTGCTGGTCGGCGAGCGCGGACGGCTGATGGCCGCCATGCCGGACGGCGGCGCCATGGTGGCGGTGCGGGCGACCGAGGACGAGGTGCGCGCGCTGCTGGCCGGGCACGAGGACCAGGTGTCGGTCGCCGCCGTCAACGGGCCGGACGCCGTGGTGCTGTCCGGCACCGGCACCGTGCTGGCCCCCCTCGTGGCGGAGCTGCGGGCCCGCAGCCGGCGCACGCGCCCGCTGCGGGTGAGCCACGCCTTCCACTCCCCCCATGTGGACGCCGTGCTCGACGAGTTCCGGGCGGTGGCCGAGCGGATCGACTACCAGGTGCCGAGGCTGCCCCTGGTGTCCGGGGTGACCGGCACGCTCGCCGACCCCGCGGACCTCTGCACACCCGACTACTGGGTCGGGCAACTGCGCGCGGCGGTCCGGTTCCACGACGCCGTACGCACCCTGCGGGCCGAGGGCGTGGACGCCTTCCTCGAACTCGGTCCCGACACGGTGCTGGCGGCGTCGGCGGCGGACTGCCTCGCCACCGACGACGACCCGGCCGGCCCCGCCGACGTGCCGGTCGTGGCCGTGGCACGACGCGGCCGGCCCGAGGTGCGCACGCTGCTGACGGCACTGGCGCACCTGTACGTCCACGGCCGGCCGGTGGACTGGACGGCCGTCACGCCCGGCGGCCGCACGGTCGACCTGCCGCCGTATCCGTTCCAGCGCCGGAGGTACTGGCTGGCCCCCGGCCGGCGGACCGAGCAGACCGAGCAGAGCGCAGTGGGGCACGCGCTGCTCACCGCCGCGATCGACATGCCGGAAAGCCTGGTCCTCACCGGCAGGCTGACCTCCGCCACCGCCTGGCTCGACGACCACGTCGTGTTCGGCGGCGTCGTGGTGCCGGGCGCGGCGGTCCTGGACCTCGCGCTCACCGCGGGCAGGGCCGTCGGCTGCCCGGCCGTCGAGGAACTGACCGTCGAGGCGCCCCTGACGGTCCCGGCCGAGCTGCGGATCGTCGTGACCGCCCCCGACGAGGCAGGCCGCCGGCCGATCGAGGTGCACGCCCGTCCCGAAGCGCCGGACGCCGACTGGGTACGCCACGCGACCGGACTGCTCCACGACGTCGCCCCCACAGCCGCGCCCGCCACGGTCTGGCCGCCGCCCGGCGCCGCCGCCCTCGACACCGGCGGCCTCTACGACCTGCTGGCCGAGCGGGGGTTCGACTACGGCCCGGCGTTTCGTGGACTGACCGCCGCGTGGCGCCGTGGCGACGAGGTGTTCGCCGAACTCACCCTGCCGGGGGTCGCGGGCACCGCGCCCGGTGGTGGCCTCCACCCGGCCATGGTCGACGCTGCCCAGCACGCCCTCGCCCTGCTCGACGATTCCGGGACCGACGGCCGGGTCCCCTTCTCCTGGCACGGGGTCTCGGCCGCCCACCGCGAGGCCGGCCGCGCCCGGGTCCGGGTGGCCCGGGTCTCCGACGACACGGTCACGCTCACCGTGTGGGACGAGTCCGGCGCCGTCCTGCTGTCCGTCGACGCGCTCACCCTGCGCGCCCTGCCACCCGCACCGGCCGACGCGGTCCCCGGCGCGTTGTACGAGGTCGGCTGGGCCCCCGTGTCCGCCGCCCCGGCCGTGTCCACCGACGGTGTCACCGTGCTCGCCGTCCCCTCCGGGCCGTCCGTCGTGGACGCCGCGCGCACCGCGACCGAGCTCGTCCTCGCCGCTCTCCAGGACCCGGGCCCCGGTGACGCCCCGCTGGTGATCGTCACGCGCGGCGCCCTGAGCGTCGAGGGTGAGGAGATCACCGATGTCGCGGCCGCTTCCGTGTGGGGCCTGGTCCGCTCCGCCCAGACCGAACAGCCGGGCCGCTTCGTCCTGGTGGACACCGACGGCGACGTCACCGGGATCCTGGCCACGGCGCTCGCCACCGGCGAACCTCAGCTCGCCGTCCGGGCCGGCCGGCTGTTCGCGCCGAGGCTGCGGACGGTGGCCCCGGATCCCGGACCCACCCCGCCGGACCTCCCGGGGGACGGCACGGTCCTGGTGACCGGAGGCACGGGCGGCATCGGCTCCGTGATCGTCGGACGGCTCCTCGAATGGGGCGTCCCGCACATCACCGTGCTGGCCCGTCGGGCGACGGACCTGGGGCTGGGACCGAGGGTGCGGGTGCTGGCCTGCGACGTGGGCGACCGGGAGCGACTGGCCACCGTGATCGGCGGGTTGGGCCGGCGGGTGAGCGGCGTGGTGCACGCGGCCGGGGTGTCGGCGGACGGGGTGATCGGGTCGCTGAACCCGGAGCGGCTGCGGGAGGTGATGCGCCCGAAGGCCGACGCGGCCTGGTGGCTCCACGAGTTGACGCTGGCGGACCGGCCGGACCTGTTCGTGCTGTTCTCGTCGAGCGCGGGGGTGTTCGGGTCGCCGGGCCAGGCCAACTACGCGGCGGCCAACGCGTTCCTGGACGCACTGGCGCGGCACCGGGCCGCCCTGGGCCTGCCCGCGCAGTCGTTGGCCTGGGGCACCTGGGAGCAGCGGACCGGCGTCACCGCCCATGTGACCGAGGGCGACCTCGCCCGCATGGCCAGGTCCGGCATGCTGACGCTGGACACGGACGCGGCGCTGCGGCTGTTCGGCCAGGCGTTGTCGAGTCGGCGGCCGGTCCTGGCGCCGATGCGGTTCGACGCCGGCGCGGCCCGCAGGAGCGGCTTCGACGCGTCGGTGCTGCGCGAACTGGTCGGCGCGCCGACGCGCCGGACGGCCGGTGCGCAGCCCCCGGACGCCCTCCCGCTGCGGCGGTCGCTCGCGACGGCGGCGCCGCCCGAGCGCCACCGGATGATCGCCGCCGAGGTCCGTCGGCACGTGGCGTTCGTCCTCGGCTACGACGAACTGCCCGACTCCGACGAGCGCGAGCTGAACGAGCTCGGCCTGGACTCGCTGACGGCGGTCGAGCTGCGCAACCGGCTCGGCACGGCGACGGGCCTGCGGCTGCCGGCCACGCTCGCCTTCGACCACCCGAGCGTGGCGCGGATCGCCGAGTTCGTCGCCGCGGAACTGGAACCGAGCGCCGACGCCCCCGCCGAGGTGGTGCTCGACGGCATCGAGGACCTGGGGCGGGTGCTGGACGCCCTCGATGTGAGCGCGGCGGCGCGGACCCGGGTCACCGCCCACCTCCAGGCGCTGCTCGCCCGGTGGCAGGGCGAGCACGCCGGCACCGCGACCGGCGACGTGCGAGACGGACTCGCGGACGCCGACGAGCAGGAGGTGTTCGCGTTCATCGACGCGGAGTTCGGTAGCCCCTCAGCCTGATCCGCTTGAGCCGGAGGAACAGTCCCATGACGGACAACAAAACCTTGCAGTACTTGAAGAAGGTCACCGCCGATCTGCACGAGACCCGACAACGCCTCGCCAGGGCCGAAGCCGACCGGCACGAGCCGGTGGCGATCGTGGGGGTGGGGTGCCGTTATCCGGGCGGGGTGGAGAGCGCGGAGGGGTTGTGGGGGGTGGTGTCGGAGGGCCGGGACGTGGTGTCGGGGTTCCCGGTGGACCGTGGCTGGGATCTGGCCGGTCTGTTCGACGAGGATCCGGATCGCCGTGGTCGGTCGTATGCGCGGGAAGGGGGGTTCCTGCATGAGGCGGGTTTCTTCGACGCGGGGTTCTTCGGGGTCGGTCCGCGTGA
The DNA here is from genome assembly GCF_014489635.1 of Streptomyces roseirectus. NCBI lineage: Bacteria > Bacillati > Actinomycetota > Actinomycetes > Kitasatosporales > Streptomycetaceae > Streptomyces > Streptomyces roseirectus. The sequence continues at coordinate 9,013,145 of NZ_CP060828.1, read as the reverse complement.
GGCGTTGGGGATGGATCCGCAGCAGCGGTTGTTGCTTGAGGTGTCGTGGGAGGCGGTCGAATCCGCGGGCATCGACCCGCTCTCGCTGCGCGGCAGCCGCACCGGCACCTACACGGGGCTGATGTACCTGGACCACGTCACCCGTCTCTCGCCCACCCCCGAGGACGTCGAGGGTCTGCTCGCCGCGGGCGGTGCGGGCAGCGTGGCATCGGGGCGGGTGGCCTACCTGCTGGGTCTTGAGGGCCCGGCGCTGACCGTGGACACGGCCTGCTCCTCCTCCCTGGTGGCGCTGCACCTGGCCGTGCGCTCCCTGCGGTCCGGCGAGTGCGACATGGCCCTGGTCGGCGGTGCGGCGGTGATGTCGACACCGATGACGTTCGTCGAGTTCAGCCGCCAGCGCGGTCTGTCCCCCGACGGCCGGTGCAAGGCGTTCGGCGCGGGCGCGGACGGTGTCGGCTGGGCCGAGGGCGTCGGTGTGCTGCTGGTGGAGCGGTTGTCGGACGCGGTCCGGGCCGGCCGCAGGATCCTCGGGGTGGTCCGGGGAACGGCGATCAACCAGGACGGCGCCTCCAACGGACTGACCGCACCGAGTGGCCCCGCCCAACAGCGGGTGATCTGGGAGGCGTTGGCCGACGCCGGACTCAAGCCGGACGAGATCGACGTAGTGGAGGCCCACGGCACGGGGACGACCCTGGGCGATCCGATCGAGGCCCAAGCACTGCTGGCCACCTACGGGCAGGGCCGTTCGACGCCATTGCGTCTGGGGTCCGTGAAGTCGAACATCGGGCACACCCAAGCGGCGGCCGGAGTCGCCGGAGTGGTCAAGATGCTGATGGCATTCACCCACCAGGTCCTCCCCCGCACACTGCACATCGACGAACCATCCCCCCACGTGGACTGGTCACAAGGCTCGGTGGAACTGCTCACCGAGAACATCCCCTGGCCGACGACCGGACGACCACGCCGGGCCGGAGTGTCCTCGTTCGGAGTCAGCGGCACCAACGCCCACGTCATCATCGAAGAACCACCACCCTCACCACAGCACGACAGGGAGGGCGCCGAACCGGCCGTCGTGCCCTGGCTGCTGTCCGCGAAAACACCCGAGGCACTACGCGCACAGGCATCGAAACTCACGGACTTCCTGACCGAGCATCATGAACTACGGCCCAGCGACGTCGCCTACTCACTGATGTCCCGCACGGCGTTCGAACACCGCGCGGTGGTGATCGGTACGGCCGAGCCGCCGACGGCCTGGTTCGACGAGTCGCCGAACGTGGTGCGGGGCAAGGCAGGTCCGGCCGGGGCGGGCGTCGTGTTCGTGTATCCCGGCCAGGGCGGCCAGTGGGCGGGTATGGGCCGGGAGTTGCTGGCGACGTCCGAGGTGTTCGCCGAGTGGATGTCCCGCTGCGACGAGGCGCTGGCGCCCTGGTGCGGCTGGTCGGTCCTGGACGTGGTCAGGGGCGCCGAAGGGGCGCCGTCGCTGGACCGGGACGACGTGGTGCAGCCCGCGCTGTTCGCGATGATGGTGTCGCTGACGCAGGTGTGGCGCGCTCTCGGCGTCACACCGACGGCTGTGGTGGGGCACTCCCAGGGGGAGATCGCGGCGGCGTGCGTGGCCGGGGCTCTGACGCTGGCGGACGCGGCGCGGATCGTCGCCGTACGCAGCCGGGTCCTGAGCACGCTGGCCGGGAGCGCGTCGATGGCGTCGGTCCGCCTGCCGGCCGAGGAGGTCGAGGCGTCGCTGCCGCCCGGGGTGACGGTGGCGGCGGTCAACGGGCCGGCGGTGGTGACGATCGCCGGGCCGACGGACGCGGTGGAGGGCGTCGTGGCCCACTACAAGGAACGCGACGTCCAGGCCACGGTGTTGCCCGTCCGCTACGCCTCCCACTCACCGCAGATCGAGGAGATACGGGACCGGCTCATGGTCGAGCTGGGCGAGGTGGCGGCCCAGGACGCCGAGGTGCCGATGCTGTCCACGGTGACCGGCGAATGGCTCCACGGGCCGGAGCTGACGGAGAAGTACTGGTACCGCAACCTGCGCGAGCCGGTCCGTTTCGCCGAGGCGGCGGACCGCCTGGTCGCGTCCGGCCACCGGGTCCTCGTCGAGGTCTCGACCCACCCGGTGCTGACCCCGGTGACGGCGGCCGCCCACGACGTGACCATGACCGGGACGCTCCGCCGCGACGACGGGTCCATGAGGCGGCTGCTCACCTCGGCCGCGGAACTGTACGTGAGCGGTGTCGCCGTCGACTGGGGCGGCACGCTGCCGGGGGCGAGCGCGGTGCCCGTCCCGACCTACGCCTTCCAGCGCGAGCACTACTGGCTCGACTCTCCGGTGCTCACCGCCGCCGCCCCGGTGCTCGAATCGGCCTTCGCGCTCCGGTGGGTACCGGCTCGTCGCGGCGCCCCGGGGCCGGACGACGTCACCGTGCTGACGGCCCGCACCGAACCGGGCGAGCCGGTCGACCGCGCCTGCGCCATGGCCGGCCGGGTCCTCGCCGGCGTACAGGAATGGCTCACCGGCCGGCCACGGGACGGCGCCCGCCTCGTCGTGGCCACCACCGGTGGCACCGACCCGGCGTCCGCCGCCGTGCGGGGCCTGGTACGCGCGGCGCAGGAGGAGAATCCGGACCGGATCGTGCTGCTGGACGGGGTGGACGGCGACGACGTCGCCGAGGCGGCGCGAGCGGCGATCGCCTGCGGCGAGCCGGAGGTGACCGTCCGCGACGGGAAGGTGCTGGTGCCCCGCCTCGAACCGGTGGCCCCGGGCACCGCCGACGACACGGTGCTCGACCCGGCCGGCACCGTCCTCGTGGTCGGCACGCCGGAGCCGGCGCTCCTTGACCATGTGCGGGCGCGCGGCGCGCGGCACCTCACCGAGGTGACCGACGTCGAGCGGCTGGCGGAGACCGTCGCGGGGCTGTCCCGGCCGTTGACCGGCGTCGTGTACACGATGGGGCGGGTGTCCGACGGGGTCCTCAGCGCTCTCACCGCCGAGGGGTTCGGCGAGGCCGTTCGCGCGGCGATCGAGCCCGCCTGGCGCCTGCACGAACTGACCCTCGGCCTCGAACCGGCGCTGTTCCTGCTCGCCTGCCCGCTCTCCGCGCTGCTGCCGGGCATCGGGGAGGCCGCGACGGCGAGCGGCGCGGCCTTCCTCACGGCGCTCGCGGGACACCGGGCGGCGGACGGCCTGCCCGCGCGGGTGGTGATCTTCGGGGACGACGGCCGGTCCGGCACGGTCCCGCTGAGCACGGAACGCAAGGCCGAGCTGCTGGGGAGCGCCGGCCCCGAGGCCGTCCTGCTGGCGGTCGACCGGACCGCCACGCCCGAGCGCGTACCCGCGCTGCTGACGGGGCTGATCCGCGCGCGGGTCACCCCGGGCGAGGACGGGAAGGAACTGCTGGCCGGGCTCAGCGACGCCGACGCGCGGCAGGCGTTGATCGAGCTGGTCCAGACGAGGATCGCCGCCGTGCTCGGACACACCTCGACGGTCGAGGTCGACCCCGCGCGGGCCTTCCGGGAGCTGGGGCTCGACTCACTGCTCGCGGTCGAGCTGCGCAACCGGCTGAACGCGGCCACCGGCCTGACGCTGCCCGTCAGCGTGGTTTTCGACCAGCCGAACGTCGTCGCCCTCGCCGAGTACCTGCACGCGGAACTCGCCCCGCCACCGCACCGGCCGGCCGACTCGGTGTACGCCGAACTGGACCGGCTCGACGCCCTGTTGGCGGAGCTCGACGACGCCGAACGGCCCGGCGTGGTCGACCGTCTGCGCACGCTCGCGTCCGCCCTGGCCGCCCCGACGGCGGTGGACCGGGCCGACGTGCAGGCGGCCACCGACGAGGAGCTGTTCACCCTCATCGACGGCTTCGACGCGGAACTGTGACCGGGAGGTAAGCCCATGGAGAGCACAAGCGCGGCAAGCACGGAGGACCGGCTCCGGGCGTATCTGAAGCGGGTGACCGGCGACCTTCAGGCCGCCACCGCGAGGATGCGCGAGCTGGAGTCGGAGGCACGCGAGCCGGTGGCGATCATCGGTATGGGCTGCCGCTGGCCCGGCGGGGTGTCCACCCCGGACGAGCTGTGGCGACTGATCATGGAAAGGGGGGACGCGCTCACGGAGTTCCCGCGCAATCGCGGCTGGGACATCGACGGCCTGCACGACCCGACGCCCGGCGTCGAGGGACGTACCTATGTGCGGGCCGGTGGTTTCCTGCCCGACGCCGACCTGTTCGACGCCGAGTTCTTCGGCATCGGGCCGGCCGAGGCGGAGATGATCGACCCGCAGCAGCGGTTGCTGCTGGAAACCTGCTGGGAGGCGGTGGAGAACGCCCGCATCGATCCGACGTCGCTGCGGGGCACCGACACCGGTGTCTTCCTCGGGGTGGCCCACCAGCCGTACGGCAGCGCCGCCGAGGCGTTTCCCGACGGCGGCGCCGACCACCGGATGACCGGGGCGATCACCAGCGTCGCCGCCGGCCGTGTCTCGTACACCCTCGGCCTTGAGGGACCGAGCCTCGCTCTCGACGCGGCCTGTGCCTCCGGGCCGGTCGCGCTGCACATGGCCCGGCAGTCGTTGTGGCAGCGGGACTGCTCGCTGGCGCTGGTCGGCGCGGCGACCGTGATGGCCGACGCGGCGATCTTCCTCGAGTACAGCCGGCACGGCGCGATGGCCCCGGACGGCCGCTGCAAGTCCTTCTCCGCCGTGGCCGACGGGGCGGGCTGGGCCGACGGGGTCGGGGTGTTCGTCGTGGAGCGGCTGTCCGACGCGCTGCGCCACGGACATGAGGTGCTGGCCGTGGTGCGGGGCAGCGCGGTCAACCACGACGGCGCCAGCAACGGCCTGACCTCGCCGAACGGCTCGTCGCAGCGCCGCATGATCCGCAAGGCGCTGGCCGACGCGAGGCTGTCGCCCGCGCAGGTCGACCTCGTCGAGGGGCACGGCACCGGCACACCGCTCGGCGACACCATCGAGGCGGGGGCGCTCGTCGCCGCCTACGGCGCGCGGCGTGAACGGCCGCTGTGGCTCGGGTCCGTGAAGGCCAACATCGGCCATCCGCAGGTCGCGGCCGGTATGGCCGGGCTGATGAAGACCGTCCTCGCGCTGCGGCACGCCACCCTGCCGCCGACCCGGTACGCGGACCGGCCGACCGACCAGGTGGACTGGGGCGACGGCGCCGTGCGTCTGGTCGCGGAGGCGGCGCCCTGGCCGGAGACCGGGCGGCCCCGTCGCGCCGGGGTGTCCGCGTTCGGGGTGAGCGGCACCAACGTCCACACGATCCTCGAGCAGGCCCCGCCGGTGCAGGAGCCGCCCGCGGGAGCCGACCACCCGGTGCCCTGGGTGCTGTCGGCCCGTACGCCTCGGGCGCTGCGGCGCCAGGCCCGCCGTCTGCTGGAGCATCTGACGGACCGGCACACCGCCAAGGACGTCGGGTGGTCGCTGGCGACGACCCGCACGGTGTTCCCGGTACGGGCGGCCGTGCTCGGCGACACGGCCGAGGAGCTGCGCCGCGGGCTGGCGGCGCTGGCCGACGGCCGGCCCGGAGCGGTGTGGGCGCGGGCGGCCCGGCGCAAGGTCGTCTTCGCCTTTCCGGACGCCGAGGTGACGCGGATGGCGGACCTCGCCCGGTCCTGGCTCGCCTGCGGGGTCAGGCCGGCCGCCGTGATCGGCCACCGCATGGCCGACGACGGGTCGATCCCACCGGACGCGTTCGACCCCGAACGCTGGCTGCGGGAGTCGGCCGGGCTGGGCGACTGCCTCGTCGTGGAGTTCGGCCCCGACCCGGTCGTCGGTGCGCTCGCCGACACCGACGCCGACACCGACACCGTCGTCGTTTCGGCCCACCGGCACGGCCGCGTGCTCGACGCGCTCGCCGTGGCCCACACCCACGGGGTCGAGGTGGACTGGCGCGCGGCGTTCGCTGGTCTCGACGCCCGGACGGTCTCGCTGCCCACCTACGCGTTCGAACGGCAGGCGTTCTGGCTCGGGCGGGAAGACGAGGTGCCGGTATGACCGACACACCGTTCACCGGCGAGTTCTGGGCCGGCACCGCGGCCCGGCAGGAGGAGACGTTCCGTGAACTGCGGCGGCAGCCGGTGCGCCGGCACCCGGTCCTGCCCGAGGCCGGCGTCCTGTCCGACCGGGTGGGGGACGGCTTCTGGGCGGTCGTCCGGCACGAGGACATCCTCACCGTCAGCCGGGACCCGGCCACCTTCTGCTCCGGCCAGGGCATGCTGCTCGACGACTTCCCACCGGAGATCCTGCGGGCCAACCAGTCGTTCATCGCGATGGACGACCCGCGCCACGCCCAGCTGCGCCGGCTGGTGCTCGCCGCCTTCACCCCCAGGCGGCTCGCCCTCGTCCAGGGCCAGATCGAGAACCAGGCCCGGCGCATCGTGGACGACCTGATCCGGACGGGGGACTGCGACTTCGTCGCCGAGGTCTCGCGCGTACTGCCGGTCTGGACCGTCGCCGAGATGATGGGCGTCCCCCAGGAACTCCACGACGCCCTGGCCACCGCCGCCGACGTGCCGCTCTCGGTGCACGAACCCTCGGTGTCCCAGGGCCGCGACCCGATGGCGGTGGTGGCGGAGGCGGTCGACTTCGTCGTCGGGACCGGCCGGGAGCTGGCCGCGGCGCGCCGCGCCCGTCCCGAGGACGACCTGATGACGAGCCTGGTGCAGGCCGAGATCGACGGCGAGCGGCTGACCGACGCGGAGATCGGCGCGTTCTTCAGCCTGGTGGTGACCGCGGGTTTCGACACCACCCGCAACACCATCAGCCACGCCATGCTGGCGCTCACCGAGTTCCCGGCCCAACGCGAGTGGCTGGCGGCGGACTTCGGGAACCGGGCCAGGACGGCCGTCGAGGAGTTCGTCCGCTGGGCCTCCCCCGTGCTGACGTTCCGCAGGACCGCCACCCGTGACGTCGAGCTGGGCGGCGCGAAGATCCCGGCCGGGGACAAGGTGGTCATGTTCTATCTGTCGGGCAACCGGGACGAGCGGGTGTTCGCCGACGCGACGGCGTTCGACCTCAGCCGCTCCCCCAACCCGCATGTGGGGTTCGGCGGCGGAGGGCCCCACCACTGCTTCGGCGCCATGGTCGCCCGTATCCAGCTCACGGCGCTGTTCGGTGAGCTGCTGCGCCGGGTGCCCGGCATCCGGGTCGGCGATCCGGTCTATCTGCGCAGCAACTTCCTGCACGGCATCACCTCGCTGCGCTGCGAGATCCCGTAACGACTCCACCGAGGAGCAGTGACCATGACGGAAACCCCGTACCCGTTCGGCGAACCCGAGCGGCTGGACCTGGACCCGCGCTACCTCGCGTTGCAGAGCGACGATCCGGTGACCCGGGTCCGCATGCCCTACGGCAGCCCCGCCTGGCTGCTCACCCGCTACGAGGACGTGAAGCTGGTGCTGGCCGACCCCCGGTTCAGCCGGAGGCTCGCCAGCGGCGAGGACGAGCCGCGCCGCACGCCGGAGGTGATCGACGACGGCATTCTCAGCATGGACCCGCCCGACCACACACGTGTCCGCCGGGTGGTGGCCGGCGCCTTCACCATCCGGCGTGCCGAGGAACTGCGCGAGCGGACCCGTAAGATCGCCGACCGGCTGGTGACCGAGTTCGTGGACCGTGGCGCGCCCGCCGACCTGCTGTCGGACTTCGGCAAGCCGCTGCCGATCGAGGTGATCGGCGAGTTGCTGGGGGTGCCGGCCGGTGAGCGGCCGGCGTTCCAGGTCAACGCCGACGCCTTCATGTCCGACACCGCGCTCTCTCCGGAGCGGGGCCGGCGGCACTTCGCCGACATCAAGCGGCAGATGGCCGAACTGCTCGACCACCGCAGGCGGCATCCGGCCGACGACCTGCTCGGCATGATGGTGGCCGCGCAGGCCGACGGCCGGCTCACCGAGCCGGAACTGGTGCGCATGGCGGTGTTCCTGGTGATCGCCGGCTACGAGACGACCGCGCGGCAGCTCGCCAACTTCGTCTACACCCTGCTCACCCGGGACCGGTGGGCCGACCTGCTGGCCGACCGGTCGCTGGTGCGGGGCGCGGTCGAGGAACTGCTGCGGGTGGTCCCGCTGGCCGCGTTCGCGCAGTTCCCCCGCTACGCCACCGAGGACGTCGAACTGTCCGGGGTGCTGGTGCGGGCCGGAGAGCGGGTGATTCCGGTGCTGGCGGCGGCCAACCTGGACCCGCGGGTGTTCACGGATCCCCATGAGCTGAACTTCCACCGCGACGAGGCCACCCACCTCGGCTTCAGCCACGGCATCCACCGCTGTCTCGGCGCGCCGCTGGCGCAGATGGAGCTCGAGGTGGGGCTGACGGTGCTGCTGGACCGGCTGCCCGGCTTGCGGATCGCGGCGGCGCCCGGGGAACTGCGGTGGAACACCGGCATGCGGCTGCGCGGGCTGAACAGCCTGCCCGTCGCGTGGTGAGGGGAGGGCCCTCTCGGGCAGTCGTCGATGCCCTTTCGGGATCCGCTTCCCTTTCCAATCATTTCTATGTCAATCTATATGACACGGGGGATAGTTTCGGGTAGTGCCTTTCGCGCCATACGGCCTTTTCACCGGCCTTCCGAAGAAAACTGTGCAAACAGGTTCGGAGTCACATGCTTAATTCCCGTGTGTCATCAGTTCGGGCGGAAATTGAAGTCGGTAGCGAAAATATCGAGCAGACGACCAGAGGCCGGCACCTGACCTGTGTCGGCCAGGACTCCGGGCCGCCGCCCCCCTCCGACCGGCCAACCGTCTGGCTGGTCGATCCCGACCGGGCGGCCGTGGCCGGCGTGGTGGCGCTGCTCGACGACGAGGACACCTCCGTGGAGCTGATCGCCGAGGTCACGCGGCTCGCGCCGGAGTTCGTGAACAGCACACTGACCCTGCTGACCCACGACGGCCTCATCAGGCACGGCCGGTTCGACGACCCGGCGGCCCGCTCCGCCGTGCTGGCCTCCCTGCACTCCGTCTGGTACCGCGTGCTGCGGTTGCGCGTGGCCGAGGCCCTTTACGAGCGGGGCGAGCCCGACGGTGTCGTCGCGGCGCATCTGCTGCGCGCCGGTGGCGGCGACGACACGGACTTACCGTGGGCCGCGGCGGTGCTGGAGCGCGCCGCCGAGGCCGCACTGGGCGAGGACGATCTCGAACTCGCCGTGGCATACCTGCGCCGGGCGCAGATGTTCCACCTGGACGCGGTGCCGAAATCCAGGCTACGGGCCAAACTCGCGGACACCGAGTGGTCCCGGAACCCGGAGCGCACGCTGCGTCACCTGCCCGAGCTGATGGACCGTGCCCGCCAGGGCGACATCGCCCCGCTCGGGCTGACGATGCTGGTCAAGCAGCTGCTCTGGCACGGCCGCACCGCCGAGGCGACCGAACTGACGGTCCGCTTGCGGTCCACGGCCGACGACGGCAGCGACTACCAGCGCTTCGCCATGTCCTGGATCGCCACCACCTACCCGGGCGTGATCCGCCCCGCGGGCCTGCCGTCGGCCGCCCCGCCGCTCGGCACCGCGGGCCGGATGGTGAGCGGCGCCCGCACGCTGGCCGAGGTGCTCACCCGCGGCGGGCACGACAGGGCCGTGACGGAGGCCGGACAACTGCTGGAGACGATCCACCCGCGGCTGCGCAACCGCACCGCGTTCGGTACGGCGCTGGTGGCGCTGGACGTGCTCACCTACAGCGACGAGCTGTCCCGCGCCACGGTGTGGTCGGGCCGGCTGCTGGAGGCGGTGGCGGCGTCCGAGTGCGCCACGCTCCGCGCCCTGCTCCAGTCGTCGGCGGCGCTGCTCGCGTTGCGGCGGGGCGAGCTGGCCACCGCCGCCGACCTGGCGGAACGGTCTTTCGAGGGGCTTTCGCCGGCGGGGTGGGGCGCGCTGATCGGCGCGCCGCTCAGCGTCCGGGTGGCGGCCGCCACGGCCGTCGGCGACCACACCGCCGCCGCCTACCACCTCGCCCAGCCCGTGCCGGACGCCCTGTTCGAGACCCGGTACGGCGTGCACTACCTCGCCGCGCGCGGCGGACATCTGCTCGCCGTGGGCCGCGCGGACGAGGCGCTGGCCGACTATCTGCTCTGCGGTGAGCTGATGGCCGCGTGGGGCATGGACGTGCCGGGGCTGGAGGCGTGGCGGCTGGGCGCGGCGCGGGCCTGGCTGCGGAAGGGCAACGTGACGGCGGCCCGCCGGCTGGTCGCCGACCAGCTGACCAGGCTCGGCAACAGCGACGCGCGCACCCGGGGCGCGGCGCTGCGGCAACTCGCCGCGGTGAGCCGGCCGGAGCAGCGCCGGCAGATCCTGCACGAGGCCATCGAGCTTCTGGAGCAGTGCGGTGACCGGTTGGAACTGGCCTACGCGATCGCCGATCTGAGCCTGGTCGAATCGCAGCTGCGCAGGCACCGCCGGTCCTGGGCGCTCCATCACAAAGCGGCGAAGCTGGCTCGGGACTGCGGGGCGACGGGGCTCTACGAGAAGTTGACGAGCACTCCGCGCACGGTCGTCCCCGCCCCGGTCGCGCATCCCGCCATGGCCACCCTCACGACCGGAGAACGACGCGTCGTCGCGCTCGCCGCACAGGACTACACCAATCCGGAAATCGCACGCAAACTGCACATCACCCGTAGCACGGTGGAACAGCATCTGACCCATGCTTATCGCAAACTCGGAATAAGCCGCCGCGATGAACTGCCGACCGAAATTACTGGGGTGGCGGATCTCGTATAGGGGTACGGAACACCGCACCCCGGATTGTAGTTTCGTCTGGCACGACACCAACCGACCGACAGACAAGCGGGAGACCGGCGGTGTCCACGGAACACGAGAACTCAGCACCGATGCACCTCTTGCTCGGCATGGTGTGGGGGAACACCATTTCCGCCGCGGTGACCGCCACGGCGAAGCTCAAAATCGCCGACCACATCACCGACGTACCACGGCCCTGCGAGGAGATAGCGGAGGCGGCCGGCACCGACCCGGCCGCCACCCGGCGACTGCTGCGGGCCCTGGTGTCGCTGAGCCTGCTGACCGAGAACAAACAGGACTGCTTCGCGCTGACCGAGGCGGGGGCACTGCTGCGGGACGACGCACCCGACTCCTACGGCCAGGCCGCGGCGGTCTTCGGCGACGAGGGCCTGTGGCAAGGCTCCCGGGGCATGACACACAGCGTGCGGACGGGTGCGCCGGCCTTCGACGCGTTCATGGGCACCGGACTCTTCGGCTACCTGGAGCGGCACCCCGAGGACCACGCCCGGTTCAACGCGGCGATGGGCCAGGCCAGCCGGACGCTGGTGCCCGCGCTGCTCGCGCACGTCGACTTCGGTTCGGCCACCGAAGTGGTCGACGTCGGCGGCGGTGACGGCACGCTGGTGGCGGCGGTACTGGGCCGTCACCCGCACCTGCGCGGCACGGTCTTCGACACCGCCCAGGGCGCCACCGAAGCGGAGCGGACCCTGCGGGCCGCGGGCGTCGCCGACCGGGCGAGCGTGCGGCACGGCGACTTCTTCGAAGAGGTGCCCGCCACCGGCGACCTCTATCTGCTCAAGAACATCCTGCACGACTGGGACGACGCGCACTGTGCGCGGATCGTGGCCCGCTGCCGGGCCGCGATGCGGCCCGGCAACCGGCTGATGATCATCGCTCCGGTGCTGCCCGACCGGGCCACTGCGGGCGCCGCCACCGCCTCGTACCTGAACGACCTCACGATGCTCGTCAACCTGGGCGGGCGCGAGCGCACCCGGGCCGAGTACCGGAGCCTGCTGTCGGACGGCGGCTTCACCGTCACCGGCTTCCAGGAACTCCCCGGGGCGGCCGGGTTCTTCGCCGTGCACGCCACCGCGGTCTGAACACCACTGGAGGGATCACCGATGTCCGATCCGACGGCCGTGGCGGACGATGTCGCGGCGGGCGCGGCGCGGTACGACGACCGCTTGCTGCGCAAGTACGACCGGCTGATACCCGCGAACACCCGCTGGGTGTGGGGCTGTCACCACGACGAGATCCTGCGCCGGTACCAGGCCGCGCTCGGCCCGCGCCACCTGGAGATCGGCGTCGGCTCCGGCCACTGCCCCGACCGGGCCGCCTTCCCGGTCCCGCGGCCGGAGCTGACCCTGCTCGACCTCAACGAGAACACGCTCAGGTTCAGCGCGCACCGGCTCGCCAGGTACGCGCCGCGGACCGTGCTGGCCAACGCGCTCGACCCGCTCGCGGACGCCGGCATCGAGGAGAACTCGGCCGACTCGGTCGGGCTGAACCTCGTGCTGCACTGCGTCCCGGGTGACCTGCCGGCCAAGCGCGGCGTGCTGGACAACGCCGCGTACGCGCTGCGTCCCGGTGGCAGGGCCGTCGGCTGCACGGTGCTCGGCCAGGGCGTCCCGCACCGGCCGCAGGCGCGGTACAAGCTCCGCCGGCTGAACCAGGACGGGATCTTCCACAACCAGCAGGACAGCCTGACCGACCTGGCCGGGCTCCTGTCGGAGATCTTCGCCGACTTCACCCTCGAGGTCCGCGGCTGCATGGCGCTGTTCAGCGGCACGGCCAAGTGACCACCGCCGACAGGAGAGGAACCACCATGGGCGACACGACCGGCCTGGACGCCCCCGCACTGATCCGCCTCGGCATGGGGTTCTGGGCGTCCAAAGTGCTCTTCTCGGCGGTCGAGCTGGGCGTCAGCACCGACCTGGCCGCACGCGGGCCGGCCCCGGCCGGCGAACTGGCGTCCCGTCTCGGCCTGCACGGCCGGGGCTCGCTGGACTTCCTCGACGCCCTGGTGGCCCTCGGGGTGCTGGCGCGCGAGGACGGCGTCTACGACAACACGCCGATCGCCGCGCTGCACCTGGACCGCGCCCGCCCGGACAGCTACCTCGGGCACTTCTTCGAGTTCGCCGGCACCGAGTGGTATCCCGCCTGGCAGACGCTCACGGACGCGCTGCGCACCGGCAAGCCGCAGAACAACGGCAAGGACTCCACCACCGACCCGTTCGAGGCGATCTACGACGACCCGGACCGGGTACGACGGTTCCAGCAGATGCAGTCGAGCATGTCGCTCGGGCCCACGCTCGCCCTGGCCGAGCGCTTCCCGTGGGCGCGGCACACCACCGTCGCCGACATCGGCTGCTCGGAAGGCGCCTTCCTGATCCGGCTGCTCGGACGCCACCCCCACCTCACCGCCGTCGGCTTCGATCTGCCGCAGGTCGGACCGCGGTTCACGGACGCGGTCGGCGCCGCCGGTCTCACCGACCGGATCGCGTTCACCGAGGGCGACTTCTTCACCGACCCGCTGCCCCGGGCGGACGTGCTGTCCTTCGGCCATGTCCTGCACGACTGGGACGTGCCCACCCGCCGGATGCTGCTGCGCAAGGCCCACGAGGCGCTGCCCACGGGCGGCACGGTGATCCTGCGGGAGGCGCTGATCGACGACGACCGCAGCGGCGACCCACTGCCGCTGCTGGTGAGCCTGCACATGCTCATCGAGACCCCGGGCGGCTCCGACTACACCGGCGCGGACGGCCGGCGCTGGCTTGCCGACGCCGGCTTCCACGACCTGCGGGTCGAGCACCTGGCCGGCTCGGTGTCCATGATCACCGGCCGGAAATGACCACTACCCGACAAGGACTGTTCGCCATCATGCACAGCGACTCCACGGACCGCGCGGTGATCGTCACCCCGGACGACCCTCGCTACCCGGACCTGACGTCCGGCACGAACCAGCGGTTCGTCGGCAAACCGGAAATGATCCGGCTGATCACCTCCACCGAGGACGCGGTGGCCGCCGTCCGCGACGCCTTCGCAGCCGGAAAGCGGGTCTCCCTGCGCAGCGGCGGCCACTGCGTCGAGGACTTCGTCTACAACCCCGAGGTCGAGGTGGTCCTGGACCTCTCACAACTGGACGAGATCGCGTTCGACGCGGACCGGCAGGCGTTCATGGTGTCGAGCGGCGCCCTGCTCCTCAACGTCTACGAACGGCTCTACCGGCACTGGGGCGTGACGATCCCCGGTGGTATCTGCTACTCCGTCGGCGTCGGCGGACACGTGTGCGGCGGCGGTTACGGCATGCTCTCCCGCACCCTCGGGCTGACCGTCGACCACCTGTACGCCGTCGAGGTCGTCCACGTCGCCGCGGACGGCGAGGTGGCCGCGGTCGTCGCCACCCGCGAGCCCGACGACCCGCACCGGGATCTGTGGTGGGCGCACACCGGTGGGGGCGGCGGCAACTTCGGTGTCGTCACGCGCTACTGGTTCCGGACACCGGGCCGCGGCGGCACCGACCCGTCGAAGCTGCTGGTGGCCCCGCCCAGCAGGGTGCTGCTCGGCCAGTGCGCCGTGCCCTGGGACCAGCTCACCGAGGCCGACTTCGACCGGCTCGTCGCCAACTACGGTGCCTGGAACGAGGCGAACAGCCGGCCGGGCTCACGCGGCGCGGAGCTGTCCAGCATCCTGGTGCTCAACCACCGCGCCAGCGGCCCCGTGGCCCTGCTCAGCCAGGTCGACGCCGCGCTGCCCGACGCGGCCGGGCTGCTGCGAGGATTCCTGTCCGACGTCTTCGAGGGCACCGCGCTCGCCGGTTCGCCCCAGGTGCTCGACGCCGTCGAGGAACTGGCGTGGCTCCAGGCCACCCGGCACGTGACCACCGTGATCGGCAACCAGCCGATCCCGTCCGTGCGAGGCATCACGAAGTCCGCGTACCTCCGCCGGGGTTTCACCTCCGACCAGCGGACCGCCCTGTACCGCAACCTGACCAGACCCGACACCCACAGCCCCGGCGCGATCGTCATGCTGATGCCGTTCGGCGGCCGGATCAACGCCGTGGGCTCCGACGAGACCGCCTCGGCGCAGCGCGACTCCGTGATGAAGATGCGCATCGAGAACTGGTGGGTCGACCCCCGCACCGACGACGCGAACATGGCCTGGGGCCGGGACATCTTCACCCAGCTGTTCGCGAGGACCGGCGGCGCGCCCGTCCCCGACGACTCCACCGACGGCTGCTACGTCAACTACGCCGACTCCGACATGCTCGACCCCCGGCTCAACCGGTCCGGTGTGCCGTGGTCGACCCTCTACTACAAGGACAACTACGACCGGCTCCGACGGGTGAAGACCCACTGGGACCCGCACAATTTCTTCCGCCACCGGATGAGCATCGAACCGTTGCCGCCGTCGCCAGGTGGTCAGTTCGGGGCGAGCAGGATTCCCTCGTAGGCGAGCCACTGGGCGAAGGCGTGGAGTCCGCGGGCCAGGCCGGTCGACGGGGTCCAGCCGGGAGGGCGTGGGTGGTCGGGTGGGGTGTGCCAACCGGGGTGGGATCGGGGGGCGGTCAGGATCGGGACGGGGCGGACGGCGTCGTGGACGGACCGGGCGAGGTCGGCTGCCGTGGACGGTTTGCCGGGGCCGGCGGTGAGGGTGTGGGTGTCCGGCCGGGTGTGGAGCACGGCGGCGATGGCGTCGGCCAGGTCGTGGACGTGGACGGCGTGCACCTCGGAGTCGGGGTCGCCCTCGACGGTGAGGGGATGGCTGCGCAGGGCGTCCCAGACCAGGCGGCCGATGGGGGTGAGGTGCGAGCAGCCGGGGCCGTAGACCTCGCCGACGTTCAGGGTGTACGGGGTGGGTGAGCCGTGCGGCCGGATGGTCAGCGAGGGGGCGGCGGAGCGGAGGGGGGTCAGGTCGATCACGGCGTCCGACGGTTCGTGCAGGTCGGCCAGGCGGCGGGCGAGGTGTTCGCCGAGGGGGGTGTCCGCGCCCCGCCATACGAGACCGCCGGGCCGGCGGGGGTGGGGACGGGGGCGTCGCCCAGCGACTTCGCGTCCGGCGTCGAGCGCGCGGCGCGCCACCTCGACGAGGGGTTCGCGGCGGCGTGCGATGTGCTCCTCGGTGGCGGTGTTGCTGATGCCGCCCGGCCCGATCGTCGCCAGAGCCTCGGCGTACGCGCCGGACGCCGAAGGCGGCGCCATGAGGCCGATGCGAGCCGCCTCGTACCCCATGGCCAGCGCCGTCAGCCACGTCCCTCGCACATCCGGCTCCGCCGGGCCACTGCCGGGTGGGCGCAGCAAGGCACGCGGCAGCCCGGCACCCTCGAGGTACTGCTCGGTGTCGAGGTGCAACCAGTGCTCGGGGCCGGGACCGGGTACGCGGACAGCACACTGCGCGACGCCGTGTTTGAAGAACGGCAGCACGGTCAGGCCGGTGAGGGTCCGTGCCTCGTCGCCGGGCAGGTCGTCCGGGAGGAAGCAGACCGAGCGGCGCGGGCCGCGGAAGGCGTTGCCGGAGATCGAGCCGCGGTCCTCGTGCTCGGTGAGGTTGGGGATCGCGACGTAGCGGGGCACGCCGTGGTCGCGCAGGTAGCGGTGCATCAGGATGTCGTCGGGCCAGCCGCCGAGCCGGGTGCGGCCGTAGGCGGCGAAGCCCTCGGCGTGGGCGCGGGGCAGCACGATGGCCACGCACGGGAAGTACTCGTTGACGGCGCCGGCCCAGCGCGCGCCCGCGAGGGCGCCCATCCTGACGGCGGCTCCGTTCCTGGAGTCCCAGAGGGCGAAGAGGGCGAGGGCCGCGTCCGGCCGGGCCTCGATCGCGGACCGCACCCTCTCGTAGAAGGATTCGGACAACACCATGTCGTCCTGGATGACGAGTTGATGTGTGGCGCCGTCCTCGACGGCCGACCACGCGGCGAGCGCGGTGCGCAGAACCGACGGAGTGCCGGTGGGATCGGGGTCCATGACGACCCGTAAGAGGCCGTCGGGCGCGCTCAGGGCCAGCTTCTCGGCCGCCTCGCGGCGTCGGGGATGGGTCATGACCACCGCGCTCAGCCGCTGCCGCGCCATTCATCCTCCTCGCCCCGACGTGCTCCGAGCCGTCCCGGACGGCGTCGGGCACCCGTGTCCGCCAGCCGGTTTTGGACAGTACGGGTGGTGGTGTAGCCCCGCAAGAGTGCCGAAATGGCCCTCTGGCAGGCCGGTGAGGGGTCCGTGGATGCTGAGGGCCGGCGCGCCAGGGCCCGTACACCGCGTTCCTCTCCCCCCGGACCAGGAAAGAGGCAGCCATGCCCGTGCCACCTCACGCGACCGCCGCCACCGCCCGGACCACCACGACCGGCCCACCCGCCACGGACGCCCCCACCCCCGTCGAGACCGAGGCCGAGCCCACCGAGGACAGCGTCCACACCCGGTTGGACAAACTCCGCGGCACCCGCGTCGTCGTCACCGGCGGCGCCGGCCTCGTCGGCAGCAGACTCGTCGCGCTGCTGCACGCCACCGGCGCCACCGTCACCGTCCTGGACCGTATGGACGCCTACCCCGAGTCCGGTCACGAGACCTTCGGGGTGGCCCGCGCCGGCGCCCGGCTGGTCGTCGGCGACGTCCGCGACGCCGGGACCGTCGGACCGCTGCTGCGTAACGCGGACTTCGTCGTCCACGCCGCCGCCTACGCGGACGTCGCCGCCTGCACCCGGCGCCCCGACCTCGCGTTCCGTTCCAACGTCGAGGGCACCCAGGTGGTCCTCGAACAGACGGCCCGCTTCCCGGTGCGAAGACTCGTGCTGGTGTCCTCGGCGTCCGTGTACGGGGACGGGCTGCCCGGCGTCGAGGGGCCGCAGGCGTTCCACGAGGACCAGCCGCTGTTCCCGATGTCCGTGTACGCCAACTCGAAGCTGTGGGCGGAGCACCAGACCCGGCTGATGCTGGGCGCGTCCGCGCGGACGGAGTACGCGGTGGTGCGCTACTTCTCCGTGTACGGCGAGCCGCAGATCCCCAAGCCGGACAGCCACTCGTGGATGGTGCCCTGGCTGTCGCTCCAGGCGCGTCTTGGCCGGCCGATGCGGCTCAACGGCGGCGGGGTCCAGGTCCGTGACCTGGTGCACGTCGACGACATCGCCGAGGCGACCGCGCTCGCGCTGACGGAGGAGCGGATGGCGGGGCGGACGGTCAACGTCGGCACCGGCCGGCCGACGTCGGTCCGCGAGGTGGCCGATCTGATCGCCCCGTACTTCCCGGGCGCGCGCAGAATCGTCACTCCACGCCCCGAGGGGGACCCGCTGGGCGGGTACGCCGCCACCGAGCGCTGCCGCGACCTGCTGCGCTGGCAGGCCCGGATCCCGGTCGAGAAGGGCGTCGAACGGTACGTGCGGTGGCTCCTGGAGACGCCGGACGCCACGCCCCGCTGGTTCGCCCGGCAGACGCACGGGGCGTGACAGGCTGCGCGCCGAAGGGCCCCGCGGGGCCGGACCACGGCGAGGGTGAGACGTACGCGATGGGTTACGCCGGTTCCTACATCTGGTCGCTGCGGCAGCGGGTCGGCTCCCGCAAACTCCTCGTGCCCGGGGCGCAGGTGCTGCTGCTGGACGGCTCGGGGCGCGGCCTCTTCCAGCAGCGCGCCGACTCGGGCGTGTGGGAGCTGCCGGCCGGGGCCTGCGAGGAGGACGGCGACTTCGCCGACGCCGCCGCGCGCGAACTCCTTGAGGAGACGGGGCTGCGGGTGGCGCGCGAGGACCTGGAGGCGTTCGCCTCGCTCTCCGACCCGGGCGTGCACACCCTGACGTACCCGAACGGCGACGTCACCCACTGCTTCGCCCTGTGCTTCGTCGCCCGGCGCTGGACCGGCACCCTCGCCCCCGGCGCCGACGAGGTCCGCCAGGCCCGCTTCGCCCCGCTCGCCACCCCGCCCCACCCCCTGCACCCGCCGACGGCGGTGGTGCTGTCCCTGTTCGAGAGGTTCCGCGCGGAAGGAAGGTTCCAAGCACGGTGAACGCCATAGATCCGGTACGTGCGGTGGTGCCCTGTCGGGCGTGTCTGTCCGGTGAGGATCTGGACTGGCTCGGCGGGGGTCGCTCGGTGAGTCTCGCGTTGGGGCTGATGACGACCGTGGAGGTGGTGGCGGAGCCCGCTTCCGGCGGAGAAGGCGGCGGTTGGGAGGAGGAGGTGTGGGCGTTCCTGCGGGCGCGGGTGCCCGCGCTGGACGAGGGTCCGCCGGCCGTCACGGTGCGCAGTGAGGCGCCCGCCGCGAGCGGTCTGTCGTCGTCGACGGCGCGGATCGTGGCGCTGTTCCGGGCGTTCACGGACGCCGCGGTGCAGGGGCGGCGGGTTTCTGACGCCACGTTGACGCGGTGGGCGTACGAGTTCGAGTTCGCCGTGTTCCACGGGGGCGGCATGGATCATCTGGCGGTCGTGCAGGGCGGGGCGCTGCTGTTGGAGGGGCGTGAGACGGGGCTGCCCGTCGTCCGGGAGCGGCTGGAGTTTCCCGGCGAGTGGGCGGTGGTCGTCGTGGACTCGGGGACGCGCAAGGACACCGGGCACCACATCCGGGACGTGCGGGCGCAGCTCGCGGCCGGGGATCCGGTGCTGGCGGCCTATCGGGCCGCGGCCGACGAGGTGTCGGGGCGGGTGTGGGAGGCGCTGCGCGGCCGGGATCTGGCGGCGCTCGGGGCGGCGATGGCGGACGGGCACGCGGCCATGCGGGACCACCAGCGGATGTCGACGCCGCTCCTGGAGGAGCTGCGGGAGGTCGCGTTGCGCGAGGCCGGTCTGCCGCTGAAGCTCAGCGGAGCGGGCGGGGGCGGTTCGCTGGTCGGGGTGTGCGCGGCGGCCCAGGTGCGGGAGACGGTGGCGCGGCTGGCGCGGGCGCTGGGCGTGTCGCATCCGGCGGCCCGGGTGATCCCGACCACGGCGGCGTCCGGCGTCAGGAGGGAGCCGGTGCCGGTGGTGGAGGTCAGATGAAGGGGTCGTAGTCCTCGGTGAGCGGCCTCGCGCCGGCTCCCTCGCCGATGTGCTCCAGCTCCAGGTTGGTGCGGTGGCGCGCGCAGTGGAACCGGCAGTCCCGGCTCGGGTCGACGATGCCTCGGTCGGACGTGCGCCAGATGGTGGCGAGGTCGTCGGTGACGGCGTCGCCGATCCGGGCGAGCGGGTTGCCGCGGTGGTAGGAGCACACGTACACGCCGGACGGGGTGACGAGGGTGCGCAGTTCGGTGACCCGGCAGCGGTGGTACGCCTTGGGCTGGACGGGTCCGGTGTGGCCGCGCAGCGCGGTGAGGGTGGAGGAGTTCACCAGGTGGAAGCGGTCGCTCTGCAGGCGGGCGGCCTCGGCGAGCTGCCGGTCGACGGAGTCGAGGGTGGCGCGGGGCACCTGGACGATGTGGTGGTCGTCGTCGAACATCGCCTTGGTCTCGAAGTAGTCGCAGCCGATGTCGTGGGCGAGTTCGGCGGCGCGCAGCACTTCGTGGTGGTTGGTGACGGTGGTGCCGTCGGGTTCCTCGCGGGACATGACGAGGAAGGAGTAGCCGAGGGCGCCGGTCTTCTCGGCGGCGAGCAGCCGCATGTTCGCGATGACCTTGTCGAAGACGCTGTGGCCCTTGCGGTCGGGGCGGAACCTGCCGTAGGTCCCGGCGGTGCCGGCGTCGACGGAGACGCGGACCCAGGACGCGTACCGGGCGAGTTCGGCGAGGTTCTGCCGGATCATCGTCCCATTGGTGACGACGCCGACGGCCAGGCCCGCCTCGCCGAGGATGCGTAAGACGCCGCGGGTGCCGCGGTGGGCGAGGGGTTCCCCGCCGCCGATGAGGACGACGGCCCGCACGGACAGGTCGACGAGTTCCCGGGCGAGGGCGGCCAGCCGGTCGGGCGTGAAGCGGCCCTGGTTGAGGAGGCGTCCGCTGATGCACTCGGGGCAGGCGAGGTCGCAGAAGGTGGTGGGGTCGAGGTCCACGACGAGCGGGGCGCCGGTGGGCGAGCCGGAGGCGGCTTCGAGGATCCGGGGCCAGCCGGAGGGCTGGTAGAGCTTGGCGACGAGGTCGAGGCGGTCGTACGTCACGGGGCTCTCCTGTGGGTGGTGGGCGGTGGCTCGCGCCGGTGGCGGTCAGCCCTTGACCGCTCCGACGGCGAGCCCCGCGGCGATCTTGCGGTGGACGGCCAGGAAGAACACGACGACGGGCAGCGCGGTCAGGGTGGCGCCGGCCATCAGGCCGCCGTAGTCGGTGCCGAAGCTGGTCTGGAAGGAGACCAGCCAGATGCTGAGGGTCTGCTTCTCCGGGGTGGAGAGCAGGACGTAGACGAGGACGTACTCGTTCCACGCCTGCACCATCGCGAAGACGGAGGTGGCGACGAGCCCGGGGCCGAGCAGCGGCAGGACGACGCGGACGAACGCGCCGAGCCGCCCGCAGCCGTCGACCATCGCCGCCTCCTCCAGCTCGACGGGGATCGCCGCGATGAAGCCCTGCAGCATCCACACGGCGAACGGCAGCGTGAAGACGAGATAGACGATGATCACGCCGACGAGGCTGTCGGTGAGGCCGGCGTCGTTGAGGAGCAGGTAGACGGGGATGACGAGGGCGGCGAGCGGGATCATCTGCACGGTCAGGATGACGACGACGAACGCCTTGCGCCCGGCGAACCGGAAGCGGGCGAGGGCGAACGCGGCGAGCGTGCCGACCAGCAGCGAGACGGCGACGGTGCCCAGGCCGATGACGGCGCTGGAGCGGGCGTTGGCCCAGAACGTCTCGGTGCCCATGGCGCGGGTGAAGTTCGCGAGGGTGGGGTCGCTCGGCCAGAACTCGGGCGGCAGGCTGAGGATGTCGGTGGCCGGCCGGAACGCGGTGAGGACCATCCAGTAGACGGGGAAGCCGAGGACGGCGGCGACGAGGAGGCCGAGGGCGTCGAGGCGCCGGCCACGTCGTTTCGGGGGCCTCATTCCACCTCCCCGAGCCGGAACATCTGCCGCAGGTACACCACGGCCCCGCCGAGCAGCAGGACGATGGTGACCAGGGCGATCGCGGCGCCGGTGCTGTAGCGGTTGACGGCGAACGACTCGATGAACGAGTACACGCCGAGCAGGTAGTACTCGCGTTCGGGCTGGCCGCCGCGCATGAGCCAGATCTGGTTGAAGACACCGAAGTCCCAGATCGCCATCAGGGTGGTGACCGTCACGAAGACGGGTTTGACGGCGGGAAAGGTGACGTACCGGAAGACCTGCGCGGGCCGGGCCCCGTCGATGCGGGCGGCCTCCTCCAGTTCGGGCGGGATCTGGGTGAGCGCCGCGTGCAGGCTGACCGCGGCGAACGGCAGGGCGCCCCAGACGACGACGGCGGTGATGACGGCGAAGCCCTGCCAGGGGTCGGTGAACCAGTTGTGCCGGGCGAGGTCGACGCCGGGCAGCCGGCTGAGCAGCCAGTTGACGACGCCGTAGTCGGCGTCGAAGAGCCAGCGGAAGACGGCCGCCGCGACCATCACCGGCATGGCCCACACGGCGACGAGCACCGCGGCGATGACCGCCCGCACCCAGGGCGAGGTGCCCCGCATCAGCAGGGCGACGAGCAGGCCGCAGGCCATGGTGAGGGTCACGCAGACGGCGGTGAACGCGGCGGTGCGGGCGACGACCGTCCAGAAGAACCCGTCGCTGAGAATCGTGCGGAACTGTTCGAGCCCCGCCCAGGGCGGCTGTTCGCCGCTGAACAGCTCCTTGCGGGTCATGTCCTGGAACGACAGGGTCACCATGTCGGCCAGGGGGTAGCCGAGGACGGCCAGGAGGGCGAGGAAGCTGGGGGCGATCAGCAGGTACGGCAGCAGGGGGCGGCGCCGGCGCGCGCCCGGATCACCGCTCATTGATCACTGCGTCGATCCTGCGGTCCGCCTCGCGGGCGGCCTCCTCGACGGACGCCTTGCCGGTGGCGATGCGTTCCAGCGTCTCGGGCAGGATGTTGGACTTCTCCACCGAGGTCCAGCCGGGGGCGAGGGGGGTGACCCAGCCGCGGGCGGCGGCCTGGGCGGCCGGTCCGTTGTCGCCGTCCGTGGCGACGTCGGCGAGCTGGACGGTGTTGTTGGGGAGGGTGTCGGCGGCGATGAGCTGCTGCTGCGACGTGCGGTCGGTGAAGACGCGGATCCAGTCGGCGGCCAGTTCCTGGCGGTCCGATTTCACCGGGACGGCCAGGGTGGACCCGCCGAGGAAGGGCGGGAGCGGTTCGCCGGACGGTCCGGGGAAGGCGAAGGTGGCGAACTTGTCCTTGAGGCGTGGATCGCCGCCGGACCTGGCGTCGGCGGCGGCGCCCGCCTCCCAGGTGTTGCCGTAGAAGACGCCGACCTTGCCCTGTCCGACGACGGCCGGCTGGTCGCCGTTGTCCTTCGCCCGGTCGCCGACGTAGTAGTCGTCGATGAGTTTCTTCCAGGTGGTGAGCCCGGCGACGGATTTCGGTGAGGAGAGCGCGCCCTGCCAGCGGCCGTCCTTCTCGACCGCGAGTTCGCCGCCGGCGTCCTTGACGAAGGCCATGGCGGCGGACCAGTAGCGGCCGGGGAGGTAGAGGGCGGAGAAGCCGGGGTCTTCGGGTGCGTAGCGGGCCTTGAGCCGGTCGAGGGCGGAGATCAGCTCCGGGTAGGTGCGGGGGGCGCGGGTGAGGCCGGCGTCCTGGAAGTAGTCGGTGCGGTAGATGCCGACGCGGGCTCCGGCGTAGTAGGGCACGCAGTAGGTCCGGCCGTCGAGGCGGCAGGCGTCGGCGAGGGCGGGCAGCCACTGCCCGGACCGGTCGAAGGTCTTCGGGTCCAGGGGGGCGAAGGCGCCGTTGACGAGGTAGTTGGTGGTCTCGCTGTTGCCCATCTCGACGACGTCGGGCACCTTGCGGCCGGCGAGGACGGCGTCGAGCTTCTGGTTCTTCGTCGTCCACTGCTGGTACTGGACGTCGACCTTGACGCCGGGGTGCGCCCGTGTGAAGCGGCTGTTGGCGGAGGCGACCAGCTCGGGCCAGCTCTCGCGGGCGTCCACGGTCAGCCACACCGTCAGCTTTCCGCCGCCGCCCGTCTGTCCGCCCGGCCCGTCGTCCGTACCCGAGCCGCAACCGGCCACGGCGAGCAGGAGGGCGCCCAGGAGAGCGGAACGGCGTGGCAGGCGCGGTCTCATGGGTTCCTCCGAGTGGGACGCGGCGGGGTGGACGGGCCTTCGGGGACGGTCAAGTCCTTACCCCGCCGGTCGCGGATCCGCGCCGATGCGCGAGGTTTCGGCCGGAAGACGCCGGTTCGTGTCACCCGCAAGGGTGAACGCTCCCGGCCCGGCCTGCGCCGTTGCCGCCGGGGGCGGCGGTGGTGGGGCCGCGCACTGGCCACCCTGGCGCAAACCACCTGGTTAGCGGCCAAGTCGCTCTTGACGGTGACGGGTTTCCGACCGCAGGTTGACCCCTGCGGTACTCCACGTCCCCCATCGAAGGGTTTGTACGTGACCGAGCAGAGGACGGCTCCCGCACACGACAGCTCCGCCCCCCACTCCCCCGCCGCCGAGCGGCCCGTGCGGGTCAACGCGTGGAACGGCTGGGACCCGCTGCGGCATGTGATCGTCGGCCGGGCCGAGGGCACGGTGGTGCAGGCGCCCGAGCACGCGGTGCGCCGGGACTATCCCGACGACGGCTTCCCGCTGGGCACCTACGGCCCGATGCCGGCGGACATGGTGGCCGAGGCCGACCAGCAGCTCGACGACTTCGCGGACCTGCTGCGCCGGCGCGGCATCCGCGTCGACCGCCCGACGCCCGTGGACTTCACGCGATCCGTCTCCACCCCGGAGTGGACGCACGAGTCGATGTTCGGCTGCATGCCGCCGCGTGACCTGCTGCTCACCGTCGGCAACGAAGTCCTCGAAGCGACCATGTCGTACCGCAGCCGCTGGTTCGAATACCTCTGCTACCGGCCGGTGCTCCAGCGGCTCTTCGAGGCCGACCCCCGGATGCGCTGGGAGGCCGCGCCGAAGCCGAGACTGACGGACGCCTCGTACAAGGCGGGGTTCTGGGACACCTACAACGACCTGCCCACCGAGACCCAGCTGGCCCGGGTCCGCGACTACGACCTGGTGCTCACCGAGGCGGAGCCCCTGTTCGACGCGGCGGACGTCGCCCGGTTCGGCAAGGACCTCTTCGTCCAGTTGTCGTTCGTGACCAACCGCGGCGGCTACGACTGGCTGCGCCGCCACTTCCCGGACCACCGGGTGCACGCGGTGACCTCCACCAACACCCATCCGCTGCACATCGACGCCACCTGGGTGCCGCTGCGTCCCGGCCTGGTCCTGCACTGCGGCGAACGACTCGCGGACGCCGAGCTGATGGAGTTCTTCCAGCTGAACGACTGGGAGATCGTCGAGGCCGTGCAGCCCGCGAGCTGGGACCACCCGCCCAAGCTGTCGTTCTGCAGTCCCTGGCTCGCCGGGAACATGCTGAACCTCGACGCGAACACGCTGTGCGTGGAGGAGAAGGAGGTGCGCCTCGCCGAACAGCTCTCCTCCTACGGCTTCGAGATCGTGCCGGTGCCGTTCCGCGCGGTGGGCCCGTTCGGCGGCGGCCTGCACTGCGCGACCGTCGACATCGAACGCGACGGCACCCTGGAGGACTACTTCCCGCGCCGGTACGGCCGGTTCTAGGCGGTGGTGCCGGACGGGGTCGAGGCGGTCGTCCTCGACTTCTACGGGACGCTAGTGCGGATGGTCGAGCCGTTGCCGCCGGACCATCAGGGGGTGTTCGCGCGCCGGGGGCTCGCCGCCCAGGGCCTGCGGTGGGGCGACCAGTGGTCGGTCGGCCCCGCCGAGGGCGAGGAGCACACGGCGCACTCGGCCGACGAGAGAGCGTACGTGGCCTGGGAGCACGAGCGGCTGCGGCGCAGGGCGCGGTCCTGCGGGGTGCCGGAGGAGGCGCTGGACGCGCTCGTCGCGGACCTCGACCGGGCGATGAAGGCGGTGCGGCTCGCGCTCTTCGCGGACGCCCGGGAGTCGCTGGCGGCGCTGCGCCGGCGCGGGCTGCTCGTCGGGGTGTGCTCCAACTGGTTCTGGGACCTGGAGGACCGCCTCACCGAGGTGGGCCTCGGTGACGTGGTCGACGTGGTGGTGGGGTCCGCGCGGACGGGGGCGCGCAAGCCGCATCCGCTGATCTACCGCGCGGTGCTCGACCGGTGCGGCCTGGGCGCGTCACGGGTGCTGTTCGTCGGCGACATGTGGGTGCCCGACGTGCTCGGTCCGCTGGCGGCGGGCATGCGGGCGGTGCACCTGTGGCGCCCGGACCGGGCCGTGGACGGGATCGCGCCGCCCCTGCCTCGGGGGGCGGCGCGGATCGCCGGGCTGCGGGAACTTATCGGCGGCGACGGCCCAGACGGTCGAGGAGGTTGCGGGTGACCCGGACGACGGCCGGGTCCTGTTCACGGCCGCAGACCACGGGCCAGTCGGTGGTGCCGGCGGTGAAGACGGTGCCGCCGACGGGGCCCGGCGCGGTGTGCAGGCCCATGGTGGCGGCGCGGGGGCTGGTGATGCCCGGTTCACGCACCACCGTGTTCCAGTGCCCCCACCGGGGGTGGTGGAAATCCTCGTGCACCGGTTCGAGGACGTGAATTCCGAGGATGAGGAAATCGTCCGGGGTTCCGTCCTCGCCGGTGGCCCAGGCTATTCCGGTGTCGTCGAGAGCATAGGCGGCGCCGTCGCACTCGTACCCGATGAGAGGAGTTCCCGCACCGAGCCGGTCCGGCGTTTCTCCGCCGCTTCCGTCGCGTAATCCGGTGCCCTCGTATATCCAGTGGTCCGCGTGCTGGACGGTGTATCCGGTGCGAGGGCGGTCGCCGGGCCATTCGGTGGCCGCCCACATTCCGCCGTTCCGGAAACTCACTCCGGTGAGGGAATTCTCGGGATTTCCCACGCCGTCGGGTGCGGGCGTCCACCATTGGTCGGCGGCGGGCAGGTGCGGGTGTTCCTCGCCGACGTGGTGGTCCGTGTCGGAGACGAACGCGGTGTCGCCGTCCGTGAGGTGCACGCGCCACCAGCAGGTGTTGGCGCTGAGGAACATGATGTTCCCGCCGGCGCGGACGAACGCCCGCGCGTGCTCGCGCATCCGCTCGCTCCAGTACTCGTCGTGGCCGACGCTGAGCAGCAGGTCGTAGGAGGCGAGCAGGGCGGGGTCCTCGTGCAGGTCGAGGTCGGTGGCGTACTCGACGCGGTAGCCGTGCCGCTCCAGCCAGCCGATGAACGGGGCGTCCCAGTAGGCGAGGTCGATCACTCCGCCGGGCCGGTGGAAGCTGACCTTGTGACCTCGGGGTTCACCCGCCCCGCCGGGCCGGTGGACGGGGTGGTCGTAGAGGCTGGCGGCACGCTCCGGGCCGGGGCCGTCGGCGCGGTTGTAGGCGTGCCGGGTGAAGGTGGACTTCTTGTAGAGGACGCGGGAGCGGCTGCCGGGGACGCGGGGGCGCACGACGAAGAACTCCCGCGCGGGCCCTTCGAGGTGCGCGAGGTCCAGGGGCGGCGGGGCCATGTTCTCGTCGCACTCCACGAATTCGACCAGGTGGATTCCCGGCGTCCACCCGTCCGGGACGGGAAGGGTGAGCGGTGGCCAGTCCCAGTCGTCGCAGGGCGAGGCACGGCCGGGTGTGCCGTCGGGATGCGCGGGCGCCGGGTGAAGGGTTCCCGGGAATTCGCCGCTCTCCCCGACAAGATCCAGCGTGTCGCCGAGCCGGTAGAAACGGAGCCGGAATCCGGGCGCGTCGGTCGATATGTGCAAGGTCAACTCGCCGCCCAGGGTGACACTTTCCCGTCCCGCATATCCTTCGATCATGCCGTTCACGCTAGGCAGTCACCGGTGTGTCCGGCAACGGCGCCGCCAACCGGCCATTCGGAACCCTTTTTCGGCCGCCGGGACGGGATTCCGTATTCCGGGCCACCCCGGTGGGTAGTGCGGAATCCGACAGTGACGGCGTGACATCGGTGAGGGGTTCGCATGAGCGGTGAATTCCGCGTACGGGAACTGGTGCTGGGAATCCAGGGGCTGGCGCTCCTGCGCAACGCCGTGGACGGCGACGAGACCTTCGTCCGGGAGCGCGTCGCGGACATCCGGCGTTTCGCGCTCGCCGAGCCGGGCGAGGAGAAACTGCCGGACGGCGGCGCCGCCGTCAGCGAACTCGACGCCGCGCAGGGGTACGCGGCCTGGTCGGCGGTGTACGACTCGCTGCCCAGCTCGTACATCGAGGTGGAGGAACCGGTCGTCGCCCAGATCCTCGACGGCATCGCGCCCGGGGTCGCCCTCGACGCCGCCTGCGGCACCGGGCGCCAGACCCGGGCGCTCCTCGGGCGCGGGCACCGTGTCATCGGCGTGGACCAGTCCCCGCAGATGCTGGACAAGGCCCGCGCGCACGCCCCGCGGGCCGAGCTGCGCGCCGGGCACCTGGAGCGGCTGCCGCTCGACGACGACAGCGTCGACCTGGCGATCTGCTCGCTGGCCATGACCCATCTGCCCGACCTCACCCCGGGCGTCGCGGAGTTGGCGCGGGTGGTGCGGCCGGGCGGGCGGATCGTCGTCACGGACATGCACCCGTTCGTGATCGCCCTCCAGGGGCAGTGCCACTTCGTCAGCGGCTCCGAGCTGGCCTTCGTCCGCAACCACGTCCATCTGCCGAGCAGCTATCTCGCGGCGTTCCACGCGGCGGGGCTGCGGGTGCGGGCCTGCCACGAGCCGCTGTTCAACGGGCGTCTCGCGCCCGGCGGTTACGAGGAGGTCATCGCGGACGCGGCCCGCGCCGCCTGGGACGGCCTGCCGATCGTCGTCGTCTGGGACGTCGAGGTCCCCGCCGAACCCGGGGAGCGCTGATGGCCCTGGCCCTGGTCCGGCACTCGGAGCGGCCCGGCCTGTGGGACCGCGTCCCCGAGCGGTTCGCCGGCGTGGTCCCCGAGTACAACCTGCACGGCGACATCAACGGCGACTACTGGAACCGGCTGTTCACGGATTTCCCGGAGTTCCAGTTCCTCCTGTACGACGACGAACGCGACGTGATCGCCGGCGCGGGCCGCTCCCTGCCCCGCACCTGGGACGGCACCGCACCGGACCTGGGCCCCGGCCTCGACGACTCGATCGCGCGGGCCTTCGCCGACCGCGACGCCGGCCGCGCACCGGGCGCGCTCGTCGCCCTCGGCATCGAGGTGGCCGAGGACCACCAGGGCCGGGGCCTGTCGAAGGTGCTGCTGGACGCGATGACAGGCACCGCCCGCCGCGCCGGGCTCGGCGCGGTCCTGGTCCCGGTGCGGCCCACCTGGAAGGACCGCTACGCCCTGACGCCGATCGACCGGTACACGGCGTGGACCCGCGACGACGGGACCCCGTTCGACCCGTGGATCCGCACGCAGGTCGGTGCGGGCGGCGCGGTCGCGGCGGCCTCCGCGCACTCCTCGCGGATCACGGGGACGGTCGCCGAGTGGGAGGAGTGGACGGGCCTCGCGTTCCCGGAGGACGGGGAGTACGTGTTCCCCGGCGGCC
Organism: Streptomyces roseirectus; assembly: GCF_014489635.1. NCBI lineage: Bacteria > Bacillati > Actinomycetota > Actinomycetes > Kitasatosporales > Streptomycetaceae > Streptomyces > Streptomyces roseirectus. The sequence continues at coordinate 8,983,937 of NZ_CP060828.1, read as the reverse complement.
TCGCGCCGCTGCGGGTGGACCGCTCTCTCGACCGGGGGGCGTACTGGGAGCCGGCGGTGTGGATCGTCCACAAGGTCTAGTTCGCGGGGTCGGTACGCGGGTGTCGGTTCACGGGAGTTGTCCGCCCGCTCGGACCGCGCTCCAGGCCAGCTCCTTCATCGCGTGGACCTCGTCCGGTCCCGCCTCGGGGCGGCGTTCGGGCGGGAGTCCGGCGGGGCCCGCGGTGGTGACGGCGGAGTCCCGCAACCGGTCGAGGGCGTCGGCGGGCACATCGTCCGGGGCCCCGCCGAGACGGCGGGCCGCATGGGCGGCCTGCCGGCCGAGCAGCAGGCAGTGAGTCCACAGTTCCTCGGCGAAGGGCCTGCCGAACGTGCGGGCGACCTCCGCCGCGAGGGGCTGCGGCAGGTGCGCGTCCTTGGCGGTGTCGACCAGTTCCTCCGTCAGCCCCGTGTCCGGCAGGGCCTCGCGCCAGCGCAGGTGGCCGCGTCCGCCGTCAGGGCGCAGCTCCTGGCCGGCCAGCCGGATGTAGCCCTCCCCGTAGCGCATGTACGGGACCCACCCCGGGTCCTCCAGGACACGGCCCCGCGCGAGCAGCGGCGCGGCGTCGGCGGCCGAGGTCGGGCACACGGCGAGCCGGATGCCCTGCGTGGCGTGGCCGTTGATGCTGCTGGTGCCGATGTGCTCGACGATGTTCGGCACGGCGAGCAGGCCCATCCGCCCCTGGCCCCGGCCCCGGAAGAACACGGAGAACAGTTCGTCGTCGTGGCGTTCGTCGCTGTCGCGGGCGAAGTCGCGGAACGCGACGGCGGTCTCGGCCGGCAGGCACACGGCCAGCGAGGGCGTGAACTCGTCGGGGACGGCCCGCACCCAGGCGGCACCGGCCAGCGCCGCGAGACGGGAGGCCGCGCCGTTGCGGGCGTGCCAGTTGGTGTAGAAGACCAGTGCCTCGTCGGGGAAGCGGTCGGCTGCCCGCGCGACGATCTCCACCAGTTCGGCGGGCGCGTCGATGTCGTCCTGCACGACCAGGTGATGACCGGCCCCCTTCCCCGCCGACGACCAGGCGACCAGGGCGGTGCGCAGGGCGGAGGGCGGGCCCTCCGGATCCGGGTCGAGAGCCAGACGGTCGAGCCGCAGCCGGGCCATCAGGTCCTTCGCCTGGTCGAGGCGCACGGGGTGCGTCATGACGGCCGAACTCACACGCCGATCCGTCACCCGGGACTCCGTTCCTCGACGTTCCTCGACGGGGCTGCTCGTCGGCCATCGTCCCAGAGCACACCCCAACTCACCTCGCGGTAAAGGGAGTTTGGCCGAATCAACGCCCGTGCCGACCCCACCGGGACCGGCCGAGCGCGTCACCGTCGTCGACGTACCGCACGGCACGCTGCTGCCGGCGCCCCGCCACCCCCTCGCCGGCCCCCTCCCTGTCCCTCCGGCCCGGCATCAGCAGAACGACACTGACGAGCCAACAGAACCCGGCCACCGCATCGACGTACACGAGCATGGCAAACGGCAACGAGGTGAACCCATGCACCGCCGCCACCGCAAGCCCACAAACGCCCGCCGCGGCGACGACCAGGACATACCGCGAAGACCGCTGCACCGGCTGCACCTCTCGTCCGCCCCCTCCTGCGAGAAGTGAACGGCAGACCCCCGCACCCGGTGACGGCCCCTTCCGGCCAGACTCCGCTCCCCCTGCGGCCGAGGGCTCTCAACCGGCGTGGCTGAGACGCCCCGCCGGTACCGTCTCCCGCATACGGCCCGCCCGCCGGACGAGGCCATGGGCGCCGACGGCAAGCGCCCAGACCAGGAGGGGAAGGGCGGCGACCCGTTCCATGCCTCCCATGCCCAGGCCGAGGTAGTGGTGGGAGAGGAACAGTCCGAAGGCCGTGAGCGCGGTGACTCCCAGCAGGCTGGTGCCCCACCGCAGGGTGGCCGGCAGGTGTTCCGCCAGGCCGGACCCCGCCACGACGAGGCCGATGTTGCCCGCCGCCATGACGAAGAGGGCACCCAGGATGTGCAGGTTCTCGTCGGCGTCCGCCGGTGCCAGCCCGGCCAGCACGAATCCCACGCCGGCAGCGGCGAGCAGCATCCGCGCCACGGCAGCGGCCCGTCCCCGGCGCCAAAGGGCACTACCGGTCAGGGCGGCACCGACGACGAGCAGCGCTCCCAGCGCGACGAACGAGACATTCATCAGGCCGTGCTCGGGGGAACAGATGTACCGCGGCTCAGGATCCGGCTGCACAGCGCAGTGCACGTTGCCCAGGTCGCTGATGTTGTTCCGCGCCCAGCTGTACGGCCTGGCCCACGCCGACTCGACGATCAGGTGGATGACGAAGAACTGCACCACGCCGACGATCCATGCCGAGTACCCGATCCGGACTCTCACCTGTCCACCTTTCACCACACGAATGACGTGGGAACAGATGATCATGCGGCGCCGGCCCCAAGCACTCCGACAAGCCCCCTGGAAAGGGTGGGGCAGACCCCCTACCGCGGTCGGGGAACAGGAGTCCGCGGAACGCGTGTCATCACAAGTAGCGCCGCCGTGTGGACGTGCTCCACGCGCTCCAACCGGTGGCACTGCCGCAGGGCCACCTCGTCGAACCGGGCCCGGGTGATGGTGCCGCGCGGATCGACCACCGTGACCGGTCTGGAGCTGATGACCGCCCCGCACCTCGTCACCGGATGCGACGGGTGTTTTGCGCTCCGAGCACAACTCCGGCTCGTTGGGCAAGGATCCGCCTCCGCCGTGGTGCGGTAGTCGCCGGTGTCGTCCAGAGGCAGCGCGATCCGCCCGGCCGGTGCCGGGGCCGCACCGCCGTCGGCGGCGCGCGGGAGCCGGGCCGTGTCCGCCAGGTGCCCGGGTCCGTGAACCGGGCAAGGACCTCGTCCATCGGCGCGACCAGCCGCAGCAGCGTGCCCGGGTCGGCGCCGGTGAGCGCGGCGCCCAGTTCGAACGCGGCCCACCCATGGGCCCGCCGGCCGTCGATCGGGGCCCCGCCGAGGGTCCGCTCGACCTGCCCGAGGTCCACCTGGCCCCGTCCGCGAGCCGTGGCTCAGCCGGGGTCCCGCCCGCGAGGGCCTGCTCCCCCTCGTTCCGGCCGGAGCGGGCCGGACGCGTCATCAGACGCACAGCATCCGGTGTGGGCGGCGGCCTCGCACGCTGATCAGCGGGTAGGCGCTGACGGCGAAGGACGGATTCTCCAACAGCGTGTCGAAGCGGGCCAGTTCGTCGGGTGAGATGCCCTCGTCGGACGTCAGACGGTCGGTGGTCTGGGCGACGTTGTGGCGGTGCAGGGAGATCTCGGTGCCCCCGCCGTGCCACTCCTCCGTGTGTTCCGACTCCGTGAGATCCGTCAGGCCGACCTTGGCCATCGCTCCGCGTGCGTGCCGTCCCCAGCCGAGGTCGGTTCCGGCCCCGGCGAGGAGGCGCATCACCGCCCCGTGGACCTTCTCGAAGAGCGGTCCCGCGCCGCCACCCGGGTCGCTGAGGACGCGCACAGGCGTGCAGTCGAAGTCCTCCAGCACCAGCCACCCACCGGGACGCAGGGCCGTCACGAGCCGGTTCAACACCTGGTGCCGGTCCGGGAGATGCATCAGCACCAGCCGGGCGTGGACAAGGTCGTAGGCGCCCTCGGGGAGCGGGTCGCGGACGATGTCGTGCCGCATCAGACGCACCTGGTCCGGCCGCTCGCCCCGGACGGCCCAGCGCAGATCCAGATCGGTGACGGTCACCTCGCCGCCCGGCCCCACCCGCTCCCCCAGCCAACTCCCCAGCGAGCCACCGCCCCCGCCGACCTCCAGGCAGCGCCAGCCGGCGGCGAGACCGGTGAGTTCCAGTTGTCGCCGCGAGACGGCGTCGTAGGCCGCCTCCAGGGCGGCGAAACGATCAGCCCCCTGCGGGGCCGAGTTGTCGAAGAGGTACGGGGACACGGGCAACTCCGTCACGGGGGGGGATTCTCGGTACTGACAGCTCGTCCGAAGCCCGCCGGGCCCTGCTGCCTGGCCTGCTCCGGCGCTGTCGGGGGGTGTCATCGAGGCGAAGACGACGAGCGCGGAGCGGAGCCTAGGCCGGGACCTCATGACGGTCGGCGCGCACACGCGACCCGTGCGACGGACCCACCGAGGAGGAGCAATAGGCAGAGAGAGCGATAAGAGGAGAAGCGGCGTGACACGCTGTCGGCCGGCTGGCGGTCGTCCGTCGGGGAGGGTCGGTCCGATGTCGACGGTCTGTAAGCGGGTCCTGACACCGTCTCGGCGACGGCCGCCGGAGATCACTCGGGGTCCTGATCCCGGTCACGGTCTACGAGGCCGGCTCCTCCCCGGCCGCACCCGCGCAGGGCGGGATGCTCGACATCCACGACCACAACGGGCAGCTCGCCCTCGAGTCCGCCGGTCTCATGGACGAGTTCCGCGCGATCGTCCTCGAAGGCCGCCAGGCGATGCGGCTCGTCGAACACGACGGCACCCTCCGATGGGGGCACAAGGTGATCGGCACCCGTGCCCTCGGCGAGGGCCGCATGAGGTCCGGTTCGCCGACGGCACCGCCGCCGTGACAAGTCTGCTGGTCGGCGCGGACGGCTCCTGGTCACGGGTGCGTCCCCAGCTCTCCGACGCCACACCCGAGTACACCGGCACCTCGTTCGTCGAGACGTACCTGTTCGACGCCGACACCCGGCACGCCGGCGCGTCACGCGTGGTCGGCGACGGGTCGATGCTCGCGCCCTCGCCGGGCAAGGAGATCTCCGCTCACCGGGAGAACGGTGCCACGCTGCACGCCTACGTCGCACTGTCCAGACCGGAGGACTGGTTCGCCACCGTCGACTTCTCCGCCCCCTCCGCCGCGACCGCGCGCATCGCGCGGGAGCTCGACGGCTGGGCCCCGGAACTCACCGCGACGGTCAGCGCCAGGGGCGCGACGACGACCACGGCTTTCGCCGGGCCCGGCGCGTGCCGGCGGGCGGGGACGGCGGCGGAAACCACCCCGGTCGCGGCGGCGGAACCCCCCGGGCGTGCCCGGACCTCGTTGACCGGCCGCTGATCCAACCTGACCGGACGGTCAGGGAGGCGGTCCGGGGCTGTGCGAGGCTGCACCGCATGCGCATTCTCGTGGTCGAAGACGAGGTGGACCTCGCCCATGACGGACGCCAGGATCTGTGGACGGCCCGGACCGGCGATTACTCCCTCGTCGTCCTGGACCTGATGCTGCCCGGCCTCAACGGCTACAAGGTCTGCGCCCGACGAACACGAACGCCTCCTGCGCAACCTCCTCGACAACGCCGTCCGCCTCGACGACGCCCGCTCCCGCGAAGACGGCGGCACCGGCCTCGGCCTCGCCATCGCCCGCGACCTGGCCCACCGCAACCAGGGCACCCTCACCCTCACCCCCAGACCCTCGGCGCCTGCTTCCGACTCCGCCTGCCCCGGGTCCCCGCTCCCGTGTGACGCGCTTCAACCCAACGTGCTCACCCCTCACTTCGCGGTGAGGGGTGTCTCGGTGTGAAGGCCGTTGCCGTCGACGTCCGTGAACAGGCTGAGCCGGCCGTCGCTCCAGCGGACGAGGACGTCGTCGGCGCTGGTGTCGGCGGTGAAGGCGCCCGCCGTGACGACAGCGGCGTCCTTCCAGGGGGAGTTGGCGGGGCGGAGCTGGGTTTCGGGAGGCAGGCTGCCGGCGGTGAGGGCGGGGTAGAGGGTGGTTTCGCCGTCGCTCCAGCGGACGAGGACGTCATCCGTGGGACCGCCGGTGAAGGAGCCGGTGGTCAGCTGGCCGGCGTGGGGCCAGACGGTGTTGGTGGGGGTGATCGGTGTCTGCTTGCGCAGGCCGTTCGCGGTGAGGGCGGTGAAGAGGGAGACGTGGCCGTCCTTGAAGGTGACGAGGAGGTCGTCGCGGTTGCCGTCGGGTGTGAAGCGTCCGCCGGTCATCAGGCGGGCGTTGTCACGCCACAAAGCGGTGCCAGGTGGGGCGAGTTGGCGCTCGTCGTGGAAGCCCTTGGTGTCGACGCCGGGGTAGAGAGTCATCTCGCCGTCGGTCCAGCGCACGGCCAGTCCGTCCGTCGTCCCGCCGGTGTTGACGGTCGTCATGGAGACGGCCTTGGTCCAGATGCTCTTGCTCGCCGCGAGCCGGGACTCGGCGACGAAGGGGTGCGCGGGGTCGTTGCCGCCCTGGTAGAGGGTGACCTCACCGTCGTCCCAGCGCACGATCAGGTCCATGTGGCGGGAGCCGCCCGTGTAGTAGCCCGCCGTCATCCCCACCGCGTGCTTCCAGGTGGCGCGGGTGAAGACGAGCGGCTGCGGGGTGGACGTCGGCGGCTGGTACGGCGGCCTCGGGCTCACCGCACGGTGGGCGGCGGCGTCGTCGAAGAGGGCCTTGGCGTCCTTGCCGAAGAGCGGGGCGTAGCTCACCCAGTGGTCGTCGGTGTCGTTGCCGCCGCCGTTGTAGCCGCCGGTGATGCCGATGACCTTGCCGGTTCCGTGAGCGGGGTCGTAGTTCTCGATCCAGGGTCCGCCGGAAACGCCGCCGTAGAAGCCGGTGCAGGCCATGCTCAGCTGGGCGAACCCCGCGAGCCGTGTGGTGACGACGGGGCAACGGATGGGAGCGTGCTGCGGGTTGACGCTGTCGGCGCTGGGATAGCCGAGGACGGTGACCTTGCGCGTGTATCCGGTGGACGGGGTGAACGTCAGCGCCCCCGTGACGTCCTCCATCTTCCTGCCCCGGCCGTCGGGACCCGCCTGCGCGAACGCCAGATCGAGGTCGGAGACGGGCTTCTTGGTGTTCGCCTCGTACCGGGGGTCGATGTACAGCCGCGTCACCGGGAAGACCCCGTAAGGCTGCGCGGTCGCCGGCTTACCGCTGACGTACTTCGGCACGAAGATCCGGTGCGTGGCCTTCACCATGCCGAGCGCACAGTGACCGGCCGTCAGGACGATGTCCTTGGCCGCCGTGTGGACTACGCCCCCCGTGCAGAACGTGCTCCTGCCGCCCAGCGGTCTGCTGTCGAAGAAGAACGTCCCGACCGTCGGGTGCCCCGCGAAGTGCTCGGGGTCGGGGGTACCGGCCGGGGGCGTCCGGACGGCGGTCTTGCCGTCGAGGGTGTACGGAACGGCATGCGGCGCGGCTTCCGCGGGAACGGCGTCAACCATGCGGTCCGCCGTCCAGTACCGCTCCTCCTCACGCAGGCTCGGTCCTGAGGCGGCGGATGCCGGACCGGCGCCCAGCGTGCCCGCACTCAGCCCGAGCACCACAACCGACAGCCATCCATGTCTGAAACGCAAGAGGACCGTCTTCTCATCTCAAGGACCACACCGAACGACAAACACCGCGACGCTATCCACCCAACCTTCGATTCCGGTCAACTCGCGCCAAGAAAGCGGTAAATCGTCGCGAGCTGACATTCAGTCAGCAGTATGGGGGGCCGTGGATGTGCCGTCACCCATGCCCCAAAGCTGTACCCCGAGACCCTGGACGCTCGCCCCTTTCACCTGGGACAAGACGCAGCCGAAGAGGTACGGTCGGAGGCTGCTTCGCCACGGCGGCAATCTACCGAAGAGGTAAACGTGGGAGACGGATTCATTCGCTGGTACCGGGAGAGGGGCGCCGAGTCGGTGCTTTCCGACCAGGTGGCTGTTTTCGGTCGGTACGGCGTCACTCTGGCGCACCCGACCACCAAGGCGATGAGTGTGATCAACGTCGACGGTGATGATGTTCCCCTTGATTTCAAAGTACTTGATCTGGTCATCAGACTCAGGATTCCGTCCGTCACCATCAATTGGTGGTTCTCGGCCGACACCAATGTCGTCGCCTCGTACGAGTACCAACCGTTCGGCTGCGAAGTCCAGACGTTCTGGCTGGACGGCTTGACCGCCGAAGAGGCCCGGACGTTCGAATCCGCCGTCGTGGCGGCCGTGTCCGAGGTGTCGACGCCCACCCTCGCGCTCGTGTGCGACTACCGGGGAGTCACCGACGCCGACGACTGGGATTCCCTCGCCCTGCACGGTGGTACGGAAATTCCGGGGAATGTCGAGTCACTGCTTCTGAACGAAGAGCTGTCAAGAAGAGTGATGTCGAACCAGACGAGACCGTTCTGACCGAGCGCGGTTTACGACGCGGCCTTCACTCGGACGGGCTAATCGGCGATCTTGCCCCGGCTTCGGGCGTGCGTGGTGCCTAGCCTTGCGGTGAAGGCGAGTGGTCAGCAGTCGGAGCGTGCCGCCGTCTTCGGGCCTGGGGGTGCAGTGGAGGTTCGGGATGTGCGTCACGCGTACGGACGTCGGGAGGTCCTGCGGGGCTTGGACCTTGATCTGCGGCCCGGGGTGCTGGCCGGGATCGTCGGGGAGAACGGTGCGGGGAAGTCGACGCTGTTGAAGATCCTGTCCGGTGAGTTACGCCCGTTAGGGGGCACGGTCCGTCATCAGGGCCGTTTCGGCTACTGCCCGCAGGACGTGGTGCTCAACGACGCCCTGACCGTGCGGCAGCACCTGCAGTTCTTCCGTGCGGCGCTGGGGCTGTCGGATCTGCGGCACGCGGAGGAGGTCATGGAGGTGCTGCGGTTGACGGAGTACGCCGACGAGCGGGCCGGCCGGCTCAGTGGAGGGACCCGTCAGAAACTGAACCTGACGCTGGCGTTGATGCATGACCCTCAGGTGCTGCTGCTGGACGAGCCCTACCAGGGTTTCGACTGGGACACCTACCGGCGTTTCTGGGACTTGGCGGCACGGTTACGGGACGCGGGCCGCTCCGTGCTGGTCGTCTCGCACCTGGCCTACGACGCCGAACGCCTGGACGAGTTATGGCGACTTGAGGTCGGCCTTCTGCACCCGGTAACGGGGGTGCCGGCGTGAAGCGGCACCTGCGTCTGTACGTGACAGCGGCCCGCTTCGACCTGATCGAGCACGCCCGCAACAGGCTCGCGATGGTCCTGGTCGCCCTGTTCATCCCGTCCTGGATCAGCCTGGCGCACGCCGTCATCCCCAGCCAGCACGTGACCTTCAGGCTGCGCGCGACCGGCCGGCTCCTGGCACCGGCCGGCAACCAGATCACGCAGATCACCGGTGCCCTCAACGCCGTCACCCTGATCACCGGGTTCATGATGTTCGCCGTCACGTTCAACGGCGGACGCTTCGACCGCCGCCTGGCCATGGCCGGCTACCCCCGCGTCCATCTCGTCCTGGCCAAGACCACGTCGTTGACCCTGGCTTCCGGCAGCATCGCCGTCTACGCCACCGCGGTGATCTGCGCGGCCTGGAGCCCGCGCCAGCCTGTGCAGCTCGCCGCGGCCCTGTTCTGCGGAGCCATGACCTACGGCGCGCTCGGCGTCGTCTTCGGCTCCCTGCTGCGCCGGGAGGTGGAGGGCATGTTCGCCCTGGTCATGACCAGCCTCGTCGACGTCGGCCTGCAAAGTCCCCTGGCCGGCGGCGGCACGAAGAGCGCGGCCGTGCGGTTCCTGCCCACCTACGGCACGATGCAGGCCGCCACCGCCGCGGGCTTCACCCACCGGCCCCTGCCCGGCGATCTGGCCGTCCAGATCCTGTGGTTCGCCGGCGCCGCGCTCCTGGGCCTGCTCGCCTTCCACCGCCGCACCAAAGACGCCCTGACCGCACGGCGACCCTGGCGTCCGCCGTGGCCGCCCAGGCACCGACGAACCGCGCGCCCCGCGGCCCGGACCATGTCGACACCCCGCTGAGCGACGCCCCGGCGCGACGGCTCACAAGAGCCCCGGCAGGAACGCACGCGCAGCAAATCCCTGGCCCCGGAAGGGAGCCGGTCGAGCGGAAACGAGTTCACAGATGCTGGTGAGGCGATGGCTGGACGCGGCGGGAATCACCGATCCCGTCCTTCGGCACTGCTACATGGTGTGCGCGCGAGAGGCATCCGGTCTGGACGGAGGGCGCGCCGGCTGGGCCGCGCTGCGCATCACGCCCGCAGCGGCACGGCCTCATGTGGCGGCGCTGACGGCGCATGGGTACCGTGCCGACGCCTGTGCGGACACCGGGCCGGCGGAGGACCGCCGGCGTCGGCTCGCCGAGTTCACGGAGGCCACCTGGGCCGCATTCGGCGCCGAGGGCTCCCACGATCCCGTCCTGCACGCGACCGCGCACACCTACCGGACCTTGGGCATGCCGCTGTCCCTGATCGAGGACATGTTCACCGGGATGCGGCGCGACGTCGACTTCCGTGACTTCGCCACGTACGCGGAACTGTGCCGGTGGTCCGTGCAGGTCGGCGCCGGCACGTTCTACGGCGTCATGTGGGCCATGGCCGGTACCGAACTCTCCGAAGTGCGGCCGCTGGTGCGCGAGTTCACCGAACTGTGCCAGCTGGCCGACGTACTGTGCGACCTGTCGCAGGACCTCGACGACGGCCGCCTGTACCTCCCGCTGGAGGATCTCGACCGGTTCGGGGTGCGCCCCGAGGACGTCAAGGCGAAGCGGTGGACACCGCCCATGGCCGACCTCGTCGCGTTCGAGGCCGCGCGCGTCACCGACCGGCTGCCCGCCCTGGCCGCTGAACTGGACCGCACCCCCGTCGGCCCCTTCACCCGCGCGGTGAGCAAGCACTTCATGCTGCTCGCGGCCGGTGTCCCGGCCGCGGGACAGGACGTGCTGCACCGGCCGGTCCAACCGCCCCTGGGCCACTTCCTCGACGTGTGGCGCCCCGTCATGCACGCCGTCATCCCCTGCTGACCATCGAAAGGAACCCGTCATGTCCGTAGCCGTGACCTCAGCCGACGGCACACACATCCCGCTCCTGGAAGCCGAGTTGCTGCGCCGGGTGGGCAGCGGGGACAGCCTGCTGGAGTTAGCCTGCCTGGACGCGCTGTTCCCGACGGGCAAGCTCCTGCGCCCCGTCCTGTGCATGGAGTCGGCCGAATCCGTCGGCGGCACCGCCGACCAGGTGCTGGCCTTCGCCGCCGGCATCGAATGCCTCCATGTCGCCAGCCTCGTCCACGACGACATCATCGACCAGGACCCGGTGCGTCGCGGGCGCGCCTCCACCATCGAACAGTACGGCCTGGCCGAAGCCCTGGTGGCGGGCGACGGACTGTCGATGGCCGGACTCGCGGCCCTCCTCTCCTGCGGACCCGCCGAGCCCGTACTGCACGCGGCGCGCGTCACCGTCGACGCCCTGCGGCACATGTGCCAGGGCCTCATGCGCGAGACCGAGATCCGCGGCGACCTGACCTGCGGAGTACCGACCGTCCTGGACGTCATGCGGGCCAAGACCGCCGCGCTGACCGGCGCCGCCTGCCAGGCCGGGGCGATCCTCGCCGGAGCGCCCCCGCGGCAGCACCAGGCCCTGCGCCGGTACGGAGAACAGCTCGGCATGGCCTTCCAGATCCGTGACGACCTGCTCCCCTACACCGCCGAGGACCGGATCACCGGCAAGACGGCCATCAGCGACGTCGCCAACCTCCAGCCCACCCTGCCCGTCCTGCTCGCCTACGAGGCCGCCGACGAAACCGACCGCGACCGCCTCACCGCCCTGTTCCACGGCGGCACCGACCCCGTCACCGCGCACCGGGACATCCTCGCCGTGCTGACCCGGACCGGCGCTCTCGCCAAGGCGGCCCGGATGGCATCCACCTGCGCCGAACAGGCACGCGCCGAGCTCACCGGCCTGCCCCGCTCCACCCGGCTCGCCGAACTGGCCACGTCAGCAGCCGACCGTCAGTACTGAGCGGGGACGGGGACCGGCGCGGTGGCCGCCTCAACTCCCCCCAGCACGAGCCGGACCCCAGATCGCCGTGAGTGACAATATGACCACAGCTACGGGACCGGTGAACGCGTAAGGGAGAATGCACGGACGATGACGTCGACGCCTCCCGAACCCCCGCGCACCGCAACCGGATACGCCCCTTTCGCCCACCTCACCGCGCCCAACGCCCCCCTCTACCGCCGGGTGATGAGCGCGTTCCTCGTGGCCAAGGAGCGCTTCGCGGTGCACCTGCGGCCGGAGGACGTGTATGCGGCGCTGGCGCCGGAGCACCGCCCGGCCGACCCGGACGCCGTGGCCACCGCCCTCGACCGCCTGGTCGGATGGGGGAACCTGCGGGCGGATCCGGACACGTCACGGGTCACGGCGGTGGAGGACTTCTACCGCAAGCGTTTCATCTACCAGCTCACCCGGGCCGGGGAGGCGGCGGAGCAGGCGCTGTCGGTGTACGACGAGGCGCTGGGGCGGCGCGGCGCGCTCCAGGCGGTGGCCCTGCACGACATCGTCACGCAGCTCAAAACCCTCGTGGTGATCGCCGAGGAGCCGGACGCGGCGAAGGCGCACCTGGCGCTGTCCACGCTGACCGCCCGCTTCGAGGCACTGGCGGAGAACGCGCGCGCGTTCATGGGGTCCCTCCAGCGCACGATCGACCTGCACGACGTGGACATCGAGGTGTTCCTCGCCTACAAGGACCGGCTGATCCAGTACCTGGAGCGGTTCATCCAGGACCTGATCACCTTGGGCGGGCGGATCGCGGCGCTCATCGGCGAGTTGGAGGACGACGACCGGGTCGGCGCGCTGCTGCGTCTCGCGGCGGCCCGGGAGGCGGCCGACGCCGCTCCGGACGAGGCCGACAGCGCCGAGGCGCGGGCGTACGAGCGGTGGACGGCGAAGTGGTCGGGGCTCGCCGCCTGGTTCGTGTCGGCGGACGGCCGCGAGTCGCAGGCGAGGCTGCTGCGGGGCCGCGCCCTCGGGGCGATCCCGCAACTCCTGGCGGTGGTCCGGCAGTTGAACGAGCGGCGGGCCGGACGTTCGGACCGCTCGGCGGACTTCCGCGCCCTGGCCCGCTGGTTCGCCGAGGCCCCCGACGACGCGGCGCGCCACCGTCTGTGGCGGGCGGCGTTCGGGCTGTACCCGGCGCGTCACCTCACCGTCGACGCCGCCACCCTCGATGGGCGCACGGCCCGCCCGGTGCCCGCGTCCACCTCCTGGGCCGGCGCCGAACCGCTGCGGATCAGCCCCCAGTTGCGCCGCACCGGCAGCTACGAGCGGCGCGGCAAGGCCCGCCGGGTGCAGGACCGTTCCGCGCAGCGGCGCCACCTCGCCGAGATCGCCGCGCGCCAGACGGAGGAGATAGCGGCGGCCCGAGCCCGCCTCGCGACCGGCGGCACGACCCGGCTGTCCGCGCTCGGCGAACTGGACCCGCTCGCCTTCCGCCTCTTCCTCCAACTGCTCGGCGACGCCCTCGCCACCTGGCGGCCCGACACGAGGACGACCACCGCGACCAGCAACGACGGCACGATGGAGATCCGGCTCACCGCCCTGTCCGACGGGACGACGGCCGAGATCCGCACCCCCGGCGGTGTCTTCCGCGGCCCCGACCACACCGTCGAGATCACCCCCGCGGAAGGCCGGCGATGACCGCGTCGCTGGGCGAGGTGCTGGAGGGCCGGCGCACCGCCGAGTTCCACAAGGCCGCCCGCGCCCTGCTGAAGGAGCCGCTGCTGCTCGCGGACGGTCCGCAGGCGGACGAGTTCCGGCTGGTGCGCCGGCACGCCGGTGACCTGCGCGACTGGTTCGACCGCAACACCGGCTGGCCGCTGCGGGTGGACGCGGAGGCGGCCCGGCTGGGCCGGACGCCCGGCACCCTGGCCGACGCCACGCATCCGGCGCGCGAGGCGTCCCGTGCCCGCGTCCCCTTCACCCGGCGCCGCTATGTGCTGCTGTGCCTGGCGCTGGCCGCGCTGGAGCGGGGTGAGGCGCAGATCGCGCTCGGCCGGCTCGCCGAGCAGGTGGTCCTGGACGCCGCCGATCCCCATCTCGCCGCCGCCGGTATCGCGTTCACGCTGGAGCGGCGCGACGAACGCCTCGATCTGGCGGCGGTGGTCCGCCTCCTCCTGCGCCACGGGGTGCTGCGGCGGGTGGCCGGCGACGAGGACGCCTACGTCAGCGGGGCCGGCGACGTCCTCTACGACGTGCGGCGCCGCGTCCTGGCCGGTCTGCTGGCCGCCCGTCGCGGCCCGTCCCTGATCACCGCCGAGGGTTTCGAGGAGCGGCTGGCCGAACTGACCGCCGAGAGCGCCCTGGACAGCGACGAACTGCGCTTCCGCGCCATCCGCCAGCGGCTGACCCGGCGTCTGCTGGACGATCCGGTGCTGTACTACGCCGAACTCACCGACGAGGAGCTGGCCTACCTGACCCGGCAGCGGGCCTTCATCGCCGCCCGGATCACCGAACTGACCGGGCTGGTCGCGGAGGTGCGGGCCGAGGGGATCGCCATGGTCGACCCGATGGACGACCTGACCGACGTCCGGATGCCCGAGCAGGGCACGCACGGTCACGTCACGCTGCTGCTCGCCGAACACCTCGCCGCCTCCGACAGCACCGTGAGCCGCGAGGAGTTGGAGTCCCGGGTGCGGGAACTGGCCGTGGAGCACGGCGGGTTCTGGTCCAAGAACGCCCGGCAGCCGGGAGCCGAGGGCGAGTTGGTCGAGCTGGCGCTGGCCAAGCTGACCGCGCTCGGTCTGGTCGCCGTCGTCCCCGGGGGCGTCGCCCCGCTGCCGGCGCTGGCCCGGTACGCGGTCGGCGAGACCGTCGTCAAGGAATCTCCGCGAAAGGCGCAGCAGCAGTGACCGTCCTGCCCCCTCCCGCGCCCGGCCGGTGGCGTCCGCTGCGCATCGGACTGGTCGACCTCTTCTACTACGACACCGAGGAGTTCTGGTTCCGCGACGGCAGGCTGCTGCTGCGGGGCAACAACGGCACCGGCAAGTCGAAGGTCCTCGCGCTGACCCTGCCGTTCCTGCTGGACGGTGACCTGTCCGCGCGGCGGGTGGAGCCGGACGCGGACCCGGGCAAGCGCATGGAGTGGAACCTGCTGCTGGGCGGGCAGCATCCGCACTCCGAACGGCTCGGCTACACCTGGATCGAGTTCGGCCGCCGCGACGAGGCCGACGGACGCGACCACTTCCTCACGCTTGCCTGCGGTCTGAAGGCGGTGGAGGGGCGCGGTATCGCCCGCCACTGGTACGCCGTCACCGACCAGCGGATCGGCGCTGACCTCAGCCTGCTCGACGCCACCGGCACCGCGCTCTCGCGCGACCGGCTCGCGGAGGCGGTCGCCGGGCGCGGCATGGTGTACGACACGGCCACGGCGTACCGCCGGGCGGTGGACGAGGCCCTGTTCGGGCTGGGTGAGCGCCGGTACGCGGCCCTGGTGGACCTGCTCGTGCAGCTGCGCCAGCCGCAGTTGTCGAAGCGGCCCAACGAGGCGGCGCTGTCGCGTGCCCTGACCGAGGCGCTGCCGCCGATGGACCAGGCGGTGATCGCGGACGTGGCCGAGGCGTTCCGGTCCCTGGACGAGGAGAAGGAGGAGCTGCGGGCGGCGACCGAGGCCGAGCGGGCGGCCTCCGCGTTCCTGGACCACTACCGCCGTTACGCCCGGGTCGCCGCCCGCCGCCGCGCCCGGCTGCCCCGTCACGAGCACGCCCGCTACGAGCAGTTGGGCCGCGACCTCACCCAGGCCCAGGCCGACCGCACGCAGGCCGAGCAGGAGCGGGAGCTGATCGCCGGGCGGATCGCCGAGTTGGAGGAGAGCGCCACGCGCCTCACGGCGCAGGACGCCGCGCTGCGTGAGGGTCCGCAGATGCGCAGTGCCCGGGAGCTGGAGCAGGCGGCGGCCGAGGCCCGCCGTACGGCCGGTGAGCTGCGCCGCGCCGAGGGGGACCGGGAGCAGGCCGCCCAGGCGCACACCCGTGCCCTGGGCCGCTTCGGGACGGCCGGACGGCGGCTGACGGCGGCCGAGGAGCAGGTCGCGGACACGCTCGGCCAGGCGCGGAAGGCGGCCTCGGCCGCCCGCCTCGACGGTGACCTGCGCACCGAGGGCGCGCCGGAGCCCGAACTGCGGCGCGCGGCCGGGGAGTCGGTGGCGCGCAGGCAGCGCACCCTCGACCACGTCGAGGAGCTGACGGCGCGTGCCGAGGAGGCCGCCGCCGAACGGCGCGCCGCCGCCCGTCGGCTGGACGAGGCGCAGACGGAGGCCGGGCACACCGCCGCGCGGCAGGCCGAGGCGGAGTCCGCCGCCGCCGAGGCGGGCCGGGAACTCCTCACCGCGCTACGCGAACACCTCGCGGTCTGCACGGAGTTGGCGCCCGCCGACCCGGCGGGCCTCCTTGACGACCTCCAGGACTGGGTCACGCACCTGCGCGGCCCCTCCCCCGCGCACGTGCACACCGCCGACGCCCATCGCTCCCGCGCCGCGCACCTGGCCGACGAGGCGGCCGTCCTCGGCCGGCGGCTGTCCGACCTGGACGCCCGGCGCGCCGAGGCCGCGCGCGAGCTGGCCGGTCTGGAGGCGGGCGGCCAGCCCGGTCCCACGGCACCCCGCACGCGTACTCCCGGTGTCCGCGACGGTGTTCCCGGGGCGCCGCTGTGGCGTCTGGTCGACTTCCGCGACCAGGTCGGCGCCGGTGAACGCGCGGGCCTGGAGGCGGCGTTGGAGGCGTCCGGGCTGCTGGACGCCTGGGTGTGCCCGGACGGCACCGCGCTGCGCGCGCAGGGACACGACGTGCTGCTGTCGCCGGGCGATCCGCTCCCCGGGATCACCCTCGCCGAGGTGCTGCGTCCGGCCGTGGACCACGGTGATCCACGGGCCGCGGCGGTCGGCGAGCGGACGGTGGCCCGTCTCCTGGCGGCCATCGGCCTCGGCTCCGGCGATTTCGGCGACACGTGGGTGGCGGTGGACGGCCGCTTCCGTGTCGGCGCGCTGACCGGCAGCTGGTCGAAGCCGTCCGCCGCGTACGTCGGTGAGGGGGCCCGCGAGGAGGCGCGCCGGGCCCGGATCGCCGTCCTGCGCGATGAACTCGGCACGCTGGCGGGCCAGTTGGACGCGGTGGCGGCCGAGCGCGCCGAGGTGGCCCGGCGTCGGCGCACCCTGGACGCCGAGCTGGCCGCCGTCCCCGACGACGCCGCCCTGCGGCACGCGCACGCGCTGGCGTCGGCCGCCGCCGAGGCCGCTCACCGGGCCCGCGCACGCCAGGACGAACGCGCTGCGGAACTCGCGGCGGCGACCGGCCTCGATGCCGAGGCCGCCGTCGAACTCACCGACACGGCCGCCGCCGTGAACCTGCCCGCCGACCGGACGGAACTCGCGGCCGTGCGCCGGGCGTTGGGCGACTACACCGCCGTCCTCGCCGCCCTGTGGCCCGCGCTGCGTGAGCGCGCCGACGCCGGGCGGGCCGTGGCCGACGAGCGCGCGGAGGCTGAGCGCGCGGGCGCGCGGGTGGCCGAACTCGCCCTGCGGGCCGAGGAGTCGGCCCGGCTCGCGACCGCCGCCGACGAACGGCACACCACGTTGCGGGCCACGGTCGGCACCGCCGTCGCCGAACTGGAGCGGCTGCTGGCCGCCACCGCCGAGGCGCTGGTCACGTGCGAGCGCGAGCAGCGCCGCGCGCGCGAGGAGCACACCGCCGCCGGCCGCCGTGTCGGCCATGCCGAGGGCCGTATCGAGCAGTTGGAGCACAGCGTGCGCGAGGCCGCGGCCTCCCGCGCGGAGGCCGTCGCCGCGCTCCAGCGGTTCGCGGGCACCGGTCTGCTGGCCGTCGCCCTGCCCGAGACGGCCGTACCCGCGCTGGACGGCGGCCCGTGGGCGGCGACCCCGGCGATCGCGCTCGCCCGGAGCGTCGAGGCGCGGCTCTCGGCCACCGACGACTCCGACGGCGCCTGGGAGCGGGTGCAGAAACGGCTCAGCGAGGAGTACAAGAAGCTCCAGGACGCCCTCTCGCGCGGCGGCCACACCGCCGCCGCGACCATGGTGGAGGACGGCATGGTCGTCGACATCGTCTACCAGGGCCGCCGGCGGACGGTTCCCGAACTGGCCGGGGCGCTCGCCACGGAGGTGTCGGAGCTGGCGCGCATCCTGTCCGCGCACGAACGCGAGATCCTGGAGACCCACCTGCTGACGGAGGTCGCGGGGACCTTGCAGGAGCTGATCCAGGCGGCCGAGCGGCAGGTGGCGGCGATGAACGCCGAGCTGGAGGAGCGGCCCACGTCCACCGGGATGCGGCTGCGGCTGGTGTGGCGTCCTTCGCGCAAGGCGCCGGCGGGTCTTGCCCAGGCGCGCAAGCGGCTGCGGCAGTCGGCGGACGCGTGGGCGCCCGAGGAGCGGGCGGAGGTCGGGGAGTTCCTTCAGGCCGAGATCGCCCGCCGGCAGAGCGACGACGCGGCGGGCGGCTGGCTGGACGTCCTCACCGCGGCGCTCGACTACCGCGCCTGGCACGAGTTCGGCGTCGAGCGCGACCAGCACGGCACCTGGGTCCCGGCCACCGGACCGGCCTCCGGCGGGGAACGCGTCCTCGCCATGTCCGTCCCGCTGTTCGCCGCCGCCTCCTCCCACTACGCCACCGCCGCCCCCGACGCCCCGCGCCTGGTCACCCTCGACGAGGCGTTCGCGGGCGTGGACGACGACTCGCGCGCCAAGTGCCTGGGCCTGCTGCACGCCTTCGACCTGGACGTGGTGATGACGTCCGAGCGCGAGTGGGCCTGC
This sequence comes from Streptomyces roseirectus, assembly GCF_014489635.1. NCBI lineage: Bacteria > Bacillati > Actinomycetota > Actinomycetes > Kitasatosporales > Streptomycetaceae > Streptomyces > Streptomyces roseirectus. The sequence goes on along the minus strand of NZ_CP060828.1, from coordinate 8,965,467 downwards.
TATCCGCAGGTCCCCGGGATCGCCATCGCCCAGCTCTCCCGCGTCGACGAGATCGCGGCGGTCCTGGTGACCCGCTGGGAGTGGGACGGGACCGAGCGCCTGCGCGGCACCGAACCGGAGCACCGGCCGGCGGTCTTCGAGGACGCCGGTCCCGGCCAGGACCGGTTGTGGGCGTGAGCGCGCCCGGCCCGGGTGTCGACCGCGTCCGGCTCGGCCGCCTGCTGGGCGACCCCGGGCTCGGCTGGCTCGTCGAGCGCGTACGCCGTCGCATGGAGCGGGACGAACCCCTCACCGGGCCGGTCACCCTGGCCGCGCCCTCCGCCGCCGAACGGGCCGCCGCCGAGCGCCTGTTGGGCCGGGCCCCGGGCGCCGGACGGTCGCTGACCGTGCGTCTGGACGCGGTGGACGCCGTCCTGCGCCGCTCCGGCATCAGCCCCGGCGGGCTCGCCCCGGCCGTGACCGCCCTCACCGGCCCCGTCCCCCGCCTCGCCGACGTCCGCGCCCGGGAGGCGAGCGCCTGGCAGGACGCGTACGCGCCGCTCGCCGCGCTCCCGCCCGAACTCGCGGACTGGGCCGGCCGGTTGCGCGGGGACGGCCTCGTCCGCCGCCTCGCGCGCACCCCGCCGGCGGCGCGGGCCCTCCTCGCCGACGCCGTGACCGTCCTGCGGGCCCTGCCCGCCGTCCCGGCCGTGTCCCTGTCCGCCTTCGCCGCCGACCTCCTCGGCGACGCCCACGCCCTCGACGACGGGACCCCGCTCGCCACACTCGTCCACTCCGGCGTCCGTGCCCTCACCGGTTTCCCGGACGGGTCCGGTGCCGAGTGGCGCCGTGAGGCGTGGGCGTCGGCCGGTCTGCTGCGGGACGCGCTCTCCTCGACCGTCCTCACCCTCGGCCTGCGCGGCACGCCCGCGCTCGACTGGACGACCGACGCGGGCGAGCCGGCCGTCCTGACCCTGCGCCAGCTCACCCGCACCCCGCCGAGCACGGCACCGGCGGTCGTCCACGTCTGCGAGAACCCCGCCGTCCTCGCGACCGCCGCCGACCTCCACGGCCCCCTCTGCCCACCCCTCGTCTGCCTCCAGGGCCAGCCCTCAGCCGCCGCCCTCACCCTGCTGCGCCACCTCCACGCCCGGGGATCCCGGCTCCGCTACCACGGCGATTTCGACTGGGGCGGCCTGCGCATCGCCGGCACCCTGCTGCGCCACGTCCCCTGGAGCCCCTGGCGCTACACCACCGCCGACTACCGCGCCGCGGCCGCCGCCGTCCCACTGGCCCCACCCCTGACCGGCACCCCCACCGACGCCCCGTGGGACCCGGCCCTCGCACCGGCCCTCCGCGAACTCGGCCTGCGCATCGAGGAGGAGACCGTCCTGGACGCCCTTCTGTCCGACCTCGCACCGTGACGACGAGGTATCACGCATGAGTTCTCGGGCACCGCGTGCAGCGCGTCCCATGTCTCCGACCTGACGATGGCGGCCAGGCGCGGGCCGTAGATCCCGTCCAACGGCGGGAGTTCGTACCCCCACGCCCCCAGCAGGCAGTACAGGTGCCGCAGCGCCGGAGGGCTGACGCTCGTCCCCGGTCCGAGGACGGGATGGTTCCCGGTGTACGGGCACTGGGCGGGTTCGGCGTGCGTGACGTTCGCCGCCGTAGGAGGGGCCGCCCCGGCCGGATCCGCCCCGGTCAGGCCGGCCGTCGTCGTCACGGCCAGCAGGGCCGCCATCGCGTACACGTTCTTGCGGCGGGCCGATGCGGTCATGGCTCACCTTCCTCTGCGAAACCGACCCCCCTCGCGGAAGGAGGTCGGCGGTCCTCGTGGTCGTCGGCAGCCGTTGCGCAGCCGGTTCCAGGTGATGGGGCCGATGATCCCGTCGATGCCGGACGGACCCACGCTGTAGCCCCGGAACACCAGCAGGCACTGGGCCTCACGGACGGTGTTGCCGCTGTTCCCCTGCCGGATGGTGGGCGGCGTCACCCGGTTGTCGTACCCGCAGTACCACGCCTGGTTCCCCTGGTCGGCCTGGGTCGCCGTGGGCGCGGCCGTCGCCGGGACGGCGGTCAGCGCGGTCGCCCCCGACGCGGTGGGCGGTGCCGGAACCCCGCGTACGCAGCAGTGCCCCCGTCAGCGCGCGCCCCGTGGAGTCACCAACCCCGTCTCGTACGCCACCACCACGGCCTGCGCCCTGCTCCCCAGGTCCAGTTTGGTCATCGTGCGGTTGAGGTGCGTCTTGACGGTCGCCTCGCTGATGAACAGTTCACCGGCGATCTCCAGGTTGGACAGCCCTCTGGCGGTCAGCCGCAGCACCTCCACCTCGCGCGCGGTCAACGCGCCCAGATCGGGCGGGGGTTCGTCCGTCCGGTGTGCGCGGCCCGTTGGGCGAACGCCTCGACCAGGCGGCGCGTGACGCTGGGCGCGAAGAGCGCGTCTCCCCCGCCGGCGCGCAGGGCGCCGTAGACGTACTCGTCCAGGTCGAAGGTGGTCAGGACGAGGACGCGGGGCGGCGGGTCCGGCGCGTCGGCGAGGATCCTCTCGGTGGCCGCGACGCCGCTCATGCCGGGCATCCGGATGTCCATGAGGATCACGTCGGGACGGGTCCGTGCGGCCAGGGCGATGGCCTCCTCGCCGTCGCCCGCCTCGCCGACCACCTCGATGCCGGGTGCCGCGCGCAGCAGCCCCACCAGTCCGGCGCGGATCAGGAACTGGTCGTCGACGACGAGCACCCTGGTCATCCCGATGCGTCTCCCCCTTCGCCCGCGGCCTGCGCGGAGGTGGGCAGAGTCAGCCGCTTCCTGCCCGAGGAGCACGGCCACGCCGGCGAGCGCCGCGGCGATCAGCGCGTCGGCTGCCGGGCCGGCCCGGACCGGGGGACGGATCCGCATTGCCGCAGCGTAACCGCGGGGCGGGTGGCGGGACGTCAAACTCCCGCGGTACCGCGAAAGACGCAGGAACCAGGCGCCTACCGCCGCGGGCCTGCGGGGAGTTCAACCCGCTGCCGGACGCGGCCCGGGGCGCCGCGCGGACACGGTCGACACGGGGGCCCGACGGGGGAACCCGGCCGTGGTCCGGGAAAGGATTCGACACGATGACGGCACGAAAGAGCCTCGCCCTGGCGACGGCCACCGTGGCGCTGGGCACCGGGCTCGCGGTAGCGGCGCCACCTCGCAGACCGAGGCTTCCGCCGCGAAGGCGAGCTGGCACCTGGTCTGGGGCCCGAAGAGCCACAAGCCCACCAAGTGCCACGCAGGACTTCGTCCCGCGCAGCAGCACACTCGGCGTCAACGCCCGCTGCTGGAACGGCGGTGACGGCACCAAGCTCAAGATCGACGTGGTACGCACCGCTGACGGGGACGGTCGTCGCCGGGTAACCGCCCGACGTGACCGAAGCGCCCGCCCGGTCCTCCCTCAGCGGGGGGCCGGGCGGGCGCACGTCCACCGAGGGTCACTGTTCGGAAGGTGGGTGCGGCGGGGGCCGGCGTCCGGGGGGGCAGGAGGAGCGCGGCGGCCGGGAGCGAGGAGGCGGGAGAACGGCGCGGCCTGGCCGGTGCTGATCGTGCTGCCGGCCGCCCTCACCGCGCGGACCGCCTCCGGCTTCCTGCCGACCGTCGTGACGATCAGCCTCGTCCCCGTAGACACCGGACCGGCCCGGCGTTCGTCATGGTTGCGCGGGCGGTGTCTCCGGGCGCAGGTGCAGGTGCGGGGCGACGCTGCGGAGTTTTTCGCAGGTCTCCTCCCATTCGCGCTCGGGGGTCGACTGGCCCATGATCCCGGCGCCCGCGCGCAGCCAGCCGCGGCCGTCGCGTTCGAAGACCGTGCGCAGGACGAGTGCCGCGTCGAGGGAGCCGGCGGCGTCGGCGGTGAACACGGCTCCGGCGTACAGCCCGCGCGGTTCGCTCTCGTGGCGGCTGATGGTGCGCAGGGCCTCGGGTTTCGGGCAGCCGGTGGCGGTGATGGCGGGGAACAGCGCGGCGAACGCGTCCCACGGGCTGCGGTCCTCGGCGAGCTGTCCGGCGGCGCGGGACGCGAGGTGCTGGACCGATCCGCGTTCCAGGACCGTCATGAAGTCCTCGACGACGACCGTGCCCGGGCGGCAGATCGCGGTGAGTTCGTCGACGGCGAGGCGCACGGAGAGCGCGTGTTCGTGGATCTCCTTGGGGTCGCCGAGGAGTTCGGCGCGCAGCCGCGCGGTGTCCTCGGCGTTCGTGCCGAGGGCTCTGGTGCCGGCGAGCGGCTGGGTGGAGACGCGGCGGCCGGCCGCCTCGACCTCGACGACGGTCTCGGGGCTGAAGCCCGCCGCCCGCCAGCCGCCCAGGTCGAGCAGGAAGGACCGGGCGGGGGTGTTGGCGCGGCGGCCCGTGAGGTAGGTGGCGCCCAGATCGGGGGCCGAGGGGAGGGGCAGGGGGCGGGAGAGCACGGTCTTCTGGACGAGCCCGGCCTGGATGTCGGCCACGGTGCGGGCGACGGCGTGCCGGTAGGGGCCCGGCGCGGACCGCACCAGGTTCTCCGCGTCGGTGAGCCCCGTGCCGGCCGAACTCGTGGAACCGGCCAGGGCTTTGGCGAGGAGCGGCAGGTGTTCCGGGTCGGCCGTCCGGATGCGTGCCGTGCCCGGGGTGAGGGTGACCTCTATGGCCGGCAGCATGAGGTGGAGCAGGGGGGCGTCCCCGGGGTTCCCGGTGTCGGCGTGCAGGAGGTGGGCGAGTTCGAAGGCGGCCCAGCCGTACACCCGCCAGTCCTGGTGCGGCAGCCGGGCCAGGGCCTCGGCGACCTGCTCCAGCGGCGCCGCGCCGAGGGGCTGGACCACCGCCTGGTTCCCGCAGCGTGCGACGACCGACTCGGCGTCCAGGGTGAGCGTCGCGGCGGGAGCGGCGGCGTAGGTCCAGGTCCCGGCCCGTTCGTAGACGACGTACTCGCCGCCGAGGCCGGAGCCGGCGAGGCGCACGGCGGCCTCCGCCGGGTCGGCGGGGGATTCGACGACGTGCTCGGGACACGACGGGGGCAGGGCTTCGGCCCAGCCCTCCCAGGACGTACCGGCGATCGTGGTGGGGCTGGTCATGAGCGGGGGTTCCCTTCCTTGCGCGCCGAACCTCCGGCGGCGAGCTTGCGGGCGAGTTCCGTCAGTGCCTTCTTGTCGGTCTTGCCGACGGCCGTCACCGGGAGGGCGTCGAGCGTCTCGATCCGGTCGGGGACCTTGTACGGGGCCAGGCCGCGTTCGCGGAGGAAGGCGGCGGCCTCGTTCCTGCCGGGCGCGGTGGCGCCGGGCCTGGGGACGACGAACGCGCAGGTGCGTTCGCCGAGCAGGTCGTCGGGGACGGGCACGACGGCCGTGTCGAGGACCGCCGGGTGGTGCGCGAGCTGTTCCTCGACCTCGGCGGCGGCCACCTTGTCGCCCCCGCGGTTGATCTGCTCCTTCACGCGGCCCTCCACGACCAGATGGCCGGTGGGGGTGCGCCGTACGAGGTCGCCGGTGCGGTAGTAGCCGTCGGCGGTGAAGGCGGTGGCGTTGTGCTCGTCGGCGCGGTAGTAGCCGCGCAGGGTGTAGGGGCCGCGGGTGAGGAGCCGTCCGGTCGTGCCGGGCGGGACGTCGCGGTCGTGCTCGTCGACGACGCGGATCTCGTCGTCCAGGGACAGCGGGCGGCCCTGTGTGTGCAGGACGACGTCCTGCGGGGCGTCGGGTTCGGTGTAGTTGAGCAGGCCCTCGGCCATGCCGAACACCTGCTGGAGGACGGGGCCGAAGGCGTCGCGCACCTGCTGGGCGTGCTCGGGCAGCAGGCGGGCGCCGCCGACCTGGAGGAGCCGCAGCGCGGTGAGGTCCGCCTCGGCCCATTCGGTCGCCGCCGCCCAGATGCGGGCGGTCGGGGGCACCAGGGCGGTCGCGGTCACGCGTTCGCGTTCCATGAGGGCGAAGGCGGCGTCGGGGTCGGGTTCGTCGGTGAGGACCGCCGTGCCGCCCGCGTGCAGGGCGCCGAGGACGCCGGGGCAGCCGAGCGCGAAGTTGTGGGCGACGGGCAGCGCGGCGAGGTAGACGGTGTCCGGTCCGAAGCGGCACGTCTCGGCGCTCGCGCGGACGTTGTACGCGTAGTCGTCGTGGGTGCGCGGGATCAGCTTGGGCAGGCCGGTGGTGCCGCCGGAGACGAGCAGCAGCGCCACGTCCGAGGGGTCGTCGGGGCCGGCGGGCACGTCGGTGCCGGGCCCGTCGAGCGGGGTGTGGGGGCCCGGGTCGCCCACGACCAGGACGTGCCGCAGGCCGGGGGCCTCCTTCAGCGCCTCGGCGGCCAACTCCCGGTGGTCGAAGCCCTGGTGGACGTCCGGGACGACGTACGCCACGGCCTCGGACAGCCGGCACAGGTGGACGATCTCGCTGCGCCGGTGCAGCGGGAGCGCCAGGACGGGCACGGCGCCGAGCCGCTGGAGGGCGAAGAACACGGCGAAGAACTCGGGGATGTTGGGCAGTTGGAGGACCACCCGGTCCCCGGCCGCGATCCCGAGCCCGGCGAGCCTGCGCGCGACACGGTCGGCGGCGGCCTCAAGACCGGCGTAGCTCAGCCGCCGTTCGCGGTGGACGAGGGCGGTGCGGTGCGGGTGGGCGCGGGCCCAGGCGCGCAGCAGCCGGTCGAACGTTTCCCCTCGCCAGTGGCCGGATGCCCGGTAGCGGGCGGCGAGTTCATCGGGCCAGGGCGTACAGCCGTCGAGCACGTGGATCCATCCCTTCTGTGACGTTCTCGCCGGGGACTTGTTCCCGGCCCCGAAAGTATTGTAGGAAATGAATACCATTTTCAATAACTGGATGCCATCGCTCCGTATCCGCGCCGTCCCGGCCTCCCGGGCACCCCACAGGCAAGGCTGGTAACGAAGTGTCACAACGCGATCCGCTGCGATCGATCCGCCCGCTGCTCACCGACTGGCTCGGCCCCGACGCCGAGCACGTCGACGCGGGCGACAACCTCATCGAGCAGGGGCTCGACTCCATCCGCCTGATGACCGTGGCCGGCGCCCTGCGCCGGGACGGCATCCGCCTGACGTTCGCCGAACTCGCCCGCACACCCACCCTGCACGCCTGGAGCGCGCTCGCCGCCGAGCGATGTACCGACGACGTCACCCCCGCCGCCGCCCCGGCCCCTGAGATATCCGCCGACGAGACCTCGCCCTTCGACCTGGCGCTGATGCAGCACGCCTACTGGGTCGGGCGCGGCAAGGAACACCAACTCGGCGGTGTCGCCGCGCACTTCTACAACGAGTTCGACGGCGAGGGCGTCGACCCGCGGCGCCTGGAGCAGGCCGTACGCGCCCTGCTCGCCCGGCACGCGCAACTGCGTGCCGTGTTCGGCGACGACGGCCGCCAGCACACCCCCACCGCCGCCGAGTGGCCGGGACTGCGCGTGCACGACCTCCGCGCACTGCCCGAGGACGAGGCCGCCCGGCGGCTGGAGCGGCTGCGCGACGAGTTGTCGCACCGCATGCTGCGGGTCGGCGACGGCGAGGTCTTCGACGTCCAGCTGTCCCTGCTGCCGGACGGCCGCACCCGTACGCACCTCAACCTCGACATGCTCGCCGCCGACGCGCTCAGCCTGCGGGTCCTGCTCGCCGACCTGGCCACGCTCTACCGCGGCACCGGCCCCCTCTCCCCCATCGGCTACAGCTACCGCCGCTACCTCGCCGACCGCGCCGCCTCCGCCGACCGGGCGCGCGACCTGAGGCGGGACGCCGCCTGGTGGGCCGCCCGCCTGCCGGACCTGCCCGGCGCCCCCGCCCTGCCCGTCCTGCCCGGCGCGTCGACGGCGGAGCACCCCCGCGTCACCCGGCGCCACCACTGGCTGCCGCCCGAGCAGCGCGAGGCCCTGTTCGCCCGCGCCCACCGGCACGGCGTCACCCCGGCCATGGCGCTGGCCGCCGCCTACTGCGAGGTCCTCGCGGCCTGGAGCGCCGAGCAGCGCTTCCTCCTCAACGTGCCCCTGTTCGACCGCGAACCGCTGCACCCCGACGTGCCCCTGCTCGTCGGCGACTTCACCGGATCCGTCCTGCTCGCCGCCGACGTCTGCGGCACCGCCTCCTTCCAGGACCGGGCCCGCGCCACGCAGGAACGGTTCCTCGACGACGCCGCCCACGCCTCCTACTCCGGCGTCGAGGTCCTGCGCGACCTCAACCGGGCCCAGCCCGACGGCGGACGGGTCCTCGCACCCGTCGTGTTCACCAGCGCCCTGAACCTGGGCGAGCTGTTCTCCGAGGACGTGCGCGCCTGCTTCGGACGGCCCGTGTGGATCATCTCCCAGGGCCCCCAGGTGTGGCTCGACGCCCAGGTCACCGAGCTGGACGGCGGGCTCCTCGTCAACTGGGACGCGCTGGAGCAGGCGTTCCCCGACGGGATGCTGGACGCGATGTTCGCCGCGTACCGCACGCTCGTCGACCGGCTCGCGGCGTCCGACACCCCGTGGCGCGAGCCCGTCCCGGACCTGCTGCCGGACGACCAGCGGGCGGCCCGCGCGCGGGCCAACGACACGGACGGCCCGCGCACCGGGCTGCTCCTCCACGAGGACTTCCTGCACCGCGCCGACCGCGAGCCCGATCGGCCCGCGCTGCTGTGGGGCGAGGGCGACTCTCTGTCGTACGGCGAACTCGCCGACCGGGCCCGGCGGATCGCCGCCGCCCTCGCCGCGCACGCCGTCGGACCGGGCGACCGGGTCGCGGTCTGCCTGCCCAAGGGGCCCGACCAGATCGCCGCCGTCCTCGGCTGCCTGGTCACGGGCGCCGCCTATGTGCCGGTCGGGTCCGCCCATCCGCCGGCCCGCCGCGACCGCGTCCTGCGCACGGCCGGTGTCCGTGCCGCGTTCGTGCACGAGGCCGCCGAGCCGCTGCCCGACGGCGTGGCGGCACTGACCGTGTCCGCCGCGTCGGCGCACGCGCCGGTCAAGGAGGCGGTGACGGTGGCGGACGGCGATCCGGCGTACGTCATCTTCACCTCCGGGTCGACCGGCGAGCCCAAGGGCGTCGTCGTCCCGCACCGCGCCGCCCGCAACACGGTCGACGACCTCGACCAGCGCTTCGGCATCGGCGAGGGCGACCGCACGTTCGCGCTGTCCGCGCTCGACTTCGACCTGTCCGTCTACGACCTCTTCGGACCGCTCTCCGCCGGTGGCGCGGTGGTCCTCGTCGGAGAGGAGGAGCGCCGGGACGCGGCACGCTGGCACGCGCTGATGGCCCGGCACCGCGTCACCGTCCTCAACTGCGTGCCCTCCGTCCTCGACATGCTGCTGAGCAGCGGCGGGGACGGGCTCGCCGGGCTGCGCGTCGTCCTGCTGGGCGGCGACTGGGTGGGCGTCGACCTGCCGGGCCGGCTCGCCGGACGGGCGCCCGGCTGCCGGTTCGTCGCGCTCGGCGGCACCACGGAGACGGCGATCCACTCCACGGTGTGCGAGATCACCGGCGGGGCGGTGCCGCAGGACTGGGCCGCGATCCCGTACGGCACTCCCCTGCGCAACGTGCGCTGTCGCGTCGTCGACGCCCGGGACCGGGACTGCCCCGACTGGGTGCCGGGCGAGCTGTGGATCGGCGGCGCCGGGGTGGCCGACGGCTATCTGGGCGACCCGGAGCGCACGGCCGACCGGTTCGTGACGCACGAGGGCGGACGCTGGTACCGCACCGGTGACCTCGCGCGCTACCGGCCGGGTGCCGTCGTCGAGTTCCTGGGCCGCGCCGACTCGCAGGTCAAGCTGCGCGGTCACCGGGTGGAGCTGGGCGAGGTCGAGGCCGCGCTGGAGCGGGCGCCCGGAGTGGGCCGGGCGGTCGCGGCGGTCACCGGCGGTGAGCGGCACATGCTCGTGGCCGCCTGCGCGCCCGCGACGCGCGCGACCGAGCCGGCCGACGCGGGCGTGCGGACCTCGGTGTCGGCCGCGCGCCCGGATCCGCTGGAGACGGAGGTCGTCGCCCACGTCCTCGGCCGGATCCTCACCCCCGGCCTGCGACCGGACGCGCGGATGCGCGGGGTCAGGGACCTCTGGCGGGACTGGCTGGGCCGCCACGGACGCACCGCGCCGGCCGACGCCGACGAGCAGGCCGTGGCACGGCGCGTCGCCGGAACCCGCCTCGAACCCGTCCTCGACCGTCTCCTGCTGCACCTGCCCGACCTGCGGGCCATGCTCACCGGCGAACGCGACCCGCTCGAACTCCTCGACGATCCCGTCCTTGCCCCGGAAGCGGCCCTGGACGCGCTGCCCGCGAGCGCGCCGGCCGCCGAGGACTGTGCCGACGCCCTGCGAGGGCTCGCGCGGGAGCTGGGGCGTGCGCCCCGGGTCGCGGTCGTCGGAGCGCGCGGCGGCCTCGGCGCACAGCGGGTGATACGCCAACTCGCGGACGACGCCGTCGAGTTCACCCTCCTCGACACGTCCGCCACCCTGCTCGACCGGGCGCGCGAGCGGCTGGCCGGACATCCGGTCCGCTACCAGGCCCTCCCGCACGGCGTGCTGCCCGACCACCTGCCCGGGGCGTTCGACGCCGTCCTCGCCCTCGGCTCGCTGCACGCCTTCGACGACCCGGCCGCCGGAGTCGCCCAGGCGGCGGCCCTGCTGGCGCCCGGCGGGCTGCTGCTCGCCGTCGAACAGGGCGCCCTGCCGCCGCTCGGCCTGATCTGCGCCGCCCTGCCGACCCGGGCCTTCGCGGACGCCGACCCCGCCCGGCGGGCCGCCGGCAGCCCCCTGCTGCCGGCCCCGGCGTGGGAGCAACTGCTGCGCGCCCACGGGTTCACCGACGCGGACACCGCCGTACGCGACCAGGAACCGGCGCTGCTCATCCGGGCGGTGCGCGACCCACGGGCCGCGCCGTGCGAGCCGGGCGCGGTCCGGGACGCGGTCGCCGGGCTGCTCCCCTCGTACATGGTTCCCGACCGGCTGGTCGTCCTGCCGCTCATGCCGCTGACCGCGAACGGCAAGGTGGACCGGCGTGCCGTCCGCGACCTGCTCGCCCGGCACACCGGCCGGGCCGAGGCGGCCCCGACGTCCGGGACCCGGCCCGCGCCGGGGGTCGAGGAACGCGTCGCCGAGGTGTGGCGGGAGCTGCTGGGCGTCCAGGCCGTGCACCGGGAGGACGACTTCTTCGCCCTCGGCGGCGACAGCCTGCTCGCCACCCGCATGCTGCACCGGCTCGGCGAGCGCGGGGTGCGCGGCGCGAGGATCGCCGCCCTGTTCACCCGTCCCGTCCTCAAGGACTACGCCGGCACGCTCACCCTGGGCGAGAGCGGGCCGGAGACCCGGCTCGCCGCCGACCCGGAGCGCGCCCACGAGCCGTTCCCGGCCACCGACGTGCAGCGGGCGTACTGGCTGGGCCGGGCCGGCGAGATGCGGCTCGGCGGGGTCGGCTCCCACTACTACTCGGAGTTCGACGGCGTCGCGGTCGACCTCCCCCGTCTGGAGCGGGCCTGGCGGCGGCTGATCGACCGGCATCCGATGCTGCGGGCCGTCTTCGACGAGGAAGGCCGGCAGCACGTCCTCGCCGAGGTACCGGAGTTCACCATCCCCGTGGCGGAAGGCGAGGAACAGCTCGCCGCCCTGCGCGAGGACATGTCCCACCAGGTCCTCGACCCCGCCCGCTGGCCCCTGTTCGACGTCCGGGCCGTACGCCACGGCGACGACCGCACCCGGATCGGCGTCAGCCTCGACAACCTGATCCTGGACGGCCTCAGCATGATGACCGTCTTCACCGAACTGGGCACCCTGTACGCCGACCCCGACGCCGAACTCCCGCCGGTGGAGCTGACGTTCCGCGACTACCTCACCTCGGTGCGGCCGGCGCCCGAGGCGCTGGAGGCGGACCGGGCCTACTGGCTCGAACGGCTGCCGTCGCTGCCGCCGGCGCCCCGCCTGCCGCTCGCGCGGGATCCGGCCCTGCTCGACCGGCCCCGGTTCACGCGCACGCCCGGCGAGCTGACGGCCGAGCGCTGGACGCGGCTGAAGGAACGGGCGCGCGAGCACGGCATCACCCCGTCCACGCTGCTCCTCGCCGCGTACGCGGAGGTGCTGGGCGCGTGGAGCGAGGGCCCTGAACTGACCGTCAACCTCACCCTGTTCGACCGGCAGGAGGTGCACCCGCACATCAACCGGGTGCTCGGCGACTTCACGTCCCTGCTGCTCGCCGCCCACCACCCGGAGCCCGGCGAGAGCTGGCTGACCCGGGTGCGCGGCCTGCAGGAGCGGCTGTGGCGCGACCTCGACCACCGCTCGGTGTCGGCGGTGTGGGTGATGCGCGAGCTGGCCCGGACGCGCGGTGAGCGGGACGCGACCGTCCCCGTGGTGTTCACCAGCGCCCTCGGCGTCGACGACGGCGTGTCCATGGACGCGCCCGACGGCTTCCCGCCCCGGGTGTGGGGCGTGAGCCAGACCCCGCAGGTGTGGCTGGACCTCCAGGTCTACGAGGGCCGGGGCGGATCGCTGCGCCACCAGTGGGACGCGGTGCGCGACCTGTTCCCCGAGGGGCTGGTCGAGACGATGGCCGACGCGTTCGGCCGGCTCCTCGACCGTCTCGCCGACGGCGACTGGCAGGCGCCGCGCCCCGAACTGCTGCCCGCCGGGCAGCGGGCGGTCCGCGACGAGGCCAACGCGACGGGGCTCCCGGGCGACGGACACGCCCTGCACGTGCCGTTCTTCGAGCGGGCCGCCGCCGAGCCTGACGCCCCCGCGCTGCTGTGGGGCGAGGACGGCGCGGCGACGCGCGGCGAGCTGAGCGCGCACGCCCTGCGGATCGCCGCCGCGCTGCGCGAGCGCGGGATCGAGCCCGGCGACACGGTGGCCGTGTCGCTGCCCAAGGGGCCGGACCAGATCGCCGCCGTCCTGGGCGTGCTGGCGGCGGGCGCCGCCTATGTGCCGGTCGGTGTCGACCAGCCGCCGGTGCGCCGCGCCCGCGTGCTGCACGCGTCGCGCGCCCGCTGCGTGGTCGACGCCGAACTCCTCGCCGGGGAGCTGCCGGCGCCGCTCGCGGCACCCGTCGCGGCCGACCCGGACTCCTGCGCGTACGTCATCTTCACCTCGGGCTCCACCGGTGAGCCCAAGGGCGTCGAGGTGACCCACCGGGCGGCGGCCAACACCGTCGACGACATCACCGCACGGCACGGCGTCGGACCCGGCGACCGGGTGCTGGCGGTCTCCGCGCTGGACTTCGACCTGTCCGTCTACGACGTGTTCGGGCTCCTCGGCGCGGGCGGCGCGCTGGTGCTGGTCGGCGAGGACGAGCGCCGGGACGCCCAGCGGTGGCGCGATCTGACCGCGCGTCACGACGTCACCGTCTGGAACACCGTCCCGATGCTCCTCGACATGCTCCTGACCGCCTCCGCCGGGCAGGCCCCGCCCCGGCTGCGGCTCGCGCTGGTCTCCGGGGACTGGGTGCCGCTCGACCTGCCCGCCCGGCTCGCCGAGGCGTCCGGGGACGGCTGCCGGCTGATCGCCATGGGCGGCGCCACCGAGGCGGCGATCTGGTCCAACCACTTCGACGCCACGGCCGGCGCCCCGCGCGGCTGGCCCTCGGTGCCGTACGGCACCCCGCTGCGCGCCCAGCGGTTCCGGGTCGCGGGCCCGCACGGCGAGGACTGCCCCGACTGGGTGCCGGGCGAGCTGTGGATCGGCGGCGCCGGCGTGGCCACCGGCTACCGGGGTGACCCGGAGCGCACGGCCGACCGGTTCGTCACGCACGACGGGGGACGCTGGTACCGCACCGGCGACCTGGGCCGCTACCGTCCCGGCGGGCTCCTGGAGTTCCTGGGCCGGCGCGACCACCAGCTCAAGATCCGCGGTCACCGCACCGAACTCGGCGAGGTCGACGCGGCGCTGCTCGCCCAGCCGGGCGTGGCCCGCGCCGTCACCGTCGCGACGGGTCCGCGCGGACAGCAGCGGCTGACCGCGTTCCTCGTGCCCGACGGCGAACTGGACATCGTCGAGGTGGAGCGGCGGCTCGCGGACCACCTGCCCGCGCACGCCGTGCCCTCCGCGCTCGTGCCGCTGCCCGAGGGCCTGCCGCTGACGGCCAACGGCAAGGTGGACCGCACCGCGCTCGCCGACCGGGCGGCCGGACTCGACACCGCGCCCGAACGCGGCGAGCGGCCCGCCGGCGCGGCGGAACAGCTCCTCGCCGCCGCCTGGAGCGACCTCCTCGGCGCCGGACAGGTCGGCCGGGAGGACGACTTCTTCGCCCTCGGCGGCGACAGCCTGCTCGCGACCCGTCTCGTGGCCCGGCTGCGCGAGGCCGGCGTCGAAGGGGCGCGCATCGCCGCCCTGTTCACCCGTCCCGTGCTCAAGGACTACGCGGCCACCCTCACCCTCGGCGTCGAGGAACGGGCGCCCGTGCTCGTCCCCGATCCGGAGCACGCGCACGACCCGTTCCCCGCGACGGACGTGCAGCAGGCGTACTGGATCGGGCGCACCGACCGCCTCGACCTGGGTGGGGTCGGCTCGCACTACTACAGCGAGACCGACGAGGAGGGCACGGACGTCGCCGTCGTCGAGCGGGCCTGGCGGCGGCTGATCGAGCGGCATCCGATGCTGCGGGCCGTCTTCGACGAGGAGGGGCGGCAGCAGGTCCTCGCCGAGGTGCCGGAGTTCACGATCCCGGTCGCCGAGGGCGAGGACCAGCTCGCGGTGATGCGGGAGGAGATGTCCCACCAGACCCTCGACCCCGCCCGCTGGCCCCTGTTCGACGTCCGGGCCGTGCGGTACGGCGAGGGCAGGGTCCGGATCGGGGTCAGCCTCGACAACCTGATCCTGGACGGCCTCAGCATGATGATCGTCTTCACCGAGCTGCGGCAGCTGTGCGAGGACCCGGACGCCGAACTCCCGCCGCTGGACGTGACGTTCCGCGACTACCTCGCCTCCGCCCGGCCCTCTCCCAAGACGCTGGCGGCCGATCAGGCGTACTGGAGTGAGCGGCTGCCGTCGCTGCCGCCGGCGCCCCGGCTGCCGCTGGTGCGCGACCCGTCGGAGGTCGGCCGTCCCCGGTTCGAACGCCGGGCCACCCACCTCCCGAAGGACGTGTGGGAACGGCTGCGGGAACAGGCCCGCGCCTACGGCGTCACGCCCTCCGTGCTCCTGCTCGCCGTCTACGCCGAGGCCCTGGGCGAGCACGCCGAGAGCCCCGAACTCACCGTCAACCTCACCCTGTTCGACCGGCAGGAGATCCACCCGCACATCAACCGCATCGCCGGCGACTTCACCTCGCTGCTGCTCGCCGCCCACCACCCACGGACCGGCGAGTCCTGGCTCGCGCGGCTGCGCGGACTCCAGGCCAGGCTGTGGAACGACCTCGACCACCGGTCGGTCTCCGCCGTCTGGGTGATGCGCCGGCTCGCCCTGGAACAAGGTGCGCGGGCGGCGGCCATGCCCGTGGTGTTCACCAGTGCCCTCGGCATCGACGACGACCGGGCCCGGCTGCTGACCCCGCCGCACTGGGCGGTGTCCCAGACCCCGCAGGTGTGGCTGGACCACCAGGTGATGGAGGACGCCGAGGGGCTGCGCCTCACCTGGGACGCGGTCGTCGGGCTGCTGCCCGAGGAGTTGCCCGGGGCCCTCGCCGACCGGCAGTCGAGCCTGCTGGCGGAGCTGGCGGGGGCGGACGACTGGGACGCGCTGATCCTCAACACGGGCCTCGAAGGCACGGGGCTCGAAGCCTCGGCCCGCGAAGGCGACCGTCCCGCGACCCAGGCGACCGGCACCGATCCCGGAGGCCCGCCCGAGGGCCCCACCGAAGAACTCGTCGCCGCCCTCTGGACCGGGCTGCTCCAGCCCCCCGCCGGACGTGACGAGGGCTTCTTCGCGGCCGGCGGCGACAGCCTGCTGGCCACCCGCCTCATCGCCCGGCTGCGCGAGCGCACCGGCGTGGAGGTACCGCTGCGGGCGTTCTTCACCGCCCCGACCGTCGCCGCGCTCGCCGCCGCCGTCGACGACACCCGCAAGACCACCGAAACCACCCACCGGACGTGGGAAGAAGGAGAACTGTGAGCGCCGCCGAGCTGGTGTCGGAACTGACCGCCGCCGGAGTCGAGTTGTGGGAGGAGGACGGCAGGCTCCGCTTCCGGGCACCGCAGGGCGCCCTCACCGACGCCCTGCGCGAGCGCCTGCGCGACGGCCGGGACGCGGTCCTCGCCCATCTGCGCGACCCGTTCGCCGAGCCCGTCGTCCCCGATCCCGACGGACGGCACCTGCCGTTCCCGCTGACCGAGGTGCAGTCGTCGTACCTGCTGGGCCGCACGGACGCGTTCGCGTACGGCGGGATCGGCTGCCACGCCTACCTGGAGTACGAGCTGCCGGGGACCGTCGCGCCCGAGCGGGCGGCGGACGCCTGGCGGGTGCTGGTCGAGCGGCACGACGCGCTGCGCACCGTGTACCACCCCGAGGGGCAGCAGGTGCTCAAGGACCTGCCGCCGTACGCGGTGCCCGTGGCGCGGGCGGACGAGGCCGAGCGCATACGCGGGGAGCTGGCGCAGCGCACCTACGACCCGGCGGTCTGGCCGCTGTTCGACGTGCGGATCACCCACTCCCCCGAGCGGCTGCTGGTGCACCTGTCCGTCGACCTGCTCGTCACCGACTTCTCCGGGGTGCAGCGACTGCTGGGCGAGCTGGAGCAGTTGTGCACGGACCCGGACCGGCCGCTGGTGCCCGTGCCCGTCTCCTTCCGCGACCACGTGCTCGCGGAGCGGCGGCTGCGCGACAGCGCCCGCTGGGCCCGGGACCGGGCGTACTGGCTGGACCGGCTCGACACGCTGCCGCCCGCGCCCGAACTCCCGGTCCTGGCCGAGGAGCCGGGCGGCGCGGTGCGGTTCCGCCGGCTGGCGGACCGGCTGGCCTCCGACGAGGCGGCGGCACTGCGGCGCCGGGCCGCCACCCACGACCTGACCGTGTCGACCGTGCTCCTGGCCGCCTACGCCGAGGTCATCGGCCGGTGGAGCGCCAAGCCGCGCTTCACGCTCAACCTGCCGGTGTTCGCCAAGCGGCCCGTGCACCCCGACATCGACCGGGTCGTCGGCGACTTCACCTCCGTCACCCTGCTGGCCGTCGAACCGGACCCCGCGGCCCCCTTCACCGAGCGGGCGCGCGCTCTGGGCGCCCGGCTCTTCGACGACCTCGACCACGGCCTGTTCTCCGGCGTCGACGTGCTGCGCGAGGCGGGCCGCCGCTCGGCGCCCGCGCTGATGCCGGTCGTGTTCACCAGCACCCTCCAGGGGACGCAGGCGCCGGAAAGCGGCCCGGGGCGGGTCGTGTACGGCGTCACGCAGACCCCGCAGGTGTGGATCGACTGCCAGGTCATGGAGTCCGGCGGCGAGGTGCTCCTCGGCTGGGACGTCCGTGAGGGCGTCCTGCCGGACGGGCTGGCCGACGACGCCTTCGCCGCGTTCGCCGCCCTCGTCCGGGAGCTGGCCGGCTCCGACGCCCCGTGGACCGCCGCCGACCCGGTGGCGCTGCCCGCCGCGCAGGCGGCCCGGCGCGCCGAGGTGAACGCGACCGCGCGCCCGCTGCCCCAAGGGCTGCTGCACGAGCGGGTGTTCGCCGCCCTGGACGCGCACGCCGGCCGGACGGCGCTCATCGCGCCGGACCGCACCCTCACCTGCGCCGAACTCGCCGGGTACGCCCACGCGGTGGCCGGCCGGCTGCGGGAGGCCGGGGTCGCGCCGGGCGACCGGGTGGCCGTCGTGATGGACAAGGGCTGGGAGCAGATTCCGGCCGTGCTCGGCGCGCTGCACGCGGGCTGTGTGTACGTGCCGGTCGACACCGTCCATCCGCCGGCCCGGCGGGCGCGGGTGCTCGCGTCCAGCGGGGCGGTGGCCGTCCTCACGCAAGGCCGGCTCGGTGACGCGTACGGGCTGCCGTCGATCGACGTGGACGCGCTGGAACCCTCGGACGCCGTCGAGCCCCGGCCGGTGGACCCGGACGACCCGGCGTACATCATCTACACCTCCGGTTCGACGGGCGAGCCCAAGGGCGTCGTGGTCTCCCACCGGGCCGCGCTGAACACCGTCGCCGACATCGACGACCGCTTCGGCGTCGGCCCGGACGACCGGGTGCTCGGGCTCGCGCAGCTCGGCTTCGACCTGTCCGTGTACGACGTGTTCGGCCCGCTCGCCCACGGCGGCGCCCTGGTACTGCCGGACCCGGAGCGCCGCGGCGACCCCTCGCACTGGGCCGAGTTGGCGGCCCGCCACCGGGTGACCCTGTGGAACTCGGTGCCCGCGCAGTTGCAGATGCTCCACGACTACCTGGCGTCGACGGCGGGCGCGGACGACGTCGCCGGGCTCGGCGCGCTGCGGCTCGGCCTGCTGTCCGGCGACTGGATCCCCGTGCGGCTGCCGGACCGGGTGCGGGCGCTGCTGCCGGGGCTGCGGCTGATCAGCCTGGGCGGGGCCACCGAGGCGGCGATCTGGTCCGTCCACCACCCCATCGAGGAGCCCGTCGACCCGGACCGTCCGAGCATCCTGTACGGGCGGCCGCTCGCCAACCAGACCTTCCACGTCCTGGACGAGACGTTCAGGCCCCGGCCGGACTGGGTGCCGGGCGAGCTGTGCATCGGCGGTGCCGGTCTCGCGCTCGGCTACCACGGGGACGCGGAGACCACGGAGCGCCGTTTCGTCACCCACCCTGTCACCGGGGAGCGGCTGTACCGCACGGGTGACCTGGGGCGGTACCTGCCCAGTGGCGACCTCGAATTCCTCGGCCGTGAGGACGGACAGGTCAAGATCCGCGGGCATCGCATCGAACTCGCCGAGATCGAGGCGGCGTTGACCGACCACGAGGCGGTCGGCGCGGCTGCCGTGCTGGCCGTCGGAGACGATCCGCTCGACCGCAGGCTGGTCGCCTTCGCGGAGCCCGCCCGCACCACG
The DNA here is from genome assembly GCF_014489635.1 of Streptomyces roseirectus. NCBI lineage: Bacteria > Bacillati > Actinomycetota > Actinomycetes > Kitasatosporales > Streptomycetaceae > Streptomyces > Streptomyces roseirectus. Next base: position 8,946,631 of record NZ_CP060828.1, on the reverse strand, counting down.
CCCGGCCGGGCCGGCGCGCCGGCGGATGCCCTGGCGCAGCGGGCCCAGGCGGTGGAGGACACCGTGGCCGATCCCGAGCGGATCGCCGAGTTCGCCCGGCTCCTCGACGCGGCGTCGCTGGCGTCGATGCTGGGCGCGCTGCGGGAGCGCGGCCTGTTCACGGGGCCGGACACCGCCCACACGGCAAAGGAGGTGGCGGCTGCTGCCGCCGCGCCGCGCCACCGGCGTCTGATGCGGCGCTGGCTGCGCGTGCTCCATGCGGAGGGCCTGCTGGAGCGGGAGCCGGACAGCGGGCGCTACCGCCTCGCCGGCGCCGAGCCCCCGTCGCCCGGCGCCGCCTGGGACCGGATCGCCGCCCTGTGGAGCGACGACCTGGGGCCCCGGGAGCTGCTGGACTACCTCCGCTCCCACGCCGACCGGCTGGGCGCCCTGATGGACGACGAGATCGCCGCCGTCGACCTGCTCTTCCCCGGCGCCCGGCTGGAGACCGCCGACGCGGCCTACCGCGAGAACGTGATGTCCGCCTACCTCAACCGCGTCCTCGCCGAGGCCCTGCGCGCCGAGGCCGAGGCCCGCCCGGCCGGACGTCCGCTGCGGGTGCTCGAAGTGGGCGCGGGGACCGGCGCGAGCACGGCCGGCGCGCTGGCCGCGCTGGAGGGGCTGCCGGTGGAGTGGCTGTTCACCGACCTGAGCCCGTTCTTCCTGGACAAGGCGCGCGAGCGGTTCGGCGCCGATCCCCGGCTGCGGTACGGGCTGTACGACGTGGACGGCGACCCGTTCGACCAGGGTCTGGCCCCGAACTCCTTCGACGTGGTGGTGTGCGCGGGCGTCCTGAACAACGCCCGTGACACGGCGGACGCCCTGGCCGCGCTGCGTTCCCTGCTCACCCCCGGCGGGCTGCTGCTGGTCACCGAGCCGACCCGGGAGCACTACGAGATCCTGATCTCGCAGGCGTTCATGATGACCGGCGCGGAGGACCTGCGGCACACGGACGCCACCGACCAGACCTTCGTCACGCGCGAGCAGTGGGCGCGGCTCTTCACGGAGGCGGGCGGACAGGCCGAGCTGTGCCTGCCGCAGCCGGGACACGCGCTCGAACCGCTGGGCCAGCACGCCTTCGCCGTCCGCTTCAAGACGGACCGCGCGCCCCTCGACCCGGACGGCGTCGACGACCATCTCGGGTCGCGCCTGCCGGTCTACATGCTGCCCGCCGCCCTGCACGTCGTCGACGAGCTGCCGCTCACCCCGAACGGGAAGGTGGACCGCAAGTCGCTCACGTCCTGGGCGGCCCGGCTCGCCGACCAGCGGACGCGGACGAGCAGCGCCGGAGCCGAATCGGACCGGCCCGGCGACGAGTTGGAGCAGCGGCTGGCCGACGTCGCGGCGCGGGCGCTCGGCGTGGCCGCCGTGCCGGGCACGACCAGCCTCTTCGACCTCGGCGCCGACTCGCTGATCCTCGCCCAGTTGTCGGCGCGGCTGATCGAGGAGGTTCCCCAGGCGGCGGACCAGCAGTTCGACACGCTGCTGCGGGAGTTGCTGAACCGTCCGACGATCGCCGACCTGGCCCGCCTCCTGCGCGGCGCGGACGCCTCCGACGACACCGGCGCCGGCGGCTCGGTCAGCGCGCTGGTCCCGCTCGGCGACGCCCCCGACGCCGGAGTGCTCCAGGTGCTGGTGCACGAGGGCATCGGCACCATGGCCCCCTACCGGGAACTGGCCGCCGGACTCACCGCGCACGGGCCGCTCGTCGGGCTCGCCGTGGGGGACGCGGACGCCTGCGCCGGCATCCCGGAGGACGGGTTCGTGGAGCGGCTGGCGGCCGAGCACGTGCGGCGGCTGACGGCGACCGGGGCCGGCCGGTTCCGGCTCACCGGCTACTGCCTCGGCGGCCAGCTCGCCACCGAGATCGCCCGCCAGCTCACCGAGAACGGCGCGTACGTCGAGCGGTTGACGGTGGTCAGCAGCAGCCCGCCCGCGTTCGTCTGCGAGGACGAGCTGCTGATCGAGCACGCCTTCGCGCGGGTGCTCGGCGCGGACCCGGTGGCCGCCGGATACCCCGACGACGAACAGGAGCTGGGCGCGGCGCTGCGCGCGGTCCTCGACGCCACGCCGGGCCGGGTGCCGGCCGGTGCCTTCGCCGCGCTGCGCGGTGAACCCCGGCTGGAGGCCGTGGCCCGCCGGATGCGGGCCCTGGCCGAGGTACCGCAGGCGGACCGGCTCGCGGCGATCGGCCGCACGCTGGGCGCGGGCGGGGAGGGCGACGCGGGCCAGGTCCCGGGCCTGTACCGGGTGTTCCGGCACGCCTTCGCCGCCGCCTCGCTGCACACCGTCGAGCCCTACGCGGGCGACATCACCCTCGTCCAGCCGCGCGGGCGGCTGCGGTTCCTCGCCGGGTTCGGGCAGGAGGCGGACGAGCTGTGGCGCGAGGTGTGCCTCGGTGATCTGACGGTGGTCGACGTCGACGGCGACCACTTCAGCTGCCTGCGCGCCCCGCACGTCGGCCAGGTCGCCGCCGCGGCGGCCGGGGACACCCCGTGAACCGCGGCCGCACCGCCCCGGTCGCCGTCGGCGTCGTCGGCGCGGCCGGGGCGGTGGGCCGGGCGGTGCTGGACGAGCTGCTGCGGCTCGGCGTCGGGCCGGTCCGGGCCGGCGTACGGCGCCCGCCGCAGCGGGCGTTGCCTGCGGGAGTGGAGCTGTGGCCGGACCCGGTGGAGGTGGGCGACGCTCGCGCCCTGGGCGCCTTCTGCGCCGAGTGCCGGGTCGTCGTCAACGCCACCGGGCCGGTCCGGGCGACCGGTCACCTGGTGGCGTCGGCCGCCCTCGCGGCGGGCGCGGACGTGGTCGACGTCAACGACACGGACGAGCTGGCCGAACCGGCGCCGTACGAGCGGTTGTTGCGGTGGCGGACGGCGGTGATCGGGGCGGGGCTCATGCCGGGGCTGGCGGGGTTGGCGCCGGGGGTGCTGGTGGCTGAGGCCGCCGACGCCGGGAGCGGTGTCGACGGCAGTGCCGGTGCCGGGAGCGGTGTCGGCGGCGTCGGTGCCGGGAGCGGTGCAGGCGTCGGTGGCAGTGCCGGTGCAGGCGTCCGTGCCGGTGGTCTCGGCGGCGTGGTGGAGGCGGTCGCTTCGGAGGGTCGGCTCGATGGCGTGCGGGGGGCGTCGGCCGGGTCCGGGGGCCGCCCCCGCCCAGGGCAGTCCGGGCCCCGTCCCGACCGCGCGGCCGGCTCGACGCTCACCGTGCGTGTCGGTGGGTTCCCCCACTTCCCGCCCGCCGCCGCCCGGGACTTCATGGACCGGCTCGCCCGGCCCGGTGGTGAGGTCACCGCCGTCTGGCGGGGCGGGCGCCGGGTGGCGGGGGCGCTGGCGGTCGAGCGTGACGTCCGGCTGCCGTACTTCCCGGGCGCCGTGACGGCGATCCCGTATCTGACGGAGGAGGCCGTGGCGGTCGCCGGGCGGTACGGGTTCGGTGAGGTGCGCTGGTACACGGTGTTCGGCGGCGAGCACACCCGCGCGGTACTGGACCGGTACCGCGCGGGGCTGCCGCCGGGGCTGAGCGTCGACGACGCGGCGGCCGAGCTGTCCCGCGCCTCCCTCACCGACCTCGCGGGACGCACGCCGTACCAGGCGGTGACCTGCGAGCTGGACGGGCGGAGTCTCGTGCTCACCGGCACCGACTCCTCCGCGCTCACCGGAACGGCCGCAGCGCACGCGGCCTTCGCCGTCCTGCGTGGTGAACTCCCGCCCGGCCGGCTGCACTTCGCGCAGCTCCCCGATCCCGGCCGGGTCCTGCGTCGGATCGCCGGCGCACCCGCCGTGACCGGGCTGCGGCTGCTGGACGCGCCGCCCGCCGAACTCCCCGTCGAAGAAGGAATCCTGTGACCCGAGTCGTCGTCTGCGGCACCGGTTTCGGCCGCGTCTACCTCAGCGCCTTCCAGAATCCCGGGGAGTCGGACTTCCCGCTCCGCCTCACCGGCGTCCTGGGCCGTGGCAGCGCCCGCTCCAAGGCGTGCGCCGAGCGCTACGGCGTCCCCCTGCTCACCGACCCCGACCAGGTGCCCGAACTCGCCGACCTGGCCTGCGTGGTGGTGCCCAACGGGGTCGGCGGCGGTGAGGGCTCCGCCCTGGCCCGGCACCTCATGGAGCGGGGTGTGCACGTGCTGCACGAGCACCCGATCCACCAGGTGGAGCTGGCCGCGTGCCTGCGCACCGCCCGCCGGCACGGCGTCCAGTACCGGCTCAACACCTTCTATCCGCACCTCGCCCCCGTACGCCGTTTCCTCGCCGCCGCCCGCCATCTCGCCGAGCGGCAGGAGCTGTTGTACGCGGAGGCGTCCTGCGCCATCCACGTCTCCTACGACCTGATCGACATCCTCGGCCAGGCGCTCGGCGGACTGCGCCCCTGGCGGCTGACCGACCCCACCCCCTCCGGCGGCGGCCCCTTCCGCACCCTGGAGGGCAGCCTCGCCGGTGTCCCCGTCACGCTGCGCGTGCTCAACCAGCTCGACCCGGAGGACCCCGACAACCACACCCACCTCCTGCACCGCGCCACCCTCGGCTTCACCGGCGGCACGCTGTCCCTGGCCAGTACGCACGGCCCGGTCCTGTGGAGCCCGGCACTGCCCGCCCCGCGCGGGGACGACGGCGAGCTGGACTTCGACACCGAGGCCCACCGCCTGGTGCACCTGCCCAGCGTGCAGCCCGTCGGCCCCGCCGAGGCGCCCACGCACCGCGAGGTGTACGCCGAGGTGTGGCCGGACGGCGTACGGCGCGCCCTGCGGGCCATGGTGGACGCCGCCGCGTCGGGCGAGGACCCGATGCGCGCGGGCCAGTACCACCTCACCCTCAGCCAGATCTGGCAGGACCTCACCGCGCGCCTCGGCTACCCGGAGCTGGTGCGGCGGCCCGCGCCCGAGCCCGTCACCGCGCCCGACCTGGTCGCGGCCGTGCGCCGGGAGGGGCTGTGACCAGTACCGTTCCCCTCTTCAACCCCCTCGACCTGAGCCACACCGACGACCCGTATCCGCGCCTGGCCGCGCTGCGCCGTGAGCTGCCGGTGTCGACTCCGCTGCCCGGCTGGCACGTGGTCGTCCGGGACGCGGACGTCCGGGCGGTGCTGGCCGACCCCGAGATGTGGTCGAGCCGGCGCAACAACACCTCCGTCGCCGAGGAGCGGCACCTGGCGCTGTCCCAGCTCGATCCGCCCGACCACACCCGCCTGCGGCGCCTCCTCTCCCCCGCCTTCGGGCGCCGGGTGGTGGAGGCGCTGGAGCCCGTGGTCCGGGAGCAAGCCGCTGTGCTGGCCGACCGGTTGGAGCCGGGCGCGGACCTCGTCACCGCGTTCACCGCGCCACTCCCCCGTGCCGTGCTGGCCGCCTTCTGCGGGGTTCGGGACGCGGACGCGGCGGACTACGACCGCTGGGCAGGCGCCTTCACCGATCTGCTGGGGCAGCGGGCGCACCCCGAGTGGCCGGCGTTCGAGCGGTGGGCGCGCCGGGCCGTCGACGGGCCCGCCCTGGCGGGCGTGCTGGGGCAGGTGGACCGGGAGGAGGCCGTCACCTTCCTGCACTTCCTGATCGTCGCCGGGGTGCCCAACCTCCGTCTGGCGCTGGGCAATCTGGTGCTGCGGCTCCTGGGCGAGGACCACTGGCGGGCCGAAGGGCTGCCGGACGCGGTCGAGGAGTCGCTGCGCCTCGACCCGCCCGCGCTGTGGCAGATGCGCACCGCGACCCGCGACGGCGTCCTCGCGGGCACGCCGGTGCGGGCCGGGCAGCGGTTGATCGCCGTCGTCGCCTCCGCCAACCGCGACCCGGAGCGGTGGGGTGAGGACGCCGACGCGTTCCGGCCCGGCCGTCCCGGGCCGCGCGCCCATCTCGCCTTCGGCAAGGGCCCGCACGCCTGCCTCGGCGCCGCCCTCACCCGGCTCCAACTCCGGGTCGCCGCCGAGGTGTTGATCGAGCGTCAGCCGGGGCTGCGGCTCGCCCCGGGCTTCCGTTTCCGCCGCGCCGGCGACTTCATGAGCCGCGGGCCCGCCGCACTTCCCGTCCACGTGGAGCTTCCGTGACCGTCACCACCGCCCGCTGGCTGCGCCGCCCGCTGCCCCGCCCGGCGGCCCGCGTCTCCCTCGTGTGCTTCCCGCACGCGGGCGGCGCCGCCGCGTTCTACACCCCGTGGGCCCGGCTGCTGCCGCCCGGCGTGGAACTCGTCGCCGTGCAGTACCCCGGCCGTCAGGACCGGCTCGGGGAGCCCCCGGCCGAGACCATGGACGAACTGGCGGGCGCCGTCGCCGCCGTGCTGCGGGCCGACCGGCCGGACCGGGACCTCGTCCTGTTCGGGCACAGCATGGGCGCCGCCGTCGCGTGGGAGACCGCGCTGCGCCTTGAGGCGTCCGGGCCCGGCCCCCGGCACGTCTTCGTCTCCGGACGGCCCGGTCCGGGCCGGCAGCGCTCGGAGGACGTGCACCTGCGCGACGACGACGGCCTCGCCGCCGAACTGCGCCACCTCGGCGGCACGCACGCCGACCTGCTCGACGAGCCGGAGATCAGGGCCGTCCTCCTGCCGTCCGTGCGGGCCGACTACCGCCTGATCGAGACCTACCGCCCGGACACCGGGGCCCGGCTGCGCTGTCCGCTCGGCGCCTTCACCGGCGACCGCGACGGCAAGGCCACGGAGGCGGACCTCGCCGCCTGGCGCACCGCCACGTCGGGCGCGTTCACCGGCCGGGTGCTGCCCGGCGGCCACTTCTACCTCGTCCCGCAGGCCCGGCAGGTCGTCACCGCCGTCCTCGCGGCGTGCGATGTGGCGCCGCCCGTGGCCCACCCGGTACTCCCCTGACCCCTCTGATCTGAATCCGCTGTCGAAGCTGGAACTGGAGTGACATGACCACCCTTCCGCAAGCCGCCCCGGCGCGCGTCGACCTGACCGCCCTGGCCGACCTCGTCACGCCCTGGGCGATCAGGGTGGCGGCCACCCTGCGCCTGGCCGACCGCATCGCCGCCGGTCACACCCGGCTGCCCGGCCTCGCGCGGGCCGCGGGCGCCGACGCCGACGCGCTGCGCCGCCTGCTGCGGGTGCTGACCGGCCGCGGCGTCTTCGCCGAGCCGGCGCCGGACACGTACGCGCTGACCCCGGCGGCCGAACTCCTCAGGGACAGCGGACCGTTCGGGCTGCGCGCCTGGTTCGACCTGGACGGCATGGGCGGGCGCATGGACCAGGCGTTCGGCGGCCTCCTGCACACCGTGCGCACCGGCGAGCCCGCCTACCCCGTCATGCACGGCCGCTCGCTGTGGCAGGACACCCTGGACGACCCCGGGCTCGCCCGTTCCTACGCCGACTTGATGGCCGCGCACACCACGTTCGCCGCACCCGAGGTGATCGCCGCCCACCCGTGGCCCGAGACCGGCCACGTCATCGACGTCGGCGGCGGCTCGGCATCCCTGCTGGCCCGGCTGCTCACCGCCCGCCCCGGACTGCGCGGCACGCTCCTCGACCTGCCGGAGGCGGCCGAACAGGGACGCCGGTCCCTGGCCTCCGCCGGTCTCGCGGACCGCGCCTCCGTCCACCCCGGCAGCTTCTTCGACCCCCTGCCCGCCGGAGCCGACCTGTACCTCCTCACCTGGGTCCTGCACGACTGGAGCGACGACGAGGCCGTCCGCATCCTGAGCCGCTGCGCGGAAGCCGCCCGCGCGGGCGCCGGCCGGATCCTGATCGTCGAGAACCTCGTCACCGAGGGCCGCCGCGCCGACGTGGCCGCCGCGATGGACCTGCGGCTCCTGGTCCTGTTCGGCGGCCGCGAACGCACGCCTGGGCAACTGGACGAGGTCATCGCACAGGCCGGCCTGCGCGTGACCGGCCGCCGGGTCACCGGGACAGGCATCCACCTGGTGAGCTGCGCACCGGCCGAGTGAAACGCCTGCGGGAGAGGGGCGGCACGGTACTGAACCGTGCCGCCCCTCTCCCGTCTTCCCGTCTCAGGAACTCGCCGCCAGCCTCCACCCCCGAGCCCGCTCCCGCTCCGCCCAGAACCGTGCGTACCGTCCGTCGAGTTCGAGCAGTTCCTCGTGGGTGCCCTGTTCGACGATCCGGCCGGCCTCCAGGAAGGCGATGAGGTCGGCGTCGCGGATGGTGTCGAGGCGGTGGGCGACGACCAGGACCGTGCGGTCGGCGGTGAGGGCGGACAGGGCCTGTTGGACGGCTGCATCGTTCTCGGCGTCCAGTGCCGAGGTCGCCTCGTCGAGCAGGACGATGGGGGCCTGCTTGAGGAGGGCGCGGGCGAGGGAGATGCGTTGGCGTTCGCCGCCGGACAGGGCGGCGCCGCCCTCGCCGACGGGGGAGGCCCAGCCGTCGGGCAGGCGTTCGGCGATCTCGTCGACGCGGGCGAGCCGGCCTGCGGCCCGTACCTCGTCGTCGGTGGCGTCCTCGCGGCCGGCGCGGATGTTGTCGTCGATGGAGCCCGCGAAGAGGTACACGTCCTGGAAGACGACGGCGAGCTTGGACATCAGCTGGTCGGTGGTCAGGTCGCGCACGTCGGTGCCGCCGACCCGCACCGCTCCCCCGGTGACGTCCCAGAAGCGGGCGATCAGCCGCGTCACCGTGGTCTTGCCGGAGCCGGAGGGGCCGACCAGCGCGACGGTCCGCCCGGCGGGGACCCGCAGGTCGAGCCCGTCGAGGACGAGGGCCCCCTCGCCGTCGCCCTCGCCGTATCCGAAGCGGACCGCGTCGAGTTCGATGCCGTGCCCGTCGCCCCCCGGAGGGAGCGGCGCCGGCGTGGCCGGCTGCGGCAGCGCCTCCGCGGCGAAGACCTGCTCCAGCCGCTCCAGCGTGCCGCGCGCCATCCGCAGCGAGCCCCCCAACTCGGCCGCCGCACCCAGGGGTTCGACGAAGCGCACGGCGAGAACGAGCACGGCGATCAGCTCGCCCGCCGGCACCGACCCGTCGACCGCGAGGACCGTACCGAGCAGCAGCACGGCGGTGAAACAGAGCTGGACGGCGAGCGCGAACCCCGCGATGCCGGGGACCCCGATCCGGACGGCGGCGCGGGCCTGCGCGCGCTGCTCGCGCAGGGCGGCGTCGAGGAGTTCGTGGTCCTCGGCGGTGCGGCCGAAGGCGCGCAGGGCGGGCTGGTGGCGGGCGAACTCCACGAGCCGGCCGGCGGTCTCGGCGGACGCGGCGTGCGCCTGCCGGTCCACCTGCCCCATCAGCCGCCCCGACCAGCGATACGCGAGGGCGACGACCGGCGCGGCCACGAGCATGACCAGCGCGAGCCGCCAGTCGAAGGCGAAGGTGGCGAGGACGACGACGGCCGGGGTGACGAAGGCGTTGCACAGCGGACGCAGCAGGTTCGCCGCCGCGTTCATCACCTGCACCACACCCTGGCTCGCCAACTGGCCCAGCTCACCGGTGCGTTCGCCGTGGAACCAGCCGAGCGGCAGCCCGGCGACCTGGTCGCCGACGCGGTGGTGGAGGGTGCGTCCGAGGTCGGCGCTGAAGCGGTTGCCGCGCACGGTCGCGGTGAACGCGGTGGCCCCGTAGCCGGCGGTGGCCACGACGAGGGCGGCGACCCAGGGCCAGGCGTCGGCCGGGGTGTCGCCGAGGAGGCGGGTGAGGAGCGGGACGAGCAGGGCGTAGGCCACGCCCTGGAGGACGGCGGCGAGCACCGCCCAGGCGGCGACGCGGCGCAGCCCCTCCGCCTGCTCCCGGCCCAGTACGCGGATCAGCAGCGCGGTCATCGCGCCTCTCCCTTCTGCAACGCCCACATCCGGGCGTAGCGGCCACCGAGCCTCAACAGCTCGTCATGAGTGCCCTGTTCGGCCGCGCGGCCCTCGTCCAGGACGACGATGTGGTCGGCGCCCTGCACGGTCGCGAGCCGGTGGGCGATCACCAGCAGCGTGCGGCCGGCCGTCAGGGCCGACAGCGCCTGCTGGACGGCCGCCTCGGACTCCGGGTCGGCGAAGGACGTCGCCTCGTCGAGGACGAGGACGGGCGCGTCGGCGAGCAACGCCCGTGCCACGGCGAGGCGTTGGGACTCGCCGCCGGAGAGGACGGCGTCGTCGCCGATCACGGAGTCGTAGCCGCGCGGCAGCCGCAGGATCCGCTCGTGGATCTGCGCGGAGCGCGCGGCGGCCTCGACCGCCGTGTCGTCGGCGTCGGGCCTGGCGAGCCGGATGTTGTCGCGGACGGTGGTGCGCAGCAGGTGGGGGTCCTGGAAGACGAAGGACACCTGCCGGTACAGCTCGGCCGGGTCGAGTTCGCGCACGTCGGTGCCGCCGATCCGCACCGAGCCGTCCGTGACGTCCCAGAAGCGGGGCACGAGCCGGGCCAGGGTGGACTTCCCGGAGCCGGACGCGCCCACCAGCGCCGTGACGGTGCCGGGCCGCAGGGTCAGGTCGATGCCGGCCAGGACCTCGGTCGTGTCGTCGTAGCCGAAGCGGACGCCGGACAGCTCGACCAGGCCGGCCTGTCCGAGGGGCCGGGGCGCGGGTGCCTCGGGCAGGGGCGGGGTGGCCAGCAGGGCGTGGAGGCGGCGGGCGCTCTCCATGCCGCCCTGGACGGCGTGCCCGGACTGGGCGAGCCCCATCACCGAGCCGGTGAGGGCCGGGCCGAGCAGCACGAACGGCACGATGTCGACGGCGTCGGCCCAGCCCTGGGTGACGAAGAGGGTGCCCGCCGCGGTCGCGACGAGCAGCGCGGCCGGGCCCGACAGGGCGAAACCGGCGGCGCTGCTCGCCCGCGTCGTGCTCATGATCCAGTCGCGGAAGAAGACGGCGAAGTCGTCGGCCGCGTCGTCGTAGGCGCGGTGGGCGCGGGCGGTGCGGCCGTACGCCTTGACGACGGTGATGCCGTGCACGAACTCGACGACGGCCGCGTCGACGCGTCCCATCGAGGCGAAGAACCGGCCCGTGACCTCCTCTCCGCCGGACATGGCCTGCTTGAAGAACCAGAAGCCGAGCAGCAGCGGCAGCAGGGCGACCAGGGCGAGGCGCCAGTCGACGGTGAGGAGGTAGCCGAGGGCGGTCAGCGGGGCCACGACGGCGGCGGTGACCTCCAGCGCGGTGTGCGCCACCAGGTGGTGCAGCGTGGAGATGTCGTCCCCGGCGGCCTTCTTGACCTCGCCGGAGCTGTTCTCGGTGAACCAGCCGAGCGGCAGCCGCCCGAGGTGGCGGGCGATGCGGCGGCGCAGGCCGAGCTGGAGGTCGGCGTCCGCGTAGTGGGTGAGGGTGCCGGCGACGGTGTAGAGCACCAGCCGCGCGACCAGGGCGGCGACGGCTGTCCAGGCCGCCGCCCAGGCGCGGCCCTCGTCCGGGCCGCCGGGGGCGAGGAGGGCACGGGCCAGTTCGGCGACCGCGATGAACGGGACCATCGAGCAGACCGCGGCGGCGGCCTGGGCGACGACCGCGCCGAGGAGCCGTCCGCGCACGGGAGCGAGCAGGTCACCGAGGCCGGGCGGCTTCCCGGCGGCCTCGGGTCCGGCGGCCGGGGTGGGGCTGCCGGGGTGGTCGGGGGTGTCCTCTCGCGTGTCCGCGAGAGCCGCGCCGGTCATGGTGACTCCGTAAGTTGTCGGGGGGCCCGGGAACGCAGAACCGCGAAGTCGGGGGCCGGTTGAGTGCAGTCGAGGCCGGCTGTAGCCGCCTCGCGCGCGAGCGCGTCGACGCCGATGCCGGACCAGGGCAGCGGCACCGTGTGTGCGCGCAGGAGGGTGTCGCCGTGCCGGACGCGGTAGGTGAGGGTCCAGCCGTCGTCGGCGCCCTCGCTCCACGACTCGTACGTCAGCGTCCCGACGCGGCGGGTCGCGAGCCGCAGCGGGGCCCGGGTCGGGGGCGCGGTGCGGTCCAGGACGTCGACGACGGCGGGGGCGCCGGGGGCGAGGCGTTCGGCGAGCAACCGCCACAGCGCGGCGCGCCCGGCGGCGTCGAGGTGGCCGACGACGCCGAGCACGACGCTCGCGCACAGGCGGGGCGGCAGCTCCGCGTCGTCCAGGGTGCCCGCGACCACGGTGACCCGGTCGGCGAGGCCGGGGGTGCAGGCGAGCCGGGTGGAGAGCGCGACGCGCATCCCGGCGGACGGCTCCACGGCGATGACCCGCACGTCGGGCAGGGCCCGCACGGCGGCCGCGACGGACAGGCCGGTGCCCGCGCCGAGGTCGAGCAGCGGCCCTGCGTCCGGGTCCACGCCGGCCAGCGCCCGGTCCAGCAGCGGTCCGAGGCGCGCCCAGGCGGGGGCGGCGAGCAGGTCGTAGAACTCGGCGGCGCCGCCGTAGACGTCGTACGCCGGGTCAGGCCCCGCCATCTGTGGCTTCGTGTCAGGCAGCGGCATCCGACGGCTCCTTCGCGCCCGCCGTCAGCTGGTCCTTCTCGCGGATCAGCACCCAGGAGGCGACGGCGGCGAACAGGCTGACCGCCGCGGCGACCGCGCAGATCTGCGCGAGCCCGCCGGTGAAGGCGGTCCGGGCCGCGTCCAGCACCGGTTCCCGTGCCGCCGCCGGGAGCATCCGCTCCACCTGCCCGAACTGCCCGGCCTCCACCGCGTCCCGCACCGCCTGCCGGGACCCGGCGGGCACCTGGAGCGCGGCGAGGCGCGCGTCGTCCAGGTCGCCGCCGATCCGCGAGCTGAACACCACGCCGAACACGGCGACGCCGGTCGCGGTGCCGAGCGGGAAGAACGTGTTGGTCATGCCGGACGCCATCCCGGCCCGCTGCGGCGGTACGACGCCGACGGCGATCCCCATCAGCGGCGGGAAGGCGATCGCCCCGCCGATGCCGAGCAGGACGAGCCCCGGCAGCATCACCAGCCAGGAGTCGTCGGGGCCGACCCGGGCCATGGTCAGCAGTCCGACGGCCGTGATCGCCGTGCCGAGCGCCATCACGGCCCGCATCGGCAGCGCCTTGAGGAAGAGCCCGCTGAACGGGGCGACCAGCATGATGAACGCCGTCATCGCGAGCAGCCTCAGACCGGTCTGCAGCGGGCTGTGCCCGAGCATCCCCGACAGCCACAGGATCAGGAACGGCAGGACGCCGAAGCTGACGACCCGGCACACGAAGCTGAGCACGATCGCGCCGGTGAAGGACGGCACCCGCAGCAGCCGCACGTCGAACAGGGCCGCGTCACCGCGCCGGGCCTCCCACGCCACGAAGGCGGGCACCAGCAGCGCCCCGCCCACGAGCGGCACCAGCGCGGAAGCGTCCGTCCAGCCCTCCGAAGGGCCGGTGACCAAGCCGTAGTTGACGCCGAGGAGCGCCCCGGCGGCGAGCAGCAGCCCGACGAGGTCGAACCGTCCGGCGGGCGGCGGTCCGGCCTGCCCCTGGGTCTCGGTCACCTTCAGCGCGGTCGCGGCCAGGATCAACAGGCCGACGGGAAGGTTGATGTAGAAGATCCAGCGCCAGTCCATTCCCTCGACGACCACTCCGCCCACCAGCGGGCCGAGGGCGGCCGCGGCGCCGCCCGCCGCCGAGAACATGCCGATCGCCGACTGCCGGCGGCGCCCTTCGTAGGCGCCGGCGATGAGGGCGAGCGCGGTGGACATCACCAGCGCCCCGCCCAGGCCCTGGAGCGCCCGGCAGGCGATCAGCGTCCCGACGCCGGGCGCGGCGCCGCAGCCGGCCGACGCGGCGGTGAACACGGCGACCCCGGCGGCGAACATCCGGCGCCGGCCCGTCCGGTCGGAGAGCGCGCCGGCGGGCAGCAGGAGCGCGGCGAAGACGAGGGTGTAGGCGTTCACCACCCATTGCAGGCCGGTCAGTCCGGCGTCGAGGTCGGTGGCGATCTGGGGTAGGGCGACGTTGACGACGGTGATGTCGAGCGTCATCAGGACCGCGGCGAGCGAGGTCACGGCGAGCAGCCAGCCGTTGCCGCGCTCGCCTCCCCGCCCGCCGGGTATGTCCTCGGTCATGGTCAGCAAACTCCCTGCTCAGGACACGGGTATACGAGGTATACAAAGGGTCGGACCACAGCCCGTTCAGGCGTGCGGTCCGGGGGATCCGCCGCACGCGCGCGGGCGGATCACACAGGTTCGGTGGTCACAGCAGGCCCCGCAGCAGGGCCCGCAGGCCCCGTACGAACGCCTCGGTCTCCGCGCCCTCGCGCGGCGGCCGGGACAGCAGTGCTCCCAGCCGGGGGTGCTCGGCCATGCGGACCCTGGCCATGAGTTCCTGCCGGGCGGGCAGGCCCTCGGGCCGCAGGGCGGGCAGGTACGACAGGTGGCCGTAGGTGTACCACCACAGCGCCCAGTAGGCGTCCGCCGCCTGCTCGTCCCCGAGTCCGGCCTCCGCCAGGAGCGCCAGTACGTGTTCGACGAACCGTGCCGCGCGCGGCCCGAACAGCTCGCCGCCCCGCAGCACTTCCACCACCCACGGCTCGGCCGTCAGATGGTCGTGCAGGGCGCGGAACGCCAGGACCAGCCGCTCCCGCGCCGGTCCCGTACTGTCCGGCAGGACCAGTTGCTCGGCCACGTCGTCGAGCATCGCGACGAGCAGTTCGCGCTTGTCGCCGACGTGCCGGTACAGGGCCATGGCGGTCACGCCGAGTTCGGCCGCCACCCGGCGCAGGGTGACCGCGGACAGGCCCTCCGCCTGTGCCACCCGGCGTCCGGTCGTGACGACGACCGCCCGGTTCAGCCCGGTGCGGGGCCGCTGTCCGCTGTTGTCGGTCGTCGTGCTCGGCATGCGGCCACCCTAGTTTCGCCGTCATCGGTCCTCTCCCCCGGTCCCCTTCGCCGCGTCGGCGGGTCTCGGCTCGGCGGTCTGTCGTGGCACGGCCGCGATCAGGGCGCGTGTCACCGCGTGTTCCGGGTGGCGCAGCACCTGGCCCGCCGGGCCGGTCTCGCGGATCAGTCCGCCGTCGAGGACGGCGACGTGTCCGCCGAGTCGGGCGGCGACCGACAGGTCGTGGGTCACCATGACGACGGCGAGGCCGAGTTCGCGGCGCAGCCGGGCGATCAGGGCGGTGATGCCGGCCGCCACGGACGGGTCGAGGGCGCTGGTCACCTCGTCGCACAGCAGCACGTCGGGGCCCGCCGCGAGGGCCCGCGCCAGCGCGACCCGCTGCCGCTGGCCGCCCGACAGGGCTTGGGGCTGCCGTCCGGCGAGTTCCGGGTCAAGACCGACGAGGCCCAGCAGCCGTTCCACCTCGCGCGGTTGAGCCTCCGTCGGTATTCCGCCGCGCAGCCGCAACGGCCGGCCGACGATCGTGGCCACGGTGTGGCGGGGGTTGAGTGACCCGTACGGGTCCTGGGGCACGAGTTGCACCCGCAGCCGCTGGCGCCGGCTCCGGTCGCGCACGTCCGGGGCCAGCGGCCGGCCGTCGAGGTGGACGTCCCCGCCCGTCGGCCGTTCCAGCCCCGCCAGGCAGCGGAGCAGCGTGGACTTTCCGCTGCCGGAGGGGCCGACGACGGTCAGGCAGTCGCCCGGTCCCAGGGTCAGTGACACACCGTCCAGGACCGGGGCGGGCCGGAGCAGCCGGACGCCGTTCGCGGTGAGCAGCGGCTCGGACGCGGGCGGCGGGCCGTCCTCGACCGGCGTCGGCGCCGGCTCCGGAGCGCTCAGTGCATGTGCGGCGATCCTCCCGCGCTCCACGACCACCACCCGGTCCGCCACCGTGGCGACGGCGCCGAGGTCGTGCGACACGAGCAGGACCGCCGTGCCGGTCTCGCGGCGCAGGCGGGTCAGGTCGGTGAGGAAGGCCGCCGCCGTGACGGTGTCGAGGGCGCTGGTCGGTTCGTCCAGGACCAGCAGGCGCGGCCGTCCGGCGAGCGCGACCGCCAGTGCCACCCGCTGCCGCTGGCCGCCGGACAGCCGGTGCGGCCGGCGCCGTACGAACCCGGGCCCGAGGCCCGCGAGCCGCAGCGACCGCTCGACCTCCTCGGGCCACTGAGCCTTCGGCACCTGGCGGGCCCGCAGCACCTCGGTGATCTGGGCGTCCACCCGCAGGTGCGGCGAGAGCGCGGTGCGCGGGTCCTGGGCCACGTATCCGCACACGGACGCCCGCAGCTTGCGCACCTCCCTCTCGTCCAGCCGCAGCACGCCCCGCCCGTCGAGCCACACCTCGCCGCCCGCGTGCCGTAGCCCGGCCGCCACCTGCCCCAGGACGGCACGGGCCAGCGTGGACTTGCCGCTGCCCGACTCGCCCACCACGGCGAGGAGTTCGCCGGGCCCGAGGTCCAGGTCCACCGCGTCCAGCACGGCATGTCCGTCCTCGGTCTCGACGCGCAGCGCCCGCACGGCGAGCAGCGCGCCCGCCGGGCCCGGCGCTTCCGGGGCCGGCGCACGGCGTCCGGCCGCCTTCACCCGCGGCCCCGAGAAGACGGCGTCCAGCAGGAGGTTCGTGGACAGCAGCAGGAGCAGGAGGAGCAGGAC
Source organism: Streptomyces roseirectus (assembly GCF_014489635.1). Classification (NCBI taxonomy): domain Bacteria; kingdom Bacillati; phylum Actinomycetota; class Actinomycetes; order Kitasatosporales; family Streptomycetaceae; genus Streptomyces; species Streptomyces roseirectus. The sequence continues at coordinate 8,930,289 of NZ_CP060828.1, read as the reverse complement.
GGGCGTGAGGACGGCGAGGGGTTGCAGGGTCAGGCCGTCGCGGTTCTCCATGACCATCAACCCCCAGTCGGCGGCCGGGGGTTGGGGCCCGTAGCCGAGGAAGGAGGCGGTGGCGACGACGGTCACCGCGCCCAGGAAGCGGATCCCGGCGTCGGCGGCCAGCACGGGGGCGAGGTTGGGCAGGACCTCCCGCCCCAGTACGGACGCCGGGCGCTCGCCGCGTGCGACGGCGACCTCCACGTAGTCCTGGCCGAGGATCCGCAGGGTCGCCGCCCGCACCACCCGGACCGTCTCGGGCAGCAGGATCAGCCCCGCCGCGACCGCGACACCGGCCGTGCCGCGCCCGGTCGCCACGACCACGACGCTCAGCAGCAGGAACGCGGGCAGCCCGAGCAGGACGTCGGCGGTCCTGAGGACGAGGGTGTCCGTCCACCCCCGGAGGTACGCGGCCGTCATGCCCGCCGCCGCCCCGAGGGCGCACACCGCGGCGGTCACCGCGAGCCCGGTCAGCACCAGGGAGCCTCCGCCGGACAGCAGGCGGCTGAGGACGTCGGACCCGAGCTTGTCGGTGCCCAGCGGTGCTCGGCCGCTCGTGGGCGCGTACGGGATGTCCACCGGTTCGGTGACGGCGTGCGGCGCGAACAGCGGCCCGAGCAGCGCCACGGCGCACACCAGCAGCAGGACGGCCAGTGCGGCCCGGCCACGCCACCGCCGCTCGCCGCCCCGGCCTCCGGCCGTCAAAGGGCCGGTGTCCGTGGGTACGTGTACGGACGTGAGGGTCATCGCGGGTGCCTCTGCACAGGGTCGAGGAGCGGGACGGCGAGGTCGGCGGCGAGGTTGGCGGTCACGGCGAGCGCGGCGCCGAGCAGGGCGACGGCCTGGACGACGGGGACGTCCCGGGAGGCGGTGGCGTCGACCAGGAGCGCGGCGAGGCCCGGATAGCCGAACAGGGACTCGGCGACGAGGGCTCCGCCCAGAAGGTAGGTCGCCGAGCGGGCCAGCATCGGCACGGCGGGCCCGAGTCCGGCGGGCAGCACGAGCCGCAGGGCGACCCTCCGCTCGGGCACCCCGTTGAGCCGCGCCGCCTCCACCGCCTCGGACCGGGCCGCCTCCGCGACGCCGGCCCGGACGAGCCGGAGGTTCTGCGCGAGGCACACGGACACCAGGGTGAGGACGGGCAGCACCAGCACGGCCGGCTGGTCCAGCGGCCCTTGCCCCGCGCCGAGCAGTGAGACGGCGGGCAGCCATCCCAGCCCGGCCGCGAACACCAGCATCAGCACGGCCCCGGTGACGAACTCCGGGACGGCGGCCAGCCCCAGTGCCGTCCCGGAGACCAGCCGGTCACCGCGCCGCCCGGCCCGCAGGCCGGTCCACAGGCCGAGTCCGACGGCGAGCGGCACCAGCACGGCCAGTGCCGCCACCCCCAGGACGAGCGAGTTGCCGAGCCGGTCGGCCACCACGTCGGCCACCGGCCGTCCGCTGGCGTAGCTGACGCCGAAGTCGCCGCGCACCGCGTGCCCGAGCCAGTCGAGGTACCGGACGGGCGCGGGGCGGTCCAGGCCGAGTTCGGCCCGTAGCCCCGCGACCTGGGCGGCGTCCGCGCCGGGGCCGAGCCGGGCGGTGGCGGCGTCGCCGGGTGCGGCCTCGGTGGCGGCGAACACCAGCACCGAGACCGCCGCCAGCACCAGCAGGGCTCCGGCGATCCTGCGTACGGGCCTCGGCAGCATCCGCCGCACGCTCTTCACGCGGCTCATCCGGCTCATGCGGCTCATCCGGCTCATTCGACGAACGCGTCCCGCAGGCTGGGGTAGTCGGCGTATCCGCGCGGCTTGACGCCGTGCGTGGCCTTGGCCGCCCCGGACACCGTCGGCACCCGTGCGAACAGGGCGTCGCCGCCGTGCTCGTGCAGGTACTCCTGGACGTCCGCCACCCGTGCCGCGCGTTCCTTCTCGTCCGTCGCGCGGTTCATGGCCGCGATGAGCGGGTCCGCCTGTGCCGCGTCCTTGGTCCCGGTGAGCGGGAAGGGTGCCGTGGATCCGTAGTACGTGCGGATCATCAGGGGCAGCGGGTTGGGGTGGTAGGCGGCGGTCTGGAGCGGGGTGGCGAGGATGGTCCTGAAGTCGCTGTAGTAGTCGGCGGCGGGCACCTTGTCGAGGCCGGCCTTGATGCCGGCCTTGGCGAGCATCGGCACGACGGCGGCGGCGCTCTCCTCGGTGCCGTAGTCGTAGTCGCTGGTGCGGATGGTGACCGCCAGCCCGTCCGCCCCGGCCTCGGCGAGCAGCCTCTTGGCCTGCTCGGGGTCGTGCGGGGTCTGCGCGATGCCGGTGTCGAAGTACGGCTGGTGCGCGCCCACCAGGTCGTTGCCGACCTCGCCCTGACCGAGGGTCACCGTCCGCACCAGCGACTCGCGGTCGAGCGCCAGCTTCACGGCCCGTACGACGCGTTCGTCGGTGAACGGCTTCAGGGCGCGGTTCATGGTGAGGGTGAGGTCGACCCAGAGGTCCTTCGGCGGCAGTTCGATGCGCAGCGCGCCGTTGTCGCGCTCGGTGCGGACGGCGGTGAGGCCGAGGCCGCCCGCGTAGCCGAACTGGCCGGACTTGAGGCCGCTGAGGCGGGCGGCGGCGTCCGTGACGGACACCAGCTCCAGCTCGTCCAGGTACGGGCCGCCCTGGTCGCCGTCCCAGTAGTCCGCGCGCGGGACGAGGACGCCGCTGCGGCCCGCCTGCCACTTCTTCAGCGTGTACGGGCCGCTGCCCACGGCCTTGGCCAGGTCCTTGGTGCCGTCGGGGAAGACGAACATCGAGTGCGCGAGGGCGAGGTCGAAGAAGCCGTCGGGCATGGTGAGGGGCAGTTCGACGGTCCGCTCGTCCTTCACCCGGGCGTTCTTCAGGTCGAGGTGGGTCATGAACCCGCCCTGCGGACTGCGCTTCTCCACCAGGGTGCGGAGGCTGAACAGCACGTCCTTCGCGGTGAGTCGGCGGCCGTCGCTGAAGGTCACGCCCTTCCTGACGCGGACGGTCCACCTGGTCGCGTCGGCGTTGGGCTCGACGGACTCCGCGAGCCGCCACACCGCCTTGCCGCCGTCCAGTTCGCCGAGCGTGTCCCACACGAGGCGGGCCCGCACGTAGTCGATGCCGACGTTCGCGGCGAGCGTGGGGTCCGTGGACTCCGCGCTCCCCCCGATGAACGCGGCCTTCAGTCTTCCGCCCTTGCGTGGGGTGGCCGACGCCCCCGCGGCGGCGGGTGCCTCGTCCCCGCCTCCGCAGGCGGCCAACGCCCCACCCGCGGCGATCCCCATCGCCGCCCCCGTGACACCGCGCAGTACGCCACGCCGAGTTATCACTGCGTCGCTCTCTTCCCCTGATCACGTTCCAGACCCAGACGGAACGACGTCCGCGGGTATACGACGTATATGACCCTAGCCATATCGACAATCATTTTCAATAGCGGTTCCGCGTCACCCTCGCGCGCCAGGCGCGTGACACACCGTCATCATGGACATGGTTTTCACTTTCATCTACGGTGAGGGGGTCCGCGATCCGGCACAGCGCTGGGGGTGAACCCGGTTGTGAGCGTCCCAACCACCCAACAACGGCCCACCCGGCAGCGGTTGGCCCTCCTCGAAGCCCTGGCGAACTGCCGCGACTTCGTCTCCGCGCAGGACCTCCACGCCCGCATGACCGCCGACGGCATCCGCATCGGGCTGACCACCGTCTACCGGGGGCTGCGCGACCTGGAGGCCGCGGACGCGGTCGACGTCGCCCAACCCGGCGCCGGTGAACGGCTCTACCGATGGCGGCCCGACAGCACCCACCGCCACTACCTCATCTGCCGCACCTGCGGCCTCAGCCGCGCCGTCGACTCCGACGTCGTCGAGGAATGGGCCGGACGGATCGCCGCCGACTCCGGGTTCGCGGCGGTCGAGCACACCGTGGAACTCACCGGCGTCTGCACCGGGTGCCAGCCCGCCGTGAGCTGACCCGAAATCGACACCAGCGTCCCGCACTCGGCCCGCATCCAGGACTCGTGCCTCGACGGGAAGGCCACTACGCCGCCGCCGAGAAAGTCATGCGACTCCTCCCCCGCGCCAAGAAGATCACGCGGACCAACTGCGAGTTCATGCACCGGGCGACCCGCTACCTGAGTGCGAGGGCCATCGTCCTGCGCCACGCCCAAGCCCTCCTGCACGGCACCCCCGAAGGCCATCTCGCCTACCTGCACGCCGGCTTCCGCGACCCCGACCGGATCCTCGCCCACGCCCGCGAACACCTGGACTTCACCCAGCCCATCGCGCTCTGCCTCGTCGCGATCCTCCACTTCGTCCCCGACGAACAACACCCCCACCAGATCATCCGCGAACTCCTCGAACCCCTCGCACCGGGAAGCCACCTGATGCTCTCCCAGGTCATCATGGAAAACCCCGAGATCGCCCAGCGCGTCGACGCCATCTACCGCACCGGCGGCACCTCCATCCACTGGCACCCCGACGACACGATGCGCATCCGGGACGAGCCCACCGTCGGCGTGGGCGTCGCCCGCAAGAAGTGAGCGGCGGACCCGCCCGGTCAGCCGGGCGGGGTGCGGCGGGTGCGGAGTGCCAGTGTCAGGCAGAGCACGGTCGCGGTGACGGCGAGGGAGGCGGGTAGCCGGGACCAGGAGGTGTCCGCGAGCGGCGCCCCGGCGGCGAGCAGGACCACCGCGGTCGCGGCGGTGGCCGCCAGGGCGGGGGTCGCCCGCGGGCGGCCGGGTGGGGCGGTGGCGCCGGCGGTCCACGGGTCGGTGACGAGCAGGTAGGCGGGCAGCAGGGCGGCGATGCAGACGGTCAGCCAGGGCGCGGGGTCGGTGACCGCGGCGACCGCGATCGCCGCGGCCGGGAGCACGGTCGTCCTGCGGCGGGCCGCGACGGTCCACCAGCGCATGGACGTCGAGGCGGGGCGGGCGTCGACCATCGGGGCGGCCCACCACGCGGCCGCCGCCGCGCCCACGACGAACAGCTTGGTCAGCAGGGGTGCGTGCAGGGCGGTCGGCGGGTCGCAGGCGGCGACGGCGAGGGCCGTGCCGAGCAGGCGGTCGGTGAGGCGGGAGGTGAGACGTCCGACGATCAGGGCGGGGGTGGAGGTCATCGGGTTCCCCCGTGGACGCGGGTGCGCAGCAGCGGCGCGAGGGTGAGGTCGAGGGTGTCGCCGGGGCGGTGGGCGACGACGGCGATGCCACGTTCCGTCAGGGCGAAGCGCATGGCCTCGCGGTCGGCCCGCCACAGCCGCAGCGCGAGTTCGCCTGCGGTGTCGCCGGGTTCCAGGACCGGTTCGCCGGCGGGGATCTCGACCACGACCATCGGGTTGGCCCGTGAGCGCACCTGGTGCAGGACGTCGAAGATCCGCTGGTCGGTCAGCGGCGTGATGACGTACACCAGCGCCCCCGCGGGCAGTGCGGGCGGTGGGAGCGGGCCGAGTCCTTCCGTGCGGTAGGCGCGGTCCTTGCGGACCTCCAGCACGCTCTCGACGAGGCGGTAGAAGTACCCGTGGCCGCTGCCGGGTCGCAGCCAGCGGGTCGCGCCGCCGATCGACACGACGCCGACCCGGTCGTGGGTGCGCAGGTAGGCGCGGACCAGTCCGGCGGCGGCCCGGAAGGTCTCGTCGAGCGAGGACGTGCCGCCGGCCGGGTCGACCAGGTCGGTGAGCACGTCCAGCAGCACCACGGTGTCGGCGGTGCGCTCCGCCGCGAACTGGTGGACCTGCAAGGTGCCGCGGCGGGTGGTGGCCGGCCAGTGGATCCGCCGCTGCCGTTCGCCGCGCGCGTACGGGTGCACGCCGGTGACCTCGACGCCCTCGCCGCGCTGCGCGGCGGTGTGCTCGCCGAGCCGTTGCGGCAGCCGGACCGGAATGGGCGTCAGGGCGGCGTGTTCGGGCAGCGGGAAGACGGCGATCTCACCGAGGTCGGCGCGCACGGTGCGCCGGGTCAGCCCGCCGGCGTCGTAGACGTCGACGTCGACCGTGCCGAGCGTCCAGCGGCCCCAGCGCCGCGCGGTCAGGACGAGGTCGACGCGGTGCGGGCCGGCCGCGAGGTGGTCGAGGCGGATCCCGTGGCCGAGGGTGATGCCGGGGTCCAGGCGGGCGGGTGCGCCGTCGTAGGCCAGCGTGATCCGCACCGTCACCTGTTCGCCCTCGAAGCACCGTCGCGGCTCCACCTCGGTCTCGGCCGTCACCTCCGTCGGGCGCGGCCCGCTCGGCAGGGCGAGGGCGAGCAGCACCAGGGGCGTGACGGCGAGAGCGAGCACCCAGGGGCGCCCGGTGACCAGGGCGGCGACCAGCGCGACGACGGCCAGCGTGCCCCACCGCAGGGCGCGTTCACCGGCGCGCCGGCCGGGCGGAGGCGGCGGAGGAGGTTGGGCAGCCACCTCATGGCCGGTCACGCCGTTGCGGCCGTCCAGAGCCCGTCGAACGGCGGCGGCCGCTCTGCGGGCCGGCACAGGCTCTGTCATGACGCGACCGGCGTGCGCGGCAGCGTCTGCGGGGCGGGCACGGACTGCGCGATCTCGCGGATCACGTCGTCGCCGTCGATCTGCCGGACCCACAGCTCCGGTTTGAGGGTGACGCGGTGCGCGAGGGCCGGCACCGCCACGGACTTGACGTCCTCCGGGGTCGCGTAGTCCCGCAGGTCCAGGACGGCGCGGGCGCGGGCGAGCTGCACCAGGGCCAGGCCCCCGCGCGGGGAGGCGCCGACCTGGATGTGCGGATGATCGCGGGTGGCACGGACCAGCGCGACGACGTAGTCCAGCAGGTCGTCGTCCACCTCGACGCGTTCGACGGCGGCCCGCATGGCCAGCACCTCGTCCGGTCCGCTGAGCGTGCGCAGCACCGGCTCGGGCGTCGCCCGGTCGACCCGGGCGCGCAGCATGCCGGCCTCCTCGGACGCCGCCAGGTAGCCCATGCGGACCCGCAGCAGGAACCGGTCGAGCTGGGCCTCGGGCAGGCTGTACGTGCCCTCGTACTCGATGGGGTTGGCGGTGGCGACGACCACGAAGGGCTCCGGCAGCGGCCGGGTGCTTCCGTCGATGGTCACCTGGGACTCGGCCATCGCCTCCAGCAGCGCGGCCTGGGTCTTGGGCGGGGTGCGGTTGATCTCGTCGGCGAGCAGCAGGTGGGTGAAGACCGGTCCGGGCCTGAAGACCATGTCGGCGGTGCGCTGGTCGTAGAACGGGGCTCCGGTGACGTCGGAGGGCAGCAGGTCGGGGGTGAACTGGATGCGGCGGAAGTCAAGGCCGAGGGTGGTGGCGAAGGAGCGTGCCAGCAGCGTCTTGCCGAGTCCTGGCAGGTCCTCGATGAGGACGTGGCCGCCGGCGAGGATGCCGAGCATCACCAGGGTCGGCGGCTGCGGGTCGCCGATCACGGCGGTGCGGATCTCGTCGAGCACGGCCGCGGCCCGTTCGCCCGCTTGCCGGGGCGTCAGGGTGGCGTGGTCCGGAGCGGGGTGCGGGCTGGTCACGGTCGGTTCCTCACGGGGCAGGGGTCGGGACGCGCGGGCTGCGACGCCGCTGGTCACAGGGTTTCGAGACGGTCGAGCAGGGAACGCAGGACGGGCTCGGGGAGCGTGGACCGCGGAGCGGTCGCCCCGGGGTCGATCCACGGCCACAGCTCGGCACCGACCAGTGACCGGGCCCGGCCCGGGTTCCGGTACATCGCCACGCCGTGCCGCTGGGCCAGCCGGGCGGCGAACAGCCGCTGCAACTGCGGCCGCATGACGGTGGCGAAGTGCGCCTCGCCGTCGTCCGCGAAGCTGTCGGCCACGATGCGCTGCCACCCGCCGAGGGCCGGCGGCCGGCTGTCCAGCAGGCGCACCGGCTTGCGGTAGCCGCTGTCCTGGGCGGCGCCGCCCGCCGCATACCGGCCCAGGACCAGCGCGACGGCGGTGCAGAGGGCGAGTCCGGTGGCGGCAGCGGCGACGCCGTCGGCCAGGGCGAGCAGCACGGTGCTCGCGACCGCGACGACGCCCAGGACGGCCAGCGAGTGGCGGACCGAACCGGGCCTGCCCGACGCGGAGTCGACGAGGGCCCGGATCCGGGCGGGCGCCTTCACGAGGTGCCCGTCACGGCTTCGGGTCCCGGCGTTCGCGCGCGCAGGCCGTCGGCGATCTCGGCGAGCGCGGACGCGGCCCGGTCGCGGTGGCCGCCGTCCATCGGGTGCGTGGAGTAGCGGGCCTCGCGGAACAGCGCGGTGAGCGCGGCGGCGGCCTCCCCCGTGGGCAGGCCGTCGGCGACGGCCCGCTCCAGCAGGTCCTGCGGGCTGTCCGAGGCACGCCGGGTGACGCCGGAGCCGGCGAGCGACTGTTCCATGGCGGCGTAGCAGGCGATGACGGCCGCACGGGCGTCGGTGCCGTCCAGGAGGGCGCGGCGCCCCGAGTCCACGGCCTGGGCCAGGCGTTCCTGTCCGTCGTCGAGCGTCGCGTACGTCGCCGTGGTCTCGGGCTCCGGCGGGCGGGTCAGGTGCCGCCACAGACGCAAGCCCGCGATCACGACGGCCACGACGAGCAGGGCGATGCCGAGAACGAGCAGGATGCGCGTCAGCCCGAGGTCCATGCCGTGGTCGGCGTCCCCGGCGCGCTGTGCGGGTGGCGGGGTGATGACCGGGTCCTGCCGCGGGCTGGGAAGCGGCAATGGCGCGTGACCGCGTTTGCGGTCGCTGCCGGACGAGAACCGGTGCAGGACCAGGACGAGCAGGGGGACGGCCACCGTCGCGGCCGGCAGGATCCGGCTCACGCCGTCGACCATCCGCTGTTCCACCGGGGTGAGTTCCCCGGCGGCGGCGATCTGTCCCCGGTACTTCTCGCGCAGCGCCAATCCGCCGAGGAGCGACAGCAGGGCGAGGCCGATCACGACGACGGGGTTGCCGCCGAGCGGGCCCCGTCCCTCGGACCACAGTCCCGTGCCGGGGCGCAACAGCAGTGCGCCCAGGGCCACTCCACCCACCACGAACACCGCTGACGCGGCCTGCACGGCGCCGATCGTCCGCCGTCGCCCGCCCTCCGTACCTTCCCGCCCCACTGCCACACCCCTCCCATGTGATCATCAGCTTCGCACACCGGTGCGGCCCTGTTCGCGGCGAGTGACGTGGTCGACGGGGATCTCGGCCAGCAGGACCGGCTCCTCATCAAAGCTCGGCCATCAGGTGTTGTTCTGTCTGCGCGCCCGTAGAGCACCCCACTGCCGCAGCCGTTCGGTGATCTGGGCTTCGTAGCCGTTGCGGGTGGGCTGGTAGTAGGTCTCGCGGTCCATGGTGTCGGGGAAGTAGTCGGCGCCGGAGAAGCCGTCGGGGGTGTCGGGGTCGTACTGGTAGTCCTTGCCGTAGCCGAGGTTCTTCATCAGCCGGGTCGGGGCGTTGAGGATGTGGGCGGGTGGCATGAGGGAGCCGGTGCGGCGGGCGGCGCGGTGGGCGGCGTTGAAGCCGCGGTAGACGGCGATGGACTTGGGGGCGGTGGCGAGGTGGACGACGGCTTGGGCGATCGCCAACTCGCCCTCGGGGGAGCCCAGTCGCTCGTAGACGTCCCAGGCGGCGAGGGCCTGTTGGACGGCGTGCGGGTCGGCCATGCCGACGTCCTCGTTCGCGAAGCGGACCAGGCGGCGGGCGATGAACAGGGGGTCCTCGCCGCCGTCGAGCATGCGGGCCAGCCAGTACAGGGCCGCGTCCGGGTCGGAGCCGCGCATCGACTTGTGGAGGGCGGAGATCAGGTTGTAGTGGCCCTCCTGCGTCTTGTCGTACAGCGGGGCGCGCTGCTGGATGTGGTGGGCGAGCGCGGTGGTGTCGAGGGGGGTGCCGGTGTCCGGGAGGGTCTGGAGTTGTTCGGCCGTGTTGAGGAGGTAGCGGCCGTCGCCGTCGGCCATGGCGATGAGGGCGCGGCGGGCGTCGTCGTCCAGGGGCAGGCGGTGGCCGGTGAGGTGTTCGGCGCGGTCGAGGAGGGTGGTCAGGGCGGCTTCGTCGAGGCGTTTGAGGACGAGGACCTGGGTGCGGGAGAGGAGGGCGCCGTTGAGTTCGAAGCTCGGGTTCTCGGTGGTGGCGCCGACCAGGGTGATCGTGCCGTCCTCGACGTAGGGCAGGAAGCTGTCCTGCTGGGCGCGGTTGAAGCGGTGGATCTCGTCGACGAACAGGAGGGTGCCTCGGCCGATGCCGCGTCGGCTTTGTGCGGCCGTGAAGATCTTCCGTAGTTCGGCGACGCCGGAGAAGGTGGCCGACACCGGTTCGAAGGCCAGGTCGCCGCTGTCCGCGAGGAGGCGGGCGATGGTGGTCTTTCCGACGCCGGGTGGGCCCCACAGGATGGCGGAGCTGAGGCGGCGCTGGGCGGCCATGCGGCCCAGTGGGGCGTCCGGGGCGAGGAGGTGGTCCTGGCCGACGACGTCTTCCAGCCGGGTCGGGCGGAGGCGGTCGGCCAGGGGGCGGGCGGGCTCCTCGTCGAAGAGGGGGAGGGTCGGTTCCATCGGTCTGTCTTCTCAGGGTGCGGGGTCAGGGGGCGTGACGTTCACCGAGTGCCGGGGCGGTCGTGCTTCGGCAGCCGCTCTACGACCAGGTCGTAGGAGTCCTCGACGGCGTCGGTGATCAGGCGCTCGGTGATGCCGGGGCCTGGTCCGAGGGAGATCCAGTGGCGTTTGTCGAGGTAGCGGCCCGGGGTGATCGAGGGGTGGCCGTGCACGAGGACACGGGCGTGTTCGGGGGTGCACTTGACGGTGATGATCTGCTCGTCCGGGTCGTCGGTGACGATCAGGAACACCTTGCCGGCGACCTTGTAGACGTCCAGGTGTTCCGTGAACGGGTGGCCGTGGTCCGTTCCGGGCAGGGCGAGGGCCGTTCGGCGGGCGGTGTCCTGGAGTTGGTCTCCGGCGGGGCGGCCGGGTGCCTCGGTCGGTCCGTTCATCGGGGGGCGTCTTCCGTGAGGGGCTGCGGCGTCAAAAGGCTCGAAGAGCTCGGGAGCTCGGGGGGCTCGGGGGGCTCGGGGGCACGTCCCATCCTTCCTCCGAAGCCGGCGGCAAGCCCGGTAGGCTGCGGACACGTGATGGTCGACAAGCGACACCCGAGCCCACGCGGCAAGACCGGACCGGACGCGGTCCCGCTGTACGGTTTCCAGCCCCCGGTCGGCACCCCGTACGGCCTTGAGGTGAGCACCGTCGAGGACTTCTTCGTCCAGCACGACGACTGGCCGTGGAACCCTCCCCGGCCGGGCCGCGCCACCTTCCACTACCTCATCGCGGTCACCGAGGGCGAACTGCGGCACGACGTCGACCACGTCACGCGGACCATTACCCCCGGCCAGTGGCTGTGGGTGCGCCCCGGGCACGCCCAGTGCTGGCATCCGCCGGGCGCCGCGCGCGGCCCGTTCATCCTGTTCGAGCCGGACGTGCTGCGACCCGACACCGCCCGCCTCCTCGCACCGCTCACCGCCCACGACGCCCCCGCCGTGCTCAGCCCGCACCCCGAGGACAGCGTCTGGCTCCAGCAGACGGCCCTCCAGCTCCTCGACGAACACCGCGCCCTCGGACGCCGCCCCCTCGACATCCACCACGCCCTGCGCCGCAGCCTCCTCGAATCGCTCCTGCTGCGCCTCGCCGACGCCCCCGGCATCACCCCCGTCGACGCGGCGACGGCCGGCACGGGCCGCGGCGACACGTACAGGAGGTTCACGGACGCCCTGGAGCTGCACTTCCGCGAGCTGCACCAGGCCGCGGACTACGCCGAACTGCTCGGCCGCTCGGTCCGCACCCTCAGCCGCGCCACCCGGGACGCCACCGGCAAAGGGGTGCGGGAACTCATCGACGAGCGGCGGCTGCTCGAAGCCCGGCGTCTGCTGGGGACCGCGCGGTGGGAGGCGCGAGCCGTGGCCGCTCACCTCGGCTTCACCGACCCGGCGAACTTCGGCCGCTTCTTCCGTGACCGCACGGGTCTCACGCCGACCGCGTTCGCGGCCCGTGAGCGCACGCCGACGCCGTAAGGGCCCGCTCCTCACTCCTCCAGCACGACGACGTGCTTGCCCGGAGTGGCACCGGACTCGACGCCGGCATGGGCGTCCCCGACCTGCTCCAGACCCCGGTAAACCTTGGCGACCGGCACCTTGAGGCGCCCGTCCGCGATGGCCTGGAGCTGACGTGCGAAGACGTCGGCCGGCAGGTCGGCGGCCTCGCCCGCGTAACTGGTCAGCCGCACCCCGCCGGGGATCATGAACGGGGAGAAGTCGGGGATCGTCCACTGGTCGGCCAGGGCTCCGGTGAAGCAGACGGTGCCGTGCCGGCGGACGCTGCGCAGGGTGTCGGCGAGGACCGAGCAGCCCACCAGCTCCAGCGCGGCGTCGACACCGCCGGGCACCAGTTCGCGCACCTGGTCGGCGAGGGCGCCGTCGTCGACGAGGGGGTGGTCGACGCCCACGGCCCGCAGGTCCCCGGCCCGGTCCGGGCGCCGGGTGGTGGACAGCACGGTGACACCGAGGTCCTTCGCGACGGTGGCCGCGGTCAGGCCGACCGTGGAGGTGCCGCCACGGATCAGCAGCGTCTGCCCCGCCCGCAGGTCGAGACCGGTGACGAGGGACCCGTACGCGGTCTGGAACATCTCCGGCAGGGCGCCGACCACATCCCAGGGCAGGCCGGTGTCGAACGGGATGACCTGCCCGGCCGGGACGGTGACGTACTGGGCGTAGGCGCCGTCGAAGGAGCGGCCCATGCCGCCCATCATGGTCGCCACCTGCCGGCCCGGCCGCAGCCCGCTGTCCTCGTCGGCCTCGTCGACCACGCCGACGCCCTCGATGCCGGGCACGCGCGGGTAGGTGACCTCGGCGTCCGACTCGCCCTTGCGGGTGGTGACTTCGGATTCGTTGACGCCGAACGCCTTCACCCGAATCCGCACCCAGCCGGGTTTGCGTGCCGGTACCGGCACGTCCTTGATCTCCAGGGCGTCGAGGCCGCCGGGGCGGGTGATGACGACGGCCCGCATGGTCGTCGCTGCTGTGGGGTGGCTCATGTCCAGCTCCTTGTCTTCGTCGGCGGTCAGGGGCGGGCGATGCCCTCGTACCGGTCGAGGACGGCCCGGTAGTGCGCGCCGGCGTCGAGGGGGAGGTCGCCGACGCCTTCCGCGTCGGGGCGGTCGATGACGGCGGGCCACAGCCGGGTCCGTGCGCCGGTGGCGAAGTCGAGCACGATGTCGCGGATCCGGGTGTCGCGCTCGGCCTGTTCGGCGCTGCGGCCGGGCCGCTCCTGGCCGACGAGGGCGTACATCTCGGTGCCGTGCACGGCGGGCGCGCCCTGCGCCGGGCCGATCAGGAGGAGGTGGGCGTTGCCGCCCGCGGCGGCGTGGGCCAAAGCGCTCCGGGCGGCGGGCACGGCGAAGGCGTAGTCCGTCAGGTACGCGGCGCGGACCTCGGCCGGGGTGCGGCCGTCCCGGTCGTAGGCGTCGACGATCTTCCGGGCGCGGGTGCGGGGGATGCGCCAGCCGGCGATCTCGTCGGTGACGGCCTCGACGGTGTGCGGGTCGAAGCGGTCGAGGTCGTTGGCCACCCACCAGCCCATCTCGTCGCTGCCCGCGCTGAGCAGGATGTCGACGTCCCGGTGCGTGCCGGAGGCCAGGACGTCCATGGGGTGGGCGCGCAGCACCGCGCCGGGCTGTCCGGCGTCCAGGACGACGCCGATGCTCGTGCCCAGCATGCCGCCGCGGACGCCGATGTCGGTCGGGGTGACCTTGTGCAGGGCTGCCACCAGCGCGGCCGTGTCGAGACCGAGGAGCTTCTCGGGGGTGTCCGCGACGCCGAGTTCGGTGACGAACCGGTGCGCGTGCTCCTCCGCCCACCAGGCGGGCTGGATGCGCGAAGGTCCTCCGGAGAATCCGGCCAGGCGCCGGTACAGGCCGTTGGCCGCCGGTGCGCCGAGCAGCCCGAAGGTGGAGAAGGCGCCGGCGCTGTGGCCGTAGACGGTGACGTCGTCGGGGTCGCCGCCGAAGTGGGCGATGTTCCGCTTGATCCAGGCCAGCGCGGCGATGACGTCCTGCAGGCACAGGTTGCTGGCCTCGGCGAGCGCGCCGCCGTACTGCGACAGCGACACCGCGCCCAAGGCGCCGAGCCGGTAGTTGATCGACACACCCACCACACGCCCCGTCGCGGCGAGGCCGGAGGCGTTCGACGTGATCTGCGTGTTGGCGCCGTACTCGAAACCGCCGCCATGGATGTAGACGGCCACCGGCAGAGCTTCCCCGGCCGGCTCCTCGGGAGCCCACACATTCAGGTTGAGGCAGTCCTCCCCCATCCCACTGTCCGCCTCCAGCCAGTCCCCGCTGTCGGGCTGGACGGAGACGACACCCTTCCGGTCGTAAGGGCGGTCCGCATCGAAGTCCGCTACCACGGGACGGCGGTACCGCTCTGCGGTGGCATACGGGATCCCCCACCAGGACCGCACCCCTGGTGCGGTCGGGGCCTCGGGCACGGCAGCGGTCATGGCGGATCCCTTCGGAGCGGTACGAGCAGCCGCACAGACCTCACGGACGGTGAGCACCACGGCACTCATTCATCATGGGCTCGATCCGGGCGCACCGGCGCGCCGAGGGCGGACACCTGGTGGTCGTCAGGGGACATCTGGATCTGCGGCGAGGAAAGGAGTGAGGAGCGCGAGCAACGCGTCGGGGCGGTCGAGGGGGATGATGTGGCCGCAGTCCTGGAGCTGGTGTCCGACCAAGTCGTCGGTGAGGGGACCGAGTTGGTGTGCGAGCCCGGTGCCGACGGGGTGCGCGCCGACGGCCATGGTGGGCATGGTCAGCCGGGCCGTCGCGACGGCGTCCTGGATCTGCCGCGCGCTGGTGGGCAGGGCCCGGTAGAAGGAGAACGCGCAGCGCAGGGCCTCGCTCCCGGTGTACGCGTGGACGAAGGCGGCACGGATGTCGTCGGGCACTCCCCGCCCGAGCGTCCCCGAATCGAGGAACCAGTCGACATACGGGGCCTCGTTGCCGGCCAGGACGGTCTCGGCGAGGCCGGGGACGGCATGGAACCCGAACCACCACGGGGTACCGCCCGCGACGGCGTCCTCCGCTCCGGGCAGCCGGCCGAGCAGCGCCTCCATCACGACCAGGCGCCGGACGAGGCCGGGCCGGCGCAGCGCGAGCAGGACGGCGGGGGCGACACCCGCGTCGATACCGACCACCGCCGCCGAGGGCTCGCCGAGCGCGTCGAGCAGCGCCGCGGCGTCGGCGGCGAGAGTGCCCGCGTCGTACCCCTCGGTGGCACGTTCGCTGGCGCCGCAGCCTCTCAGGTCCGGGGCGATGACCCGGTACCGCCCGGCGAGCCGGCCCATGATGCCGCTCCAGAGCTGCCAGGTGTGCGGGAAGCCGTGCAGCAGGAGGACCGCGGGGCCGTCCCCGGCGATCGCGACGTTGAGGTGGACGCCGTTCGCCCTGATCCGGCGGAGGTGGTGCGGGTGCGCGGTGGTGACGGGCATGGCGGCTCCTTCAGATGGTTACCATTGGTGACCAGCAAACGATAGGTAACCGTCCCGCCGCTTCCTAGACGGCACTTTCAGGGAAGGTGGTGAGCCACAGGTGACCGCCCGAGAAGCCCGCGCCGCCGGCCAAGGAGCCCGCGCCGCCGGTCGCGGGGTGCGCGGCGACCTGTTCGACCCCCATTGCCCGACGCGGCAGTTGCTGGACCGCATCGGCACGAAGTGGACGTCCATGGCCGTCAAGACACTCGCCGACGCCGCACCGGACGAGGTGCGCTTCGCGGAACTGAGACGCCGGATGCCCGGCGTCTCCCAGAAGATGCTGTCCGTGACACTGCGCGGCCTGACCCGCGACGGGCTCGTGTCACGCCGGGTCGAACCCACCGTGCCGCCACGCGTCTTCTACCGGCTCACCGGCCTCGGCCTGTCCCTGGAAGCCGCCCTCGCGGGGCTGCGGACCTGGGCGGAGGAGCACATGGCCGAGATCGACCGCGCCAACGAAGCCGCCGACCAGGAGACCGACGAGGGGTAGGCGGGCCGGTTCCGCGCTCGGTCACATCCGGGATCTCAGCACGTCGACCTCGCAGCCCGGTGCGAAGGGGTCGAAGCCCTGCTCGATCAGCGGGCGTACCGCCAGCAGGCTGCGCAGCGACGACCACGCGTGGATCACGTCGAGGTCGACGTCGGTGCCGTAGCCGGCGAGGAGGTCGTCAAGGTGCTCCTCGTGGCCGAGGGAGAAGGTGGCGAGGTCGTACAGGGCGTCCCCCTGGCCCGCCTCGGACCAGTCGATGATGCCGGTGACCTCGTCGCCGTCGAGGAAGACGTGCGCGATCTGGAGGTCGCCGTGCGTGAACGCCGGGGTCCACGGTCGCAGCGCGGCCTCGGCGATCCGGCGGTTGCGGGTGACCAGGTCGGCGGGCAGGAGGCCGTTGGTCACCAGGGACTCGCACGCGTCGTCGAGTTCCGTCGTCAGCGCGTCGATGCTGCGGCCGGCCCGGCCGGGCCACGGCGGCAGCGGTGCGTCGTGCAGCTTGCGGATGGCGGCGCCCGCCGCGGCCCATGCCGCCGGCGAACCGGTCACCGGCCCGCCGAGACGCCCGAGCGTCGTGCCCGGGAGCGCGGCGGTCGCGAGTACGGACGGCTTGCGCCACAGCACCTCCGCGGTCGGCACCGGCGCGAGGGACATCGCCTCGAACTCGACGTCGATCCGCGCCTGATCGGCGTCCACCTTCAGGAACACGTCACCGACACGCAGCGTCGCCCGCTCGGAGTGGGCGACGACGACCTTGACCTCGTTCATGGGCGCCCAGTATCCCGGGCCCGGTCGCCGGCGTCGCCGGGTTTACCGCGCGCGACCCCGCGCCTAGTAACTGCCGTAGCCGGGCTTGCCGTTCGGGCGGTAGACGCCGACGACGGTGCCGCCCTTCGTCGTCGAGACGCTGACCGGCTCAAGGCCGGTGGGGATCGCTCCGTCGGCGAAGAGGCGTTTGCCCGTGCCGATGATCACCGGGTGGACGGTCAGGCGGTACTCGTCGACGAGGTCGTGCCGCATGAGGGTCTGGGCGAGGTCGCCGCTGCCGACGACGTTGAGGTCGCCGCCGTCGGACGCCTTCAGCGCGCGCACCGCGTCGACGACGTCCCCTTCCAGCAGCGCGGAGTTCTGCCAGTCGACGGACGTGAGGGTCCTGGACGCCACGTACTTGCGCATGCCGTTCATCCGGTCGGTGAACGGGTTGCCGGGGTCGGCGGTCGGCCAGTACGACGCGAAGATCTCGTACGTCCTGCGGCCGAGCAGCATCGCGTCGGAGTCCTCGTACCAGCCGGCGATGGCCGCGCCGACCTCGTCGTCGCTCACCGGCTTCTGCCAGCCGCCGTGCTCGAAGCCGCTCCGCGTGTCCTCGTCCGGACCGCCCGGCGCCTGCATCACGCCGTCCAGCGTCAGAAACGTACAGATGATGACCTTGCGCATGGTGCGCTCCCTTCGTCGACAGGTAGACCGTCCGACTCCCGGGAACTCATCGGCTCAGACGATCCCGCCGTTGGCGCGGACGACCTGTCCGTTGATCCAGTGGCCGGCCGGGGACGCCAGGAACGCGACGACCTCGGCGATGTCGGAGGGGGTGCCGAGGCGTTCCAGCGGGGGCTGGGCGGCCAGACGGGCGATGGTCTCCTCGTCCTTGCCGGCCAGGAAGAGGTCGGTGGCCGTGGGGCCGGGTGCGACGGCGTTGGCGGTGACGTCCCGGCCCCGCAGCTCCCGGGCCAGGATCGGCGTCAGCGCCTCGACCGCGCCCTTGCTCGCGGAGTACGCGCGTAGTCCGGGAAGGCCAGCCCGACCACGGACGTGGAGAACGTCACGATCGCACCGCCGGGGCGCACCCGGCGGGCGGCCTGCTGGACGACGACGAAGGTGCCCCGGATGTTGGTGCGGTGCAGCTCGTCCAGGACGGCGAGGTCCAGCTCGGCGATCGGCGCCGTGTGCACCCGCCCGGCCGCGTGGACGACGACGTCGACACCGCCGAACTCCGCCTCGGCCGTGTCGAACAGCGCCGCGACGGCGTGTTCGTCGGCGACGTCGGCGCGCACCGCGATCGCCCGGACGCCGGCGTCGGCGGCCAGCCGGGCGACGGTTCGGCGGCCGATGCCGCGCGAGCCGCCGGTGACGATCGCGACACGGTCCGGGGCTTCGGTTCCGAAGGTGGGCATGGCTGACTCCTGTGGTGGATGCGATCAGGTCGTGCTTGTTGCGTCCTCGACGATCGTCCGGTCGCCCGCCCCCAGCCAGGGCTGTGTCTACCCAGGGGCTGCCCACCCCTGGATACGGCCCGGCGTGCGCGCGACCATGGAGGGGTGGACCTTCGAGCACTCGGCGCCTTCCTCAGGACTCGGCGCGACCGCATCCGCCCCGCCGACGTCGGTCTCCCCCAGGGTCCGCGCCGGCGTGTTCCCGGGCTGCGCCGCGAGGAGGTCGCCCAGTTGGCGGGGCTGTCGGCCGACTACTACACCGAGCTGGAGCACGGCAGCAGGAAGCACGGCGTGCAGCCCTCGGCCCAGACCCTGGCCGCCCTCGCCCGCGCTGTTCGGGCTCCTGGACCGGCTGCCCGACACCCCGGCACGGGTCATCACCGACCTGCACGAGACGCTGGTGGAGAACGACCTGGCCCGAAACCTGCTCGGCCGGTCCCCGCGCGAGAGGTACCCGTCCGAGGACCACCCGCACCACTCCCGGGTGTTCGTGGCCGACCTCCAGGCAGTGGCCGCCCGGCGCGGCCGGGACCCGGAGGTCACGAGGACGGTCGCCGTGCTGCGCCGCCGCAGCCCGGAGTTCGCGGCCCTCTGGGACACCCACGACGTCGCGGTGCGCCGCACGGACCACAAGAGGATCGTCCACCCCACGCTCGGCGTCATCGCACTCGACTGCCACAACCTGCTCAGCGAGGACGGCCGCCAGCGCCTGCTGTGGTTCACCGCGCCGCCGGGGAGCCCGGGGGCCGAGCGGTTGGAGCTGCTGTCCGTCATCGGGGCCCAGGACCTGAGCGCCGCCGAGGGCCCGGGATCAGGGGACGTCATGCCCCGTGCCGTGCGGCGAGCCGCTGTTCCCCCGACCCCCGGCTGATCAACCGGGTGGGGACGGTGACGGTGCGGGCGCGGGAGCGGTCGCCGTCGAGGCGGGCGAGGGCGGTGGCCGCGGCGGCTCTGCCGATCTCCTCGGGGTTCTGGGCGACGACGGTGAGGGCGGGTTCGAGGGCTTCGGCGAGGGGCACGTCGTCGAAGGCGACGACGGCGACGTCCTTACGTCTGCTGCGGGCGAGTTCGGTGACGATGCCGAGCGCGGCGATGTTGTTGCCGGCGAAGAGGGCCGTGGGCGGGTCGGCCCGCTCCAGCAGCCGGGCGGTGGCCGCCGAGGCGCCGTGCTGGTCGTGGGCGTTGGTGATCAGGGCGGGGTCGTCCGGGAGGCCGGCCTCGCGCAGGGCCTCGCGGTAGCCGGCCAGCCGCTCGCGGCGGGTGTAGAGGCGGGTCGGCAGGTCGCCGACGAAGGCGATGCGCCGGTGTCCGTGGGCGACGAGGTGGGCGACGCCGTCGTGCGCGCCCGTGCGGTTGGTGCTGACGACGCTGTCGGCGGTCAGTCCCGCGCCGGGCCGGTCGAGGAAGACGACGGGCAGTCCGGCGTCGCGGTGGGACTTGAGGTGGGCGTGGCTCGCGCCGACGGACGGCACGACCATGAGGATGCTGATCCGGCGGGCGAGGAACTTGTCCGTCAGGGCGCGTTCGCGGTCGGGGTCGTCGGCCGATGAGCCCATGAGGAGGGTCAGGCCGCGCACCCCGACCGTGTCCTCGATGCCTCGGGCGACGGCGCCGAAGAAGGGGTTGCCGAGGTCGGGGATGACGAGTCCGACGGTGGTGTCGGGTCCGCCGACGCGGATGTTGCGCGCCATGAGGTTCGGTTGGAAGCCCAGCCGGGCCACGGCGGCGAGTACCTGTTCCCGGGTCCGCGCGGAGGCGGGCCCGTCCTCGTTGAGGACGCGGGAGACGGTCTTGGCGCTGACGCCCACCTCGCGGGCGACGTCGGCCAGGGTGGGGCGGCGGTTCGCTGCCATGGAGGAAACGGTCTCCTTGCTCGTCGGTTCCGGCCTCGGCCTCGGCCGGAACGCGGACGTGCCGAAGGTGGTGTCAGGTGGCCTGGACCCCCGCGGCCCTGGCGGCCTCGGAGTCCGCGACGACGGTACCTCCGGCGGCGTCGACGGTGAGTGCGCCGGTCATGATGGCGACGACCTCGGCCATCGAGTGGTCGGCGGGCTTGAGGACGGCGGCCCGCCGGCCGAGGCGGTGGACGTGGACGCGGTCGGCGATCTCGAAGACGTGCGGCATGTTGTGGCTGATCAGGACGACCGGCATGCCCTTGTCGCGGACCCGCCGGATGAGGTCGAGGACCTGTCCCGACTCCTTGACGCCGAGGGCGGCGGTGGGTTCGTCCATGACGACGACGCTGCTCGCCCAGGCGACGGAGCGGGCGACCGCCACGGCCTGGCGCTGTCCGCCGGACAGGGTCTCGACCGACTGGGTCAGCGAGCGCAGCCCGATCTTCAGGTCGGCCATGTGCTCGGCGGCCTCCTGCCGCATCCGTTTCTTGTCGAGCATGCGGAAGACGCTGCCGAGGACGCCGGGGCGGCGCAGTTCCCGGCCGAGGAACATGTTCGAGGCGATGTCCATGGAGGCCGCGACGGCGAGGTCCTGGTAGACGGTCTCGATGCCGTGGGCGCGGGCGCTCTGCGGGCCGGAGAACTGGATGACCTCGCCGTTGAGCCGGATCTCGCCGGCGTCGGGGGTGAGTGCGCCGGTGAGGGCCTTGATGAGGCTGGTCTTGCCGGCGCCGTTGTCGCCGATGACGGCCAGGACCTCGCCGGGCAGCAGGTCGAAGTCGGCGCCGTCGATGGCGGTGACCTGGCCGTAGCGCTTGACGAGGCCGCGGGCCTGGAGCACGGGGGTGGGCGTGGTGCTCATCGGGCCTTCTTCCGGGAGATCTGGTCGACGGTCACCGCGAGGATCACCAGGACCCCGGTGATCAGCGTCTGGTAGATGGAGGCGACGCCCATCAGCTGGAGCCCGTTGCGGAAGACGCCGACGATGAGGACGCCGATGAACGTGCCGACGACCGAGCCCCGGCCGCCGAAGAGGCTGGTCCCGCCGAGGACCACGGCGGTGATGCTGTCGAGGTTGTCGGTCTGGCCGGCCTGCGGGTCGCCGACCCCGGTGCGGGAGATGAGGAGGAGGGCGGCGATGCCGTAGAGCAGTCCGGCGACGGTGTAGATGCCGATGGTGAGGCGGGAGGTGCGGATGCCGTTGAGCCGGGCCGCTTCCGGGCTGTTGCCGAGGGCGTAGACGTGGCGGCCCCAGCCGGTGTTGCTCAGCGCGTAGGCGACGAGGAGGAACAGGGCGATGGTGACCAGGGAGCCGTAGGTGATGTCGGTGCGGCCGAGCGGGAAGGTCTCGCCGAGGGCGGTCAGCGGTCCGGGCAGGTTGGTGACCGTCTGTTCCTCGGAGTAGATGTGGGTCAGGGCGAACGCCACGTTGAGCATGCCGAGGGTCACGATGAACGGCGGCAGCGGGATCTTCTGCACCAGCAGGCCGTTGAGGAGGCCGAAGCCGCCGCAGACCACCAGGCCCAGCGCGATCGCGAGCAGCGGGGACAGCGAGCCCTGTGCGGCCGTCTTGGCGATCACGATGCTGCCGAACGCCATCACGGCGCCGCACGACAGGTCGATGCCGGCGGTGAGGATGATCAGGGTCTGCCCGATGGCGAGGACGCCGACCACCATGACCTGCTGCACGATCAGCGAGAAGTTCCCACCGGTGAGGAACTGGTCGGTGGAGAAGGAGAAGTAGACGCAGGCCAGCAGCAGGGCGGCGAGGGGGCCGGTGGTCGGCTGGGTGAGCAGTCGGCGGGCCGTGGTCGGCGCCTTGAGGTCGGCGTACGGTGCCGGGGGCGAGGGTGGTGTGGACGTGGCGGTCATGCGAAGTCCTTGTCGGGAGACAGAGTTCCGTACCGGCAGGGGCGAGGGGCCGCCGTCCCCTTGAGCGGGGACGGCGGGTGGGCTCAGCCCCAGCAGTTCTCCAGGCCGAACGCCGTGTCCTTGGAGGTGACGCCGGTCTGCGCCTTGTCGGTGATCAGGGTGACGCCGGTGTCGATGTACCCGCCGGACTTCTTGCCGCCCTTGGCGTCCGTCACGACCGCCTTGACGCCCTCGGTGGCCATCTTCAGCGGGTACTGCTGGGAGGTCGCGGCGATCTTGCCGTCCTTGACCGCCTGGGTGCCGGTGCAGCCGCCGTCGACGGAGACGATCAGTACGTCCTTCTCCCGGCCCTTGGCCTTGAGCGCGGTGTAGGCGCCGAGCGCGGCCGGTTCGTTGATGGTGTAGACGACGTTGATGCCGGGCTCCTTCTGGAGGCAGTTCTCCATGGCGGTCTGGCCCTTGGCCTGGTCGCCGCCGGTGTCCTGGGCGCAGACGACGTCCTTGTCGGTGGCGCCGAAGCCCTTCAGGAAGCCGTCGTGCCGCTGGACGCCGACGGAGACGCCCGGCGCGAGGTCGAGGGTGGCGATCTTCGCGGCCTTGCCGGTCATGGCGGCCTTGGCGTACTCGCCGATCAGCTGTCCGGCCTTGACGTTGTCGGTGGCGAAGAGGGCGTCGACGGCGTTCTGCGGCTCGGTCGGGGTGTCGAGGGCGATCACCAGGACGCCCTTGGCCTTGGCCTTGGCGAGCGCGGGCACGATGGCCTTGGAGTCGCTGGGGGTGATCAGGATGCCCTTCACCCCGGCGGCGACCATGTTCTCGACGGCGGTGATCTGGCCGGCGTTGTCGCCGTCGAACTTGCCGGCGGCGGTCATGAGTTGGACGCCTTCGGACTGCGCGGCCTTCTCGGCGCCCTCCTTCATCTTCACGAAGAACGGGTTGGTGTCGGTCTTGGTGATCAGGCCGACCTTGATCTCGCCCGAACCGGCGCTGGACGAGCCCGTTCCGGAGCCGGAGCCGCAGGCGGTCAGGGTCAGGGCCGCGACGCCCGTGACGGCGGCGGCCCTGAGGAGGGAGGAGGACGGACGCGTGCTGCGAGACATGAACGACTCCTGTGGATAGCGGGCGGCACAGGGCAGGGTGCGGGCAGGCCACCCCCGGTGTCAGCGCTGACTTATGTCATCGTTGACACCGCATGGCGAGGATGATGGACTCCGTCTCCCGGCAACGTCAATGCCTTGCGCCCGTCACAAATCGGCAACGCCCCCGCTGCCGCCGACCGCGCCGCGTCCGGTCCTTCCGTACCGCTCCGAGAGAAGAGCTGCCCATGAGCCCGCGCCAGATCACCGTTCTGGGAGAGTGCGTCGCCGACGCCTTCACCGAGCCCGCGAGCGCCGCGCACGAACTCGCCCTGCGGGTCCTGCCGGGCGGCGGACCGGCGAACACGGCGGTGGCCCTGGCCCGCCTCGGCACCCGCTCCCGCTTCCTCGCACGCCTGTCCGGCGACGTCTTCGGCCGCCTGTTCCGCGCCCGCCTGGAGGCGTCCGGCGTCGACCTCTCGGACGCCGTCGAGGCCGCCGAGCCCAGCACGCTGGCGGTGGCCGAACTGGACGCCCAGGGGCAGGCGGCGTTCTCCTTCCACGCGCAGAACACGGCCGACTGGCAGTGGACCGCGCGCGAGCTGGCGGGAGTCGACCTGTCCGGCACATCGTGCCTGCACACCGGCTCGCTGGCCCTGGTCAGGGAGCCCGGCGCGGCGGCGGTGGAGGAGTTCCTGGGGCGGGCCTCGGCGGCGGCCACCGTCAGCATCGACCCCAACGTCCGGCCCCTGCTGGTGCGTGCGGACGTCTACCGCGCCCGGCTGGCCCACTGGTGCTCCCTCGCCGACGTCCTGCGCCTCAGCGAGGACGACCTGAACCTCCTCCTGCCGGGCACCGCGCCGGAGGAGGCGTGCGACGTGTGGCACGCGGCGGGGGTGCGGCTGGTCGTGCTCACGCGCGGCGCCGGTGGTGCTCTGGCCTCGCTGGACGGCGAGCGGGTGGCGGTGCCTGCGGTGGCGACGCGGGTCGTCGACACGGTGGGCGCGGGTGACTCGTTCACCGCCGGGCTGTTGCACCACCTCGGCGCCCGTGGGCTTCTCGGCGGCCGGCTCACCGCTCTGCGCCTCGACGAGGTCGCGGAAGCCTGCCGGTTCGCGGCGCGGGTGGCGGCCCTGACCTGCTCGGTCGCCGGCCCGAACCCGCCGTGGCGCGAGCAGGTGACGCCGCTCGCGGCGGCCGATCACACCTGACCGCCGGGCGAATCCCGTCCGGACCGTTGACTCGCCCGCCGGCCGGCGTCCATCATCGGGCCACTCGATGTCAGCGTTGACACAAGTCATCGCTGACATGTTCTCCGGCCGGCGGTGTGGACGACATCGTGGGCCGGGGCGTCACATCGTCGGGCCGCCCGCCGCAGGCCGCGCTGCCCGGAGCCCGCAGCACAGGAGTCGCCATGAGCTCTGGACGTGTTTCCCGGCGTGCCCGTATACGGACGGTCGCCTCGGCGGCGGCCGTCTGCGCGCTGCTCGCCCCGCAGTCCGCGGCGGCCGCTACCGCGCCGTACGCGGAGACCTACCGGCCCCAGTTCCACTTCACGCCGCGGCAGAACTGGATGAACGACCCCAACGGCCTCGTGTACTACCAGGGCGAGTACCACCTCTTCTACCAGTACAACCCGAGCGGCGACGTGTGGGGCGACATGTCCTGGGGCCACGCGGTGAGCACGGACCTCGTCCACTGGCAGGAGCTGCCGCTCGCCCTGTCGCACGACGACAAGGAGATGGTCTTCTCCGGCGGCGCCGTCGTCGACGAGCACAACACCTCCGGTCTCGGCACCGCCGAGAACCCGCCCATGGTCGCGGTCTACACGCGCCACGACAAAACCACCGGCGTCCAGTCCCAGGCCCTCGCCTACAGCACCGACCGGGGCCGGACCTGGACCAAGTACCCGGGCAATCCCGTCCTCGACATCGGCTCGAAGGACTTCCGCGACCCCAAGGTCCAGTGGTACGCGCCGACCCGGAGCTGGCTGATGACGGTCTCGCTGTCCGCCGAGCACAAGGTGCGGTTCTACACCTCCAAGAATCTCAAGGACTGGACGCAGCTCAGCGAGTTCGGCCCGGCCGGCGCGACGGGCGGGGTGTGGGAGTGCCCCGACCTGTTCCCGCTCGCCGTCGACGGGAACCCGGACAACGTCAAGTGGGTCCTGGTCGTCAACCTCAACCCCGGTGGCATCGCGGGCGGTTCGGCGGCCCAGTACTTCGTCGGCGACTTCGACGGCAGGACGTTCACCGCCGCCGACGACGGCATCTACACCCCGCCCGCCGGGACCGTCGTCCAGGACTTCGAGGGCGGTGACTTCGGTGCGTGGACGGCCACGGGGACCGCGTTCGGCCCGGGGCCGGCGGCCGGGACGCTCGACGGGCAGCAGACCGTCACCGGCTTCGACGGCCGGGGCCTCGCCAACAGCTTCCACTCCGGGGACGCCGCCACCGGCACGCTCACCTCGCCGCCGTTCACCGTGCGCAGCCCCTACCTGAACTTCAAGGTCGGCGGCGGCCGGCACCCGCACCGGCCCGGCCGGATCCTCGCCGACTTCGACGGCGGCACCTACGGCGACTGGACGGCGACCGGCGACGCGTTCGGGTCGGCGCCGGCCGGCGGCACCCTGCCCGGCCAGCAGCAGGTCACCGGCTTCCAGGGCGGCGGCCTGGTCAACACCTTCCGCGCCGGGGACGCCGCCACCGGGACCCTCACCTCGCCCGAGTTCACCCTCGACAAGGCGTACGTCAACTTCCTCGTCGGCGGCGGCGACCACCCCTCCGGCTCCGCGCACCCCACCGCGCTCGAACTCCTCGTCGACGGCCAGGTCGTGCGCAGCGCCACCGGCAAGAACGCCGAGGCCCTGGAGCCGGCCTCCTGGGACGTCCGTGACCTCGCCGGCAGGAAGGCGCGGATCAGGGTCGTCGACGACAACACCGGGAGCTGGGGTCACCTCAACGCCGACCAGATCGCGCTGTCCGACGTCCGGGCCCGGCCCGGCGCGCAGGAGACGGCCGTCAATCTGGTCGTCGACGGCCAGGTCGTGCGCACGGCCACCGGTTCCGGCAGCGAGGCGCTGGACTGGGCCTCCTTCGACACCCGGCCCTACCTCGGCAGGCAGGCGCGGATCCAGCTCGTCGACCTGAACACCGGCGGCTGGGGTCACGTCCTCGCCGACCGGTTCACCGAAGCCGACGCCCCCGCCCGTTCCGTCCTGGAGCGCGCCGGCTGGGCCGACCACGGCAAGGACTACTACGCGGCCGTCTCCTGGGAGAACGCCCCGGACGGCAAGCGGTACATGATCGGCTGGATGAGCAACTGGGACTACGCCGGCGCGACCCCCACCTCGCCCTGGCGGGGTGCGCAGAGCGTTCCCCGGCAGATGGCCCTGCGGACCGTCGACGGCCGTGTCCGGCTGACCAGCGAACCGGTGGACGGCGTGAAGTCCCTGCGCCTGCCCTCCCCGGTCACCGCGGCCCCCGGCACCGTGACGAACACGTCGCGGGCGCTGGCCGGGCCCGGTGCCGAGGGCAAGGCGCTCGACATCGAGGCCACCTTCTCCCTCAGGGACGCCGAACGGTTCGGGATCAAGGTGCGCACGGGCTCCCCGGGTTCCCTGGGTGAGGAGACCGTCATCGGCTACGACACCGCGGCGCAGGAGCTGTACGTCGACCGCACCCGCTCCGGCGCCGTGGACTTCGACGGCAGCTTTCCCGGCGTCCAGACCGCGCCGCTGAAACCGGTGAACGGCACGGTCACGCTGCGGATCCTGGTCGACTGGTCGTCCGTCGAGGTCTTCGGTGGCAGCGGCGAGGCCGTCATCACCGACCAGATCTTCCCCGACCCCGACAGCCACGGGGTCCAGGTCTTCGCCGAGAACGGTTCGGCGCACCTGGACCGGGCCACCGTCTGGCACCTCGCCCCCACCCACGACAAGGACACCGCACCGTGACGAAGACACTCCTCGCCGAGTTCACCGCCCGCGAAGGCGCCCAGGACGAGGTCGCCCGCCTCATCGGCGACTACGCCCGCAAGGTCCGCGAGGAACCCGGCAACCTCACCTTCGACGTCTACACCAAGGCAACCAACCCCCGCGCCTACTGGATCTTCGAGGTCTACCGCGACGAGGCCGCCTTCCAGACCCACCTCCAGGCCCCCTACGGCCCCCCGTTCAACACCACCCTCGCCCCACTCATCGAGGAGGACGCCTCCGTCCTGACGTTCCTCGATCCGACGGCATGAGCGAGGGCCGTCGGCCGCGTACTCCGGGCAGGTCGCCCTGGTCACCGGTGCCGCCTCCGGCATGGGTCTGGCCGGCGCCCGTGCGTTCGCCGGCTCCGGCGCCGCCGTCGTGCTCGTCGACCGTGACGAGGACGCCGTCCGCGAGGCGGCCGAGGAGATCGGCGTCGCCTGCGATGTCACGGACGAGCGGCAGGTGGAGGCGGCGGTGCGGCGCGCGGTGACGGAGTTCGGCCGGCTGGACATGGCGTTCGGCAACGCCGGCATCCAGGTGCCGCCGTCCGACGCGGCCGACGAGAGCGCGGACTCCTTCGACCGGGTCAACGGCGTCAACCTGCGCGGTGTCTGGGCGGCGACGAAGCACGAGCTGCGGCAGATACGGGAGCAGGGCAGCGGGGCGATCGTCAACTGTTCGTCGCTGGGCGGGCTCGTCGGGCTGCCCGAGCGTGCCGCCCACCATGCCTCCAAGCACGGCGTCATCGGCCTGACCCGCGCGCTGAGGCCGGTGACGGGGGTGGGGGCGGGGGCGTCCGGCTCGTGCACCACCCCCGTCTGGCGTGCTTCGCCGCCGGATGAACCGTCAGGAAAACAGGGCGATTTGACACTCCTCGGGTGATTTATCCCGCCTGTCAGGAGACCTCACCCAGCGTTCACTTTGACCGTGAGCCGACAACGTTATGATCCGTGCGCGCGTTTCCGGTCAATCGGGGGTCGATATTCCGCCACCGGCGCGCGCATCCCTTGACCAAGGAGTGACATGACCGAACAGGTCTCACGGGCGCCGGGCAGCCCGCCCATGTGGCAGCGTGCCCTGGCCCTCGCCGCCGGCCTCATCATGGCCGTCGGCACCCTGCTGTTCACCGGCAGCAGTCCCGCCCGCGCGGACGACGCGCACGAACTCACGTACACCCTCGCCTCCGTCGACAAGGGCTCCGCCGAACCCGCGGCTTGGCAGGTCGCCGCGATGGCCGAGTGGCGGTTCGCCCAGTACTTCCCCTTCGACACCGACTGCAAGGGCCCGATCAAGCCCGGCGCGAAGTGCATGCTCACGTACCTGGGCACCTCGAACCCGGTCCAGGCCACCGACGTCTACACCACCGGGTTCCGGCTGGTGTCACTGCCGGGCCACTCCGAGGGCGCGGGCCGCACCATCGTGTTCTGGATCGAGCGCACGGACAGCGCGCTCGTGCTGCACGTCCGGGCGGACGGGCCGTGGAGCCTGAGCGAATGGCTCACCTACAACTCCCCCGTCGCCGACATCATCTGGGACCAGTACGCGAAGAACCTGTCGTACGGGATAACCCACGGCGAGTGGCACCAGTGGGCCTATCCGGACGGCTTCCTCGACCACCTCGACACGCAGTGCCGCTACCCCGTCGACCTGTCACGGAACGCCTACATCCCCTGCGAGATGGGGCACATCTACTGGCCGTGGCAGTACGGCGCGCCGGACGGGCCGAACACGTGGGGCTGCGCGGCGCACGGCACGGCGGTCTCCCCGGCCGCGAACCGGGCGATCGACGCCGCCTGTTCGCAGGTCGCGGCGGGCACCTGGTACAGCTGGGGCGGCGGTCACGGCGGCTCACCCGGGGCCTCGTACGGCTTCGTCGACCAGTCGGACCCCGTGCGCAGCAAGAACGATCCGTACCGCAAGGGCTTCGACTGTTCGGGTCTGGTGCGGTGGGCGTGGTCGCAGGCGGTCGGCTACGACGTCATGGGCAACACCACGGCCGCCGGCATCTTCAGCCTGCCGGGGCAGCGGCTGGGCACCGACACCTCGGCGCTCAGCCCCGGTGACCTCGTGTTCTTCGGCCGGCGGTCCGTGCACCACGTCGCCATCTACCTCGGTGCGGGGAAGATCGTCGAGGCGCGCGAGTCCGACACCCACGTGATGGTCTCGGACCTCAACAGCCATGACATGACCGACTACGCGGGCGGGCTGCGGTTCATGGGCGGCATGGGCTCCGGCAACCACGTGACGTGGGGCACCGGGATCAACGTCCGCTCCGCACCGGCCCGTTCGGGCTCGGTGGTCACCACCTTCCCCGGTCCGACGGCCGTCAACATCGACTGCCAGAAGCACGCCGAGTCGGTCACCGCCGAGGGCATCACCAACGACGTCTGGTCCCACCTGCCCGACCTGGGCGGCTGGATCAGCAACATCTACGTCAAGGGCGGCTACTGGCTGGACGGGGTGCCCGACTGCGGCGGTGCCACGGGCTCCGGGGAGCACTCCACCTGGGGCACCAGTGTGAACGTCCGCTCCACGCCGTCGCGTTCGGGCTCGCTGGTCACCACGTTCTCCGCGCCGACCGCGATCCACATCGACTGCCAGAAGCACGCCGAGTCGGTGACGGCCGAGGGCATCACCAACGACGCCTGGTCGCACCTGCCCGACGTCGGCGGCTGGGTGAGCAACATCTTCGTCAAGGGCGCGGCCTGGCTGGACGGCGTGCCGGACTGCGGCGGCGGCACCTCGACCGGCTCCAACAGCACCTGGGGCACCGACGTGAACACCCACGCCCACCCCAACACCACCTCGGACGTCAAGAACACCTTCAGCGGCCCCACCCCGGTGAAGATCGGCTGCCAGAAGCACGCCCAGTCCGTGACGGCGGAAGGCATCACCAACGACGTCTGGTCCTACCTCCCCGACTACAGCGCCTGGATCAGCAACATCTACCTCAAGGGCGCGGCCTGGCTGGACGGCGTCATGGACTGCACCCGGCCCCCGGCCCTCGACCCCGACACCGGCACGGGCGGCGGCACCAGCGCGGGCGCCGACGGCATGTTCAGCACGTGGGGCACGGGCGTGAACACCCACTCCCACCCCAACACCACGTCGGACGTGAAGAACACCTTCAACGGCCCCACCCCGGTCAGGATCGGCTGCCAGAAGCACGCCCAGTCCGTGACGGCGGAAGGCATCACGAACGACGTCTGGTCCTACCTGCCGGACTACAAGGCATGGATCAGCAACATCTACCTCAAGGGCCCGGCCTGGCTGGACCGAGTCATCGACTGCACCAGGCCCCCGGCCCTGGACCCGGAGACCCGGGCCTGACCGGTGCCCTCCGCACGGTGACGTAACGACACCCGGACGCCCGCTCCTTTCGAGAAGCGGGCGTCCGCGTGTGGATCTGGGTGCCGCGGGCGGAGGTACGGCGCGGCCACCACGCTCGGTGTGAGTTCGGCCGCGGTTCTGCAAGGACTGCTGGTGACGGCCGGAGTGGCGAGCGTGGTCGTCCGCGTCCAGCCACTGTTCCTCGCCGTCAAGTGGGCCGGCGTCGCCTATTTGGCATGGCTGGCCTTCGCATCCCTGCGCAGCGCGGTTCGCGGGCACTACGCGGACATCGGCGCGCACGAGGTATCACGGCCATCGCCGTGGATCGCCTACCGCCGGGGCTTCCTCTGCAACGCGACCAACCCGAAGATCCTGGTCTTCTACCTCTCGTTGCTTCCTCAGTTCGTCGGCCAGGACGCGCCGTGGACCGCCTGGCTGGCCCACGCCTGGACCGTGCCGTTCCTCGGCACGCTCTGGTTGCTGCTGGTCGTGGGTCTCGTCGGATCTCTGAGGTTCTGGCTCGAACGACGGCCGGTCCGCAGGGCGTTCGACGCGAGTGCCGGACTCGCCCTGTGCCTCTTCTGCGTCAGCCTCGCCAGGGAGGCGTAGGCGGTCCTACGGCTGCTCGGCACAGTTCCCGGCCCACGAGTGTGGTCATGGCTCGCTGGGTGTGTCGGCCGGGGTCGCTGGCGACGTACACGGTGGCGGTTCGGGTTCCGTGTCCGTACTTCACGCCCAGTTCGGGTACGGCAACGGTGGTCGTCATCGCGTCGAGTTCTGTGACGTCGGTGCCGGTGTCGGTGCCGAACGCGGCGTAGCTCTGGGCGTGCGGGAGCGGGACGGACGCGGAGACGCCGGGTGTGCTGGTGTGCCTCAGGCCCAGGGGGCGGATGATCCGGTCGCGCGTCTCGCGTGCCCAGCTCCGTCCCGTGACCTTGTGGACGATCATCGCGGCGAGGACGTAGTTGGTGTTGGAGCACGACCAGCCGGCGCCCGGCGGGGAGAACTCGGGAGGGTGCCGCATCGCCAGCCGCCCCAGCTCCCGCACGGTGACCCGGCCGCCGTCGTTGCCGTTGCCCCGGACCACGCCGGCAGCCACCGTTCGACGGTGTCCTCCAGGGACATCCGTCCCTCGCCGACGAGTTGCAGCACGACCGTGGCGGTGAAGGTCTTGGTGGCACTGCCGATCCGGAACCTGCCGTCCTGCGGCATCGGCCTCGTGGCGTTCACCGCGGCCGTCCCCGCGGACGCGCGGTGCCGTGCGGACGGTGACGTCACCTCGGCGTGCACACCGACGGCCCCGGTGTCGTGGATCGCGTCCACCTGCCGCTGGAGCGGATCGGTCGGCCTCTGCTTCGCCGGTGCCTTCTCCACTCATGCCCTTTCTCTGTTCAGGTTGCGCCTTGCTGAGGGCTGTCCCCCTATGGATGCCGAGGCTCCCCCGGCGGAGAGGACAGCGCCGTTTCCGGCGCGCGGCGTCGCATCCGGGGAAGCTCCGCGTTCGTGACGGCCCGCAGCACCCATTCGACCGGCCCGTACCGGTACCGCGCGAGCCAGCGCCGGCTCAGCTCCAGCTGGGCCGCGAAGATCCCGACGGCGACGACCGGCACGAGCGCCGGCGGCGTGTCCCCGGTCAGCCCGAGTCCTGCGCCGGTGAAGATCAGCACCCCCAGCAAGGACTGACCGAGATAGTTCGACAGCGCCATCCGCCCGGCCGGCGCGAGCACCCGTGCCAGCCGGCCGCCGCGCGGGGTGGCGAACACCCGCAGCAGGGTCGCCACATAGGCGCCGGTCAGCAGGGGCGCGGTCAGGATGGTGACCGCCACCCCGGCCAGCCCCACGGTGCCGCCGCCGATCGCGAACACCAGCGCGCCGGCGAGCCCGACCGGGTACCCGACCCACTCCAGCCTGCGCAGCGCGACGCCGTGCCTGCCGATCCCGTCCGCCAGCAACTCCCGTCGCCCCGCGGCCAGTCCGACGAAGAACGCGGCCAGCGCGAGGGGCCCCTGCACGGCGAGGCTGCCGGCCATCGTCGGCAACGAGCGCACATGCTCGCCGATCACCGAACCCAGGCCGCCGTCGAGCGCGTCGGTCGACGCGCGGCCGTCGGCGAGCGCGGCGCCCTGGTCGGTGACCAGCTCGACGCCGGACAGCGCGGCCACGGCTATCGCGGTCGCCATGACCCCGAAGATCACCCCCGCAGAGATGAGCGCGGTCCTCGGCCGGATCCGGTGCACGGCGAGCAGCACGAGGCCCAGCAGCGCGTACGTGGCCAGGATGTCGCCGTGGAACAGCAGCACCGCGTGCAGACCACCGAGCACGAACAGCCCACCGAGCCGGCGGACGAACCGCGCGCTGAAGTTCGCGCCCGCTCTTTCCGCGGAGGCCAGTTGCAAGGTGAAGCTGTACCCGAACAGGAACGAGAACAGCAGGTAGAACTTCATCTCGAACAGCAGCCGGACCCCGAACTCCACGGTGTCGTCCAGCCACGACCCGTGCGCCGGATCCGCGACAAGGTGGAACGGGTAACCCGACGCGAAGAACGGAAGGTTCACGACAAGGATCCCGAACAACGCGAACCCTCGCAGCGCGTCGACATCCAGTAACCGGGGCGGAGAGTGCGGTCGCAGCGTTTTCGTCATGCGAGAACGCTAGGAACGCCGACGCCGTGACACGAACCGGTACACCCGACAGTCCGTAGTGGGGCCAGCCCCACCGGGCGGGAGTACGCGGTCCTGCTGTCCGCGCAGGATGTGGCGGATGTAGGCGTTCGCACCGCTCCTCACCCGGCAGGGCCACGAGCCCGCCGGGGGAATGTGCGCAGGTCGACGACCAACCGGCTCCCTCGAAGCCCTCTCCGGCTCACCCCGCCCCCGGCAGCCGGACGGCGAGGACGCCGTCCGGTTCGATCCGGGTCTCGAAGCGCGGCTGTGGCGCGGTCGCGGGCCCGCGCACCACGGCGCCGTCGGACAGCCGGAACTCGCTGCCGTGCCAGGGACAGGTCACGCAGCCGTCGTGGACGTCGCCCGAGGACAGCGATCCGGAGAGGTGGCTGCACCGGTCGGCGAGCGCGTGGACGGTGCCGTCCTCGCCGCGCACCACGAGCAGGGGCACCTCGCCGAGCATGCGGTGTTCGGGCTTTCCGGGCGTGAGGCGGGCCACCGGGCCGACCGGGTGCCAGCCGGGCTCGACCAGGTGGACGACGGACGCGGCCTTGTTGGCACCCGCGCCCTGCCGGTAGGCGAGGTGGCCGCCGATGAAGCCGCCGACGCCGGCACAGGCCAGACCGCCCGCGCCGAGGCAACGGCCGGCCACCGGGCGGCGTCCGCGCACCGCGAACGACGCGCCGAACAGCGTCACGGCGCCGACGTTGGCCGCCGCGTGCACCAGGCCGGTACGCATCTCCCGCTCGCCCTGCTGCGCCCAGTCCGTCCAGCCGGCCAGCGCGGCGGGGAGCGCCGTCAGCGTGCCCACGCCCACGAGCACCCGGGCGGGCCGTCCCGCGCCGGGCACGAAGTCCAGGACGACGGACGACAGCCAGGCGCCCATCGGGACCTGCACCAGGACCGGGTGGAGCGGATGGCCGAGCCGGCGGCCGTGGAGCACGTCGCGGAGCGGGCCGAGGGGCAGGGCGCGTACGGCCTTCCGCAGGGGCGCCGCGACACGGTCGAGCGCTTCGGCGTTCTCCACCCGCTCCAGTGCGCCGAGGCACTGGCTCCACAGCCGGGGCGCGACGCGGCGGGCGGTCGGTGAGGATGACTTGAGGGCGGTTGTCATGGCTCCCGGTTCTCCCGCCCGGCCTGCGGCAAACGTCTCGCGTACCGGCTCGACGCGGTGCCGTGCGGAACGCCGGCAGCGCGGCCTGCCCCGGGAACGGCGGGCCACGGCCTGGGATGGCTTCGCCCTGAGAGGGCATCCGGTGGAGCATGGCTACCGGATCGGCAACGGCGCGCGGGCAGCGGCAGGCCCGTCGCGCGGCGAACAGCAAGGCGGTCGCGGCGGCGGCCCGCGCGGGTTTCGTCGCCCGCGGAGTCCTCTACGCGCTGATCGGCGTCCTCTCCCTGCGGATCGCCTTCTCCGGCGGGAGCGGCCAGGCCGACCGGGGCGGCGCGGTCGCCGAGATCGCCGAGAAGCCCTTCGGGACGGCGCTGTTGTGGCTGCTCGGGGCCGCCCTGGCCGGGATGGCCCTGTGGCGGCTGTCGGAGGCCGCCTTCGGGCAGGCCGGCCCCGACGGGAACAAGCCGGGCAAGAGGGCGACGGCCGCGGGCCGTTGCCTGTTCTACGGCTTCGTCGCGTACTCCGTGCTCTCCTACGCGGCCGGGGACGAGGGCAGCGGCGGCGGCAGTTCCGACCGGCGCTCCCAGGACGTCACGGCGAAGGCGCTGGACTGGCCCGGCGGGCAGTGGATCGTCGGCACCGCCGGTGCCGCGGTGACCGCCGCGGGCCTGTGGATCGCCGTCCGGGCGCTGCGGCGCAGGTTCGAGAAGCACCTCAGGACGGCGGAGA
Organism: Streptomyces roseirectus; assembly: GCF_014489635.1. Classification (NCBI taxonomy): domain Bacteria; kingdom Bacillati; phylum Actinomycetota; class Actinomycetes; order Kitasatosporales; family Streptomycetaceae; genus Streptomyces; species Streptomyces roseirectus. The sequence continues at coordinate 8,895,444 of NZ_CP060828.1, read as the reverse complement.
TGTCCCGCCGGACGCGGCACGTCGTCTCCGCCTTCGGCGTGTTCGGCGGCACCGCCCGCGGCATCGTCTTCGCCACCGCGGGCGGCTTCGCGATCACCGCGTCCGTCGAACACCGGCCCGGCAGAGCCAAGGGCGTCGACAACACCCTGCGGACCTTCGCCGACACCCCGGCGGGCCCCTGGCTCCTGGCCCTGATCGCCACCGGCCTCATCGCCTTCGGCGTCTTCTCCTGCGCCAACGCCCGCTGGCGCGACGTCTGACTCCCCCTCACCGCATGAACCGCGGCCTGAGGATCGCGGTCATCGAGAACGAGTCGGCGAGGCCGGCATCACCGTGACGGTCCTCGACGCGGCGATGGGCGCGGTGATCGGCCGCCTGGAACTGCCCGGTGGCGCACTCAGCGTCGAACTCGCCCCCGCCGCACGCCACTTGGTGGCAACCGGGCCCGACGGGTTACGCCCTGTGGCGGCGCGCCGACGGCCGGACGACCGTCCGCGAACCGGGCGGCTGATCGCCGGCCGTGGCTGCGGACGGGACCGTGGCGCTGTGGTACTCCACCGCCGAACGTCCGCGGCAACAGCTCCGTCCGGCGCGGGAGTTGGGTGGCGGTCGCCCGGCGGGACGGCCGGGTCCGTACGTACGGCGTTCCGTCCCGGACGATGTCGTGAACCGCTCCGGCGGCCTCTCGCTGCGCGGACGCCAGTAGTCATGGAATTCATGTTCAATTAGCCTGTGACGTCCCCCCAGTGACGCGAGAGGCAGGTGTCATGCACGGTGTGCCGACGAGCGAGCGCCCGCCGGACTGGCGGTCGACCCGGCAGCGGGCCGCCGTCCTCCAGGCGCTGCACGGCCGCCACGGCTTCGTCTCCGCGCGGGAGTTGCACGCGGCACTGACCGCCGCCGGGGCCACGGTGGGGCTGACCACGGTGTACCGGACCCTGCGGATGCTGGAGCGGGACGGGCACGTGGACGTCGTGCGGGAGCGGACCGGGGAGCGCCTGTACCGGCCCCGGCCCGCGGACGGGCACCGGCACTATCTCGTCTGCCGCGACTGCGGCCTCAGCCTGGCGGTGGAGGCGGAGGCCGTCGAGCGCTGGGCCGACGACGTCGCCGCGGCCACCGGTTTCGCCGAGCTGGAGCACACCGTGGAGCTGACGGGGATCTGCGACCGCTGCCGGCCGCAGGGGCGGGCGTCGCACGCTTAGCGGGGCGTCAAGCCTTGGCAAGGGTTTTCACATCAATCGGATTCAGCCACGGTTGTGACATTCGTTTTCATCTAGCGTGAGGGTCACACACCCCGTTGCGACCTGTCGTGGAGGAAAACCCATGCCCTCGTCCCCGTCCCGGCGCCTGGCGCTGCTCGCCGGCGCTTCCCTGGCCCTCCTGACGGGCTGCGGCAACTCGTCCGGCTCCGACAACAGCGCGCACACCGCGCAGGGCGCCGCCTCCTCACCGAAGGTCGAGGTCGTCGCCTCCACCAACGTCTACGGCGACATCGCCGGGCGGATAGGCGGCGACAAGATCGACATCACGTCGATCATGAGCAACCCCGACCAGGACCCGCACTCCTACGAGGCCAACACCCAGAACCAGCTGTCCCTGTCGAAGGCGAAGGTCGTCATCGAGAACGGCGGCGGCTACGACGACTTCGTGGGCCGCATGCTCAAGAGCGGCGGCAACTCCTCCGCCGAGGTCATCGACGCCGTCAAGGTCTCCGGCCACACCGCGCCCAAGGGCGGCGAGCTGAACGAGCACGTCTGGTACGACTTCCCCGCCGTCGCCAAGATCGCCGACCGGATCGCCTCGGCGCTGGGCAAGGCCGACTCGGCGGACGCCACCGTCTTCACCAAGAACGCCGCGGCCTTCAAGGGAAAGCTCGCCGCGCTGGAGGCGAAGGAGGCGGACATCAAGAAGAAGCACGCCGGCGAGGCCATCGGGATCACCGAACCCGTGCCGCTCTACATGACCGAGGCGAGCGGTCTGGTGAACAAGACGCCCGGGGAGTTCAGCGAGGCGATCGAGGAGGGCGACGACGTCTCCCCGAAGATCCTTCAGGAGACCCTGGCGCTCTACAGCGGCAAGCAGGTCAAGGCTCTGGTCTACAACGCGCAGACCTCCGGACCGCAGACCGAGAAGACCGAGGACGCGGCCAAGGCGGCGGGCATCCCCGTCGTGCCCGTCACCGAGACCCTGCCCGCCGGCAAGGACTACCTGACCTGGATGACCGACAACGTCGACGCGCTCGCGAGCGCGCTGGACAAGTGAGGCCCCCGGCCATGGCCTCCGCGCCCCGGGCCCGCCGTTCCGTGCCCCAGGCCCGTCAGGGTTCCGTGCCCCAGGCACCTCAGGGCTCCGTGCCTCAGGCACCTCAGGAAGAGGTCGAGCGCCCCGGCTCCGCCCCGGTGATCAGTCTGCGCGGCGCGGCCCTGTCCTACGGCGCGCGCACGGTCTGGCAGGACCTCGAACTCGACGTGCGGCCGGGCGAGTTCCTGGCCGTGCTCGGGCCGAACGGATCGGGCAAGAGCAGCCTGGTCCGCGCCCTGCTGGGCCGCCAGCCCCTGTCCGCCGGAACGCTGACCGTCCTCGGCCGCGCCCCGCGCGAGGCCGCCCGGCACCTCGGGTACGTCCCCCAGCAGGCGGAGCTGTCCGCGCAGGCGCTGCTGCGCGCCCGTGACCTGGTCCGCTTCGGCATCGACGGGCACCGCTTCGGACCCCGGCTGCGCACGGCCGCCGTCCGCCGCTGGGTGGACGAGATCCTGGCGGAGGTCGGCGCCTCGGCCTACGCGGACGTCCCGCTCGGCATGCTGTCCGGCGGTGAGCGTCAACGCGTGCGCATCGGCCAGGCGTTGGCCACCGATCCCCGCGTCCTGCTCTGCGACGAACCGCTGGTCTCCCTCGACCTGCATCACCAGCGGGCCGTCACCGAACTGATCGACGCGCGCCGCGCCCACGGCACGGCGGTCGTCTTCGTCACCCACGAGATCAACCCCGTGCTCGACCTCGTCGACCGGGTGCTGTACCTGGCGCCGGGCGGTCACCGCGTCGGGACCCCGGGCGACGTGCTCAACTCCGAGTCGCTGTCCCACCTCTACGGCACCCAGATCGACGTCGTGCGCGTGCGCGGCCGGGTGGTGGTCGTCGGCGTGCCCGACGAACCGGCCGGCCCGCCCCACCACGCCGACGAGCGGGAAGGAGTACGCCCATGACGTTCGCCGACGGCGTCTGGCACCAGATCTTCGCCTTCGACAACTACGGCGAACTCCTTGCCCTGGTCCGCAACTCCCTGATCGCCGGTGCCGCGCTCGGCCTGATCGGCGGCCTGGCCGGCGTCTTCGTCATCATGCGCGACCTGCCCTTCGCGGTGCACGGCATCAGCGAGCTGTCCTTCGCCGGCGCCTCGGCCGCGCTGCTCCTGGGCACGAACATCGTGGCGGGCTCGATCGTGGGCTCGCTGCTCGCGGCCGGCGCGATCGGTGTCCTCGGGGCGCGGGCCCGGGACCGCAACTCGGCGATCGGCATCCTCATGCCGTTCGGCCTGGGCCTCGGTGTGCTCTTCCTCGCCCTCTACAAGGGCCGGGCGGCGAACAAGTTCGGTCTGCTGACCGGTCAGATCGTCGCCGTCGACACCCCGCAGATGGCCTGGCTGCTCGGCACGTCCGCGGTCGTCCTCGTCGCGCTGGTGGTGATGTGGCGGCCGTTGACGTTCGCCAGCGCCGATCCGGACGTCGCCGCGGCCCGCGGTGTGCCGGTCCGGGGGCTGTCGCTCGCCTTCATGCTCGTCCTCGGGCTCGCGGTGGCGCTGTCGGTTCAGGTCGTCGGCGCGCTGCTGGTCCTCACCCTCGTCGTCACCCCCGCCGCGGCCGCCGCCCGCGTCACCGCCTCGCCGGTCCTGCTGCCGCTGCTCAGCGTGGTGTTCGCCGTGGTCTCCATCGAGGGCGGCATCCTCCTGGCCCTGGGCAGCTCCATCCCCATCAGCCCCTACGTCACCACCATCTCGTTCGCCATCTACGCCCTCTCCCGCCTCGCCGGCACCTACCGCACCCGCCGCTGGGCAACCCGCACAGCGGTTCCCCCGGCCCGCCTGAGAAAGGTGCCGACCGCTGCGAGCGCGGTCGGCACCCTGGGGTGACGTCAGGCGATGATGCGGTCGAAGATGTTCCAGCCGTGACCGATCTGACGGCTGCTGCCGTAGGGCACACCGTCGTCACGCACGAAGTTGTTGGAGTACAACCACATCGTGCCGTCCGGCTTCAGGGCAGCCAGGTCGGTGAACCCGTCGCCGGTCGCGTCCGCCGCGATGATGCGGTCGTAGATGTTCCAACCGTGGCCGATCTGGCGGTTGCTCCCGTAGGGGATGCCGTCGTCACGGACGAAATTGTTGGAGTAGAGCCACATCGTGCCGTCCGGCTTCAGGGCGACCAGATCCGTGAACCCATCGCCCGTCGCGTCCGCCGCGATGATGCGGTCGTAGATGTTCCAACCGTGGCCGATCTGACGACCACTCCCGTACGGAATCCCGTCGTCCCGCACGAAGTTGTTGGCATACAGCCACATCGTGCCGTCCGGCTTCAGAGCGACCAGATCCGTAAAGCCGTCGCCTGTCGCATCCGCCGCGATGATCCGGTCGTAGACGTTCCAGCCATGGCCAATCTGACGGCCGCTCCCGTACGGAATCCCGTCATCACGGACGAAATTGTTGGAGTACAACCACATCGTGCCGTCCGGCTTCAACGCCAGGAGGTCCGTGAAGCCGTCACCGGTCGCGTCCGCCGCGACAGTGCGGTCGTAGATGTTCCAGCCACGGCCGATCTGACGGTTGCTCCCATAGGGAATGCCGTCGTCACGGACGAAGTTGTTGGCGTAGAGCCACATCGTGCCGTCGGACTTCGTCGCCACCAGATCGGTGAACGAGTCACCCGTCACGCTGTAGCCGGGGGTTTCGGGTTCGGGGCTGGCCATCGACCATACGGCGTTCGCGATGGCGACGCCGTCCGGGGTCGCGTCGTCATACCGCGTGGGGTAAGCGGAGACTTGGACTTGCTGGCAGATCTGTCCGATCGGGTCGTTGCGCCAGTCGAATTGGAGCATCTTGCCGAGGAACCGGTTGGTCGCGTAGACGGGGTTGAGGATCTGCTCGACGGTCCCCCATCCCTGGCTGGGTCTCTGTTGGAAGAGCCCGACGCTGTCGCGGTCGCCGTAGGTGAGGTTGCGGATGGTGGACTCGACGATGGTGGTGGTCACGGCGATCTGGGCGGCGCGGACCGGCATGTCACGGCTCTTGACGGTCGCGATGACGACCCGGGCGCAGGAGACGCGGTAGGCGTTCATCTGGCCGCGCATGCTGCCGGTCAGCCGGCTGTTGAGCTGGTCGGCCATGGCGGCGTCGGCGGCGGTGGTGCCGTTGGGGTCACAGGGGACGGTGTCGGCGGCCTGCGCCGGGGCGGAGAAGGTCAACAGGGCCGATGCCGTGAGAAGTAAGGTCGCGAGGAGTCCGGCCAGTGGCGGGACGCGGAAAGGTCGCACGGTTGCTCCAGCAGTCGTGAGGAGGGCGGCGTCAGGCGTCGATGCGCTCGAAGATGTTCCAGCCGTGACCGATCTGACGGTTGCTGCCGTAGGGGATGCCGTCGTCACGGACGAAGTTGTTGGAGTAGAGCCACATCGTTCCGTCCGGCTTCAGGGCGACCAGGTCCGTAAAGCCGTCACCCGTCGCATCCGCCGCGATAATGCGGTCGAAAATGTTCCAACCATGGCCGATCTGACGGTTACTCCCGTAGGGAATCCCGTCGTCACGCACGAAATTGTTGGAGTACAACCACATCGTGCCGTCCGGCTTCAACGCCACCAGATCCGTAAACCCATCGCCCGTCGCATCCGCCGCGATAATGCGGTCGAAAATGTTCCAGCCACGGCCGATCTGACGACCACTCCCATACGGAACACCGTCATCACGGACAAAGTTGTTGGCGTAGAGCCACATCGTGCCGTCCGGCTTCAGAGCGACCAGGTCCGTAAAGCCGTCACCCGTCGCATCCGCCGCGATGATCCGGTCGTAGATGTTCCAGCCGTGACCGATCTGACGACCACTGCCGTACGGCACACCATCGTCCCGCACGAAGTTGTTGGCATACAGCCACATCGTGCCGTCCGGCTTCAACGCCAGGAGGTCCGTGAAGCCGTCACCCGTCACGTCCGCCGGGATGGTGCGGTCGTAGATGTTCCAGCCGTGGCCGATCTGGCGGTTGCTGGCGTAGGGGATGCCGTCGTCGCGCAGGAAGTTGTTGGAGTAGAGCCACATCGTGCCGTCGGGCTTCGTCGCCAGGAGGTCGGTGAACGAGTCGCCTGTCACGCTGTGGGTGGTTCTTCCGGGGTCCTCCCACTGCCACCAGCTTGTCTGCTGGCTGGCGCCGGCCCAGCTGAGGCTGAAGTGGATGTGGTCCCGGTGCGAACTTTCGCCGCTGTACTCCCGCCAGCCTTCGTCGGCTCGGCTCGACGACCAGATCCGGTCGTTCCAGATCAGGTACATGATGCCGAGTCGGCGGGCGTTGGCGTGCTTGTTGCCGTACTTGTCGGTCTTCAGCAGCCAGGTGAGGATGTCGTCGGCGACGGCGCGATCGCCGGAGTTGTTGTAGTTGAGCATGTAGTCCAGCGCGCGGCCTTCTTTGTGCTCGCTCGGGCCGCCGTCGTCGCAGGCGCGGGTGAAGTAGGACGTGTGGGTGCCGTATGCCTCGTTGAGCAGGTTCCGGAGACCGAGGGTGCCCGGTTTGACGGTCGGATCGCAGGTGTCCTGGGGGTCGTTGGCGGCGTAGGCGTCGATGGTCGGCCCGAAGTCCGGGGTGGACGGTGCGGCCGTCGCGGGTGTCGCGGCGAGGATCGTCGTCAGGGCGACGACGAGCCCCACCGTCCAAGCTCTCAGCGCGGTGACCGGACGCCGCCGGCTCGATGGGGTCGGTGACGCGTCCGCCTGGGGTCTTGTTCTCGTTCTGAACACGGCGTTCCTTCGGTCGGGTTTTCCGGGAGGGCATGCCGGTCAGTTCGCTACTCCGCCACGGTTTCGGACATCGCGGCTACGCGATCGCGCATGGAAATCTCCCCCGGTTCGAGTTGCGTGTAGGGTCGGCGCGGCGGGGCGAACTGTCCGGTATACGACGGGATCTGCGCTCCTCACACCGCGTCGAGCATGAGCATCGCTGACGCGAACATGGTCGACCAGGCTTTTTTGTTCCAGCGAAAAAACCCAGGCCGTACAGGGGGAATCAAATGCTCCGTATTCACTTCACCGATGCCGACTTGGTGCGGACCCGTATCGCGTCCGCCCCGCACCCGTTGTGGGAGATCTGCGCGAGCCTGTACCGGCTCCAGTCCCGCCGGGGACGCTGGGCGTACGCCGACTGGCATCGCGCCGTCCGCTCCCGGCTGCACTCCGCGGGGTTCGGGCGCACGTTGCGCGCGCTCTTATTGCCGCTGGTCCCCCGCGCGACCTATTTCCCCGACTTCCTCACCCCGCCGGAGGCGGCCCAGGGTCTCGACGCCGGGCTGGAGGCGATCCTGGCCACGCCGAGACAGCGGATCCTGGACGAGGTGGACATGCTGGACCGCGCCGGCGGCGCCCCGGCATGGGCACCCCGCCTGGCCGATACGGACCTGCGCGCAGAACTCGTCCAGGCGATACGCGCCTACTACGACCTCGCCATCGCCCCGTACGGCGACCGCGTCCAGGCTCGCATCGACGCGGAGCGGTCCGTGCGTGCGCGTGCCGTGCTCGACCACGGAGCCGAGGGCGTCCTCCAGAACCTGGGGCCCACGTTCGAGTGGCGCCGTCCCGTCCTGCGCACGGCCTATCCCGAGGACCGCGACTTCCCTCTCGACGGCCGTGGCCTGCAACTGATCCCGTCGTACTTCTGCTGGGGAAGTCCGGTCAGCTACGGCGACAGCGCCCTGGAACCCGTCCTGCTGTACGCGCTCCACCACGAACCCGCCAAGCTCCCGGGGGACTTCGGCTCCGGCGCACCGCTGGCGGCGCTGCTCGGCCGTACCCGTGCCGCCGTCCTGCGCTCGGCGGCCCTGGGCGCCACCACCGGTGAACTCGCCCGCGCGGCAGGGGTCTCGGCGCCGTCCGCGAGCCGGCATTCCGCCGCGCTGCGCGACGCCGGTCTCCTCGTCAGCCGCCGGCACGCCGAGTCCGTGCTCCACACCCTCACCCCGCTCGGGGCCGCGCTGCTGCGTGCCGACGCGCCGAAAAATCGTACAGCTCCGCCCGAGATCCACAGATGAGTCGCATACATCAAGCCGTCACCACTCTTGACTGACCTCGATCAAATCAGGCTACGATAAGGATTTGGCGCATTGAGCCGCGTCGTATGAGTCGCATACATGCCGAACACGTCACCTGGCCGCGGTGACGACGGCAGGCACCACGCAACGACCTCCTTCTTCTGCCGCACCGGGCTGTCGAGGACGACGAACGGTCGATGGGAGCGCTCCCAGGAGAGGTGTGCGTGGGGTTGTCCCACGCACCAGCAGCGGCGCGAACCAGCCCTGAACCAGCCCCACCACCCCACACTCATGACGGAGCCGAGGTCATGAAAAGACTGATCGTGAGAAGACTGATCGCGGTGGCCGTGCTGATCGCCGCGACCCTCGTCGTACCGGCGTTCGTCGCCCCCTCGCCCGCGTCGGCGCACGCGGTGAACCCCGTGGACTTCCAGCAGGTCGAGCTGGCCCGGGGCGTCGGAGAGGTCGGCGAACCGATGTCGCTGGCCGTGCTGCCGGACCGCTCGGTGCTGCACACCGCGCGGGGCGGGGCGCTGCGCCGCACCACCGCCGACGGGGTCACCAGTGTGATCGGCACCCTGCCGGTCTACACGCACGACGAGGAGGGCCTGCAAGGCGTCGCGGTGGACCCGGGGTTCGCCACCAACCGGTTCATCTACCTGTACTACGCGCCCCCGCTGTCCACCCCGGGCGGTGACGCACCGGACAACGGAACCGACTTCTCCGCGTGGAACGGCGTGAACCGGCTGTCCCGGTTCACCCTGCGCGCCGACTTCACGCTGAACACGGCCAGCCAGGTGACGGTGCTGGACGTGCCGACCAGCCGTGGCATCTGCTGTCACGTCGGCGGGGACATCGACTTCGACGCGGCCGGCAACCTCTATCTGTCCACGGGCGACGACACGAACCCGTTCGCCTCGGACGGCTACGCGCCCCTCGACGAGCGCGCGAACCGCAACCCGGCCTACGACTCGCAGCGCAGCGCCGCCAACACCAACGACCTGCGCGGCAAGGTGCTGCGCATCAAGGTGAACGCCGACGGGACGTACGCGATCCCGGCGGGCAACCTGTTCCCGCCGGGGACCGCCAAGACCCGGCCGGAGATCTACGCGATGGGCCTGCGCAACCCGTTCCGGTTCGGCGTGGACAAGGCCACCGGCGTCCTCTACCTGGGCGACTACGGGCCGGACGCGGGCACGGCCAGCGACAGCCGCGGCCCCGCCGGGCAGGTGGAGTTCAACCGGATCGCCTCGGCCGGGAACTACGGCTGGCCCTACTGCATGGGCAAGAACACCACGGCGGAGACGTACGTCGACTACACGTTCCCGTCCGGGCCGTCCGGGGGCCGGTTCAACTGCGCCGCGCCGGTCAACAACTCGCCCCGCAACACCGGGCTGACCCAGTTGCCCGCCGCCCGTCCGGCGTGGATCAACTACGACAACTGCTCGTTCGCGCCGTTCGGTTGCGGGTCCGAGTCGCCCATGGGCGGTGTGGTGTACCGCTACGACGCGGCGAACCCGTCGACGGTCAAGTTCCCCGCCGCGCTGGACGGGCACGTGTTCCTCTCCGAGTTCGGCAGGCGCTGGCTGAAGGTGGCCGACGTCAACGCCGACGGGTCGGCCGGGCAGATCAACGACTTCCCGTGGCGCGGCACCCAGATCATGGACACCGCGTTCGGCCCGGACGGCGCCCTGTACGTGCTGGACTACGGGACCGGCTGGGGCAGCGGCAACGCGGAGTCCGCGCTGTACCGCATCGAGTACAACCCGGTCGGCAACCGGGCGCCGACCGCGCGGGCCGGCGCGGACCGTACCTCCGGGCTCGCGCCGCTGACGGTCGGCTTCTCCTCGTCCGGCTCCTCGGACCCGGAGGGCGGCGCGCTCACCTACCGCTGGGACTTCGGCGACGGCGCCACGTCCTCCTCGGCCGACCCGAGCCACACCTACACGGCCAACGGCCGCTACACCGCCACGCTCACGGTGACCGACCCGGCCGGCCGCACCGCGACCGCCACCGTGACGGTCACGGTCGGCAACACCGCCCCCACGGTCACCCTCAACACCCCGCCCCACGGCGCCCTGTTCGCCTTCGGTGACACCGTGCCGTACACGATCACCGTGTCCGACCCGGAGGACGGCACGATCGACTGCGCCCGGGTGAAGCTGACCTACATCCTGGGCCACGACGACCACGGCCACCAGATCACCTCGCGCACCGGGTGCTCGGGAACCCTGGCGATCCCCGCGGACGGCGAGCACGACACGGCGGCGAACCTGTTCGCGGTGTTCGACGCCGAGTACACCGACCTCGGCGGGGGCGGTCAGCCGGCGCTGACCACGCACACGCAGCACACCCTGCAACCCCGTCACCGGCAGGCCGAGCACCGCACCTCCCAGTCGGGCACGGCCCTGTTCGACAAGGCCGCCGCCGAGGGCGGGCGGACCGTCGGCGACATCCACAACGGCGACTGGATCGCGTTCCAGACCTACGCGCTCGGCGGGGAAACCCGGTTCAGCGCGCGGGTGTCGTCCGGCGGCGCGGGCGGCACGCTGTCCGTGCGGACCGGTTCGCCGACCGGACCCGTGATCGGCTCGGTCGCCGTGCCGGTGACCGGCGGGTGGGACACCTTCACGGAGGTCTCCACCGCGCTCACGAACGTCCCGTCCGGCACCGTGACGCTGTATCTGACGTTCTCCGGCGGCAGCGGCTTCCTGTTCGACGTCGACGCGTTCACGTTCGGCGCACCGGCGAGCGGCGGCGGCAAGCAGCTCACCGGGATCGGCGGCAAGTGCGTCGACGTCGCCGACGGCACGACGATCCGGCTGTGGACCTGCGACGGCGGCGCCAACCAGAAGTGGACGGTCAGCGGGAGCACGCTGCGGGCGCTGGACAAGTGCATGGCGACCGCCGGCGGCGGCACGGCCGACGGCACCCGGGTCCAGCTGGAGACCTGCAACGGCTCCGCCGCGCAGAACTGGTCCGTGCAGGGCGACGGCACCATCCGCGGCGGCGCCAAATGCCTGGACGCCGAGGGCGCCGCCTCCGCCGACGGCACCCGTCTGATCATCTGGAGCTGCAACGGCGGTACCAACCAGAAGTGGACGCTGTCCTAGGAGGCCGCAGAGATGAAACGCTCGTTCACCCGGCGCCTGCTCGGCGCCGCCGTCGCCGCACTCGCCGTCGTCGCGTTCGGCGCCGGCCCGCCGGCCAGCGGAGCCGACGCGCCCTACGACGTCCTGGTGTTCTCCAAGACCGCCGGTTTCCGGCACGACTCCATCCCGGCCGGCATCCGGATGATCCGGGAACTGGGGGCGGCGAACTCCTTCACGGTGACCGCGACGGAGGACTCGGCGCAGTTCACCACCGCGAACCTGGCCCAGTACGAGACGGTGGTGTTCCTCAACACCACCGGAGATGTGCTGAACGCCGCCCAGCAGAGCGCGTTCGAGTCCTACGTCCGGGGCGGCGGCGGGTACGTCGGCGTCCACTCGGCCGCCGACACCGAGTACGACTGGCCGTTCTACGGCGAGTTGGTCGGCGCGTACTTCGCCTCGCACCCGGCCGTCCAGCAGGCCACCGTCCGGGTCGAGAACCGGGCGCACCCGGCCACCCAGCACCTCGGGCCGTCCTGGGTGCGCACCGACGAGTGGTACGACTTCCGGACCAACGCGCGGTCGAGTGCCCGGGTGCTGGCCACTCTGGACGAGTCGACGTACTCCGGCGGCAGGATGGGGGCCGACCATCCGCACACCTGGTGCAAGACGGTCCAGGGCGGCCGTTCCTTCTACACCGGCAGCGGCCACACCCAGGCGAGCTACAGCGAGCCGGGCGTCCGGTCGATGGTGCTCGGCGGCATCCGGTACACGGCGGGCCGGGCCGACGCGGACTGCCGTCCGGAGAACGGGTACACGCCCCTCTACAACGGCGCCACCACCGGCTGGTCGCAGGCCGGTCCGGGCGGGTTCACCAACAGCGACGGCACCCTGATCGCGTACAGCGGGCTCGGCATGCTCTGGTACAGCGCCAAGGAGTTCCGCTCCTACTCGCTGAAGCTGGACTGGCGGATGACCGGGGACGCCAACTCCGGGGTGGTCCTCGGCTTCCCGCCCGGCTCCGATCCGAACGCGGCGCTCGCCCAGGGGCACGAGATCCAGATCGACGCCACGGACACCCCGGACCGCACCACCGGCGCGATCTACGGCTTCAAGGCGCCGGACACCGCCGCCCGTGACGCCGCGCTCAACCCTCCGGACGAGTGGAACACCTTCGAGGCGCTGGTGGAGGGCGAACGCGTGCAGGTGTTCCTGAACGGCGTCAAGATCAACGACTTCACCAACACCGACCCCGCGCGCTCCCTGGCCTCCGGGCACATCGGCATCCAGAACCACGGCGACGGCGACGAGGTGTCCTTCCGCAACATCCGGATCCGGGAGCTGGGCACCACCACCCCCACCCCCGGCCCCATCGTGGGCGCCGGCGGCAAGTGCGTCGACGCCGGCGGCACGCCGATCCGGCTGTGGACCTGCAACAACGGCACCAACCAGCGCTGGACCCGGGACGGCACCACCTGGCGCGCCCTCGGCCAGTGCATGACCGCCACCGGCACCACCGACAGCTCCCCCGTCCGGCTGTCGCCCTGCGACGGCGGCGCCGGACAGAACTGGACCACCGGCACCGGCGGCTCCCTCGTGAACCCCCGGGCGAACAAGTGCCTGGACGCCAGCGGAGCCGGCACCGCCGACGGCACCCAGCTCATCCTCTGGAGCTGCCACGGCGGCGCCAACCAACGCTGGACGCTTCCCGCCTGACAAACCGCCGCCGCCCCGGTCCCGCGCTCGGGACCGGGGCGGCGGCACTGTCCGCGTTATCCGCGTTATCCGCGTTGCAGCAGGAACCGCTGGTTGGAGGCGGTGCCGGGGGTCCACTGGGAGATGCGGGCGCCGTCGGCGGTGGAGGCGTTCCACACGTCCATGGCAAGGCCGCTCTGCCGGTTGATGAGGCTGACCACGCCGTTTCCCTGGTCGATCAGCCGCCATTGCTGGTTCGCGGCGCCGGTGTCGGGCTGCTGGGTGATGTCGGCGCCGGTGGCGGAGCCCGCCGCTTGGAGGACGAGGCCGCTGTGGCGGGCGCGGACGCGGTAGTGGCCGTCGCCGGAGTCGAGGAAGTCGAACTGCTGGTTCAGTCCTGAGGTGGGCGACCACTGGTGCAGGAGCGCGCCCGCGGAGGTGGAGACGCCGCTGATGTCGGCGTGCTTTCCGCTGTGCTGGGCGACGAGCCGGTAGTACACGCCGGGTTCGACGAGCGGGCCGGGGCCCTGGCCGGTGGCGCGGTAGGTGTGTCCGGCCTGGGCGGTGAACTCGATCAGGTCGGCCTCGGGCTTCGTCGGCCGTACTTGGTCGCCGCTCGTCGTGTCGCGCAGTTCGTAGGTGCCGGTGAACATGCGGCTGCGGATGCGGAGGGTGCCGGTGCGGTCGGGGGTGACGGTCAGTTCGGTGAGCCGGCCGCCCTGCCAGACCGCGCCGACCGTGTGGCCGCCGCGTCCGCGCAGCCCCTTGACGCTCCCCGCCGGCCAGGCGGGCGGGAGCGCGGGCAGTACGTGCAGTTCGCCGTTGTGGCTGTGCAGCAGCATCTCCGCGATGCCCGAGGTGGCGCCGAAGTTGCCGTCGATCTGGAACGGCGGGTGCAGGTCGAACATGTTGGGCGCGAGGCGGTCCGTGGTGACGAGGTCGCGCAGGAGTTTGTGGGCGCGCGTGCCCTCCTCCATGCGCGCCCAGTAGTTGATCTTCCAGGCGAGGGACCAGCCGGTGCCGGCGTCGCCGCGCAGTTCCAGGGTGCGGCGGGCGGCCTCGAACATCTGGGGCGTGCCGCGCCGGGTGATCTCGTTGCCGGGGTGCAGTCCGTACAGGTGGGAGATGTGCCGGTGGTTGCGTTCGAGCTCCACCCAGTCGTGCAGCCACTCCTGGATGTTGCCGCGTGAACCGATCCTCATCGGGGCCAGCCGCTGCCGGGCCGCGCGGACCTGGTCGCGGAACGCGCCGTCGGTCCCCAGCACCTCACTCGCGGACGCGCACCCGTCGAACAGGGACCGCAGGATCTGCATGTCCATCGTCGGGCCCGCGCACACGCTCACGTCCTGGTGGTGGGGCAGTTCCGGCGAGTTCGACGGGTTGGTGACCAGGTGGCCCAGGGTGGGGTGGGGCACCAGGGTGTCGAGGAAGAACTGGGCCGCGCCCTTCATCGCCGGGTAGTTGCGCCGCAGGAACTCGACGTCGCCGGTGAACCGGTAGTGGTCCCAGATCAGGGTGGCCAGCCAGGCGCCGCCGGTCTGCCACATGCCCCACACCGCGCCGTCGACGACCGAGGTGCCCCGCCAGCCGTCGGTGTTGTGGTGTGTGACCCAGCCACGGGCGCCGTACTGCGCCTGCGCGGTGCGGGCGCCGGTGGCCGTGAGGTCGTCGATCAGCGCGAACACGGGTGCCAGGCACTCGGCGAGGTTGGTCGTGTCGGCGGGCCAGTAGTTCATCGGCAGGTTCGCGTTGATCGTGTACTTCGAGTCCCAGGACGGGGTCATCTGGTCGTTCCAGATGCCCTGGAGGTTCGCCGGCTGGGTGCCGGGGCGCGACGACGAGATCAGCAGGTAACGGCCGTACTGGAACAGCAGCGCCGAGAACTGGGGGTCGTCGACCGTGTTGTGGCGGGCGATGCGGACGTCCGTCGGCTGGTCGGCCGCCGGGGTGCGGCCGACGTCGAGGGCGACCCGGCCGAACAGCGCCTGGTAGTCGGCCACATGGCGGGCGAGGAGGGTGTCGTAGCCGACGCCCTGGGCGGCGTTCAGGTGGGTTCGGGCGATGCCCTGATAGTCGCCGTTGACGGTCCGGTAGTCGACGTAGCTGGTGCCGATCGACACCAGCAGCGTCACGCTGTTCGCGCCCGTGACCCGCAGGGTGCCGCCGGAGCTGGTGACGGTGCCGCCCTCGGCGACCGCCTTGGCCAGCGCGAGGAAGCGGACGCTGCCCGCGATGCCCCGCATGTCGCCGGAGACGCCGTCCAGGGCGATCGTCGTGCCGTCGGGGCTGGAGACCGAGGTGCGCTGCGGGCTGGTGAAGCCGGCCGTGAAGGTGACCGAGCCGGGGGTCTGGGCGGTCAGCCTCATGACGATCACCTGGTCCGGCGCGCTGGCGAACACCTCGCGCCGGTACCGCACGTTGTTCGCGGTGTAGGTGACGACGGTCGTGGCGGTGGTGAGGTCGAGCCAGCGCTCGTACCCGGAGACCGTGCCGCCCGGGAGGGTGAGCCGGAGGTCGCCGACGGGCTGGTAGGCGAGCTGGGCGGCGGGGTTGCCGAGCATCGTCTGGTTGATCAGGTCCTGCGCCTGCGCCCACTGGTCGGCGAAGACCAGCTGCCGGATCCGGCCGAGGGAGGCGGCGCCCCGGGGGTTGTCATAGTTGTGGGGGCCGCCGGCCCAGAGCGTGTCCTCGTTGAGCTGGAGCCGTTCCGTGTCGGTGTTGCCGAACACCATCGCGCCGAGGCGGCCGTTGCCGACCGGCAGTGCGCGCAGCCACTCCGAGCCGGCCGCCTTGTCGTACCAGAGCGCCAGGTCGCCCGCCGCGCGCACCTCCTGCGGCGGGCTCGCGTCGGCGCGGGCGGACGCCGTCCACCCGGTCTGGCCGAGCACGGCGCCGGCCACGCCCAGTCTCATCGCCTGCCGTCGCGTCAGATCGGGCATCTGGGTCTCACCCTCCTCGGCACCCACGGATCACCGCGGTGCCCGTCGCTGGTTCGCTCCGCCGGAGCAGCCGCGTCCGGCGTGCCGTGGGGCGTGGCACCAGGGGCGCCACGTGTACCGGTCGGTGCGCCCCGCGTGGTGATGGCGGACGGCGGACGGCGGGGGTGCGCGCGTGGGTGACGCGGGCGCCGCCGGCCCGAGGGAGGTCCGCATCGCGCCGTCCGTGCGCGCGTGGGTGGCCTGCCGGTGCACGTTCGCCGGGTGGCCGTCGTCGCCTCGGGGCCGGGGGTTCCCGCCGTCCGCCGTGCCGTTACGGGGCTGCTGGTTCCGTTCGGGCGGTCAGCCGCGCTGGAGCTGGAACCGCTGGCCGGCGGCGCCGTTCGCGGCCTGCTGGGAGACGCGGGCGCCGTCGGCGGTCGATGCGCCGACGTCCATTGCCAGGCCGCTCTGCCGGTTGACCAGGCTGATCGTGCCGCCGCCCTGGTCGACCACCCGCCACTGCTGGCCGGCGGCGTTCGTGTCGGGCTGTTGGGTGACGGCCGCGCCGCCGGCCGATCCCGCCACCTGGAGCACCTGGCCGCTGTGCCGTGCCCGGACGCGGTAGTAGCCGTCGCCGGACGGGACGAAGTCGAACCGCTGGTTGAGCCCGGCGTGCGCGGTCCACTGGATGAGCGCCGCGCCGGCCGCGGTGGACGCGCCCTCGATGTCGAGCGACTTGCCGCTGTGCACGGCCGTCAGCCCGTAGGCGACCCCGGGTTCGGGGACCGTCGGGGTGGGCGTGGTGGAGCCGAACTGGGTGAAGAAGCGCCACACTTCCGGCTTGACCCAGCTCCGGGCGCCGCTCTCGCAGCCGGCGCACCCGTCCACGGGGCCCTGCTGGTGGCCGCCGTCGAACGCGGCCCAGACGACCGGACGGTCGGCCCGGCACCCGGAGTAGGTGGTGAGCGTGTGGGTCAGGCTGCCCCGGGCGGGCTCGGGCGGGTTCTGCGGGGTGCAGCCGTTGTTGCGGACGAACCGGTCCCGCAGCGCGCGCCCGTTCTGGATGCTGTCCGAGATGCCGTGGATGCCCATGTACGCCACGGGTTCCGTGCCGCCGCTGCACCCGCTGATCGGTCCCGGCGCGGCGATGGCCGCGACCGCGCGGAAGGCGGCCGGGCGGGCGCAGGCAAGCGCGTAGCTCATGGCGCCGCCGTAGCTGAATCCGACGGAAAACACCTGCGAGGTGTCGACGCACAGGCCGCGGCCGAGCAGCGCGAGCATGGTGTCGGTGAAGGTCACGTCCTCGCCGCCGCTGTTGGCCCAGCCGTTGCCGATGCCCTGGGGTGCGACGAAGATCGTGCTGTTGTTCGCCTGGGACTGCATGCCGTAGTAGGCCCAGGCGGCCCCGTCGCTGCCGCCGGAGGCGACGTCGCCCGCGGTGCCGCCCCACCAGTGGAAGCCGAACGCGAGGCGGTAGGGGTGGTTGCGGTCGTAGTTGTCCGGGACCTTGAGGATGAAACTGCGGCTCTTGCCGCCGCTCTGGATCGTGTGGTTCCCGCTGGCCAGCGTCGGGGCGCTGCCGCACCCCGGGCTCGCCGCGACGCGCTCGGTGGACGCTCGCTGCGGGGCCGCGCCGGCACTGCCGTGCGCCGTGCCGCCCGCCACCACGACCAGCAGGGCCGCGGCCAGGGCGGACCGGAGTAAGGATCTGTACTTCATCATCACGCCACTCCACTACGTTGTGGGGGGTTCGCCGTACACAGGGGCTGCGCGTGAAGCTCGAATGAGTCCGACTCATCTGGGTCGGCCGGTTGCTCAAACGTCCCCCATGGAAGCGTCCCGACCCACTGCCGTCAAGGGATCGCGCGAATGAGTCGCATCCATCCGGTTGTCCACTACTCGATCGAGCAGTGGTCACTACCCGCCTTGGAGGCTTGACGGTGTTGCTCCCGTACTGGCTGGATGGCGATGATGCGGAGGAAAGGAATATCGCTTTCTGATGTTGGAAGGTGAATGGTCGATGGGGAGCGATCCAGGAACCCTGAAATTAGCGAACGACTCCGCCGAAGCCGAAAGTGAATTCGCGGCGCGAAGGGCGGCTCCCGCACGGGTTCCGATTTCCTCGCTGCGGCCCGCCGATTCACCTCGGCTGACCGGGGAGAATCCCGAGCACGTGGAGCTGCTGGCGATGGCGCGGGACCTTCCGCCGATCCTCGTGCAGCGGAGCACGATGCGGGTGATCGACGGCATGCACCGGGTGCGGGCCGCGCGGTGCCGGGGCGAGGAGTCCATCGCGGTCACGTTCTTCGAGGGGGACGACAGCGAGGCGTTCCTGCGGGCCGTCGACGCCAACCTCCGGCACGGGCTGCCGCTGTCGCTGGCGGATCGCGAGGCCGCGGCCCGCCGGATCCTGGCGGCCTACCCGCGCTGGTCGGACCGGACCGTCGCGGTCAGGGCCGGGCTGTCCCACACGACGGTGGGAGCGATCCGACGCCGCTTCGGCGTCCCGGCCGCGGCGGAGGGCGGCCGGGTGGGCCGGGACGGACGGGTCCGTCCGGTGGACGGCACGTCGGGGAGGGTACGGGCGAGCGAGGTCATCGCCAGGAATCCCGATGCCCCGCTGCGGGCCATCGCCCGCGAGGCCGGCGTCTCGACGGGAACGGCCCGGGACGTGCGCGAGCGCCTGCGCGCCGGCCGGGACCCGGTGCCGGGCGCGCGCCGCGCGGCCGCCCGGGAGCCGGCCCCGCCGTCCGGCGGCCCGGCGACGTCACCACGGCGCGCGGCGGACAACGCCCCGGGCGCGGACTGGCGTTCGGTGCTGAGCAGTCTGAGCAGGGACCCCGCGGTGCGGTACGCGGAGAACGGCCGGGCCTTCGTCCGGTGGGTCGACGGCCACGCGATCGAGCCGGTCGAGTGGTGCGAGCTGATCGACGCCGTGCCGCCGCACTGGCGGGACTCGGTCGCCGAGCTGGCCCGGTCGTGCGCCGGGGCGTGGCTGGAGTTCGCCCGGGAGCTCGAACAGCGGGCGACGGCGAAATCCGGCCACGGAGTGGCGTGAGCGGGCTCGCTGGTGAGGGACCTGGGCGGCAGGGGTACGCGGCGCAGCGGGTCGCCACGGGCAGGGCCGCCCTGGACGCGTACGAGCGTGCCGACCTGGTCCTCATGGACCTCGACCTGCCCGATCTCGACGGTCTCGGGGTCTGCCGGCGTATCCGCGCCGGCAGCGCCGTCCCCGTCATCGCCGTCACCGCACGCGGCAGCGAGCCGGACCGGGTGCCCGGTCCGCAGGCCGGGGCGGACGACTATGTCGTCAAGCCCTACGGTCTCCGTGAGCCGGTGGCGCGCGTCGACGTGTCCGCGCGCCGGGTCACGCCGGACGGCCGTCCCGTCGGCCTGACGCGCGAGGAGTTCGACCTCGTGCACCTGCTCGCCGCGCGGCCCGACACCGTGGTCCCGCGCAAGCGGATCATGCGGGAGGTGTGGGGGGACGCGTGGTCACGCCGGACGATCGACACGCACATCGGCAACATCCGCGGCACACTCGGCTCGCCGGGGTGGGTCGTGACCGTGCGCGGGGTCGGCTTCCCACTGGGGCGGCAGGGCGGGGAGTCCGGCGCCGCGTCGGAGAGGTGACGTCCCCGTCCCCTCCCCCGCCGGACTGTGCGCCGGTTACGGCAGGACGGCGACGGTCGCCGCGTAGCACAGGCCCGCCCCGTAGCCCACGAGCAGCGCGAGGTCCCCGCTGCGGGCCTGCCCCGAGGAGAGCACCGCGTCCAGGGCCAGGGGGACGGAGGCGCCCGAGGTGTTGCCGGCCGTCACGATGTCCTTGGCGACGACGGTGCTCTCCGGCAGGCCGACGCGCCGGGCGATCGTGTCGATGATGCGGACGTTCGCCTGGTGCGGAACGAAGACGTCGACGTCGGACGCCGTCACACCCGCGGCGTCCAGGGCCCGCTGGGCGACCTCCGCCATCTCGTAGGCGGCCCAGCGGAAGACCCGCTGGCCCTCCTGCCGCAGGTGGGGGAAGTCGTGCTCCCCCGCCCCGTCCCTGAGCGCGTCCCACGGCACGCTCTGCTCGATCGCGTCCGCCTGGGAGCCGTCCGCGCCCCACACCGCCGGGCCGATGCCCGGGGTCTCGGCGGGCCCGATCACCACCGCGCCGGCGCCGTCCCCGAAGATGCACGCGGTGGACCGGTCGCGGAGGTTCAGCAGGTCCGTCATCCGCTCCACACCGACGACCAGCACGTGTCCGCCCCGGCCACGGACGGAGTCGGCCGCGAGGACGACGCCGTGGACGAAGCCGGCGCAGCCCGCCGACACGTCGAAGGCGGCGGCGCCCTCGGCGTCGATCCGGTGGGCGATCTCCGTCGCGATCGCCGGCGTCTGTTTGAGGTGGGTGAAGGTGGCGGCGATGACGCAGGTGATGTCCGCCGGGCCGAGGCCCGCGGATGCGACGGCCTTGAGGGCGGCCTGCTCCGCCATCACCCCCAGGGTCTCGTCCGGGTCCGCCCAGCGCCGGGTGACGATCCCCGTGCGGGAGCGCACCCAGTCGTCCGAGGAGTCGATGAGCCGGCACGCCTCCTCGTTGTCGACGATCCGGCGCGGGCGGTACGCGCCGACGCCCATGATCCGTGCGTAGGGCGCCCCTTCGAGTACTTTCAGCTTTTGTTTCACCGTGCTCCTCCATAAACGATTCCCGATGATTCCTACGGAATTTAAGAAATGAGCGCCAATAGGGCCTCCGTGACCCGTTCGATCTGACTCAGGGTGAGTTCGGCGTGCATGGGGAGGGCCAGGGTGTGCCGGGCGAGGGCCGCCGAGGTGGGGAGGTGTGCCGCCTGTGGGCCGGGGCCGCAGCCGATGCCCTGGGCGCGCAGGCCGGCGACAACGGCTGTGCGGTCCACGCCG
The DNA here is from genome assembly GCF_014489635.1 of Streptomyces roseirectus. Classification (NCBI taxonomy): domain Bacteria; kingdom Bacillati; phylum Actinomycetota; class Actinomycetes; order Kitasatosporales; family Streptomycetaceae; genus Streptomyces; species Streptomyces roseirectus. The sequence goes on along the minus strand of NZ_CP060828.1, from coordinate 8,874,560 downwards.
GGGTGCAGGGTCACGAGGTAGGAGTGCCAGGCGTGGGTGCGGTTCTGCGGGACGTGCGGCGGGGCGAGGCGGCCGTCGCCGGTGAGGAGGTCGGTGTAGCGGGCGGCGACGGCGTGGCGGCGCTGGAGCAGTTCGGCTGTGCGGGCCAGGTGGATGCGCAGGATCGCGGCGGCACGGTCGGACAGTGTGCGGCCGGTCCCGGACCGGGTCCGTGCGGTGGCGAAGGCCGGGTCGCGGGTGAGGAGAACGGCGCCTTCACCGCCCTCGCCGTTCGGGGCCCCGGACAGGCAGGCCACCGGTGCGAGGGCGCCCGCGCTGCGGCCCTTGTAGCTCGCGCCCGCCGCGCAGGTGGCGTCCTCGACGAGGAACAGGCCGTGGCGGTCGGTGATCCACTCGAGCTCGGTGTAGTCGGCGGGCAGGCCGGCGGTGTCCACCGCGATCACGCCGGCCGTCCGGGGGCCGATCAGGTCCGCGACCGCCCAGGGATCCACGGTGCCGGTGTCGGCGCGGACGTCGGCGAGGACGGGTACGGCGCCGGCGCGGCGCACCGCGTGGGCGGGTGCGGGGAGGGCGTAGTCGGCGACGATCACCTCGTCGCCCGGCCCGACGCCGAGCCCGCGCAGTGCCAGGTGGAGCGCGTCACCGGGGCTGTGCACGGCGAACGCGGCGCCGGCGCCGAAGCGGTGGGCCAGTTCCGCCTCCAGGGCCTGTCCCTGCGGGCCCTGGCCGGCGAAGAACACCTCGGCGACGGCGGCCAGTTCACGCTCGCCGCCACTCGGGTGCGTCAGGGGTATCGCGTCCGTCATGGTCGCCTCATCAGGAACGCACCGCCGCCGTCCCCTTGGTCCACGCCTCGATGAGTTCGGTGGCCTGCCCGGCGTTGAGCCGGGGATCGCACAGCGTGGTGTAATGCCGGTGCAGCCCGTCCTCGTTCTCCACCCCCGCGCCGACGCATTCCGTCACGTCGTCGGCCGCGACCTCCAGGTGCAGTCCGGCGGCGTGCTGGCGCAGTCCGTCGAGGATGTCGCGGAACCGCAGGGCCTCGGTGATGACGTCGGTGAGGTGGCGGGTCTTGAGGCCGAGGCCGGTCGTCACCGTGTTGCCGTGCATGGGGTCGCTCAGCCACACCACGGGGTGTCCGGCGTTCGCGACCGCGCGGACGAGGGGCGGCAGGGTCTGCCGGATCCGGTGGTGGCCCATCCTCGGGATCAGGACGAGGCGGCCGGGCTCACGGCGCGGGTCGAGCGCCGCGCACACGCGCACGACGTCGTCGGCCGTCGCGTTCGGCCCGAGCTTGCAGCCGACCGGGTTGGCGACGGCGGAGAGCAGGGCGACCTGTGCCTGTTCGGGGCGGCGGGTGCGCTCCCCCGCCCAGGGCAGGTGGGTCGAGGTGAGGTACAGCTCGTCCGTGTCCGGGTCGCGGCGTACGAGCCGGGACTCGTAGTCGACGACCAGGGCCTCGTGGCTCGACCAGGGCCCGTCGCGGTCTCCGCGCCGGTGTGCGCGCATCGCCCGCTGGACGGCGGCGCTGGCCTCGTAGGCCCACACCATGCGCCGGGGGTCGGGCTGCCGGGTGTGCGGCGTGGCGAGTTCGGAGTTGATCATGTGTCCCCGGAACGCGGGGATGACCTGCGTGCCGTGCTGCTCGGTCGGCCGCGACCTGGGTTTGGCGAACTGTCCGCCCATGCGGCCCACGCGCAGGACGCGCCGGCCGGTCAGTTCGCTGAGCCGGTTCCCCAGCCGGTCGACGACCTGGAGTTTGTGGGCCGTGTGGTGCGGGGTGCACTCGTACAGGCTCTCCGCGCAGTCGCCCAGCTGGAGCAGGAGCGCCCCGGTCGCGAGCAGTTCCGCCAGTGAGCGGCGCAGGTGGCGGATCTCCTCGGCCGGCACCAGGGGCGCGGCCGACTCCAGCGTCCGGCAGGACTCGTGGTAGGCGGCGTGGTCGCGCCACTCCGGCTGCTGCGCCGCGGGCCTGCCCTCCCACGGCCCGCCGTGGACGACGTCCGTTGTCACGCCTGATGGCTGCATGTGTGCTCCTGTCGAGGGTCGGCACCGCCCGGTGGAGGAGTGACGGTGCCGGGTGAACCGCCGTCGCCTCATCCGGCGCCCCGGATCCGCCGGATCACCGCGGCCGGGTCCGGGTGGGGCCGGTTGCCGCGCCAGGCGACGTGGTGGTCGGGGCGCAGGAGGACCAGATCGCGTTCCCAGAGTTCGCGGGCGTGGGTGTCGGTGATCACGGTGTGGGAGAGCGGCAGGCCCTGGGCGGTCGCCTCGGCGAGGAGGGGGTGGGCGCGGCCGTCGCCGGTGAAGTCGACCAGGGTGAAGGAGGGGGCGAGGCGGTCGAGGATCGGGGTGCCGTCGTCGAGGAGGAGGCCGGGCGGGCGGCCGCCGGGCCAGGTCGTCGGCGTGTACCGGCCGGGGCTCCAGTGGGGTTCGGGGGTGTCCTCGTGGCAGATGACGGGTGAGTCGCGGTAGCGGTAGCCGAGTTCGACGCCCCGGTACTCGTTCTCGCCCCGCTCGGCGTCGAGGTGGGCGGCCACGGCGTCCAGGGGGGCGCCCGCGCGCAGGAGGGCGCCCGCCGTGAGGTGCACGCCGAGGTGGCGGTGGGAGGTGTGCAGGTTGCGCAGGCCCACCGGCCGGCGTTCGCTCGGGTAGCTGTCCAGCAGGGCCGGGCCGCCGAAGCCCTGGACGAGGGCGGCGGTCTTCCAGGCGGCGTCGACGGCGTCGCCGATGCCGGTGTTCATGCCGTAGGCGCCGGTCGGGAACATGCGGTGGGCGCAGTCGCCGGCGAGCAGGACCCGGCCGGCGCGGTACCGGTCCGCGATCATGAAGCCGGGGCGCCAGCGCGAGGTCAGCAGCACCTTGTCGATCGTCAGGTCGGTGCGCAGCGTCTCCCGCAGGAAGGCCGCCGGGTCGGTGGGCGGGGTGTCGAACTCGTCCGGCGTCACGCCGTTGACGTGGGCCGTCCACGTGTCGGTCTCGTCCTGGGCGATGAGGACGTAGCGGAAGGCGAAGTAGTGCCAGAAACGGCCGTGGCGGTGCAGGGCGGCGAGGTCGCGGCTCTTGAAGTGGACCATGAAGGCGCCGGGCAGCCCGGGGACGTCGAAGTCCTCCGCGCCGATGCCCACGACCTCGCGGACCCGGCTCGTCGCGCCGTCGCAGCCGATCACGTAGCGGGAGCGCAGCCGCGTCCGTTCGCCGGTCGTCACGTCGGTCAGGTGGCTGGTCACGCCGTCGTCGTCCTGGGTGAGGGTGTCGAAGCGCAGGCCGCAGCGGAGGTCGATCAGCGGTTCGCGCCGGCAGTGCGCGCGCAGTACCGGTTCCAGTTCGGTCTGGGAGATGCGCTGGCCGGGTTCGGCGGGCTGGGTGCCGTCGTTGTGTTCCGCGATGCGCCGGCGTTCCTCGGTCACCGAGGGGAGTCGCCAGGTGGTGAGGGGCTCGCCGGCGAGGCCGGTCGACCAGATCACGTCGGCCCGGTGCTCGGGGGCGACACCGGCGCGGCGGATGTCGTCGGCGACGCCGAGCCGGCGGAAGAACTCCATGCTGCGGCTGTTGACGTAGTCCAGCCTGGGATGGGCGGAGGTCTCGACGCCCTGCTCGGCGAGCACGCAGGCGACGCCCTGGCGGGCCAGGGCCAGGGCGGCGGTCATCCCGACCGGGCCCGCGCCCACGACCAGTACCGGTGCCTGATCCACGTTGTCCCCTCCCCGAGTCGGTCCGTACGCAGTCTCGGAGCGGCGCCCTCCCCCGGGCATGGCCCATTCACGGGAATCCGGCGGCCAATGACGGCTTGGCGCGTGTGCCGGGCCGAAGAGCGTGAACGGGTGATGGCCGTGGCCGGCGGCGGCACCGATCGTGGCGGCATGACGTCGCTGCCCGAAACCGCTGTGTGGACGTACGACGACTTCACCGGCGCGCGCCTCGACCCCGCCCGCTGGACGGTCATGTCGGTCACCGGGGCCGACGGCACGCTGTACCGGTACCGGGACCGCAACGCCCGGGTGCGTACCGGGGACGGGCGGCTGGAGCTGACCGTCGATCCGTTCACCCGCTTCCACGACACGGATCCTCGGCAGAACAACGCCAAGCAGATGTACCGGTCGGTGCGGCGTTTCGCCGTGCCGGCGGCGGGGCGGCTGACGTTCGAGACCTCGATGAGGGTGCGCACCTACGGCCAGGTCCCCTACGACCTGCTCGACGCCTACGGCACGGTGAACGTCTTCGACCTGGAGACCGGTGTCGTCCTCAACGCGGCCGCGACGAACGACACCGTGTTCGCGGTGGTCGAACGCCTGGCGGGCCAGGGGCACGCGCGCTCCCTCCACCGGGTGGTGCTGGACGTGCCGACGCGGCCGGGGCAGGAGCACCGGTACGCCATCACCTACCGGGCCGAGCCGCCGTCGGCGGAGTTCCACGTCGACGGCCGGCTCCTCCACGACACCCGGCTTCCGGTGGCGGTGGCGGGCTTCGACGCCGGGATGGCCCTGTTCTCCGCCCGCGACCTCACGCGTTACACGCGCGCGGAGCGGGAGCACGGGCAGGGCGCGACCGGCTGGTGGGGGCCGTGGCGGGTCACGGCCGGGGTCAGATGAGGACTTCGCCGCCGTCGAGGTTCAGGTTGACGCCGTTGACGGCCCGGTTGTCCAGCAGGAACCGGATCGCGTGCGCGCAGTCCTCCATCGTCACCGGCCGCCCGGTGCGCGCGCCCAGCGCGGCGGCCTCGCGGGCGGCGGGCTTGTCGCTCCAGAACGGGGTGTCGGCGACGATGCTCGGGTGCAGGGCGTTGACGCGGATCGGCGCGAGTTCCACGGCCAGGGTCCGCACCAGGGCGGTGATGCCGCCGTTGGCGGTCGTCACGGACGTGGAGCCGGGGTAGGGCCGGTGGCTGGCGAGGCCGCCGATCAGGACGGCGGCGCTGTCGTCGGTCATGCGGGGGGCGAGGGTGTGCAGCACCTCGGTGTAGCCGGTGAGCTTCACCGTCAGCAGCCGGATCGCGTCGGCCGGCCGGTAGGCGCGCACCGTGTTGTGGTCCCGTTCCAGCGCCGCGAGGACCAGCCGGTCGACGCGCCCTACGCCGGCCAGCGCGGCGGCGATGCCCTCCGGGTCGGCCAGTTCCAGGGCGAGGCCGCGGGTGTGGCCGCCGATCTCGCGGGCGGCGTTCTCGGTCCGTGCCGTCGAGCGGCCGGTGATGGTCACGTCGTCGCCGTGTGCGGCGCACGAGCGGGCGAAGTGGCGTCCGATTCCCGAGGTTCCGCCGATGACGACGACACGGGTGCGTTCGGGCATGGGTTCCTCCACGAAGGGGTTCAGGCCGTGAGCGCGGCGCGGACGGCGTCGGCGGTCAGCGGTACGGCGCAGCGGTCGGCGGCGTAGCGGAGCGCCATGAGGTGGTCGTCCCGGGAGAGGTCGGCGAGGGCGTCCGCCACGAGGAACGGCTGGATGTCGCGGCTGAACGCGTCGCAGGCGGTGATCAGGCAGCCCAGGTGGGCGTAGACGCCGCAGACGACGAGCTGGTCGCGGCCGAGGCTTCGTAGCCGTTCCTCCAGGTCGCTGCGGAAGAACGCGCTGTAGCGCCACTTGGTCAGCACCGTGTCGCCCGGCTCGGGGGCGACCTCGTCGGCGAGGGCGCGGTCGGTCTCCTCGCTGCCCATGCCGGGCCCCCAGAGGTCGTGCAGCAGTCCCCGGTCCCGTCGGCTCATCCCGCCCGGCTGTGCCGTGTAGATCACCGGGACTCCGGTCTTGCGGGCCGTCGCGAGCAGGGCGGCTGCGTTGGTGACGAGTTCGGTCAGCGGCGAGCGGCCGGCCGGGAAGGGGCGCAGGAAGTAGCGCTGCATGTCGTGCACGAGGACGGCGGCGCGGTCCGGCGCCGGGCGCCAGGGCAGCGCCGGGGCCGGCAGGTCGTCCTGGCCGGGCATGCGGTAGGGCGCGATGGGGGTCATGGCCATGGTGGTCGCCTCCTGGCGGTCGGGCGGGCGTCACACGTGCAGGGCGGCGCCGCCGTCCACGTAGAGGTCGTGCATGGTCACGTGGCCGGCCTGGTCGGAGACGAGGTAGGCGACGGCGTCGGCGACGTCCTGGGGCCGGGCGAGCTTGCGCAGGGGGATGCCGACCTTGTAGGCGTCCGGGGCGCCCTCGATGACGTGGGCCGGGTCGGCGCCGGCGCCGAGCATCGCGCGCAGCATGGGCGTGTCCGTGGAGCCGGGCGAGACGACGTTGCAGCGGATGCCGTGGCCGGCGAGTTCCAGGCCCAGGCAGCGGGTGAAGTGGGCCGACGCCGCCTTGGACGCGGCGTACGCGGACATCTCCGTGCGCGGTACGCCGGCGGCGTTGGACGCCACGGTCACGACGGCGCCCCGGCGGTGGCGGATCATGCGCCGGGCCACCGCGCGGGAGACGTGGAAGACGCCGCCGGCGTTGACGGCGAAGATCTCGTTCCACTGCCGGTCCGTCAGGTCGACCGCGCGGCCGGTGTGGAGCACGCCGGCCGCGTTGACGAGGATGCCGATGGGCCCCAGTTCGTCCTCGACGCGCCGCACGAGCGCGTCCACCGCCGTGCTGTCGCACACGTCAGCGGCGTAGCCGCGCACGGCCATCCCCTCGGCCTCCAGCTTGGTCACGGCGGTCGCCAGTGTCCCGGTGTCGCGGTCCACGGCGGCGACCTGAGCCCCGGCGCCGGCCAGGGTGGCGGTGACGGCGGCGCCGATGCCGCGCGCCGCGCCGGTGACCAGGGCGACCGTGGATTCGATTCCGGTCAGTTCCATCGTCGGCTCCTGCTGCTCGTGGCGGCCCGTTCGGCGTCGTAGCCGAACAGCCACGCGTGTTCCTCCAGGCCGGGCGAGGTCTGTGCGGCGGCGTCGCGGCGGCGCTGTCCGGCGCCGTCGGCGAGGTGGAAGGTGGTCGCGTTGGCGCGGGACTGCCGCTGGATACGGGTGGTGCGGGGCAGGCGGACGCGTTCGTAGCGGTGCAGGGCCGCGCCGAGGCCGCCGGGGCCCGCGCCGGCCAGGCAGGCCGCGAGGGCGACGGCGTCCTCGACGGCCTGATTGGCGCCCTGGGCCTGGAAGGGCAGCATCGGGTGCGCGGCGTCCCCGATGACGGCCACCCGTCCGGCGCTGAGCCGCCCCGGGTTGTCGCGGTCGTACAGCGCCCACCGGCTGACGGTGTCCGCCGCGCCGATCAGCCGGGTGACGTCCGGATGCCAGCCCTGGTAGGCGGCGGCGAGCGCGGCGCGGTCGCCCGGCGCGGACCAGGACTCCTCCCCCCAGTCGGAGGCGGGGACGGTCGCGCCGAAGCTGACCTGGCGGCCCGCGGAGACCGGGTAGCACACGCAGTGCCGGCCCGGTCCGAACCACAGCCGTACCCGGGGGTCGGCGGTGAGGTGGGGCAGCCGGGCGGCCGGGATCAGGCCCCGGTAGATCGTCTGCCCGGAGTAGCGCGGCCGGTCGGCGGCGAGGTGCTGGCGGGTCACCGACCGGATGCCGTCGGCGCCGACGGCCAGGTCCGCCGTCACCGTCGTCCCGTCGGACAGGTGCAGCCGCGCCGCGTCGGTGTTCTGGGTCACGGCGGTGAGGCGGGCGCCGAGGTGGACGTGTTCGGGCGGGACGTGGGAGAGGAGGGCGTCATGCAGGTGGGCGCGGTGCACGGCGTAGTAGGGCGCGCCGAAGCGGCGGTGGCACAGGTCGCCCAGTTCGGTGCGCTTCAGGAGGCCGCCGTCGTCCCAGCGGCGCATCTCGATCGCGCGGGGGGTCACGGCGACGGCGCGCAGCCTCTCGCGCAGTCCCAGCCGGTGCAGCAGGCGGGCGGCGTTGGGGGTGACCTGGACGCCCGCCCCCACTTCGGTCAGGTGCTCGGCCTGTTCGTAGAGGTGGCAGTCGATGCCCGCCCGGTGCAGGGCGAGGGCGAGGGTGAGGCCGGCGATCCCGGCTCCGGCGACGGCCACCCGTAGCTGCGGCATGCCGTCCATCTCAGTAGTAGAGGAGCGCTTTGCCCCAGTCCTCGTCGGGCCCGAACAGGCCGCGCGGTTTGACCACGTCGGGCAGGGCGGTCAGCGCCTCGCGGGGGATCAGCGTGCCCGGGGGCAGGCCGGTGACCTCGCTGTCGACGCCGAACGCGGACCGTACGGCGGCCGTCAGGTCGGCCACGGCGGCCCTGCGGTGTTCCTCGGCCACCTCGATCTCGATGCGCAGGAGGGCGGGTTCCGCTTTCGCGCGCCAGAACAGCACTCCGTGGGACTCCGGGAGGGAGAAGACCAGGTCCTCCAGCCGGTGCTGGGTGATCGTGGCCGCGCCGACGCGGTGGCCGAAGGCCGCCCTGCCGAGCACCTGGACGGTGGGCAGGTGCCAGCCGCAGTCGCAGTCGTCGTAGGAGACCACCACGTCGTCGTCGAGGTTGTAGCGCAGCAGGGGCATCGCCTCACGGAACAGCGGGGTGACCACGAGCCGCCCCTCGCCCTCCTGGGCGACCTTGCCGGTGTGCGGGTCGTACACCTCGAACAGGGCCCGGTCCGCCCACAGGTGCATGCGGCCGGCGGGGCACTCGCCGGCGAGGCTGCCGGTCTCGGTGGAGCCGTACTCCTCGATCACCGGGACGCCCCACAGCCGGCTGATGCGGCGACGGCGGGCGGGGGTGAGGGGTTCGCCGCCGACGAACAGGGCGCGCAGCGCGGGGAAGTCGGTGTCCGGGCGGTGGCCCGCGGCGGTCGCGGCGGCGGCCCAGATGAGGCATTCGGTGGGCACCGACCAGGTGAGTGTGACGCCCAGGTCGTGCAGGGTGCGCACCACGCGGGCGTACGGCATGGCGAGCGACCGGTTGTCGCCCGGTACCACGGTGGCCCCGCTGAGCCGGGCGGCGGCGTGCGCGAGATGGCCGGTCAGCAGCAGCGCGTAGGGGGTGCGCACGAGGAAGACGTCCTCGTCCGAGATGCCGATCCATTTGCGGGCGAAGCGCTCGGCGAGGTCGGTCCAGTCCTGGGCCGTGTAGTAGGAGGGGGTGGGGCGGCCGGCGGTGCCGCTGGACTCGTGGTAGGTGGCCAGGTGTGCCTTCGGGACGGCGAGCATCCCGAAGGGGTAGTGGTCCCGCAGGTCCTGTTTCGTCGTCAGCGGCAGGCCGGTGAGGTCGGCGGCGGTGGCGGGCAGGGCGCCGCCTTCCAGGCGTCGGCGGTAGAAGGGTGAGCGGGCCGCCTGGGCCACGGTGCGCGGGAGTTGTTTCTCCTGGATGCGCAGCAGGTCCTCGGGGCCGTGCCACTGGCCGAGCCGGGGCAGGTTCATGTGTGGGTCGGTCATCGCTTCTCCTCTCCCAGCAGTCGGTGTGCGTTGTCCCAGGCGATCCGCCGCCACTGCTCGGGCGGCAGGTCCAGCACCCGGAACTTGGCCAGTTCCACGGCCGGGTGCTGGAGGGGGTACTCGGAGCCGAACAGGACGCGTCCGGCGCCGAGCCGGTCCACCGCCGCCTCGGCGACGCGGGTGTAGCCGCCGGAGGTCTCCAGCAGGATGTTGGGCTGGTCCCGGATCAGGGTGAGCGCGTGGAAGTCGATGTTGCCGACGCCGCTGTGTCCGAGGACCAGGCTCACCTGAGGGAACCGGCGGGCGAGGGTGACCAGGTCGGCCACGGTCGCGCCGTCGCGGGCCAGGCACACCACGTACACCGGGTGCGCGAACTCCGCTGCCGCGGCGACGAGTTCGGCCACGCGCGGATCGGTCAGGGCGACGCCGTGCACGGCGGGTGAGATCTCCAGGCCACGGAAGTCGGCGGCCCTGGCCCGGTATGCCTCGGGCGGGCGGTGCGGGTTGGCGAAGAAGAACGGCACCAGGCGTCCGCCGCTGCCCGCGCAGGCGTCCAGCACCGCGTCGTTGTCGGCGTCGCTCTCCACGTGCCCGCCGTCGACGAGCTGGCGGGAGAGCCGGTCGAGGTCGACGGTGCCGCCCGCGCAGACCACCGCCCGGGTCAGCCGGCACGCGTCCAGGGTCGCCAGCAGGCGCCGCGCGGCCCCCGGGCGGGGTGCCAGGCGGACGTGGAAGTCCAGCACAGGCTGTGCGTTCACCGCTCACTCCCCCTCGCGGCCGTCGGTCACTTCTCGATGCAGAACTCGTCGATCGGGTAGCCGACGTGCCGCTGTTCGACCGGCAGGCAGCCGAGCACCTTCGTGCCCTCCGTCAGTTCGGTGACGTTCAGGACCGTGCCGCCCGGTCCGAGGACACGTACGTGCCAGTCGTCCTGGACGATGAGGTTGACCCGCACGCCGGAGGGCGCGACCGCGTCGATCGCGAGCAGCGGCCGGGTCTCGATCTTGACGCGGCCCACGGTGACGAGCCGGGACCTGCCCTGCGCGTCGACGGCCAGGACCCGGCCGCCGGAGCGCAGTTCGCTGAGGTAGTTGGTGCGCCGGTCGGCGGAGAGCGTGTACGAGTGCAGCGCGCCGGCGTTGACCCGGAACGGCCGGGTCGGCATGTACGGGAGCGGGTGGGTCTCGCTGCAGCACAGGATCATGCCGGTGGAGTGGGAGCCGACGAGGATGCCCTCGTCGAGCCGGAAGTTGGTGCAGGTGTCGACGCAGGCCCGCTCGCCCATGCCGGCCCGGCTGATCCCGGTGACCTCCAGCTCCACGAGTTCCAGGTCGGCGTGTTCGCTCAGGGCCGCGGCCTTGAGGGCGGTGGCCTCGCCGACGGTGCGCGGGGCGAGCAGCACGCCGTCGGAGCCGTGTTCGAGGACGCCGAAGACGATGCGGGCCTCCTCGACGTCGGCCACGCGCGTGATGATGCTGCCGTTCGCGCCGGCGGCGGCGGCCAGCACGATCTCCAGCGGGATCTTGGTGGGGTCGCGGAAGGACAGCAGGCTCCACCGGTCGTGGCGCGCGGAGCGGCAGGCGTCTTCGAGGCTGTCGGCGTCCGTGATCTCCACGAACCGCCCGAACTCGACCTCGGGGTGCCGCCGGGCCAGTTCGGCGGGTTCGCCGTGCCGGGCCGGGTCGACGACGACGAGGTCGGCGGGGGCGAGTTTGTCCGGCAGCGGCCCCTCCCGCGGGAACAGGACCTTCTTCACCGTCGGGGGCAGCGTCTCCAGGTCGGCGGGATCGGCCGCGACGACGGCGTCCACCCGCTGGTGGACGGCCTCCTCGACGATGGCCTCCTTGGGCCCGGTGACGTCACGGATGTCCAGCCAGCACAGCTTCACAGGTGTCTCCTCGGCTCAAGGGGCGCGGAAAAGGGGTCAGGGGGTGAGGGCGAGCCGGTCACCGGTGCCGGCGTCCGGGACGTGCGACGGTTCGTGCACCAGGCGGGCGAGGGTGGCGGCCATCCAGCCGGGGTGGTCGGCCTGGAAGACGTTGCGTCCCATCGCCACACCGGCCGCGCCGCCGCGCAGCGCGTCGGAGACGTGGGCCAGCACGGCGGCGGTGTCGGCCGAGCGCGGGCCGCCGGCCACGACGAGCGGGATCGGGCACGCCCGGACCACGTCGGCCATCTCCTCGGGGGTGCCCGCGTAGTCGGTCTTGACGACGTCGGCGCCCAGGTCGGCGGCGAGCGTGGCGGCGTGGGCGACGAGGTCCGGGGCCCGGGAGTCGGTGATCTGCGGTCCCCGGGCGTACACCATGGCCAGCAGCGGGACGTTCCAGCGGTCGCACTCCCCCGCCACGGCCGCCAGGTCGGCGATCTGCCGGGCCTCCTGGGGCGAGCCCATGTTGACGTGCACGCTGACCGCGTCGGCGCCCAGCCGCAGCGCCTCGTCCACCCGCGCGACCAGGTACTTCGCGTCCGGGTCGGGGGCGTGCCGGGTGCTCACGCTCAGGTGCACGACGAGCGACATGTCACGGAACCAGCCGGGGCTGACGTGGCGGAGGCTGCCCTTGTGCAGCACCACGGCGTCGACGCCGGTGCCGGCGAGTTCGCCGAGCAGGGAGTCCAGGTCGCCCCGGCGCAGCGGGCCGTCGGTGACGGAGTGGTCGAGGGGGACGACGAACAGCCGTCCGTCGCCCTGCCGGAAGAGGCGCCGCAGCCGCAGACTCCGGGCGAACGGCGCGTTGTGTACTGCCACGGGTGTCCTGCCTCTCTCAGGCGGTCGCGGAACGACCGGGGTTCGTCGCGGAGGGGACGCCGGCCGGCGCGGGCCGGTCGAGGCCGAACGCGCGGTGCAGGGTCTCGACGGCGTCGACGACGCGTTCGCGCGGCACGACCACGGACAGCCGCATCTGCGAGGTGGAGATCCAGCTCGTCGGGATCCCGGCCGCCGCCAGCGCGGACATCAGCCGGGCGGTGTACTCGGGCCGGCTGAGCAGGCCCATCCCGACCACCGACACCTTGCCGACGCTCTCGTCGAGGTGCACGCCGCCGCCGAAGCCGGCCGCCAGCTCGTGCAGCGCCTCCCGGACGGGTCCGGCCTGGCTGCGGCGGATGGTGAACCCCATGCGGAACTCGCTCTCGTGCGGCCCCGACCGGGCGACCAGGTCCACCACCGTCCCCTGGGCGGCCAGCACCTCGAAGACGTCGGGAGCCAGGTCCCGGCGGACTCCCCGGCAGTGCACCAGCACCCGGGCGACGTCGGTGTCGTGGCTCACCGCCACGACGGCCCGCCGGGTCTCCAGCGGTCCGGCGTCCTGCCGGTCGACGACGGTCGTGCCCGGTGCCTGCGTCGACGCGTTGCGGACGTGCACCTCGACCCCTTCCATGGCGGCCAGTTCGATACAGCGGGTGTGCAGCACCCGGGCGCCCGCGAAAGCCAGTTCGGCCATCACGCCGGGGGCGATCCACGGCAGGCGGCGGGCGGCGGGCAGGACGCGCGGATCGGCGCTGAAGACGCCGTCGACGTCGGTGTAGATCTCGCACACCGACGCGTTCAGCCGTGCCGCGAGGGCCACCGCGGTCGTGTCGGAGCCGCCGCGGCCGAGCGTGGCGACGTCCCCGGTGCGGGCCGTGCCCTGGAAGCCGGTGACGACGGCGACCTGGCCGGCGGCCAGCGCCGACCGCACCCGGCCGGCGCCGATGCCGGTGATGAGGGCGTCGCCGTGCCGGTCGGTGGTGCGCACCCCGGCCTGGTGCCCGGTCAGGGAGATCGCCGGCACGCCCAGCCCGCCCAGGGCGAGGGCCATCAGCGCCGCCGACTCGGACTCGCCCACGGCCAGGAGCTGGTCCAGTTCGCGGGACGGGCCGGCGGCGCCGACGTCGGCGGCCAGCCGCAGCAGGTCGTCGGTACGGCTGCCGCGCGCCGAGACCACCACGGCCACCGCCCGTCCGGCGTGCCGCGCCGCCGAGACGCGCAGGGCGGCGCGGCGGACGCGGTCGAGCGTCTGGAGGGAGGTACCGCCGAACTTCTGGACCAGTACGTCCACAGCCGATGTCACCGCCCCTCGCCGCACGTCATGTCGGATCGGGCTCGACAGTAGGGCGGCCGTCGTGCCGGGGCCCACTACTCACCCGGGTAGTGGGCCGCATTCAGCGGTTCACGCCATGCCGCCGGGCGTGAGCGGTGGCGGCTTCACGTCATGTCCGGTGCCGGGCGCCGCCGCACCATCCGAAAGGTGATCCGGTCTCGTGCGAAGGGGAGCACTCATGAACAGCACCGACAGCACCGGCGGTGTACCGGCCGGCCTCGGTGCGGACGGGCGTGCCTTCGCCCTGCTCCACCGGCCCGGCACGGCGGCGGACGCGCGCGTGGAGATCCTGACCGGCGACGTCCACGCCGTGGCCGGTCTCGCCGAACTGCCCCTGCCCGACGGGCCGGTGGACGGCGCCCGGCACGACCTGCTCGTGGCGGTCCCCTACCGGCAGATCACCGAACGGGGCTTCGCCTGCCGCGACGACCGGGCGCCCCTGCTCGCCCTGCGCGTCACCGGGCAGACCTCGATCGGCGTCGACGAGGCCCTGGCCCTGCTGCCCGAGCAGGACGTCCGGGTGCGCGAGGCCGGCTTCGACATCGGCGACGAGGAGTACGCGACGACCGTGCGGCGGGTGCTGCGCGAGGAGATCGGGCAGGGCGCCGGCTCCAACTTCGTGATCCGGCGTTCCTTCACCGCGCGTCTCGACGACTGCTCGGTCCGCACCGAACTCGCCGTGTTCCGGCGGCTGTTGACCGGGGAGAGCGGAGCGCACTGGACGTTCCTGTTCCACACCGGCGCGGGCACGTTCATCGGGGCCTCCCCGGAGCGGCACGTCGGCATGGCCGGCGGCACCATCTCCATGAACCCCGTCAGCGGGACCTACCGGCACCCCCCGACGGGCCCGGACCGGGCCGGGCTGCTGAGGTTCCTCAGCGATCCGAAAGAGGCCGACGAGCTCTACATGGTCGTGGACGAGGAGCTGAAGATGATGGCCCGCATGTGCGCCACGGGCGGCCGGGTGCACGGCCCGTTCCTCAAGGAGATGGCGCGCCTGACCCACTCCGAGTACGTCCTGACCGGCGACAGCGGACTCGACGTGCGCGACGTGCTGCGGGAGACCCTGCTCGCGCCGACCGTCACCGGCGCCCCGCTGGAGAACGCCTTCCGGGTCATCGCCCGCCACGAGGCCACCGGGCGCGGGCACTACGGCGGCGTCCTCGCCCTCATCGGCCGTGACGCGGCGGGCGGGCGCGCCCTCGACTCGGCGATCATGATCCGGACCGCCGAGATCGACGCCGACGGCCGGCTCCGGCTGGGCGTCGGCGCCACCCTGGTCCGCGACTCCGACCCCGGCTCCGAGGCCGCCGAGACCCGGGCCAAGGCGGCGGGCATGCTCGCGGCGCTCGGCCTCGCACCGCCCGGCGACGGACGGCCCGCCCCCGGGGCGGCGTCCACGTCCTGGGCCGCCGACCCTCAGGTGCGCCGGGCGCTGGACGGCCGCAACGCCACGCTGTCGCGGTTCTGGCTCGCCGGCGCGGACCGCGGCGGACCCGACCCGGCGCTGGAGGGGCGGCGGGTCCTGGTCGTCGACCACGAGGACACGTTCACGGGGATGCTGGACCACCAGTTGTGCGCCCTCGGTCTGAAGACCACGGTCACGCGCTTCGACCGCCCGCTGCCGTCGGCCGGGTACGACCTCGTCGTGGTCGGCCCGGGTCCGGGGGACCCGCGTGATGCGGCCGAGCCCCGGATGTCCGCGCTCCGTGCGCTCACCCGTGAGCTGCTGGCCGGCTCCGTGCCGTTCCTGTCCATCTGCCTGGGCCATCAAGTACTCGCCCTGGAGCTGGGGTTCGACCTCGTCCGGCGCGCGGTGCCCGCTCAGGGCGTCCAGCGGCGGATCAGCCTGTTCGACCGCCCCGAGCTCGTGGGGTTCTACAACACGTACGCCGCCCGCTCGGCGCACGACGTCGTCCCGGGTACCGGGCGGTGGGGGCGGCGCGGGCCCGTCGAGGTCAGTCGCGATCCCGGCTCCGGCGAGGTGCACGCCCTGCGCGCCCCGGGACTGCGGTCCGTGCAGTTCCATCCGGAGTCGATCCTCACCCAGCACGGCCCGCGCATCCTGCGTGACCTGCTCGTCCCGCTGCTCGGCGACGGGGAGGGCACGCCGTGAGCGGGACGGCGCCTGCCGATGGGAGCCGGGCCGTGCGCGTCGCCCTGCTCGTGATCCAGGCGCTCCTGGTGCCGTTCTACCTCGCCGCCGGATCCGCGAAGCTCGCCGGCGCGGAGCAGATGGTCGAGTTCTTCGACCGGATCGGGGCGGGCCACTGGCTCAGGTACCTCGCCGGCACCGTCGAGATCCCCGGCGCCCTCGGTCTGCTCGTGCCCCGGCTGGCGGGGCTCGCCGCGCTCGGACTGACGGGTCTGATGACCGGCGCGGTGATCACCAACCTCGTCGGCGGCACGCCCTCGCTGCTGGCGGCGGTCCTGCTCCCGCTCGTCGCGGTGCTCGCGTGGGGACGGCGGGAGCGCACCGCCGCGCTGCTGCTCACGCCCCGTGGCCGGCGTGCGCGTCGCCGAAGGGCGTGGTGAACCCGTCGTAGACGACGCGCAGCATCATGCCCTGCTCGGCGTGGGGCAGGTTGTGGCAGTGGTTCATCCACATCCCGGGGTTGTCGGCCCGGAACGCCACCTCCCAGACCTCCCCCGGCCGCACGTCGAACGTGTCCGTCCACAGCGGGCTGCCGGACGCGCGCCGCCCGTCCCTGGACAGGACCAGCACGGGGTGGCCGTGCAGGTGCCAGGGGTGGGTCTCCAGGCTCCGGTTGACGACCGTGAACCGGACGACGTCGCCTTCGGCGACCAGCAGGTCCGGGATCGAGGGGTGCCCCCGTCCGTCGACCGTCTGCGCGTAGGCCGGCCGTCCGTCGACCATGGCGAGCGCGCGGTCCAGGACGAGGGTGAAGTGCCGGTCGGCGGCGTCCGGGTCGAAGGGGGCGCGGGTGGGCGTGCCGTACCGCAGGAGGTCGAGTTCGGGCCAGTCGGAGGTGTCCTCGATCGCCGGCTCGTCCTCGGCGTCGTCGGGGCGCAGCAGCACGCCGGTGTCGGGGTCGTCGTCGAGCACCAGCGCGACGGCCGTGTCCGGCATGACGAACTCCAGGTCGTGGCGCCCGCCGGCGGCCAGTCGCAGGGCGACGTCACGGACCTGTTGGGGCTGTTCGAGGTCCCGGCCGTCGACGGCGGCGAGGCGGAAACGGGTTCCGGTGAGCGCGAGCCGGTGCGGGTCGGAGTCGGTGTTGACCAGCCGCAGCCGTACCTCCGTCCCGGGCGCGGCGGTGTGCGTGGTGCGCCCGTCCCGGTCGCCGACGGCCACGGTCCCGGCGAACGTGTGCACGGGCAGCGTGAGGTCGAGCCGCCGCGCGCCGGAACCCTCCCGCGGTGTGACGACGAGCGTCCCGTACAGCCCCTTGCGCACCGCCGGGTCCGACGCCTCGTGGGTGTGGTACCAGTACGTGCCGACCTGGTCGGCGCGGAACCGGTAGACGAACTCCTCGCCGGGCTCCACCGGACGCTGGGTCAGGTCCGGGACGCCGTCCTCGCCGCACGGCACGTCGTAGCCGTGCCAGTGCGCCGTGACCCCGGTCTGGATGTCGCTGTTGCGCAGCGTCACCTCGATCAGGTCGCCCTCGGTCGCGGTGAGCGCCGGGCCCGGAAGCCGGCCGTCGTACGTCCACGCGTCGATCTCGCGGCCGGACGCCAGCCGTACCGTGGCCCTCCGCGCAGTGAGCGTGTACCGGCGCAGGGCACCGCCGGGGGCCGGTTCGGCGGGGCCGCGCAGACCGGCCACCGAACGGGCCTGCCGGGCGCCGGACGAGTGAGCCGGGCCGCCTCCGGTGACGACGGGGTCGGCGGACCGGAACAACAGGCCGACGCCGGTTCCGCCGAGGCCCACGACACCGGCGCCGGCGGCGAGACCGACGAACCTGCGCCGGGGGACGGCGGGTCGGGGGACGGCGGTATGACGTGCCGTCGGCTCGCGCGCCTCCTCGCCGTCCGCCTCGCGCGCCAGGACCCGGGCGGTCAGCGCGGCGCCGGCCGACACCAGGGCGACCGTCATCAGCGCCGTCGACCAGGTGAGGGGGTAGCCGGCGAGGAAGGTCACCAGGAGGCCGGCCAGTGCGGCGTAGGCGGGGGTGAGGAGGACGACGACGCAGCGCGCCGGAAGGCGCTCGCCGGTCGTATTTTTCGCCGTCCACAGCCGAGGCCCCGCCACAAGCGCCGCGATCACCGCCGCGACGCCCAGCAGCGGGAGCCCCAGCAGCGCCTTCTCCGCCACGAACCACCAGCCGCGCCCGGCCAGGACGGACACGGTGGCGATCCGGGCGAGCGTGACCAGGAGCGCGGTGAGGAGCAGTGCGCGGGCGAGCCGGTGGCGCCGCAGGGCCGCCGCGACGCCGGTCCCGAACCACGCCACGACGTCCAGCAGGGCGACGGCGTGGTCCAGGAGGATCAGCCGCGCCGTGGTCACGGAGTCGGTCCCGGGGCGGGTTCGTCGGCGGCGGTGGTCGGCGTGGTGGGGGCGGTGACCGGCGCGGTGAGGGCCGGGGAGTTCGACAGGTCGCGCGCCACGCGCAGGATCCTGACGGCCACGGCCATCATGACCAGCGCGTTGACCGCGTGCAGGCCGAAGACGAGCTGCCCGGCGGTCGAGGAGTCGTCCGTGTCGCTGAACGCGTTGGCGAGGGTCGCGATCAGGGGCTGGGCGATGCCCAGCCCGGCGAGCAGACCGGTCATGCCGACGAGCCGGCCGGGCACCCGGGCCAGCGCGGCGACCAGCATGGTCACGAGCGTGAGCAGGACGATCAGGTAGCCCAGCGCCCGGTGCGGCCGGAACGCCTCGTCGACGGGCGCGGTGTCGAACGCCCCGCTGCCGGCCAGGAAGAACTGGACCACGATCGCCAGCATGATCACTGCCGCCAGTCCGGCGATGGCTTTACGCATCGAAGAGCGCCCTTCGGGTCGGTGTGGTCACGGACGTGCGCGTTTCCGTCGGCGGGCGCACGGGGAAATCGTCGCGCCGGCGCCCCGCGACGTCCTCCGACGGCGGACGGCCCCCCGTACGCAGTCCTGCGTACGGGGCCGGCGTCGAAGCGCGCTCTGCGTCGTAGCCGGACGGGACGGGACGGGCGGTCGGCGTCACCTGCCCGGCAGTATGATCCTGGGCCATGAACACGGCAGGCACCCCCTCGCCCGGCACCTCCCCGATCAGAGTCCTGCTCGCCGACGACGAGCGTCTGGTGCGCTCCGGTTTCAAGGTCCTGATCGACGTCGAGGACGACATCGAGGTGGTCGGCGAGGCCACCGACGGTGCCGAGGCCGTCGAGCGGGCCCGTGCGACCCGTCCCGACGTCGTGCTGATGGACATCCGGATGCCGAAGCTCGACGGGATCCGGGCGACCGGCGAGATCGTCCGGACACCGGGGCTCCAGCAGGTGCGGGTGCTGATCCTCACGACCTACGAGACCGACGCGTACGTCTTCGAGGCGTTGCAGGCCGGTGCGAGCGGCTTCATGCTCAAGGACGCGGGACCGGCCGAACTCCTCCACGCCATCCGGGTCGTCGCCGCCGGCGACGCGCTCCTCGCCCCCCGCATCACCCGGCGCCTGATCGCCCAGTACACCGCGCAGCGGATCACCGCGCGGGCCGGCGAGGAACAACTGGCCGTCCTGACCCAGCGCGAACGCGAGGTGCTGGCCCTCGTCGGCCAGGGCCTCAGCAACGACGAGATCGGCGCCGAGCTGTGCCTGAGCCCGGCCACCGCCCGCACCCACGTCAGCCACGCGATGGTGAAACTCGGCGCCCGCGACCGCGCCCAACTGGTCGTCATCGCCTACCGGACGGGGCTGGTCACCCCCTAGGGCGCACGCCGTGCGGTGAGTACGGGCTGGTAGTAGCCGCTGGCGGCCGGCGTGTGCCAGGTGATGCCGGTGAAGCCGGCTTCGGTCACGAACGCCGTCAGCTCCGGCGGTGTGAGCGCCCAGTAGGTGGTGCGGCGGACCCGTACCTGCCAGGTGTGCGCCTCGGGGATGAGCTGGACGTGTTCCAGGTCATAGCGCTCGCCGTCCTCGTGCCAGTGCCACAGCTGGAAGGTGATCACTCGGCCGTCGCGGGTCTGCGAGACCTGGAGGGGTGTCGTGGTGGGTCTGGTCCGGCGTGTCTCGGCGTAGGGCCGGACGGTGATGAGCAGCAGTCCGTCGTCGCGGAGCACCCGTCTCATGCCGAGGAGTGCGGTGCGGAGGTCGGGCCCGGTGAGGAGGTGCGGGAGTGAGTTGTCCGTGCAGAGGACGACGTCGAACGACCGTTCCTTGAAAGGGAGTTGGCGCATGTCGGCCGCTGCCGTCGGGAGCCGGGTGCCCCGGGCCGCCGCCTCGGTGGCGGCGCGTGTGGCGGCGACCGGGCTCAGGTCGCCGCCGATGACCCGGTGCCCGGCGAGGGCCAGCCCGATGGCCTGGGTGCCGATGCCGCACGCGCAGTCCAGGACGGTGTGCGGGCCCGTGCCGAGGGACGCGCGCACGAGTCCGTCCAGTGCCTCGGCCTGGCGGGTCATGCTCGCGTCCCAGTCCTGGAACATCAGGTGGTAGTCGTGGGCCAGATCGTCGTAGAAATCCCGCGCGGAGGACTCGGCCATGGGGTCCACGGTAGTGCGGGGAGTCCGGCGGCGGGCTGCCGGACTCCCCGCGTCTCAGCGGGCCGCGCTGGGGGTCGGGGGGCCGTCCAGGTCCCGCAGGTCCGCGTGCGGGTCCTCGTGGGCGGGGACGGTGATGCCCGTGAAGGCGCGGACCTGCAACTCGGCGAAGCCCGCGTCGTCGCGCTCGTCGCTGCTGACGGTGCCGAGGTAGCCGAGCAGGAAGGCGATCGGCGTCGAGAGCAGTCCGGGCTCGATGTCGAAGAGCTTGAAGTCGAGGTCGGGGAACATGGCGGTGGTCGGATCGCCCGACACCCCGTTGGAGAAGACGACCATGACCAGGGTGACCGCCATCCCTCCGTAGACCGTCCACTGCAGTCCCCGGGTGTTGAAGCGCCGCCAGTACAGCGAGTAGAGGATCGCCGGCAGCACCGTCGCGGCCCCCAGGTCGACCGCGGTCGGGATGAAGAGGTGGGTGAACAGGGGCACCATCGCGCCGCCGACGACGATGGAGACGGCCCCGATGACCAGCACGTTGCGCCGGATCTCCGCCAGTTCGTCGGCCGGCTGCGGCGTGCGGTCGCGCGCCGCGTTGAGGTCCTTGGTGAAGGACGTCACCCCGTTGATCAGCAGCCCGGCGAAGATCCCGGCGACCGAGATCAGGGCGAGCCCGCCGAACACCCCGGACGCCCATGGCCCGCCGAGGTCGTCCACGAGCTTGGGCAGGGTGATGTCACGGTGCTCGGAGCGCATGCCGAAGTTGTTCGCGCCGAGGATCGCGACGGCGCCGAGCCCGAGGATCGCCATGCACTGGTAGAAGCCGACGGCGACGATCGACGCCCAGCCGGCCGCCTTCCGCGCGTTGCGCGCGCTGGTCGCCACGTAGAAGCGCATGAAGACCCAGGGCATCCCCATCCCGCCGACGGCGATGCAGAACAGCTTCGACAGGTGGACCCACGGATCCTGGTCCGAGAGCGGGGTCGAGCCGTCGCCGAACAGGCGGCCGGGGCCCAGGAGGTCGAAGCCGCGGGCGTCCGGTTTCGCGTTGGCCTCGGCGTCGTCGAGCAGGCCGAGGATGTTCATCTTGTACTTGACCAGCACCGCCGCGGTCAGCAGCACCACGAACGCGCCCATCAGCACCGTCTTGAGCGCGAGCAGCCGGGTGACGCCGAGCATCCCGCCCATATGGACCCATGCGATGGCGACGGCGCCGACGACCGCGACGACCAGCCCGCCGAACGCCAGGTTCGGTTCGCTGCCGGTGTCGAACATGCGGATGGCGACCTGTCCGATCGCGGCCAGCATGGAGACCATGAACATGGTGTAGGTGGTCAGGGTGATCACGGCCGACGCGATCCGCGCGGGGCGCTTGCGGGCGCGCAGCACGAACAGGTCGCCCATCGTGTGGCCGCCCACGTTCCGCATGGGCGAGGCGTAGATCAGCACCCCGAGCACCGAGCCGATCGTGAACGCCGTCATCATCAGGATGGCGTCGTAGCCGTTCAGCGCGATGTGCCCGACGATGATGATCACGGTCGAATACATGATGAACGCGCCGAGGTGCGCGAGGGTGTTCTGCCCGGTCGGCACGCTCCGGTCCGCGAGGAGGAAGCCGTCCGGGGTCCGTGCGCTGTCGCGCGCCGACCGTACGACGAGGAACACCACGGCCGTGAGGACGACGGCGACCCCGGCGGCGATGCCGGGCGCCGCCCAGGTGTTGTCGACCGGCGGCAGGTGCGGAGCCGCGAGGATCCCGGTCACCGGACGCCTCCTTCGACGTCCGCCCGGATCCGGTCACTGAGCGGATCCAGCCGGGTCCGGGCGAAGCGCAGGTAGGCCGTGGTGACCAGGACGACCAGGTTGAGCGACAGGAACACGGCCAGCAGGCCGACGTTGAGGGGGCCGACGAGTTCCTTCCGGAAGAGGTCCGGGGCGAAGGCGGCGAGGAGGATGACGAGGAACCACCACCCGTAGAAGATGCCGCTCGCCCAGGCGATGAAGGTATTCGAGGTGCGCCGCAGGGCCCTGAACCGGGGGCTCTCGTGCAGCGCGACGTAGCGATCACCATCCGCAGATGGCTCGATCGTGCCCATGACACCTCCGCTGTCCGGGACGTCGTGATGACGAATGTCGTCGTGGGTGCGCGCTACAGCACTCTCGGCCCGGCCCGCCCCCACGCGCATGGCCCATTCACGGGATTCCGTCACGCCATCGCGACCGGGGGACAGCGCCCGGGACGCGGCCTATGCTCTGACCGTCAACGGCCGCGAGGAGGGGTCTGTATGACCGGCACCGAGAGCCAGAGCGCCCTGGCGAGCGTCCGCTACATCGTCGACGACGTCCAAGCCGCGATCGACTTCTACACCACACACCTCGGCTTCACCGTCCTCACCGCGCACCCGCCGGCCTTCGCCGACGTGGTCCGAGGGCCGCTGCGCCTGCTCCTGTCCGGCCCGCCCAGTTCAGGCGCCCGCGCCACTCCCCCGGACCTCGCCGGCAGCGGACGCAACCGCATCCACCTCGTCGTCGACGACCTCGACGCCGAGCGGGACCGGCTCCACAAAGCCGGTGTACCGCTCCGCACCGAGATCGTCTCGGGCCCCGGCGGACGCCAGCTCCTCCTGGCCGACCCCGCCGGCAACCTCGTCGAACTCTTCACCCCGGCCCCAGGCCGCTGATCCCCGCCCGGTCAGACGGTGTGGCGCGAGCGGGCCGCCGCCACGCCCCCGATGGCCATGGCGATCAGGGCGAGGACGACCGCGACGACGCCTCCGCCCTGTCCGTTGCCGGTGCCCGCGTCGGCGTCCGAGGAGGCCAGGGCGATGGCGGCGACGACGGCGCCGGCGAGGCCGAGGGCCACGGCGATGAGGGCCCGGCGTGGTCCTTGGGTGTTGGCCGAGCGCAGGGCCCAGATGCCGATGGCCACACCGGCCAGGGCGAGCAGCAGGGCGGCTCCGGAGATCGCCCGGCCGGAGCCGCCGCTGTCCTCCTCGGCGAGCGAGACCTGTGCGGCCGCCGGTGCGACGAGGGCGAGCACGCCGAGCAGGGCGGCCGGCAGGGCGGTGAGGGAACGTCGGACGGACATGGAGGGTTCCTTTCCAGAGGCTTGGGCGCGGGGGCGGAAACGGGTCAGACCTTGATGCCTCCGCCGACCTCGGCCGGGGGTGTGGGAACCGTCTTCGACCCCCAGCGTCCCGGCATCCACCAGTTGGCCTTGCCGAACAGCTCCATCACCGCGGGCATCAGGACCATCCGCACGACGGTGGCGTCGATGAGGACGGCGATGGACATGCCCACGGCGCCCTGCTTGACGCCGACGTCGGGCCCGAGGACGGAGGTCATGAAGACGGCGATCATGATGGCGGCGGCGGCCGTGATGACCCGGGCGGTCCGTGCCAGCCCCCGGGTGACGGACAGCCGGGTGTCGCCGGTGCGCTCGTACTCCTCGCGGATCCGCGAGATCAGGAACACCTGGTAGTCCATCGACAGGCCGAACAGGACCGGGAACATCGTCATCGGCACCCAGCTCGTGACCGGCATCTCGGTGGGGAACCCGAAGAACGAGCCGAGCCATCCCCACTGCACGATCGCGACGACGACACCGAAGGCGGCGCCGATCGACAGCACGTTCATCACCGCGGCCTGGAGCGCGATGGTGACCGAGCGGACCAGTCCGAGCATGAGCAGCGTGGCCAGCGCGATGACGACGCCGATCATCAGCGGCAGTCGTTCGGCGGAGTCCTCGGAGACGTCGATGGTGGTGGCGTTCGGTCCGCCGATGAGGACCTTCTCGCCGCCGGGTGTCTTCGGCAGGACGTCGTCGCGGAGTTCGTGCACCAGGTCCGCGGTCGCCTCGTCCTGGTAGCCGGTCGTGGGGAAGGCCGTGAAGGTGACGGCCTTCCCGTCCTGGCTGACCTGGGGCGGTGTGGTCTGGGCGATGCCCTCGGTCCCGCGGACCGCGGCGACGACGGGGCTGAGATCGGCGTCCGCGGAGTCGACCTCGGTGGCGAAGATCAGGGGTGCGCCGAAGCCCGGCCCGAAGCCCTCGGACAGGATCTTGTAGGACTGGTAGCTGCTGCGGTCGCGGGGCTGGACGCTGGCGTCGGGCTGGCTCAGCCGCATGTCCAGCATGGGCGCGGCCAGCACCAGCAGGAACCCGCCGGCGAGGAGCGCGGCGACCAGCGGCCTGCGCTGCACCACCCCGGCCCAGCGCTCGGCGCTGGTGGGGCGCTGGGGCTCGTTCTCGGCCTTCCGGCGGCGGGAGGTGCGCCGGGGCAGCCGCAGCGAGTTGATCTTGTGGCCGGTGAATCCCAGGAACGCCGGCAGCAGGGTCACCGCGGCGATCATCGTCACCAGCACCGCGATGGACGTGGCGACGGCCACCCCGGTCATCAGCCGCTGGCCCATGACGATCAGGCCGAGCAGGGCGATGACGACGGTCAGTCCGGCGAACAGCACGGCGCGGCCGGCGGTGGAGATGGCCGTGACGGTCGCGGTCTCGGGGTCGTGGCCGTCCCGCAGGCCGTCCTTGTAGCGGGTCACGATGAACAGGGCGTAGTCGATGCCCACGCCGAGCCCGATCATCACGCCGAAGATCGTGGTGAAGTCCGGCGCGGGGGCCAGGTGCCCGACCAGTTTGATCAGCGCGAGACCGGCGGCGAGCGCCAGCAGCGCGGTGACGATCGGCAGGCCCATGGCGACCAGCGAGCCGAAGGCGATGAACAGGATCACGGCCGCCGCCAGGATGCCCACGCTCTCGGCGGGACCCTGCCGGGGCGTCTCGGCCTTCTCGGCCATGTAGCCGCCGAGCCCGAGGGCGACGCCGTCGCCGGAGGCGTCCTTGACCACGTCCACCAGGGGTTTGACGTCGCTCTTGCCGACGTCCTTGTCGGTCAGCGGGATGGTCATGCGGGCGATGCGGCGGTCCTTCGTCACCAGGTTCGTGTCCTGGTAGGGCGAGACGACCGGCCCGGTGACGGACGAGTCGGAGATGTCGGCGACGACCTTCTCGATCGTGCGGCGGGCGGCGGGGTCGTCGATGCCCTTGTCCGCCTTGATCGCGAGGGTCAGCGTGTCCCCCGACCGTTCGGGGAAGTGCTTCTCGATGAGTTCCTGCGCCTTGGCCGACCCGGAGTCGCCGCCGGAGAAGTCGTCGTCGGAGGGGGCGCCGAAGGTGAAGCCGACGAACGCCACGACGAGCACGCCGACGATCCAGGTCAGCAGGACCAGGCGGCGACGGCGGTAGCAGTAGCGGCCCAGTCCCGCCAGAGCTCCATCCGTGCGTGGAGTCTCGGTAGTCATCACTGCTCCTCAGTAGATACGGGGAGATCGGCCGGTCACATCGGCGATCGTCCCGTAGGCGAGGTGGCCGCGGCCTCTGCCGACGGACGGTCGTGCCTACGCAATCGGGCGTAGTGCGCAGTGCTGCGGCGCGCCTGTCGACGTAGCACGTCGCGCGTCCGGACGGAGCGTCCGCCGAGGGCCCGAACAGTAGGATCACGGTATGAATCTCCGCCCCGGGTCACTCCCGCCGCGGGTGCTGACCCACGATGTGCCGCTCGCGCTCTTCGTCACCGTCATGCAGGTCCAGGGGACGGTCGCCCTCGCCGCCGCCAGGGGGACCGACCAGCATGCGCTCGCCGACTTCGGGCACCTCGGACACGCGCTGCTGGTGGTGGGCGGCCTCGTCGTGGCCGTCCGCCGGATGTGGCCCGTGGCGGTGTTCGCCGTCGCCGCGGTCGTCAGCCTCGTGTACTACGCCTTCGACTTCCCGGACGGGTACGGCTGGCTCGGGCTCATGGTCGCCCTCTACACCGTGACCGCCTACGGCGACGGGCGCCGGTCCCTGGCGATCGCCGGGGTGGGGACGGTGGTCCTGGCCTCCGGGTGGCTGTACGCGTCGGCCGACGTCGAGCCGCGCGAGGCCATCGGCTGGGTGTTCTTCCGGATCGGTGTGGCGGTCATGAGTACGACTCTCGGGGAGTCCGTGCGGTCCCGGCGGGTCATCGCCGCCGACGCCCAGGAGCGGGCGGAGCTGGCGGAGCGGACCCGTGAGGAAGAGGCGCGGGCCCGGGTGGACGCCGAGCGGCTGCGGATCGCGCGCGAGGTCCACGACACCGTCGCCCACGCCATCGCGATCATCAACGTGCAGTCCGGGGTCACCGCGCACGTCCTCGACAAGCGCCCGGAGCAGGCGCGCGAGGCGCTGCTGACGATCGAGCAGACGAGTTCGCGGACGCTCCAGGAGATGCGGGCCATCCTCGGCGTCCTGCGGGGTGACGACGACGAGCCCGTGCCGCACGCGAGCCTGGAGCAGATCGGCGACCTCACCGCCGAGGCACGCGCCGCCGGACTGGACGTCACGCTGACGGTGGACGCGCCCGGGGCGCGGCTGCCGAGCGCGGTGGACAGCGCGGCCTACCGGATCCTCCAGGAGTCGATCACCAACATCATCCGGCACACCGGTCCGACGCGGGTGACGGTCGCGGTGAACACGGGCATCGACCATCTGGAGATCCGCGTCACCGACCAGGGCCGCGCCGCCGCGAACGGCACCGGCACGGGCCGACGGGACAAGCCGGGCCGCGGGATCCTGGGCATGCGCGAGCGCTGCCAGCTCCTCGGCGGGGACTTCGACGCCGCGCCGACTCCGGGCGGGGGCTTCGAGGTCACGGCACGGCTGCCCCTCGCCCCGACCGGGTCGCTTCTCTGATACACCGCGTCAGAGTGCCGACTACCAACACGAGTAGTGGTCGGCCGGAGGCGGCCGGACCGGTTTCACCGCGGCAGGGCCCGAATTACGGTGCGGGAATCGAGAAATCGACGGAGAGGACGATTCCCGTGACGGATTCAAGGCGGCTGACGGATTCAGGGCGGCCACGCGGCAAACGCCTCAGGTACGCGGTGGCCCTCGCCACGGCGGCGGCTCTGACGGGATCCCTGACCAGCGCCGTGACAGCCTCCCCCCGGAAAGCGGCGGCGACTTTCGACCTCGACCACGGAAATGCCGTGGTCGAGGCCGTCTATCCGTATCTCAGCCCGGTGTCGCGGGCGAATTTCACGGGCAGCAGCCCCGTGAACAGGGATCTGAACATCCTGGTGGAGGTGCCGTGGTTCGACGCCATCGCCCCCTACCACCCGACGGCCGTGGGCATCTTCTCGGACCTCGGCCGGCGGCCGAGCGCCGAACACACGACGCGCAACAAGAACATCGCCGTCCTGTACTCCGCTTTCACGTCATTGAACAGGGTCCACCCGGCGCACAAAGCCGAATGGCGCGAAATGATGGAGCGGGCGGGTCTCGACCCGGACGACACCGAGGAGGATCCGGCCACGCCGAGCGGGATAGGAATCCTCTCCGCCAAGAACGCTTTCGCGGCCCGCGAGGGTGACGGCACCAACCGGGACGGTGCGGAGGGCGGTCGCCGGTACAACCGGCAGCCCTACGCCGACTACACGGGATACGCGCCGGTCAACTCCGCGCAGCGGCTGCGCGATCCGTCGCGCTGGCAGCCGAACACGTTCTCGGCGAAGGGTGTCTTCACCTCCCAGGAGTTCGCCCTCCCCTACTTCGGGCGGGTGCGGCCGTTCACCTACGACAGCCCCACCCGGTTCAAGGTCCCGCCGCCGTGGCAGAGCGACCACCGCAACCGCGCGGCCTACAAGGCCCAGGCCGACGAGGTGCTGAAGGCGTCGGCCGGTCTGAACGACCGTCAGAAGGTGTCGGCCGAGCTGTTCCACACCGTCTTCGACGCCTACGGGACCGTCGGGGGGCTGCCGGTCATCCTCGGGGGCAAGTACGACACCGAGAAGACGGTGCACTTCACAGCCGTCCGCGACATCGGGTTCTACGACCTCACCATCGCGACATGGCACTTCAAGCGCGCCTACGACTCGGTGCGGCCCTACAGCGCGATCCGCCACCTGTACGGCGACAAGAAGGTGACGGCGTGGGGCGGGCCCGGCCGGGGCACCGTCGGCGACATCACGGGGAACGAGTGGCGGGCCTACCTGGACGCGTGGCCGGCCGACCACCCCGTCAAGGCCCCCGACAGCCCCGCCTACCCCTCCGAGGCGGCGGCGGAATGCCTCGCCTACGCCCAGTTGACGCGGCGTTTCACCGGCACCGACTCGATCGGCATCACCTATCCCGTCGCCAAGGGCGCCTCCCGCGTGGAACCGGGGGTCACCCCGGCCCAGGACATGACGCTGCGCTGGGACAGCTGGACCGCCTACGCCAAGGACTGCGCCGACAGCCCTCTCCTGGGCGGCAAGAACTTCCGTCCCGCCATCGAGGCGACGTCCCGGTACGCGCCGCAGATCGCCGATCTGGCCTACGAGTTCGTCCAGGGCAAGGTGAACGGCGGCTGATCCGCCCGGCCCACGGCAGGCGGCTGCCGGCGAAGCTCTGAAGCTTCGCCGGCAGTGGTCCGTCCGTTCCGCTGTCGCCGTTCAGGCCGCGTACCGGAGCAGGGACGCCGTGCCCCGCACGCGGTGGCGCACGTGGCCCAGCGCGAGGAGTACGGGGGCGTCGGTGAGGACGGGGATGTGGTAGGGGAACGGGCGGGGGCCGACCATGTCGGGCGGGCCGCTGTAGCCGCCGTCCGGGTTCTGGTGGGCGAGCAGCCAGGTGAGGGCGCGGCCGACCGGGCGGGACTCGGTGCCGTAGCACAGCGTGATCAGGCCGTAGGCGGTGCTGATGTCGTCGCTGGGGTCGCCGGGCCGCATGCCCCAGCCGCCGTCGGTGTTCTGTGTCTCGCGCGCCGAGCGTTCGATGCGTTCGGCCATGCGGGCCGTGCGGTGGTCGTCCGGGGGCGCGGCGCAGGCCGCGAGGCGGGCGCGGAACATCGCGTGCAAGCGGCTGCGGCTCCAGCCGGGTTCGAATCCCCCGTCGGGCAGTTGGCTGTCGGCGAGGAACCTCAGGGCACGCGTCCGGGCGGGCCCGGTGGAGGGGTGCGGGGCGAGCGCGTTGACGGCCGCCGCCGTCATGCACGGTTCGGACGCGGCGCCCGCGACGTACGTGGGGAATCCGCCGTCGGCGCCCTGGACGGCCAGCAGGCCGCGCACCCCGCGCTGTACGGCGCCGGCGTGGGCGGCGGGGTCGACCGTCTGGAGGAACTCCAGGGCGCACGAGGTGCAGTCGACGTCGTTCTGGGCCACCCGGGGGCCGAAGGACCAGCCGTCCGCGAGCGGTGTGCCGCGGGAGAGGGACCGGCACAGGGCGCGCCGCGCCGGGTCGGGTGCGTGGGCGGCGAGCGCGCGTGCCATCGCCTGGGGCACGTCCGGGGGTGCGCCGGCCGCGGTGAGGGCGAGGCCGGCGGTGGCCGAGCACCAGTGCTGGAGGTCCGTCACGAACGGGAAGCCGCCGTCGTCGCGCTGGTGGCGCAGCAGGGTCCGTACGCCGCCGCGCACGGTCTCGTCCTGCCCGGGGACGCCGGCGAGCGCGTGCAGCGCCAGCAGGTGCAGCAGCACGTACCCCTCCCAGACGGCGGTCTCCGGGTGGACGGCGGTCAGGGTCCGCAGCGCGGCGGCGGTGGCCGCGTTGTGGACGCCGGTGGTGTGGGCGAGGACCAGGGTGACCGCGGCCTGTTGGACGGCGGACCAGGAGTGCGCGGGGTCCGTCGGGGCCTGTTCGTCGGCGGCGGGGCCGGTGTCGGGCGGGACCGGGCAGCCGAGGAGCGACAGCACGGCGTGGAGCATTCTGCGGCGGCGGGCGGCGATGAACGCGGGGGCGGCGCCGAGGAGGGCGCCGGTCAGCTTGTCGACGATGTCGGCGTCGCCCGCCGATGCCCGGCCGGTGGCCCGGCCGACGGCCAGGGTGGCGATGACGCGGTCGAACTCCTGGGCGGAGCCGAGGTGTTCCTGGAGGTAGGCGAGCACCCGGCGTCGGGCGGGCGGGGCCGCGCCTGTGCGGGTCAGCAGGGTCAGTGCGAGCGCGGACTCCAGGACCCGGCTGTGGCATGCGCCGCGTATCGCGCCGGTGGCGTCGACCTGGTCGCTGACATGCGTGATCAGTCGGGAGGTGGCCGTGCGCAGGTGTTCCGGGTCGATGTCGGCGGGGCACGGGACGAGGGCCTTCTGTAATGCGTTCACTGGTTTCATGGTTATTCCTGACTGAATTCCTTTTGGTCGCGCGGTGGTTCAGATGAAGGCCACGGTCCCGGGATTCCACTTGTAGTGGGTTTCGAGTTTGTGGTATTCGCCGGTGGCTGTCGCCGCGACGCCGTAGACGTATTTGCGTCCGGGGCCGCCGTAGGGGACGCTCTGCGCGAATTTCTCCAGCCGTGGGTCGACGGGGACGGGAAGGCTCGACAAGTCGGTGGTCGTCACGCCGAAGCAGAGCCGTCGGATTCCCGGGGATTCCCAGTCGAGGGTGGTGTAGAGGCCGAACGACCGGCCGGCGAGGGCGAGCAGGTGCTCGCTCGGTTCCGGCAGTCCGAGGTCGTGGAGCATCGTCCGGATGCCGTCGGCTTCGCGGCAGGCCGGGGGCACGTCGTTGAAGTACACGTTCACGGTTCTGTGCGGGTAGTCGATCGCGGTGAAGGCGACTTTGTCGTCCAGTCCGTGCTGGCGGAAGAAGTCGGCGCGGTCGGCGAGGCCGCGGGGCATGGCCGGGATCGCGGCGAGTTCCGGGAGCTTCTGGAGGTCGTCCGGGGGGAATCCCGCGTAGACCTTCGCGAAGCCGTTCACCACCCCGAAGTCGATGCCGTACCCGTCGACCGGGAATCGTTCCTCGATAGAGGAGAGGAGAGCGCCGACGGGATGGTCCGTCGTCGGGGTGAGCCCTTTCGACAGGGCCAGGGGGTAGGGGTTGCGGTTCTTGGGGTGGGTGACGAAGCGGCAGTCGAGATCGCCCGTGTGCTGTGCGTCGGTCGCCGATCTCAGGGCCAGGGGCATGGCGTGGGTGAAGGCGTCCCCGTAGGCGGACAGGATCGCCCGGACCGTGTCGCGTGCGGGGGTGACGCCCATGCGCCTGGCGGTTTCGATGACGGCCTCGTAGATGTCCGCCGTCCCGGAATTCCCGGACATGTGAACTCCCCGTCTATCGCGTCGCGTAGAGGCGTTTGTGGTCGGCGAGTCCGACGAGCCGGTACGGCCCGGTGGTCTCGTTCGGTGTGGGGTGGTCGCCGCCGTCGCACGGGAAGGACCGTTCGTGCAGGTGGCGGTACCTGTCGTAGCCGATCTCCGTGCGCCGGCCGATCGCCGTACGGTTCGCGGCGGTGCGCAGCCGCGCGCGGTATCCGGGGACGACGGTCCCGGCGAAGAACTCGGCGACGCTGCCGGACCCGTAGCTGAGGAACCCGACGGCCCGGCCGCTCAGGTCGTCGGCGTGGTCGAGCAGCGCGGCCAGGCCGACGTACAGGGACGCGGTGTAGCTGTTGCCGATCTCGGCGTTGTAGGCCGTCGTGAGCCCGACGGCTCGGGTGACCTCGGCCTCGTCGACGGTGCGCCCGCAGTGCTGGAGGAGGTGGCGGTGCGCCTTGTGGGCCATCTTCGTGAACGGCTGGTGGTAGCAGAACGCGCTGAACTCGTCGAGCGTCCGGCCGCCGCGCTCGGTGTAGTCCTTCCAGGTCCCTTCGACGGCCTGGAGGTAGGCGGAGATGGACTCGCGGCCGTCGACGAGGGCAGTCGTGAGGTAGTTGGGGCGCCAGAAGTCCATGATGTCGGCGGTGAACACCCCCGACGGCTCCTCGATCCGCACCAGCGCGGGGTCCGCGCCGATCAGCATGGCCACCGCCGCCGCGCCCTGCGTCGCCTCGCCCGCCGAGCCCAGTTCGTAGCGGGAGACGTCGGCGGCGATCACGAGGACCTGCTGCGCCGGGTCGCGGTGCACGAGGCCGGCGGCGAACTGCAGGGCCGCCGTCCCGCTGTAGCACGCCTGTTTGAGTTCGACGACGCGGGCGGCGGACGGCAGCCCGAGCAGGGAGTGGACGTAGACGCCGGCCGCCTTCGACTGGTCGACGGAGGACTCCGTGGCGAAGACGACCGTGCGGATCCGGTCGGCGCCGTGCCGGGCGACGACGGGGGCCGCGGCGTCGGCGGCCATCGTCACGACGTCCTCGTCGGCGGCCGGGACGCTCATCGCGTACTGGCCGATGCCCTGGTGGTACTTGGCGACGCGGGCGCCGTTGTGGGCGGCCAGCGTCGCGTGGGTCAGGGCGTACTGGGTGGTGGCGAAGGACAGGTCGTGGATCCCGATGGGGGCGGCAGCGGGCATCACTGGCCTCCGGTCCTGGTGGTCGCGGTGCCGCGTTCCAGCCGGACGTGCGTGCGCATGAGTTCGCCCGGGTTCGTCTGGGCCGCCATCAGGGAGAGTTCGCCGCACAGCACGGTCGCGGCGGCGATGACGGCGAGGCGGCGCGCGTTGTCGCCGGGTTCGCGGGCCTCGCGGCAGCCGAGCCGGGTCAGGTTCTCCTCGACGAAGTCGAGGCCCTTGCCGTTGCCGACCGTTCCGACGATCAGGTTGGGCAGCGTGCAGGAGAAGTAGAGGTCGCCGTCGCGGTCCTCGGCGACGGTGACGCCCTGGGAGCCCTCCACGATGTTCGCCGCGTCCTGGCCCGTCGCCAGGTAGAAGCCGAGCAGCATGTTGGCGTAGTGCGCGTTGGCGGAGCGGATGCCGCCGGCGAGGAGGGTGCCGATCAGGTTCTTGCCGGTGTTGAGGTGGGCGATCGCGGCGGCCGTGGTGCGCAGCGAGGTGCGGACGACGTCCCGGGGCAGGAGGAGTTCGGCGACGACGCGTTTGCCGCGGCCCAGGATGCCGTTGACCGCGGTGGCCTTCTTGTCCGTGCAGTAGTTCCCGGAGATCGATCCGTAGGTGATGCCCGGGACGGCCTTCAGGAGGTGGGTGAGGAGGGCGTCGGCGGCCAGGGTCGCCATGTTGTGGCCTGCGGCGTCGCCGGTGGTGAACTCGAAGCGCAGGAACAGCAGGTCGGCGACGATCTCGTGGTGGAACCCGATGAGTTCGACGAACCGTCCGCAGGTGCGCACGACGTCGCGGAGTTCGTCGAGGCGGGCGTCGACCTCCAGGGCGGCCAGGTGCGCGGTGTGCGCGTCCCGGGCGCGGACGAACACCGAGCGGGTCATCCGCTCGTCGGTCAGGGTGGTGACGATGCCTGGTTCGACCAGGGTGGACAGCCTCGCGCCCCGGGCGACGGACGGCCACAGCGGTGACTCGTAGGTGGCGAGCGGTACCTGCGTCTCCAGTGCGGCGACGTTCCCCGACAGGCGCAGGGGACCCACCCATTTCATGGGAACGCCGGCGACCGCGGTGGTGTCGGTCATCGGGTGCCTCCGATCGTCTCGTGGTGCGTGGTGCGGGAGTCGGTGGTGCGGGAGCGGGTGGCCAGCCGTCGGGTGTCGATCGCCCGGTCGGCGCAGAAGGCGCGCAGGTCGCCGTGGACGAGGACGTCGCAGCGGGCCAGGTCGGCGGGGGTGCGGGCGCCCAGCGCGGTCATCAGGGCGGTGAGCTGGTCGGTCCAGGAGCGCAGCAGCGCGGTGAGGGCCGGTGCTCCGCCGTCGAGGACGGTCCTGAGGAACAGGCCGGACGCTCCGGCGGCCGAGGCGCCGAGCGCGAGGGCGCGCGCCACGTCGAGGGGGTGGCGGACGCCGCCGGAGGCCAGCAGCGGGAGGCCGATGCCCTGGGCGTCGAGCAGACAGGCCGGGGTCGACTGTCCCCACCCGTCGAGGTAGGCGTAGTCGGGCCGCTCGCGCCGGTCGTTCTCGATGCGGGCGAAGTCCGTGCCGCCGCTGCCGGAGACGTCGGCCACCCGCACGCCGGTCTCCTTGAGCCGGGCCAGGGTCTCGCGGCTGAGGCCGAAGCCGACCTCTTTCACGATGACGGGGACGTCGACGCCGGCCGCGATCTGTGCGATGCGCGGCCCCCAGGCGGCGAAGGACCGGTCGCCCTCGGGCATCACCGTCTCCTGGATCGCGTTGAGGTGGATCTGCAGGGCGTCGGCGCGGAGCAGGTCGACGGCCCTGCGTGCCTTCTCGACGGTGGCGTTGGCGTTGACGTTCGCGAGGATGAAACCGTCCGGGTTCTCCTCGCGCATCACGCGGAAGGTGTCCGCCACCGACGCGTCGGCGAAGTAGGGGCTCACGGATCCCGTGGCGATGGCGATGCCGGTCTCGCGGGCGGCGATGGCCAGGTCGCGGTTGATGGCGCCGGTCGTGGGGCTGCCGCCGGTCATCGCGTTGATGTAGAGCGGCGTCGGCCAGGTGATGCCGCCGAAGCGGGTGGTCAGACAGACGTCGCGGCGGTCGATGCCGGCCAGGGCGTGGTGCACGAAGGACACGTCGTCGAACGGGTTGTGCCCGCTGTGCCTGCGGTGTTGTTCGGTGGCGTACCGGACGTGGGCGTCCTTGCGGTCGGCGCTCATGGCGTGCTCCCTGTCGTCGGCCGGGGGTGGATCGGCAGGGGGCGGATCCCTGCGGCGGCCCACCGCTGGTGCAGGCGTGCGGTGTTCGGGGCCGCGGTGGCGTCCAGGAGGGCGATGCCGCAGTCGCCGCCGCCGGCGCCGGAGGGTTTCGCCGCGCCGCCGACGGCCTCGGCGGCGTCGCACAGCGCCGTGAGCCCGGGGGTGAAGATGCCGAGGCCGGCCGCGTCGTCGAGGTCGGCGAGGATGCGGCGGGCCCGGCGGACTTGGTGCAGGAGTTCGTCGTCGTCGCCGCGTTCGAGGGCGCGGATCGCCGCGCGCACACAG
This sequence comes from Streptomyces roseirectus, assembly GCF_014489635.1. Classification (NCBI taxonomy): domain Bacteria; kingdom Bacillati; phylum Actinomycetota; class Actinomycetes; order Kitasatosporales; family Streptomycetaceae; genus Streptomyces; species Streptomyces roseirectus. The sequence goes on along the minus strand of NZ_CP060828.1, from coordinate 8,839,873 downwards.
GTGTCGCTGGCTTCGAGGAAGGCGCGCTGCGGCGGGCTGCCGCGCCACTGCCCCGTCTCCAGGCGGGCGGTCAGTGAGGAGGTGCTGGCGGGTTCGCCGGTCCAGCCCACTTCCAGGGCCAGGGCGCGGGGCGGGGGCAGCGGGGTCACGGCGAGGCCGGGCCAGGGGGCGCGCAGGGCGCGGTCGATGCCCTCGCTCCGGGCCAGGGCGAGCACGGCCGTCCGGTCGGGGGCACGGTAGGCGACCCAGCCGCCCCAGACGCTCGCGGCGAGGTCGCCGCCGGAGGCGCGGGGGTCGCGGCGCGCCGTGGCCAGCAGCGCCAGCCGGAACCGGTCCCCGGGGGACAGCTCCAGTCCGTGGTGGGCGGCCACGGCGTCCACCGTGGCGACCGTCACCGCGCCGCTCGACCCCAGGCCGAACTTGGTCCCGGCGCGGTGCAGCCGGCTCACGATCGACACGCGGACCGGCGATGGGCGCCGTCCGCGCTCGGCCAGCAGTCCGTCGACGACGTCGATCGCCTCCACCACGGGGCGCGGGCGCGTGCCCGGTGGGCCGAGGTCGGTCTCGATGACGGTCTCGGGGCCGTCGGCCGGTGACACGGTGACGCTGACGTGGCGGTCGACGGCCGTCAGGATCGCCGGGCGGCCCGGTTCCAGGACGGCGTACTCGCCGGCGACGAACAGCTTGCCCGGGGCGCGGCGGGTGACCGTGCGGCCGGCGGTCACCGCTCGGCCTCCGTCCGCAGCCGGGCGCCGGGGCCGCGCCGTGCGGTGAGGACCGTGCAGCCGGGGGCGGCGTCCCGGACCGCGTCGGCGACGCGGGCGGCGTCGGCGGGGTGGCAGAGCACCTTGACGTTGGGGCCGGCGTCCATGGTCGCGTAGGCCGGGACGCCGTCGGCGCGCAGCCGCAGCACGCCGTCGAGCACGGACACGGTGGCCGGGGACAGGTAGCGCACCGCCGGGCGGGCGGCCAGCATCGTCGCGTGCATGCCGAGGGCGTTGCGTTCGGCGATCTCCCCCACCGCGTCGAGATCGCCCCGGGGCAGCGCCGCCCGCAGCTCGGCCAGGTCGGCCGCGCAGGAGGCCGCCCACGCCCGGTGGAGCGGCGAGGTGTCGACGGTCCGCCGCATCGCGGAGCGGCTGGAGACGGCCTTGGCGCCCGGGTCGACGAGCGCGATCACCAGTGCCGGGTCGAACGCCGGGGCCGCCACCGGTTCCGCGTAGGAGCCGAGGTCGGCGGCCTCGCCGCTGCCTGGTCCCGCGTGGCAGATCGCGAAGCCGCCGAAGAGAGACCGGGCGGCCGACACGGACCCCCGGCGGGCCAGCCGCGACAGCGCGGTGCGGTCGAGGGCGAGTCCGTAGGCGGCGGCGCCGGCCAGGGCGAGGGCGGCGAATCCGCTCGCCGACGACGCCAGACCGGCCCCGGTGGGAGCGGCGTTGCGGGTGTCGACGACGGCCGGTTCGGCGCGCCCGGCCCGTTCCCGCAGCAGGTCCAGGAAGCCGACGACGCGCTGGCGTGCCTCGCCGCGCGCGGGTGAGCCGTCGAGGGTGACGCTGTCGGCCGGCGCCTCGGGGGCCAGGTGGACGGTGGTGGTGGTCGGGAGGACGTCCAGGGTCATCGACAGGCTGTCGGCGCAGGGGACCATGAGCTGTTCGTCGCGTTTCCCCCAGTACTTGATCAGGGCGATGTTCGGGTGGGCGACGGCCGTCGCGCTCGTGTGCCGGTCAGTGCGCATGCCGTGTGCCTCCTCCCGCCGGCACGGTCCAGGTCCGGACGGCGCCGGCCGCGCTCAGGGCGTTCGCGACCGTCTCGGCCCGGCCGGGGTCGTCGGCCAGCGCGATCAGGCAGCCGCCCAGGCCGCCGCCGCTGATCTTGGCGCCCAGGGCGCCGGCGGCGAGCGCGGCCTCCACCAGGGCGTCGATGCGGTCCGTGCTGATCCCGGCCTCGCGCAGCAGCCGGTGGTTCGCGGTCATCCGCGCGCCGAAGTCGCTCCACCGGCCGCGGGTGAAGTCCCGCACGGCCGCGTCGGTGAGGTCGGTGACCTGGCCGACGAACGTGTCCCGGGCATGTGGCGCGCGCTCGAACCGGCGGCGCAGCAGCTCCACCGCGTCCCGGGTGGCGCCGCTCACGCCGCTGTCCGCGACGACGAACAGCCCGCCGGACGCCTGGGGAAGTTCCCTGCCGGTGCCGGCGCGGAACAGGAGGGGGGCGGTCGCTCCGGTGGCGAGCGCGTCGATGCCGCTGGCCCTGCCGTGCGCCACCTTCTCGGACGCCTGGACGAGTGCGAACGCCGCCCGCGCGTCGAGGCGGCGGCCGAGGAGGTCGGCGAGGGCGGTGACCGCCGCGCGGGCGCAGGCGGCGCTGGAGCCGAGCCCCCGGCCCTGCGGGATCGCGCAGTCGATGACCACGTCCGCGCACAGTCCGTCGACGCCGGACCAGCGCGCGAACTCCGCGACCAGGGCCCGGAATCCGCGCGAGGAGGACGCCGTCCGTGGTGGGTCGCCCATCGCGAAGGTGATCCGGTCCGTACCCGGGCGGCGCGTCGCGGTCGCGGTGACCGTCAGCCCCGGCAGCGGGATCGCCAGGGCCGGCGCACCGTACACGACGGCGTGTTCGCCGAGCAGGATGGCCTTGCCGTGAGCGCGTCCGCTGCCGGTGCGCCGCCGCTGCGCGCCCGGCTCGTCGGCGCGGCGCGCCGTCCCCGTCGTCTCCATCAGCGCACCCGCTGCGTGGCCTTGACCGCCATCGCGGCGAGCTGCTGTTTCGCGGACCCGGTGGCGTCGCTCGCCTCCAGCACGGCGACGGCACGGCCGGCGCGGCGCGTGATCTCCCGCTCGATGTGGTCGACGGCACCAACGTCGGTGAGGACGGCGCGGGCGCGGGCGAGGTCGTCGGCGGTGAGGTCGGTCCCGATCACGGCCCGCAGGAACGCCGCCGCCTTCGGGTCGCGTTCGTCCGCGTGTTTCAGCGCCGTCGCGAGCAGGACCGTCCGTTTGCCCTCGCGCAGGTCGTCGCCCGACGGCTTCCCCGTCACCGCCGGGTCGCCGAAGACGCCGAGCAGGTCGTCGCGGAGCTGGAAGGCGATCCCGATGTCGGCGCCGAACGCCCGGTAGGCCGCGACGAGTTCGGCGTCGGCGCCGGCGATCGCGGCGCCGAACTGCAGGGGGCGCTCCACGGTGTAGGAGGCCGTCTTGTACCGGTCGACCAGCAGCGCCGCGTGGACGTCCTCCTCCTCGCGGGCCTGGCTGATCAGGTCGAGCAACTGGCCGTACATCACCTCGGAGCGCACCGCCGACCACACCGGTGCGAGCCGGGTCTGCGCGTCCGGGGGCAGCCCGGAGGCGCGCACCATGACGTCGGCCCACACCAGGGCCAGGTCGCCGACCAGGATGGCGGCGCCCGCGCCGAAGGAGCCCGGGTCGCCGCAGAAGCGGCGCATCCGGTGCCGCTCGGCGTAGACGACGTGCGCGGCGGGACGGCCGCGCCGGGTCTCGGACGCGTCGATGAGGTCGTCGTGGATGAGGCCCGACGCGTGCAGCAGCTCGAATCCCGAGCAGGCGCGCAGCACCGCCGGGGCGAGCGGATCGTCCGGGTCGCCGCCGGCGCCGGTCCAGCCCAGCCAGGCGAAGGCAGGGCGGATGCGTTTGCCGGCCCGCAGGACGTAGTTCTCCAGTTCGGCGACGGTCGCCGCGAAGTCCGCGCCGAGCGCGGCGGCCTCGGTGCGGCGTTCCGCGAAGAAGTCACGGAGCGCGCGGTCGATGGCGGCCGGTTCCACGGCGGCTCGGAGACTGCTGACGGGCATGCTTCAACTCCCGGTCGAGGGGAATGCGCGGAGATCGGTCACGTCGCGTACGGGCCGCTTCCCGGGCCCTTTCAAGGGGATTTCGGAACGACACGAACGGTAATGACGAAGTATCAGCGCTGCCCACTACTCAGGCGGGTAGTGCGAATTCGACCGAGCATTTCCGCCGCGCCGCATGACATCCCGTATAACTGGACGGGCCACACCGATCGTTTGACTCGATCACCGATGGACGCCGGTTATCCAACTGGCCAGTCCGGACAGTTGAACACCGCGCGGACGGCTCTTTCGAGCAGCACGGGGGAATCATGAATCCATTGGCGGGGCGTGAGCACATCCTGTCCGCGCTGGGCGCCCGTCTGGACGCCACCGCGCGCGGGTCCGGGGGCTGCGTCGTCTTCGAGGGCCCGTTCGGCATGGGCAAGACCCAGCTGCTGCGGGAGGCGACCCTGGAGGCGGCCGAGCGGGGTCTGACGGCGGTCGTGGGGCGCACGGGCGGCGCCGACCGGCCGACCCCCCTGCGTCTGCTGACCAACTTCCTGCGGCGGGCCCTGCCCGGCACGGCCGGCCTCGACGAGCTGACGCGCCCGGACGGCAACCCCTTCTGGCTCATGGACCGCGTCGGCGAGCTGGTCGGCGACGCGGCGCGCCGGCACCCGCTGGTGATCGTGCTGGACGACGTCCACCGCATCGACGACGTCAGCGCGCTGGCGCTGCGCGAGCTGGTCCGCTCGCTCGCCTCGTCCCCGGTGCTGTGGCTGCTCGCCCGCCGCCCGGTCCGCCCGACGCCGGTCGCCGGGCACGCCCTCGACTGGCTGGCCGGCCACGCCGCGACCCGGCTGCACGTGGGGGCGCTGGACGACGAGGCGGTGGCCGAGCTGTGCACCGGGGTCCTCGGCGCCAAGCCGGACGCGTCGGTGCTGGCCTGGGCTGCGCGCTGCGACGGCAACCCGTGGCTGGTGAAGACCGTCTTCCTCGGGCTCATGAAGGCCGGACAGGTCGTCGTCCTGGACGGTACGGCCTCGGTGCTGACCGAACAGGTGCCCGCCGGGGTCCGGCCCGCGCTCGACAAGCTGCTGGACGGCATGTCGCCGGGGGTCCGGCAGCTCCTCGGGCACGGGCTCCCGTGCCCTGCCGAGGAGGTGGCGCGGTTGTCCGGCGCTGTCGAGGAGGCGGTGCGGGTGGGGCTGGTGCGCAGGCGGGGCGCGGAACTGACGTTCACGCACGAGGTGATCGGGGAGGCGTTGCGGGGTGCGGCTCCCTCGGACGGTGGGGCCTGCGTGCCGTCTTCTGGGGGCAGGGACGACGCCATGACGGCGCGGGCCGTCTCGGCGCTGGTGGGGCACTGCGAGGACGCGCCGGGAGTGCTGGCGTGTGTGCTGCGGCTGCTCGTGTCGGTGGGGCGGGACGCCGAAGTCGCGCGGCTCGTGCCGGAGTTGGAGCGGGGGCTGCGGGAGGCTCTGCCCGCCGAGTTGGTGGCTCCGGTGTCGGCCCGGGGGGGCGCGGGCACGGTGCCGGCAGTTCCTCGGCGTGGGCAGCAGGGCTCCGGCACGCCTGAACGCCCGTTGTGGACGTGGCTGGTCCGGGCCCTGGTCGCGGTCGACCGGTTCGACGCGGCGGCGGCCGTCCTCACCGCCGTCGAGGAGGCGGCGGACGGGCCCGACGCGCTGTGGCACGGGCATCGGGCCGAACTGCTCGCGGCGGCGGGCCGGCTCGACGAGGCCCGTGCCGAGGCGGAGAGCGCGCTGCGTCTGCCGGAGCGGTCGGCGTCCGAGGACGCGGTGCCCGCGCGCCTGGTGCTCGCCCACGTCAGTACGCAAGGCGATGATCTCGCCACCGCCGGCGACCAGTTGCGCCTGGCCGAACGGCTGGTGCCCGAGGGGCCGGCGGCCGACCGGACCCGGCTGGACTGGGCGCTCGCGCAGTTCCACGCGGTCGGCGGACGTCCGGCGACGACGGTCCGCACGGTGCTCGGCGCCGAGGCCCGGACCTCACCCGATCTGCTGCTCTTCTGCGAGGCTCCGACGGCGGCGGCGACGCTGGTCCGCCAGGCCAGGCAGGCGGGACTCGGCGCGGAGGCCGGGCAGGCGGCCGCCCTGGCCCGGCGGGCCGCCGAACTCAACCCGGGTGTGCGGTCGTTGCGGGCCGGTGCCGAGCACGCGGAGGGTGTCCTGCGCGACGACGCGGACGCCCTGCGCCGTGCGGCGGACCTTCACCGGCTCGCGGGGCGTGGTCCTGCGGCGGGCAACGCGCTGGAGGACGCGGCGCGGGTGGAGCAGGGCAGGGGGGATGCGGGCCGGGCGGTCCAGCTCCTCGAATCCGCCCTTGACCTCTATCTGGAGTGCGGGGCCACGCGCGACACGGCACGCGTGCAGCGCAAGCTGCGCCGGCTCGGTGTGCACCCGGTGCGCCGGCTCGCCGCCGACCGGCCCAGGTCGGGCTGGGAGAGCCTGACGGGCGCGGAGCTGCGCGTGGTGCGGGCGATCGTCGACGGCCGGACCAACCGTGAGGCGGCGAGCGTCCTGTTCCTGTCGCCCCACACCGTCGACAGCCATCTGAGGCGGGTGTTCTCGAAGCTCGACATCAACAGCCGGGTCGAGCTGACCCGGCACTTCTTCGCGAACGAGGCGCCTCAGGTGTCGCTTTCCTCGTCGTCCAGCGTGTAGAGGGCGGCGCCGCTCGAATAGGTCGCCGCCTGGCGTGCCAGTTCGACGCGGGTGTTGATGCCCAGTTTCCGGTAGACCTTCCGCAGGTGGTAATTCACCGTGTGCGCCGACAGGTGCACACGCCTTGCGATCTGGCGGTTCGTCAGTCCGACGCTCACCAGATAGGAAATTCTCCGCTCCATTTCGGAAAGGCGTGCCCAGCAGGTGAAATTCCCCAGGGAGACGGCGTCCGCGGACTGGGGTGAAACGGCCCGTCGCCACCGTGCCGGGGCCTGGGCCGCGTACAGCTTGGCGAGTTCTTCCGTCGCCAGGGCCACGGAGACGGGGGCCGGGGACTCCGCGATGATGTGCGCCAGGGCGGCGGGGTCGCTGTCGGCCAGCGCGTTGGCGTGCAGGGCGGTGAGGGCCACGATCGAGATGCCGGGGTTGTCGCTGACGAGTCCGTCCACGGTGTCGAGGACGCTGCGCTTGAGGCTGCTGTCGCCGACGTCGCGTGCCAGGCGGACCAGGAAGGCGGCGGAGCTGGGGTCCTCGATGTAGAGGGAGCGCCAGGTGGGGAGGTGGCCGTACTTGTACGACAGCAGTTCGGCGGCTGCCCGGGGGCCGTCCTTCTTCGCCGTGACGAGGATGTCCGTCCAGGCGTACTGCGCGGACCTGAGGACCGCCTGGCCGTTCGCCAGGTCGGCGTGCATCCGCCGCACGTGCTCGATCGCCGCGGGCAGGTCCCCCAGGTACAGGGAGATGGTGCCGAGCACGGAGGACGCGAGGGGGCGGAGCATGGGGACGGCTTCCCGCTCCCGTGCGACGGTCGCCGCCTCGGCCTGCCGGCGGGCGTCGCCCAGGCGTCCGGACTGGAGGAAGATCCGGGCCCGCATCGCCGCGGGCGCCGCCGTCCAGACGGGGGTGAGCAGTCCGCGCAGGCCGGCGTCCGCGTCGTCGATCAGTGATTCCGCCGTGCCGAATTCGCGGAGGTTCGCGAGTTTTCCCGCCAGCGCGAGCTGGGCGTGCAGGCGCCATACGGGGGCGGCGTCGGCGCCGTACTGGACGGCGGTGCGGCCGAGGTTGAGTCCTTCGGCGAGGTCTCCGGCCCGCCAGCTCTCGTTGGAGAGGGTGGTCAGGGCCATCAGCGCGGCGATGTCGCCCGGCCGGGTGCCGCGCTCGCGCAGGATCCGTTCGGAGAGTTCGACGGCTTTTTCCTGGCCGAGGAGGAAAGAGCCGAGGATCACCGACGCCTCCGCGTCCCGGCGCACCGTCGGTGAAATTCCCGGGCTGGCGAGCACGCTTTCCGCGACGTGTACGCCGGCCGCCGCCTTCCCGTTCATGATCAGGCCGTGCGCCCGGGAACATCCGCAGTCCTCACCCTCCTCGACCGCGTAGCACATGTCCGCCGGGTGTTCGGCCGTCCAGAGGTGTTCCTCGTTTTCCTGGGGGCGTTTTCCGGGGAGTTCGGTCGCCTCGCGCTGTAACGCACCGCGTGCGGAAGCGGGGATGGAATCGAGGACGCCCAGGAAAAGGAAATCGCTCCGGAACGCGAGTTCGTGTTCGACCTCGACGAGGATTCCGGAGACCAGTGCCTCGTCCAAGGTCGCGAGCAGGCTCGCCGAGGGGCGGTCCAGCATGCTCGACACGTCCTCCAGCACGAAGGTCCTGCCGAGCACCGCCGCGACCTTGAGGAACTGCTGACAGGCCGCGCTCAGCCCGCCCAACTCGCGCCCAGCCGCCGTCCGTACGCGGAGCGGAACCCGCCGTTCGGTGAGCCGCACCACGCCGTCGCGTTCCTCGACGAGCCCTTCCTCGGCGAGGCCGAGCGCCAACTCGGTGAGCAGGTGCGGATCTCCGCCGGTGCCCGCCGCGAAGTCCACGATCTCGGGGCCGACATCGGCCCCGAGGACATCCACCAGCACTTTCCTCCGGACGTCCTCGTGCGACGGCCGCGCCCTGGTCGGGGCGCCGGCCGGCACGTCCGGATTTCCGGTCTGATTTCTCGGCTTCGCTGGCATTGTCCCCCGAGCACCCTTCGCATATAGCACGAAGTACAGCGTGCCGACTATACCACGATACGCCGTCCCAGCCAGCCGTTCTTTTGCTTCCTCCCGGAATAGGAGGCGGAATAGGAGGTGCCGCTTTCTCCGGCGCCTCCATTGCTTTTCTTCCCGTGCTGGTCAGGCTTTGTATTGGGGTCGAATTGATATTGATGATGTCCGGGCGGTGATCAGCGCAGGCCGGCGAAGAGGTCGTTCTCGGGTACGGGCGCGCCGGTGGAGTCCTGGACGCGGAAGAAGGTCTCGACGCCCATCAGCGAGGTGAACCTCTCCTGGCCCATCTTGAGGAAGAAGATGTTCTCTCCCTGGCTGGCGTGCGCGCCGAGCGCGTCGAACTTCTGGCCGCCGAAGGCGGTGGTGTCCACCCAGGTGGTGATCTCCTCGTCGGGAAGGCCGATCTCGGCCAGCGCTGCGGCCTCGGCGGGGTCCGGCTCCGGCATGTCCTCGCCGAACTCGCGCATGGCCTCCCCGAACTTCCGCATCATCGAGCGGGGCGCCGTCGTCCAGTACACCTTCGGCACCGGCGGGCTCATCTCCAGTGCCGCCATCGTGATGCGGTGGGCCTGGATGTGGTCGGGGTGGCCGTAGAAACCGTTCTCGTCATAGGTGACGACCACGTCGGGGCGGTAGCGCCGGAAGAGTTCCGCGAGCCGGGCGGCGCCCTCCTCGACGGGGGTCCGCCAGAAGGAGTCGGGGGCGTCGTTGGTCGGCCAGCCCATCATTCCGGAGTCGGCGTAGTCCAGCGTCTCCAGGTGGCTGATCTTCAGGATGTCGCAGCTCGCCCGGAGTTCCTGACGTCTCATCAGGGCGACGGCCGCGGGGTCGTGCCCGGGATCGCCGGGCTTGACGCCCCCCGGTCCGTCACCGCAGCCGCCGTCGGTACAGGTCACCAGCACCGTGCGCATGCCCTCAGCCGCGTACCGCGCGAGGACACCGCCCGTGCCGGTCGCCTCGTCGTCGGGGTGCGCGTGCACGGCCATGAGCGTCAACGGCCTGTTGTCCATGTGGCTGTCCTCCTGTGGTGGGGGCGCGCCCGTATCGGGTGACGGCGCGCACCGTTCGGCTGATGCAACAGCACCGGCCGCGCCGGTTGTTCCGGATCACACCAGGAGGACGGTCGTGAGCCGGCCGGTCCCGAAACCGGCGGGGCTCACAGGTACGGCAGGACGAAGTCGTACCCGGCCATGGTGTGGGCGGCGCCGGCCGGGCAGCGGCCGTTGGTCGGGTAGCCGTAGTAGTAGAGGCCGTAGCACTGGGGGCAGAAGCGCCAGTTGCGCTGGGTGTTGGCTGTCTGCGGGATGTCGTGGGGGAGGACGAAGTCGTATCCGGCCGCCGCGTGGGCGGCGCCGGCGGGGCAGCGGCCGTTGTCCGGGTAGCCCCAGAAGAACATGCCGTAACACTTCGTGCAGAAGCGCCAGTTGTGCTGGGCCGTCGGTGTTTCGGGGATGCTGTGCGGGAGGTTGAAGTTGTAGCCCGCCGAGTCGTGGCCGCCGCCGGCCGGGCAGACGCCGTCGGTGGGGTAGCCGCGGAAGAACATGCCGTAGCACTTCACGCAGAACCGCCAGTCCGCCTGGTTCGCGCGGACCGCCGCGCTCGCGGGGCTCGCCGTGGTGCTCGCCGCCAGGGCGACGCCTGTCAGTCCGGCCGCCGCCGCTCCCAGGGTGCGGGTCAGGACCGTTCTGCGGGCGGGCCCTCCCCTGCTGCCGCTCTCTCCGTCGCCCCTCGCCTTGAACCCCATGTGCCCACCTCTCCACCGGTGAAGCCCCGGCGACGCCCGATCGGGCATGCGCCGCCCCCCAGTGTCGAGTTGGGGCAAAAAGGGGTCAAGGGGTGCCGGGTGCGCGGCTTCTCGCTCGCATCAGGGGCACACGCCGCCGCTTCTGGCGTCCCAGCTCGGGCCCGTGTCCCCGGTGGTGGACGGTTCGGCCCGTGACCGCCGCGGGTACGCTCAAGTGCCCTGCGCCGGCCATCGGTTGACGTGCCGAAGGCGCGCAGTGGTGCGTACGTGGGCCCGAGGACGTCCGGACGGCCCGCGTGAGACAGCGACCTGGTCTGGGAGAGAACGCGTGACCGACACCAGCGACACCCGATCCGCCGACAGTGACGCGCAGGCCCAGCAGCCGAGTCTGCCGCACCGGCTGATGCGTTACCTCCCTCTGATCGCCCCGGTCCTGCTGTGGGCTGTGCCCTGCTGGGTGCTCCTGTACGCCGGCCAGCACTGGCCGCTGCCGGTCACCCTGGCCGGCACCGCGCTGTTCGTCCTCGGTCTGGCCGGGATGCCGCTCGCGATGGCGCGGGGCCACGGCCGGCGCCAGCAGGACGGGGCGGCGATCGTCGGTGACACCCTGCTGGGCGCGAGCTGGGTGCTGTTCACCTGGTCCGTGCTGTTCGGCGTCGTCCTGCGGCTCGTGCTGGCCGTGGCCGGCGTCGGCGGGGGCCAGGACCGGGCCCGCATCGTCACGTGGGCCGTCCTCGGCACGACCACCGTCCTCCTCGCCTGGGGGTACGCCGAAGCCCGCCGCGTGCCACGCGTGCGCCGGCTCGATGTGGAACTCCCCCGGCTGGGGGCCGGGTTGGACGGTCTGCGCGTCGCCTTGATCACCGACACCCACTACGGGCCGCTCGACCGCGCCCGCTGGTCGGCGCGGGTGTGCGAGACGGTGAACACCCTGGACGCCGACCTGGTCTGTCACACCGGCGACATCGCGGACGGCACGGCCGAACGGCGCCGCGCGCAGGCCGCCCCGCTCGGGACCGTGCGGGCCGCCCACGCCCGGGTGTACGTCACCGGCAACCACGAGTACTACAGCCAGGCCCAGGGCTGGGTCGACCTGATGGACGAGCTGGGCTGGGAGCCGCTGCGCAACCGGCATCTGCTGCTCGAACGCGGCGGCGACACCCTCGTGGTCGCCGGCGTGGACGACGTCACCGCCGAGTCCTCCGGCCTGGCGGGCCACCGAGCCCACCTCACCGGAGCCCTGTCCGGCGCCGACCCCGACCTGCCCGTCCTGCTCCTCGCGCACCAGCCCAAGTTCGTCGACCGGGCGGCGGCCGCCGGCATCGACCTCCAGCTCTCCGGCCACACCCACGGCGGCCAGATCTGGCCCTTCCACCACCTGGTCCGCCTCGACCAGCCCGCCCTCGCCGGCCTCACCCACCACGGCCCCCGCACCCTCCTCTACACCAGCCGCGGCACCGGCTTCTGGGGCCCGCCCTTCCGCGTCTTCGCCCCCAGCGAGATCACCCTCCTCGTCCTGCGCTCCCCGCACCTGCCGGCAGCGCCGTAACCCCGGCGGGTGAGGCGGGATCGTTTCCTCTGCGGCCGTTCGGGTGACGGCCGCCCTGTGGGCGTGTCCCGGACGGACACACTGGCCGTCCGCAAGACGTCCTGTGAGGGAGCGAGTTCATGAAGAACCGACGGAAGGTGTCGGCCGTGGCCGCCGCCGTGGCCCTGTGCGCCATGTTCACGACGCCCGCTCAGGCGGCGCGCGGGTCCTTCGCCTACCGGCTGGAGGCATCGGGGCAGGGATGGCACCTGACCGATCCCGAGGACGGCCGCTGCTACCCCACGCAGGCCCCGGCCCACCAGCCGTCCAACCACACCGACCGCCTCGCCGTCCTGTACCGGGGTACGGACTGCCAGGACGGCGCGGTCGTCACCTTCCTGGAGCCGGGACAGACCGCCCCCGACCGCTTCGGGTCGGTGAAGTTCCTGGTCAGGTGAGACACCGGGCGACCACGACAGACCCTAGGGCGCTCCCGCGAGTTCGAGGGCGTCGAGTTGGCGCTGGACGCGTTCGGCGTGGGTGGGGCGGTGTTGGTCGCGGTACAGGGTGGCGGCCTCCTGCCACGTGGCGCGGGCCTGGTCGGGGCGGCCGAGGGCGTGGTAGGCGTGGCCGAGGCGGTCGAGGGTGTCGGCGGCCCAGTAGTCGCCGCCGAGGGCGCGGTAGCGGGCGGCGGCGAGGCGGTAGTGGTCCACCGCTTCGAGGTGGTGGCCGGTGTGGTGGGCGATGTAGCCGAGGCTGTCGAGGGTGTCGGCCTCCAGGGAGCCGTGGCGGATGTGCCGGGAGAGTTCCAGAGCCGCCTCGCAGTGTTCGCGGGCCTGGTCGTAGCGGCCGAGGCGGGCGTTGTACCAGCCGACCGAGTTGAGCGCGGTGGCCTTCGTCACCGGCTGGTCGACGTGCCGGTGCAGTTCCAGGGCGCGGGTGGCGTGGTCCAGCGCCCGGGAAAGGTGGTCCCGCTGCCCGTACGCCTGCGCGAGGGAGATGTGGATGCGGGCCTGGGTGGCGTGGTCGTCGGCCTGTTCGGCGAGGTTCAGCGCGTGCGTCAGGTGCTCGGTGGCCTCGTCGTGCGCTCCGACGTGGGCGGCGGCGTGCCCGAGCTGCCGGTGGACCATGACGTGGACGTCGAGCGGGTCGTCGGGGTCGAGTGCCGCGAGGGCGGCCGTGCACATCGTCATGCGGTCGCGGACGTGTCCGAGGAGGCTGTGGAAGTGGTCCAGGCTCCAGACGAACTGCCACACGAGGCGCCGCCAGCCCCGGTCGGCCGCCAGGCGCTGGGCGGCGAGGAGGTTGGGCAGTTCGCCGGCGAGCCACCGCACGGCCTCGTCCTGGGTGGTCAGCCGCTGGGGGCGGCAGCCGGGTACGGGGTCGCCGAGGCCGTGCGGTGTCTCGTGGACCTGCATCAGCGGGCGGGTCGCGCACGTGGTGTGCAGGTAGAACTCGGTCAGCCGGCGCAGCGCCGCGTCCCGGTCGCCGGGCGGGAGGTCATGGCGGCCCCGGTCGGCGGCGTACAGGCGCACCAGGTCGTGCATGCGCCAGCGTTCGGGGGCGTACTGCTCGACGAGGTGCAGGTTCTCCAGTCCGCGCAGGGCCGTGCGGGCGGCCGGTCCGGGCAGGTCGGCGAGGGAGGCGAGCGCGGGCAGGCCGATCTCGGGGCCGGGTACCAGTCCCAGCAGCGCGAACAGCCGCGCCTGGACGGGCGCGAGGGCCCGGTACGACCAGGACAGCACCTGCGGCAGGCTCGCCGTGGGCATGTCGTCGTCGAGCGCGTCCAGTCTGGTCGTGGACTCCCTCAGCTCTGCGGCGAGTTGGGCCAGGGGCAGCCTCGGTGCGCAGGCCGCGCGGCCGACGATGATGCCCAGCGCGAGGGGGTATCCGTCGCACAGGGCGAGGAGTTCGTCGACGGCGTCCGGTTCGGCGGCGGTCCGTGCGGCGCCGAGCCGGGTGTCCAGGACGCGGCGCGCGTCGTCCGGGTTGAGCGCGTCGAGCCCGAGGGGGCGAGCGCCGTGGCGGACGGCCAGTTCGGTCAGTTTGCGGCGGCTGGTGACCAGGACCACGCAGTCGGGGTTGCCGGGCAGCAGGGGGACGACCTGGTCGGGGCTGCCCGCGTTGTCGAGGACCACCAGCATCCGTCTGCCGGCCAGCAGGCTCCGGTACAGGGCGGTCTGGCCGTGCAGCGTGGACGGCACGGCGCCCGGGGCGACGCCCAGCGCTTCCAGGAAGCCGCGCAGGGCCGTCGCCGGTTGCATGGGCGGTGTCGACGGGTTGAAGCCCAGCAGGTCGACGAAGAGCTGTCCGTCGGGGAAGTGCTCGGCGCGGCGGTGCGCCCAGTGCAGCGCCAGCCAGGTCTTGCCGATGCCGCCCGCGCCGGCGATCGCCGAGATGACAACCGCGGCGGGCCGCTCGGCGCCGGCGGCCAGGACGTCGTCCAGCCGGGCCAGTTCCTCCGCCCGGCCGGTGAACCCCCTTGCTTCCAAGGGTAGTTGTGCCGGGACAGGCTGGGTCCGCGCGGGCTGGGCGGGTTCGCCGCGCAGGATCGCCTCGTGCACCTGCCGCACCTCGGCGCCCGGGTCCGCGCCCAGTTCCTCGGCCAGCCGCTCGCGCAGTTCGGCGTGGACGGCCAGCGCCTCGGGGCTGCGCCCGGCGGCGTGCAGGGCCCTCATGAGGGCCACGGCGAACGGTTCGACGAGCGGGTGTTCCGCGAGCAGGCCGGTCATCGCGCCGATCACCTCCGTGTGCCGGCCCAGGGCGAGTTCGGCGTCGGTGCGCTCCACCACCGCCTCGATGCGGTGCCGCTGCCAGCTGTACCGGGTGCGCTGTGCCCACGCGCCGGGCAGTCCCGCCAGCGGTTCGCCGCGCCACAGCGCAAGGGCCTCGCGCAGCGTCCGGATCCGCTCGGCGGGCGGGCAGTCGGCGCGGCGGGCCTGTTCGACCAGGTGCCGGAAGCGGTGCACGTCGACGTGGTCGAGCGGGACGTCGAGGAGGTAGCCGCCGGTTCCGCGCCGCAGGTGCGGTCGCGCGGGAGCGTCCTCGGCGGTGCTCGCCAGCAGCCGGCGGATCCGGGCGACGTAGGCGTACAGCGAGGGGCGCACCTGGGCGGGCGGGTCCTCGCCCCAGACCCGGTCGATCAGGGTCTCCACCGTCACCCAGCGGCCGGCGTCCACGAGGAGCGCCGCGAGGACCGTGCGCTGTTTGGCCGGACCCAGGTCCACGGCCGTGCCGTCCGCGCTCCGTGACTCGACCGTCCCCAGCAGCAGGAAGTCCGCCATGTTCACCCCGAGTCGGTGCTGACCGGTAGAGCAAGGTTCTTACAAGGTTCCCTCCCACCTTCGTGTCACACCGTGGGGCGTGCGGTCCGACGGGCGTTGGGCCGCACACGTCAACCAGACCTCGGCTGTGAGGAGAAGGCTCATGAGGAAACTGTCCATCGCACGCGCGGCGACGGCGTTCGGTTCGGTGGCGGCGATCACCCTGGGCGGGGTCCTGGCCGGCGGTTCGCCCGCGTCGGCCGTCCCCAACTGTCCGTCCGGCCACCACTGCGCGTTCAAGAACGTCCAGGGCGGCAGCCAGCGCCACGACTACTTCAACAGCGACCCCAGCTTCACGAACGACCTCTACAGCGGCGGCGGTGGCGTGGTCAACGACAGCGTCAGCGCGGCAAGCAACTCCTCGACCGGCGGTTACGAGAGCCACTACTACCGGGACGTCAACTACGTGGGCTTCCTGTTCTGTGTGAACCCCAACCGGCAGACCGACCAGTACCTGCCCGCCGCCAGCAACGACAAGGCGAGTTCGCTGCTCCTGCGGGGGACGACGAACATCACGTGCTTCAACGTGCGCGGATGACCGTCGACGGACGCAAGGACCTCGGCGGCCGTCGGTCGCCGAGGCTCCCCTTGGCCATGCTGCTGTTGCCGGTGGCCGTCGCGTTGAGCACGTCGTGCTCGGGCGCCCCCGCCGCCGGCCCCTCCCCCGCGCCGGACACCGTCCCGGCCCACTGGCTCCCGCCGATCTACGCCGCCGTCTACGACACGGCGGAGGTGGGCCGCCGGATCACCACGGCGCAGGGCAAGCTGATCGCGCGCTGCATGCGGAAGGCGGGCTTCGCCTACCCGGACCTGGACCCCGCCGAGATCGGCGCCCCCGACCGCCCCAAGCCGTTCGGGCTGGAATCCCTCGAACAGCCCCTGGTGACGCGGGAGAGCCCCGTCGCCGAGAAGCCGGGGCCCGTCGACGAGCGCTACATGCGGGCGCTCTACGGCGACGAGGACGGCTGCCGGACGCAGGCCGAGGTGCGGCTGCTCGGCGAGCGGAAGAACCTCAAGAGCTGGTCGGACACCCGCGTCGGGCTCTACAGGGCGGAGGTGCGGGCGAAGGACCTCCTCCAGCGTGACCCGGACTTCGTGTCGCTGAACGCCCGTTGGGCCGCCTGCATGAAGCGGGCGGGGTTCGCGTTCCGTGACCCGTCGCAGGTGCTGGACGCGCTCCCTCCCAAAGCGACGTTCAGCGCCGAGCCGTCCGCACGCGCCGACGTGGCCTGCAAGTCCCGGACCGGCTACCTGCGGTCGGCGTACACCGGTCTCGCCGCGGCCCAGCGGCACGCGCTCACCACGAGCCCGGACCTCCTGCCCACCTGGGAGCTGCTGCTGCGGCGACAGTCCGATACCGCCCGGCAGATCCTGGCGCAGCCGGCTGCCTGACCCCTCTCACGCAAGCCCGAGGACCCCACCAGGAGAGCCCGGCCCGCGTCGCGCGGCCGGGCTCACGTGCGCGTTGGTGCCGGGGGCGTTGTACTCAGGGACTTGGTCAGCTGCTCGACTGCCGTCCTGTACCAGCCGTACGAGGCCCTCGCCTTCTGTTCAGCCTTGTCCTTCTGCCCGCGGGTGAGTTGCCTGTACTGGTCGCCGCGCCAGTCGCTTTTGAGCTCGTTCGGCCAGACAGCGCGGAAGCGCCCCCACGCGTCGGAGGCGTCATGAACCTCCATGTGATGAAGCTCCTCGTCCAGCGGGAGCTGGCCCCGCCCCTGGATGTTGTCGTTGCCGACCCTCTGAACGAGCATCACGTCCTGCACCTGCTGGTAGACGCAGTAGGCTTTTGCCTCCTCATCGATGGCATAAAACCATGCATCCCTCATGCACCCCATCTGCTGGCGCACTGCGAGGTCCCTGAGGTCGATCCCGGTCTCCTCGAAGAATTCGGTTCGCCCGCCGGTGATCTCATCGGCTGCCTCGACTTTTCCGCCGGGGATGACAAGCTGCCCCGCCCCGTTCAGGACCATGCTTCTAGGCTTCACGTCGCCTCCGAAGCGGGATCCGTGCACGTTCTTGTAGGCGACCAAGACCCGGAACCGCCTGGGGTTGCCGGGAAGGATGTCATAGACCAGGTGGTAGGCGATCACGTCTTCCACGGTAGGACGACACCCCCTTGCCCGACCACAGGGCCGATCCAGCCAGCCACGGGGGAGCGCGAGGGAGCGTTCGGTGGCAGAGGGCGCGTTTTCAGGTGCGCGTTCGCGCCGCGGATCACATAGTGATCGTTATTTTTCGGAGTCGCCTCGCAAGCGCTTACCCGAGTGAGTGAAAGGCACCCCCACGGGTCGGCCGACGTGCGCTACGAATGTATTCGTCAATGCCACCTTCGTCATGGCGGGTCCATGGGAACGATTCTCGAAAATGAACGTGCGGGGCATTACAGGGAAACTCCTGAGTATGGTCTCGGAGTGTTGCCGGAGAGGAATCTGGGCACCTACGGCACCACTTTCTTCGAGCCGAAGCTGAAACGTATTTCCGAGGCGGCGGCGGAATACAACCTCGTGAACCGGGCGGAATATCCGGGCCTGGTGGCCATCGAGCAGGACTGCCTCGCGGCTCTGGGAAACCTGTGGCACGCCGACGGCCGGCCCCCGTTCGGCTGCTCGACCTCCGGTTCCACCGAGGCGGCGCTGCTGGCCGGGCTCGCGCTGCTGCGCCGCCGGCAGAGACGGGGCGCACCTCGTACCGGGTCCCGCCCGAACCTGGTGGTGGGCGCGGGGGCGCACGTGTGCTGGTACCGGTTCTGCGCGTACTGGGGAGTGGAGGCCCGGACGGCGCCCCGTGACGCGGGCCTGACCTCCGAGCCGGCCGCTTTCGCGGACGCCTGTGACGAGGACACCGTCGGTGTGATCACCACGCTGGGTGCCCCGGAGCACGGGCGCTACGACCCGGTGGAGGGCGTCGTCGCCGCGCTGGACGAGCTGGAGTCGCGGCGCGGTCTCGACGTCCCCGTCCATGTGGACGCGGCGTCGGGCGGGTTCGTCGCCCCCTTCCTCCAGCCGGACCTGCGCTGGGACTTCCGGCTGCCCCGGGTCAGGTCCGTGAACGCGTCGGGGCACAAGTACGGGGGGACGTCTCTGTCGGTGGGCTGGCTGCTGTGGCGGGACGCCGGGGACTGCCCGGACGACCTGTTTCTCGGCGTGGACTACATCGGGGACGGCGAGCCGGCGATCGGGCTCAGTTTCTCGCGGGCCGCCGCCCCCGTCGTCCAGCAGCACTACCTCCTGACCTCGCCGGACGCCCCCGGATACGGCACGGCGCTGGAGGGGTGCCGGGCGCTCGCACGCGACCTCACCGCGGTCTTGTCCGGGGTGCCGGGGCTGCGGCTCGCCAACCCCGGTCTCGATCTGCCGGTGGTGTCCTTCACCGACGCGAGCCCCGGGTGCGACCGGGTGCGCCCTCTCGCCGCCGCGCTGCGGGCGCGGGGCTGGTACGTGCCGGTCTACGCCCTGCACGGCGGCCCCGCCGGCGGTCTGGCCGGGCGGATCGTCGTCCGCACGGGCATGAGCGGCGCTCTCTCCGACCGGCTGCGCGAGGACGTCCTCGCCGCGGTCCGTCTCACCTCGAGGAGGCATGGATGACTGTCGTACTGGAGCTGGGTTCGTACGTGCTGCCCGGGTATGCGGGCATGATCCTGGCCGAGCAGGGCTGCCGGGTCCGCAAGTGGACCGATCCGCAGCGTCGGCCGGACCCCATCCAGCAGTTGCACCGCGGCGACGAGCTGTGGAAGTGGATCAACCAGGGCAAGCGGGTCGAGGCCCGGCACGCGCGTGAGGTCACGCTGCTGGAGCCCGGGGACGTCGACCTCGTCATCGACAACATCCGGGCGGCGGCCTGGCGGCGCTGGGACGTCGACCCGGCCGCCGAGGCGCTGCGGCTGGGTGTCCCGTGGGTGTCGATGCGGGACGAGTTCGACGGGCGGTCCTTCGACGCGATCGCCCAGGCGCGGGCCTTGATGGAGCACGTGCCGTACATCCCCATCTACTTGGGTGACACCTCCGGAGGGCTGTGGCTGGCGTTCAAGGCGCTCGCACTGCGCACCCAGGGCACCACCGGCCACCACGTGCTGCGGCAGTCGAGCTGCCTGGCCAAGCTCGTGGAGGGCGAACTCGTCGTCCCGGCGCAGCGGGGCACCGCGCCGCCCTGGGACCAGCCCGGGACCTACGGCGCGAACGGCGACGGCGTCCTGGTCCGCTTCCGGGGCGAGGACGTCGCCGAGCCGGTGCGCGACCACGCCTGGAAGTGGCGCCACCTCAGACACGACGGCACCGGCCGCATCGTCGTCTGACACCCCCAGCAGTGAGGAAACACCAGGTGAAGCAGTACACGAACGTCATCGGCGGGCGCCCCGCCGCACCCTCCACCGGCTCCTACGCACCCTTGCTCGACCCGTGCACCGGCCAGGCGTTCGCCGAGGCCGCCCTGTCCGGGCCCGACGACGTCGACCTCGCCTGCCGGGACGCGGCGGCCGCCTTCGAACGCTGGCGCGGTGTCAGCCCGGCCGACCGGCAGCGGCTGCTCCTGCGGCTCGCCGGCGCCCTGGAGTCACGCGGCGCCGACTTCACCGAGGCCGAGTCCGCGAACACCGGGAAGCCGCTCGCCGCGACCGCCCGCGAGGAGATCGCGGTCGCCGTGGACGTCCTGCGGTTCTTCGCCGGGGCCGCCCGGTACGCCACGGCGCCGGCCGCCGCCGAATACCTCGCCGGGCACACCTCCTACCTGCGGCGCGAGCCGGTGGGCGTCTGCGCGACGATGGTGCCGTTCAACTACCCGTTGCTGATGGCGGTGTGGAAGGCCGCTCCCGCGCTGGCCGCCGGCAACACCGTCGTCCTCAAGCCCTCCCACACCACCCCGGTCACCGCGCTCATGCTCGCGGAACTCGCCGCCGAGGTGCTGCCGCCCGGGGTGCTCAACGTCCTGTGCGGCGACCGGGCCGCCACCGAGACCCTGCTCACCCACGCGATCCCCCGGCAGGTGTCGGCCACCGCCTCCACCGCGTCCGGCGTGGCCATCGCCCGCGCCGCCGTCAGCGACGTCAAACGCCTGCACCTCGGGCTGGGCGGCAAGTCCCCGGTGCTCGTCCTGGCCGACGCGGACCTCGACGCCACCGCCGACGTCGTCGCCCAGGCCGCCTACTTCAACGCCGGCCAGGACTGCACCGCCGCCTCCCGGGTCCTCGTCGCGGACGCCGTGCACGACGACTTCGTCACCGCGCTGCGGGAGCGGGCCGCGGCCATCACCACCGGACCGCCCACCGACCTCGGCGCGCTGTACGGGCCGCTCAACTCCGAGCGCCAGCTCGACAACATCCTCAAGCACCTCGCGGACGCGGAGGTCGTGGCGGGAGGTCAACGGGTCGGTGACGAGGGCTGGTTGCTCGCCCCGACCCTGGTGACGGGGCTGCGGCCGGGCGATCCGCTGTGCACGGAAGAACTCTTCGGACCGGTCGTCACCGTGGAAAAGTTCACCGACCCACGGGAAGCCGTCCGCCGGGCCAACTCCTCCCCCTACGGGCTCGCCGCCAGCGTCCACACCCGTGACCACGCGACGGCGATGCGGCTGGCGGCGGCCCTCGACTACGGCTGTGTCTGGGTCAACACGCACCTGCCGCTGGTGTCGGAGATGCCGCACGGGGGCTTCAAGCACTCCGGCTACGGCCGTGACCTCTCGCTCCTCGCGCTGGACGAGTTCACCCGGACCAAGCACGTCATGCACCGCTACGACTGAGCCGCCCTCAGCCGGCCGGGGACGCCGCCGGCTCGCGTTCCGCGTCGCGGGGTGCGTCGTCCAGGTGCCAGTGCAGGTCCCGGACTCCGGGTTCCAGGGCGAGGCGGGTCACGAGCTGTTCCAGGGCGCGGCCGGGTTCGCCGCTGACGCGGACCGCCGCGCGGACGACCGTCGCGTCGTCGCTGTCCCGGCGCACCCTCAGTCCGACGGGGGCCAGGCCGTCGCCGGTGAGGGCCTGGGAGAGGAGGGCCCGCAGGTGGGTCTCGTCGGCGCGGTCGCAGACCAGGTGGACGGTGGCGTGCACGTCCTCGCCGTCGGGGTC
Organism: Streptomyces roseirectus; assembly: GCF_014489635.1. Classification (NCBI taxonomy): domain Bacteria; kingdom Bacillati; phylum Actinomycetota; class Actinomycetes; order Kitasatosporales; family Streptomycetaceae; genus Streptomyces; species Streptomyces roseirectus. The sequence continues at coordinate 8,818,722 of NZ_CP060828.1, read as the reverse complement.
GCGCTGCGGGACGCGGTCGATCAGCCGGCCCACGGGGCGCAGCAGCAGGTGGACGGCGAGGACGACGGCCGTGCCGATGAGGCACAGGTCCAGCCGTCCGGACGCGGCGAGCACGCCCACGGCGGCCGAACACCACAGCGTGGCCGCGGTGTTGAGGCCGCGCACCCCGCCGCCCTCCCGCAGGATCACCCCACCGCCCAGGAACCCGATCCCGGAGACGACGTAGGAGGCCACGCGGGTGGGGCTGCCGGTGTCGCCGACGGCCTCGCTGTAGAGGACGAAGAGGGTGGCGCCGGCGGCGACGAGCGCGTTGGTGCGCAGCCCGGCCATGCGGGCGCGCCACTGGCGCTCGACGCCGATCAGCGCGCCGCAGCCGACGCCCGCGGCGAGCCGCAGGACGAAATCGAAGGTGGTCAGGTTCGTCATGGGAACCTCCCGGAGGGAAGCGGGGCACGGCAGGCGCCCCCGTCGCATCGGGAGGTGGCGGCTACCGGGTGCCCGGAGGACAGCGGGACACGGGGACGCGGGGCCGGTGACGGCCCGTACTACTCCGGCTGAGATCCATGCCGCTCACCTCCTTCTCCCTCGCGGGTTCCGCTCATCATACTTGCATATCGACGCAACAAGGCTGCCGGGGGTGAGCGGGCACCGTCCCTCGCCGGAATCAGAGTCGAGGACCGGCCGCCGGAACGGACGCGGGGGTGTCCGGCAAAAGCGCCTGCCGCAGCCGGAGTCGGCGTGCACGCGGCGTCCGCCCGGCGGGTCGATATGTCCCCGGCAAGGGATGCGGGGTGCCGAAGCGGCCGGTCACCCGGGTGTGGGGCCGGCCTTTGCGGCGGACCGTGAGGGTGCCGGTGACCGGTGGGCGCCACCCCGGCCGGGCGGAGAGGGCTCCGGAAGTGGATCACGGCGCGGCGACACCTTGCGCGAACAGCAGTCCGCATGGTAATGGGCCGTCAATCGGTGTACCGGGCAGGCAGGTTCCGGCCGGGTGCGCCGCGTCGGGGTTGACCCGTTCGACGACTGCCCGCGCCGACGACGCGGTGCGACGCTCCCCATGACCGGTCCGCCATGGATTGGGGTCGGCTGTTCCTCCGTCGGTGCGCGGTCCGGACCACCCGTGTCATGCCGGGTGCCCGCCCGGCCCGATGGAGGGAGAAACCGGTGACCGGTTCACCGCGCGGCGCGTCCCAGCCGGCGACGTCGCTCACGAGGGAACTGAACGCCGCCACGGCAGCCTTGCTGCCCCGGGAGGACGCGGAGGGCCGGCTCGCCGAGAGGGGCCAACTGGTGGCGCTGCCCCCCGACTTCACCGTGGAGCGGGACAGCGGCCGGGTGCCGGTGTGGAGCCTGCGGCCGTACGACTTCCTGACCGGGGACGCCCCGGACACGGTCAACCCCAGCCTGTGGCGCAACGCGAAGCTGAACATGGTGACCGGCCTGTTCGAGGTCGTCCCCGACGCGGTGTACCAGGTGCGCGGGATGGACCTGTCGAACATCTCCTTCCTGGAGGACCCCACCGGCGCCTCCCGGGAGATCGTGGTGGTCGACCCGCTGATCAGCGCCGAGTGCGCGACGGCCGCCCTGAAGCTCTACCGCGAGCACCGGGGCCGGGACCGCACGATCCGCGCGGTGATCTTCACCCACTCCCACCTCGACCACTACGGCGGCGTCCTCGGCCTGTTCGACGGCGGCGAACTGCCCGGCGGGGTGGACGTCATCGCGCCGGAGGGGTTCCTGGAGCACTCGGTGAGCGAGAACGTCTACGCGGGCAACGCCATGCAGCGCCGGGCCCTGTTCATGTACGGCACCCTGCTGGAGCGCTCCGCCCAGGGCCAGGTGGACGCCGGACTGGGCAAGACCATGTCCTCGGGCTCCTCGGGCATGCTGCCGCCGACGTTCACCGTCACGCCCCGCGTCGCGCGGCCAGGACACGTCGTCACGTTCGGGCCGGTGAACCTGGAGTTCCAGCTCACCCCGGGCACCGAGGCACCCGCCGAGATGAACTTCTACCTGCCCGACGTCGAGGCGCTGTGCGTCGCCGAGAACGCCACCCCCACCCTGCACAACCTCTACAGCCTGCGCGGCGCGCAGGTCCGGGACGCCAAGGCGTGGTCGCGGTACCTCAACGAGTCCGTCGAGTGGTACGGGAGCCGGACGCGGACGCTGTTCGCCTCGCACTTCTGGCCCCGCTGGAACACCGAGGACACCCCGGACGCGGTCACCTCGTTCCTGACCAGCCAGGCCGACCTCTACCGCTTCCTGCACGACCAGGCGCTGCGGCTGGCCAACCGGGGGCGCACCATGACCGAGATCGCCGAGGACCTGGACAGCCGGATGCCGCCGAGCCTGGCGCGCGAGTGGTTCAACCGCGGCTACTACGGCACCGTCAACCACGACCTCAAGGCCGTCTACCAGCGCTACCTCGGCTGGTACGACGGCAACGCCGCCCATCTGCACCCCCTGCCGCCCGAGGAGGCCGGGCGGCGCTACGTCGAGGCGCTGGGCGGTGTCGCCAAGGTCGTGGAGCTGGCCCGGCAGGCGTACGGCGACGCGAAGAGCGCCGAGGACTACCGGTGGGCGGCGGAACTGCTCAGTCACGCCGTGTTCGCCGACCCCGCGCACGACGCGGCCCGCGCGCTGGAGGCCGACGTCCTCGAACAGCTCGGCTACCAGGCCGAGAGCGGGCCGTGGCGCAACTTCTACCTCGCCGCCGCTCACGAGCTGCGCACCCGGCCCGTCGACGGCGAGCACGATCTGCCCTCGCCGCAGATCATCACCCAGCCCGTGCTGGAGGCCATGCCGCTGGACATGCTCTTCGACTACCTCGGCATCCGCCTCGACGGCCCCGAGGCCGCGCGCCATCCGCTCGCCCTGGGGTTCACCGTCACGGGCGGGCTGCCCGACGATCCCACCCAGTACGTCGTCCAGGTCCGCAACGGCGTCCTGGTGCACACGGCCGCTCTGGTCGACGCCGGGCGCCTCGACGCCGCGTACACCGTCACCCGGTCCGGGCTGAACCGCTTCGCGATCGGCGCGGCCACCCCGCAACAGCTCGTCGACGACGGTGACTTGACCGTCGACAACGGCACGCTGGCTCCCCTCGACACCCTGAACGGGCTGCTGGAGACCTTCGAGTACTGGTTCGGCCTGACCACCCCCTGACCCCCGTCCGAGAAACGGACCCGACTCCCAGGAGCGTTCTCATGAGCAGCACCGTCGTCGACGTCACCGACTCCGACTTCGAGACCCAGGTGGTGAAGGCGCCCGGTCCCGTGCTCGCGGTCTTCCGCGCCGAGTGGAGCGGCGTGTGCCGGGCGCTGGACCCGATCCTCGCCGAGGTCGCGCAGGAGTACGCGAACCGGCTGACCGTCGCCCGGCTCGACATCGACAAGAGCCCCCAGACACCCCCTAAGTACAACGTCACCGCCATCCCCACGCTGTACGTGTTCAAGAACGGGAAGATCGTCGCCACGAGGATCGGACCGTCCTCCAAGAACGACGTGGTGCAGCTGATCACCCCGCACCTCTGAGCCGTTCTCCGGCGTATGTACTGTGCGCCAATGACGAGAAGCGAACGGCTCGCCGAGCAACTTGACTGGTACTGGCACAGGAACCTGCGGCCCCGGCTGGACGGTCTCACCGACGCCGAGTACTTCTGGGAGCCGGTGCCCGACTGCTGGAGCGTCCGTCCGCGCGGCACCTCGACCGCACCGGCGCCGGTGGGTTCGGGAGCGTGGACGCTGGACTTCGCGCTCCCCGAGCCGGTGCCGGCGCCGGTGACCACGATCGCCTGGCGGCTGGCCCACATCGTCGTCTCCTGCCTCGGCTACCGGGTCGGCTGGTACTTCGGCGGCCCGGACGTCGACGCCGAGACGTTCCCCTACGCGGGCACCGCCGACGAGGCGCTGCACCAGCTCGACGAGATGTACGGCCGCTGGAACACCGGCGTCCGCGCCCTCTCGGACGCCGCCCTCGACAACCCGCCCACGGCAGGCCCCGAGCAGTTTCCCCTGGAGAACAGGGTCCTGCACGTCAACCGCGAGCTGATCCACCACGGCGCCGAGATCTCTCTGCTGCGCGACCTCTACCTCCACCAGAACACGCCCGCACCCCGCCGGACCTGACCCTCCCCCCTGAACCCCGTCCGGTCGCCCTCAACAGGCCGCCGGGGCCGGAACCGGTCCGGCCGATACCGGGGAGAGGGAGCCGAACGCCGAGCCGGCGGACTTCCTGCGCACTCGCCGGGCCCGGCACGCCGTCCGCGCAGGCCCTCGCCCTCCTCGCGAGTTGGAGCGTGCCCGCCGCCGCTCGGCGGGCGGGCTCCGTGCGTCCGGAGCGAGGACCTCGTTACCTCACGTCCGGACGTTCCGCAGGCGGCGCCTGACTCCGAGGACGAGGGCCGCGCCCGCTGTCAGCAGGGCCAGGGCCGCCACTCCCCACAGGGGGGAGATCCGTCGGCCGCCGGTGTCGGGCAGGGGGCGGACCGGGGAGTGGGGGGTGATCGTGGCGTGGCAGGCGGGCGCGGTGGCGCCGGGCGGGCAGTTGCTGCCGCTGGGGCCGCCGGTGACGGGGACGTCAAGGGGCGTGCCGGGCGGCGGGGTGCCCCGGTAGGTGACGGAGAAGGTGATCGTCGCGGGGTGGGAGCAGTCGGCGGGCGCGGTCCCGGTCCAGGAGACCTTGCCGGAGGCGTAGGTCGCCTTGCCCGTGGAGGCGCGCTCGTCCCGGTTGTACGTCGCGTACTTGAGGACCTGCGCGAGGTTCGCCGAGGCCGTCGCGCCCGTGTAGGGGACGCCGGTCGTGCTGCACACGGTGACCGTGTAGGTCACGCGGTCGCCGGGCTTGGGGCGCGGGTTGTCGACGGTGATCTTCACGGCCAGCTCGCCCGCGCGGACCTTGATCCTGAAGTCCTCGACCTGGCCCGCGCCGCCGTATCCGGTGGGCCTGGGGTCGGCGGGCAGGGCCCGCCGCACGGGGACGGCGCGCAGCTTGCCGCCGACGCGGACCACGGCCCGGGTCTCCCCGGCCGGGAGCTCAGGCTGAGCGCCCGGCGGGACCTGCTCGCCGTACAGCCGCAGCCGCAGGTAGGTCGTGCCGGTCTTCGTGAACGTCGCGTCGGGCCAGCTCAGCGCCACGCTCTTCGCACCGTCCGGCACGGTCCGCAGGACGCGCTCGCCGCGCGAGAAGACGCCGTCGAGGTCGTGGTCGAGCCAGGCCGCGAGCAGGGTCGGTGTGCCGGTGGTGTTGGTGAGGTCGACGGTGGTCCGGTAGCCGGTGCCGCCGGAGTAGGCCGCCGGGAGGGACGTCGGGCCGCGCCCGGTGGTCCGGTTCAGGCGGGGGCCGTTCGGGGTGCCGTCGACGCCGGCCACCGGGCCGTCACCGAGGCCGAGGCCGGGGACGATGGCGTGGTAGGGGCCGTTCGCCGAGATCGTCGTCCCGTAGGAGTTCGGGGCCTCGCCGAAGTCGTACCGCGGTGTCGTGACGGTGGCCCCGCACCCGGCGGGGTAGCCGGCGTCGGCGGTGTTGCCGTGACACGTCGTGTTCGCGCTGGCGCCGGTGATCTGGTTGACGACCTGACGGCTGCCCGCGGTGGGGACCGCGTTGGCCATGTAGGTGTACGTCACCGTCGCGGAGGCGCCGGCGGCGAGGTCGCCGGTCCAGGTGAAGGTGTGGCCCTGCTGAGCCGTGACCGTCCCCGAGGTCGCCGTCGGCGGCGCGATCGCCCGCTGGTTGACCAGGTTCGCGCCGGCGGTGAGCTGGTCGGTGTAGGTGGCGCCGGGGTAGTCGGCCTTGCTGTCGTTGGTCGCGACGACCGTGTACGTCAGCAGGTCGCCGGGGAGCGGGTCGGTGTCGTTCACCGTCTTGACGATCGTGAGGTGCGGGACGTAGCTCGTACCGCTGCCGCCGGTCGCGCAGCTCGGATCCGTGGATCCGGCGGGGCAGTTGGAGCCGGGGACGTTCGCGGCGACCGTGTTGGCGAGGTCGCCGTCGCCGGTGTTGGTCGTGTCCACGGTCACCGAGTACGTCAGGGTGATGGTCGCGCCGCCCGGCACGTCGCCGGACCAGGTGAGCTTCGGGGCCGTGTAGGTGACCGAACCTGCCGTCGCCGAGGCGTCGTTGGCGTAGGCCGCGTCGTCGAGGACGCCGGTCAGGTCGTCGGTGTAGGCGGCGTTCGGGTAGTCGGAGGTGGTCGGGTTGGTGATCGTCACCTGGTAGGCGACCTTGCCGCCCGGCAGCGCGGCGGGCGTGGTCTGGGTCTTGGTGATCCGGAGGGTCGGCACCGGGTCGGACGTCGTGGAGCAGCCGCTCACGCTCGGCGTCGTGCAGTTGGAGCCGGGGCCGGTCGAGGTGACGGCGTTGGCGAGGACACCGTTGCCGAGCCTCGCCGGGTCCGAGTCGACGGTCACGCTGTAGGTGACGGTCGCGGTCTGGCCGACCGGGATGTCACCGGTCCAGGTGAGGTGCGGGGCGGCGTAGTCGACGCTGCCCAGCGTGGCGGCTGCGTCGTCGCCGTAGGCCGCGTCGTCGGTGACGTCGCTCAGGTCGTCCGTGAACGTCGCGCCCTCGTACTCGACGGTGCCGGTGTTGCGGACGGTCACGGTGTAGGTGACCTGCTGGCCCGGCAGCGGGCTTGTCGTCGAGGCGGTCTTGGTGAGGGAGATCTGCGGGATGCCGACGGTGGCCGTGCAGTCGGAATTGGTCGTGCCGGTCGGGCAGTTGGTGTCGGGGGTGGAGGTGACGGTGTTGGTGAGGGACTGCGAGCTGGTCGAGGGGTTGTTGATGGTGACCGTGTAGGTGGTGGTCACCGTCTGGCCCGCCATCACGTCACCGGTCCAACTCAGCTTCGGCGCCGTGTAGTTCACGCTGCCGGAGTCGGCGGAGGCGTCGTCGTTGTACGTCGCGTCGTCGAGGACGCCGCTCAGGTCGTCCGACCACGAGGCGCCCGTGTAGGTGGCGGTGCCGGTGTTCTGCGCGGTGATCGTGTACGTCACCGTCGAACCGGGCGCGGTCGAGGCTGCGCTCGACGTCTTCGTCAGGCGCAGGTTCGGGACGCCGTCGCCGGACCGGCCGCCGGTCGAGCAGGACGCGGTCCGCTTGCCCGCCTCGCAGTTCGAACCCTGGGGTCCCACCACGGAGTTGACGAGTTTCAGGTTGCCGGTGACGGGGTTGTTCACGGTCGCGGAGTAGGTGAGGGTGACCGTCCGGCCCGCCGGGACGTCGCCGGTCCAGGTGACCTTCGGGGCGGTGTACGACACCGAACCGGCCGTCGCCGCTTGGTCGTTGCCGTACGTTGCGTCGTCGATGACGTCGGTCAGGTCGTCCGACACCGAGGCCCCGGTGTAGGTCGCCGTGCCCGTGTTCTGGATGGTCACCGTGTACGTGACCTTCGTGCCCGGTACCGGGGTGCCGGTGGACGCCGACTTGGTGATCGACAGTTGAGGCACCCCGGCGGGAGAGGGTGTGCAGGCGTTGGCCGTGCCGCCGCTCGCGCAGGTCGCGTCGGGGGTGCCGGTGACGGTGTTGGAGAGCGACTTGTCGCCGGTGTCGGGGTCGTCGACCGTCGCGGAGTAGGTGACGGTGGCGGTCTGTCCGGCCGGGACGTCGCCGGTCCAGGTCAGTTTCGGGGAGGTGTAGGACGTCGTGCCGAGGGAGGCGGTGGCGTCGTCGTTGTAGGCCGCGTCGTCGAGGACGCCGGTCAGGTCGTCGGACCAGGTGGCGCCGGTGTAGGTGGCGGTGCCGGTGTTCGTCGCGGTGATCGTGTATGTCACCTTCTGGCCCGGCAGCGGGTTGTTCGGGGTGTAGGTCTTGTTCAGGACCAGTTGCGGGGAGCCGGTGCTGGTGGCGCAGGCGGCGGCCTGGGAGCCCGGCGCGCAGTTCGAACCGGCGGGGCCCACCACGGAGTTGGTGAGGGTCTTGTCGCCGGTGTCGGGGTTGTTGACGGTCGCGGAGTAGGTGATGGTCGCGGTCTGTCCGGCCGTGAGGTCTCCGGTCCAGGAGACCTTCGGGGCGGTGTAGGTGGCCGAACCGACGGTCGCCGTCTGGTCGTTGCCGTACGTCGCGTCGTCGATGACGTCGCTCAGGTCGTCCGAGAACGACGCCCCGGTGTAGGTGGCGGTGCCGGTGTTCTTCGCGGTCACCGTGTACGTGACCTTCGTGCCCGGGACCGGATTCGCGGGTGAGACCGTCTTGCTCAGGGCAAGCTGCGGGATGCCGTCGCCGGGCTGGTCGCCGGTCGCGCAGGAGGCGTCCTGTTTACCGGTCTCGCAGTTCGAACCCGGCGGGCCCACCACGGAGTTGACCATCTTGCCGTTGCCGGTGTCGGGGGTGTTGACGGTCGCGGAGTAGGTGAGGGTGACCGTCCGGCCCGCCGGGACGTCACCGGTCCAGGTGACCTCGGGCGCCGCGTACGACACCGAACCGGCCGTCGCCGCTTGGTCGTTGCCGTAGGTCGCGTCGTCCAGGACGTCGGTGAGGTCGTCCGACACCGAGGCCCCGGCGTAGGTCGCGGTGCCCGTGTTCTGGATGGTCACCGTGTAGGTGACCTTCGTGCCCGGCGTCGGGGTGCCGGTGGACGCGGACTTGCTGATCGACAGCGTCGGGACACCGGACGGGGTCGGTGAGCAGGCCGGGTCGGTGGAGCCGGTGGCGCAGTTGGAGCCGGGCGGGCCGGTCACCGTGTTGGCGAGCTGCTTGTCCCCGGTGTCGGGGTCGTCGACGGTGACGGAGTAGGTGATGGTGGCCGTCCGGCCGGCGGTGAGGTCACCGGTCCAGGAGAGGTTCGGGGAGGTGTAGGAGACGGCGCCGGTGTCGGCGTTCGCGTCGGAGTTGTACGCGGCGTCGTCGAGGACGCCGGTCAGGTCGTCCGTCCAGGAGGCGCCGGGGTAGGTGCCGGTGCCGGTGTTCTGGACGGTCACCGTGTACGTGACCTTCGAGCCGGGGACGGCGCCGTTCTGCGGGGTGTAGCTCTTGGCGATCTTCAGGCGGCCGATGCCGGAGGACGAGGAGCAGTCGGTGTCGGTGGTGCCGGGCTCGCAGTTGGAGCCCTGGGGGCCGGTGACCGCGTTGTTCAGCCGCTGGTCGCCGGTGCCGGGGTAGGTGACGTTCACGCTGTAGGTGATCGTCGCCTGGGCGCCGGGGTCGAGGGTGCCGGTCCAGGTGAGTTTCGGCTGCGCGTACGTCACCGAACCGGCCGTCGCCGAGGCGTCGTCGTTGTAGGCCGCGTCGTCGAGGACGCCGGTCAGGTCGTCGGTGACGACGGCGTTCGGGTAGGTCGCCGAGCCGGTGTTCTGCACGGTCACCGTGTACGTCGCCGTGCCGCCCGCGACGGGGCCGGCCGGGGAGAGGGTCTTGGTGATGTGCAGTTCGGGCAGGCCGTCGATGGCGGCGGAGCAGCGGTTGTCGGTCGAGCCCTGCTCGCAGTTGGAGCCGGGCGGGCCGACGACGGTGTTGGTGATCTTCCCGTCGCCGGTCGGCGGGTTGTTGAGCTTCAGGGCGTAGGTGACGGTCTGTGTCTGCCCCGCCGCCACGTCGCCGGTCCAGGTGACCTTGGGCGCGGTGTAGGTGAGGGCGCCGTCCCCGGTGGTGATGCGGTTCAGCCAGGTCGCGTTGTCGAGGACGCTGGTCAGGTCGTCGGTGAAGGCGGCGTCGGAGTAGTCGGCGTTGCTGGGGTTGTGGAGGGTGACCGTGTAGGTGACGGTGTCGCCGGGCAGGGGGTTCGCCGGGGCGACGGTCTTGGTCATGGTCAGCGACGGCACGTCGTACGGGCCCGCCGTGCAGGCCGGGTCGGTGGAGCCGGAGGCGCAGTTGCCGCCGGGGGTGGGGCTGACCAGGGTGTTCTTGAGGACCTGGTCGCCGGTGTCGGGGTCGTTGACGGTGATGCTGTAGGTGATCGTCGCCCGGGCGCCGGGGTCGAGGGAGCCGGTCCAGGTGAGGGTGGGCGCGGTGTAACTCGCCGTCCCCGTCGAGGCGCCCGCGTCGTCGTTGTACGCCGCGTCGTCCAGGAGTGCGGTCAGGTCGTCGGTGAAGGACGCGGAACTCACGGCCGCCGTGCCGGAGTTGGTGACGGTCGCCGTGTAGGTGACGGTGTCGCCGGGCTTCGGGGTGGTCGTGGACGCCGACTTGGTCATCGTGAGCTGCTGGACCGGCACCGGTGACCGGTCGCCGCAGTTCGGGTCGGTCGAGCCGGAGGCGCAGTTGGTGTCGGGGGTCGAGGTGACCTTGTTGACGAGCTGCTTGTCGCCGGTGAGGGGGTTGGCGAGGGTGACCGAGTAGGTGGTGGTGGCCTTCGCGCCGGCGGCGAGATCACCGGTCCAGGTGAGGTTCGGGGCGGTGTAACTCGCGGTCCCCGACGAGGCGCCCGCGTCGTCGTTGTACGTTCCGTCGTCCGTGAGGTCGGACAGGTCGTCGCTCCAGGTGGCGCCGGGGTAGGTGGCGGTGCCGGTGTTCTGGGCGACGACGGTGTAGGTCACCGTCTGTCCGGCGGCGGGCCGGGCCGGCGTGAACGACTTGGTGATCTTCAGCTGGGGGATGCCGTTGCCGGGCTGGTCGCCGGTCGAGCAGGCGGGGTCGGTGGAGCCTGCGGCGCAGTTCGAACCGGCGGGTCCGGTCACTGAGTTGACCATCTTGCCGTTGCCGGTGTCGGGGTTGTCGACGGTCGCGCTGTAGGTGATCGTCGCCGTCTGCCCGGCCGGGAGGTCGCCGGTCCAGGTGACCTTCGGGGCGGCGTAGGAGGCCGAACCGACGCTCGCCGCTTGGTCGTTGCCGTAGGTCGCGTCGTCGATGACGTCGGTGAGGTCGTCCGAGAACGAGGCCCCGGTGTAGGTCGCCGAGCCGGTGTTCTGGACGGTCACGGTGTAGGTGACCTTCTCGCCGGGCTTCGGGTTCGTGTCGGAGACCGTCTTCGTGAACGTCAGCGCCGCGACGTTGTTCGTCGTGGTGCAGGGGGCGCAGTTCGCGTCGGGGGTGGAGGTGATCTGGTTGACGAGCTTGTTGTCGCCGGTGTCCGGGGAGTTGACGGTCGCCGAGTAGGTGATCGTCGCCGTGGCGCCGGCCGCGAGCGTGCCGTTCCAGGTCAGCTTGGGGGCGCTGTAGGACGTCGTGCCGGTGGAGGCGGCGGCGTCGGCGTTGTACGTCGCGTCGTCGAGGACGCCGGTCAGGTCGTCGGACCATGAGGCGCCGGGGTAGGTGGCCGTGCCGGGGTTGGTGAGGGTGACCGTGTAGGTGACCTTCTGGCCGGGGTTGACGGTGCCGCTGGCGTCGGTCGCCTTGCTGATCGTCAGGCGGGGGATGCCGCCGCCGTTGTCGTCGGAGCAGTCCGGGTCGGTGGAGCCGGGGCCGCAGTTCGAACTGGCCGGTCCGGTCACGGAGTTGTTGAGGACCTGGTTGCCGGCCGGCGGGTTGTTCACGGTCGCGGTGTAGGTGACGGTGACCGTGCCGCCCGCCGGGACGGTGCCGTTCCAGGTGAGCTTCGGCGCCGTGTAGGAGACCGAACCGGCCGTCGCCGTGGCGTCGTTGTGGTAGGTCGCGTCGTCGATGACGTCCGAAAGGTCGTCCGTGTAGGCGAAGTTCGTGGCGTCGCCGCCGCCGTTGTTGGTCAGGGTGACCGTGTAGGTGACCTTCTGTCCGGCCTTCGCGGGGGCGGGCGAGGACGTCTTCTTGATCCGCACGGCCGGGCCGTTGGTCGTGACCGACGCCGTGCACGGCGAGGAGCAGTTGCTGTCGGTCGTCCCGGTCGGCGGGGTGACGGTCGCGGTGTTGGTCTGGTTGCCGGACGTCGAGGCGGGGACCGTGCCGGTGAGGGTGTAGGTGATCGTGCCGCCGGGGGCGATCGTCGGCTTGTCGCTGATGTTGCCGCTGCCCGACCCGGCGCCGCACGAACTGCCGTTGCCGGCCGCGCAGTTCCAGCCGAAGTCGGAGAACCCGCCGGGGAGCGTGTCCGAGACGGTGGGCCCGGCGGCCGTGGACGGGCCCGCGTTGTTCACGATGACCGTGTAGGAGAAGGACTGCCCCGGCTGGTAGGAGGTCGAGGATCCCGTCTTGCTGATCGACAGGCCGGTCCTGGGCCCGCTCACCTGGGGCGAGGACGGCGGTGAGGTGTTGTTGCCCGGCGTCGGGTCGGGCGTGGTGGAGGTGGACGTCGCCGTGTTGGCGATGTCGGAGCCGTCGCCGGTGTAGGAGGGGCTGATCAGGACCGTGATGGTGTTGGTCCGGCTCGCGCCGTTCGCGAGGGACGCGATCTGCGGGCAGGTCACGTTCTGGCCGGTCGCCGTGCAGCCCGTGGCCGAGGACACGAACGTGAGCTGCGCGGGCAGGGTGTCCGTGACGGAGACCTGCTGGGCCGCCGACGGCCCGTTGTTCGTGGTCGTGATCCGGTACTGGAACGTCTGCCCCGGCGCGACCGGCGTCCCCGTGGCCGCCTTGGTCGTCACGACGTCGGCGGCGATCGGATTCACCGTCGCCGAGGCGCAGTTGGCGGGGTGGGAGCTGTCGCAGGGGGACGGGTCGGTGCCGCTGGAGGTGGCCTGGGTGACCGCGTTCGTCTGGGACGTCGTGCTCGTCATCCGCGCGGTGATGTGGAGGGTCGCGCTCTGCCCGTTCGGCACGGTGCCGGCCGTCCACACGCCGGTGCCCGCGTCGTAGGCACCGTTGGAGTCGTCGCTGACGTAGGTGAGGCCGCTCGGGAGCTGGTCGGTGACCTGCACGTTCGTGGCGTCCGAGGGGCCGTTGTTGGTGACGGTGACCGTGAAGACCGTGGTCCGGCCGTAGCCGACGTCCGTCGGGTTCGCGGTCTTGCCGACGGTGAGGTCGCTGGTCCCGCCGGTCGTGGAGACCGTCGCGGGCGCGGTGTTGTTCGAGGAGACGCTGTCGTTCGGGCCGGAGACCACGATGCCGCCCGGCTGGGTGAGCGTGCTGTTCGGCGGGGCGTCGGAGGCGACGAGGACGCTGATCGGCAGGTTCCGCGAGGCGCCGCTCGGCAGCGAGGCGAGGGTGCAAGTCACCACGGTCCCCGCCGAGTTGGCGGTGCAGCCGGAGGGCTGGGTGCCGGACGCGGTCACGTTCGCCGGGAGTGTGATCGTGACGGTCACGTCGCCCTGCGCGTCGGCGGGACCGTTGTTCCTGACGACCACCGGGATCGACGTCGTCGTGCCCGGCGCGACCGTTCCGCCGGGGGCGCTCGGTGTGACGTCGTAGTCGGACTGCGGGACGATCGGGGGCGGGCCCGAACTCGCCGAGTTGTTACCGGGGTTGGGGTCGTCGGTGCTGGAGTTCGCGGTCGCCGTGTTGCCGATGTCGGAGCCGTTGCCCCGGTAGGACGACGCCAGCAGCACGGTGATCGTCCAGGACTGCGAGGCGCCCGTGGCCAGCGTCTGGAGAGGGCCGCAGGTCACGTTCTGGCCCGACGCCGTGCACCCCGAACCCGACTGGAACGTCACGTTGTTGGGGAGCGTGTCCGTCATCGAGACGCCCTGCGCGGAGGACGGGCCGTTGTTGGTGGTGGTCAGCGTGTACGTGTACGTCTGGCCCGGCGACACGTTCTGCGTGCTCGTCGTCTTCGCCGCCGCCAGGTCGGCCCGCGGGTTCGGCGGGGTCGTCGCGGTCGCCGTGCAACTCGCCCCGCATGTCGTGTCCTTGACGCCGGACGGCGGGGTCACCGTCACCGTGTTGGAGAGGGTGCTGGTGTCGCTGCCCGGTGTCGTGCCGGTGACCGTGTAGGTGACGGTGCCGTTCACCGCGACCGTCGCCGTCGTGTTCAGGTTGTTCCCGCTGCCCGAGGCGGCGCCGCAACTGCTCCCGCCGGCCGCCGTGCACGTCCAGGTCGTGCCGGACAGGTCGGAGGGGATCGTGTCCTGGATCGTCGCGTTCGTGGCGGGCGCCGGGCCCGCGTTGGAGACGGTGATCGTGTACGTGACCCGGTTGCCGGGGACGTACGGGTTCGGGGAGGCGGTCTTCGTGACGCTCAGGCTGGTCTGGGTGACCCACTGGATGACGACGGCGCCGTTGCCGCCGTTCGCCGTGGAGCCGCCGCCCGCGCCGACGCCCGAGGGGTACTGGGCGGAGCCGGTGCCGGCCGCCGCGCCGCCCTGGTTGTTGGTCGTCGCGTTGCTGCCGGCGGTCGTGGAGGCGTTCGTGACACCGGCGCCGGAGACATAGCCGGAACCGCCGCCGCCGGGGCCGTTGGGGTTCAGGGTCGGGGCGGAGGGCTGGCAGGAGCCGCCGCCACCGCCGTACCAGCCGCCGCCACCGCCGCCACCGCCCTCGCCGCCCCGGGTGGTCAGGGTGTTGTACCCGTTGCCGCCGAACCACTGACGGCCCGTCGGGTTGCTCGTGGCACCGCACTGGCTGCCGTACGCGCCCGCCGTACCACCCGCCGACTGCGTGCCGCCCTGGCCGGAGGTGTTGGTGTTGCCGTCGCCGCCCCCGGTGGTGCCGCCGCCCCCGCCGGACTTCGGGCTCTGCTGGTCCGCGCCCGGCGAGGCGCCGCCACCACCGCCCGCGATCAGCAACGGGGTGGTGAAACTCGCGCCGTTCCACAGCGCGGACATGCCGCCGCCGCTGGCGCCGGTCGCGGTGGACGGCTGCCCTCTGCCGCCCGCGCCGCCACCGCCGTACGTCGTCGCGGTCGAGTTGAAGACGCCGCCCTGACCGGCCGTCACGGTCAGCGCCTGCCCCGGGGTGACGGCGACGGTCCCCGTGGTGTAGCCGCCGCCGGCGCCGCCTACCTGGCCGGTGTAGTACGAGGCGTTGTCACCGCCGCCGCCCGCGCCCCACACCTGGACGTTCAGGCTGCTGACCCCCGTCGGGACGGTGAAGTTCTGGTCACCGCCCGTGTAGCTGAACAGCGTGCAGTCGGTGAACCCGGCGGACGGGGTGCAGGCGGAGGCGCGGCGGGTGCGCTGGGCGGGGTGGCGGACGGGGGCGTCCTTCTTCGCGCCGGACGCCTTTCGCTCCGTTTCCTCTTCTGAGCCGAAGGGTCCCGCCAGCACCAGGCCCGCCGGGGCGCCCTCGCTGACGGTCAGTTCGACCGACCGCACGGCTCGCGTGAACACCAGGTCGGCGCCGCGCTGTTCGCGGTCGAAGCGGTTGTCCCGGCGTGCGGTGATCTCGTCACCGGCGTCGGACGTGCCCTCGGCGAAGACGCCGTCCGCGCCGTCCCCGAGGAGGGTGAGCCACGCGGGGCGGGCCTCGGGGAGGGTGACGGTCACGGTGTAGGGGCGGCCGTTCGGCGCGGCGGGCAGGCGGAGTCCGCGTGCGCCTTTGCGTCCCGCGATCTCCTGCGACAGTTCGGTTGTCCGCCAACGCGGGCTCGGTGAGGGGGCTTTGCCGTCGGTGGGGGTCGAGGGCTGAGCGGCCTCGGGGGTGGCGGGAGCCTCAGAGCTCTCGGGGTTCTCGGAGGTCGCGCGGTTCTCGGAGGTCTCGGCAGTCGCGGGGGCCTCGGGAGCTTCGGCGGTGACGGGAGTCCCGGGTGCCTCCGGAAGTTTCCCTGCGGTCCTCTTCTCCGGCGTCTCGTCAGCGTCCTCCGCCGGGGAGGCCGGCGCCTTCACCGGGGACTCCGCGACACGCGTCTCCGCAGCCGGCGTGTGCCGCTCCTCCGGGGGCTCCCCCGCCTCGAACACCACCCGATACCCGGCGCCGTCCGAGAGCGAGTCCCCCAAGGACCCGGACGCCGCCGGCCAGTCCGCCAGCAGACGGGCGCCGCCTCCGCCCAGCGCGTCACGCGGCCCCGTGGGCTCGCCCAGGGCAGGCGCCGTGCCGATCCCGAGGAACAGCACGACGAGGGCCGCGAGGATGCGGCCCGGCCGGCGGGTGGTCTTCTCGTGCATCGCAGATCCTGTCGCGTGACGTGACGGAATGTCAGCCCTCGCGTTATTCACAGAACCCGGAGACGTTGATCACTTAAATGACTTTTATCCCCCGTCCGGCCCGTGCGCTCACCGCATCGGCGGAGACCTCGCTGAAGCCGACGGTTCGTCAGCGCGGGACGCGGCGGCCGAGGAACGCGGCCACCTGATCGAGGGCCGGAGCATCCTCGGGCACGGTCCGTGCCGGGGCGATGGATCCCCCGGCGGTACGCGGCAGCCCGTCGTAGATCTCGCGGACGACCGGCAGGGCGGCGCGCGCGATGCCGGGCTCCAGGTCCCGGTCGTGGCCGAGCGCGGCCGCGAGGTCCCAGCCGTGCACGAGCAGTTCGACGAGAAGCTGCTCGACCACGCGCCGGCCGGGGGCGGGCCCGAAGGAGCGGTCCAGCAGACCCGGTTGCCGGAACGCGTCACGGGCCTGCGCGGCGGCGGCCTCGAAGGAGGCGATGTGGTCGTCGCCGAGGTGGTCCTCGGTGTGGCCGTCGACGGGAGGCGTGCCCTGGGCCAGGCCGCCCCAGATGACGTTCTCCCACACCAGGTGGTCGAGCAGATCCCGGACGGTCCAGTCCGCGCAGGGGGTCGGCAGGTCGAACCGGTCCGGTGTCGTCGCGCGGACGAGCGCGGCGACCGTGTCCTGGACGCGCGTGAAGGCGTCCAGGACACCGCCCGGCCAGGGGTCGGTGGCGTCCGCGTAGAGGGTGTCGAGCCGGGCGTCGCGCTCGCCGGGCACGGGGTTGGCGCGCAGCGCGGCCGTCAGCCACCGGCCCTCCTGGGTGATCCCGGCGGGCGCGGGACGGCCGGCGAGGACGCACAGGAGTTGCCAGAAGCGTTCGACGGCGGGTTCGGCGGCGGCGGTGAGCTGGTCGTGCAGGAGCCGGCGTGCCGTGGCGCCGTCTTGGCTCACGGCCGGGTCGGTGTTCGCGCGGCTGGGCAGCCAGGCGGCGACGACGTCCGCGACGACGTGATCGGCGGCCGGGGAGTCCGCCGCCGTGCCGGCCCGCAGCGCGCGGCGGACGTGTGCGGTCCACGTGTCGGTGAGGGCGCGCATCTCCTCGGCCATCGCCGGGTCCTGCGGCGTCCGCCCCTGCCGGGCGGCGTACTCCCCTAGGCGCCGCACGGCGGGACGCAGTTCCCCGCCGGCGACCAGCTCGCCCAACTCCAGCCACGCGTCGACCTGTTCGTCAGTCGGGTCGTCCGGCAGGTCGTCGCCCGCCGCGAGGAGCCCGGCGCGGAAGTGGGGCACGTCCAGGTCGCCGAGCGTGTCGGTGAGGAAGTCGTGGACCAGCGCGCGGCGTTCGTCCGGGGACAGGTGGGCGGTACGGGTCATGAGGGCGAGTCCTTCGGGGGTGGTGCGGCGGGTGACGGCGCGCAGGACGGCGTGGCGGGTGCGCAGCCGTCGGATCTGCTGCTCGACGGCCTCGGCGTGCGCGGCGGCCACCTCCGCGAGGCCGTCCTCGTGGTCGAGGGCGGCCCGGATCTCGCCGAGCCCCAGCCCCAGGTCCCGCAGGGTGCGGGCCAGGTGCAGCCGGGCCACGCCGGCGGTGTCGTAGCAGCGGTAGCCCCCGGCGCTCCGGCCGGCCGGCGTCACGACACCCACGTCCGACCAGTGCCTGACCACTTTCACCGGCAGGCCGACCTGCCGGGCCACGGCGCCGATGCTCCACACGGGCCGCGCCCCGTCGTCCCTACGCATGCGCTCCACCCTCGACTCTCCCTCCGTAGGAGAGTCAAGCAGCACCTGTTCGCGCCGGACGCACGCTTCCGGATGGCGGGCGGAGGCCGGGTGGGCTGTTGTGGGAGGACGGCCCCGTAACGGCCCCGTACGTCCCCGGTCCCGAGGGAGCAGCCATGCGTGATCATCCCGCCCTCCGCCAGGCCATGGCCCGGCCGAACGTGCTGTTCGGCGGGGTGTACGGGGCGGTGCTGGCCAGTTCGGTCGTCGCCGCGCTCACGTCCTACCGGACCACCGAGTCCTCCGAGCGGCTGTACGACGCCAAGTGGCTGCTGGTGACGGCCTTCGCGGCGGCCCTCTCGCACGGGTACGCGCACCTCATCGCCCGGCGGGGTGCCGCCACCCACGCGGGGCTGCGCGGCGCCGTCCGTGTCCTGCTCGCCGAGTGGCCCCTCCTGGCCGCGACGCTTCCCACCGTCGTCATGCTCCTCGGCGCGGGCTGGGGCTGGTGGCGTTCCTCGGGCATCGAGTACGTCGCCTTCGGTTTCAACATCACCCTGCTGTTCGGCTGGGGTGTGACCGCCGTCCGCGCCGCCGGGCGCTCCTGGCGCTCCGCCCTCGCCGTCGGCTGCGGGGACGCGGCCCTCGGGGTGATCGTCGTGGTCGCGAACGCGGTGATCAAGTAGGCGGGGTCGGGGCCGACGTCTCGGGGGGCGTGTCTACCGCTGCTGCGGGATGTCCAGCGTCTGGATGAGCTGGGCCAGTTCCTCGGTGAAGAGTTTGTCCGGGGCGAGGGTCTGGGTGCGCAGGTGGCCGTAGATCTCCAGGGAGACCAGGCCGTGCAGGTGGCTCCAGATGCGCAGGGCGAGGGCGAGGGCGGCCGGGGGCAGGTCGGGGAAGGCGGGCCGGACCTTGTCGAGGAGGCCGGCGTCGAAGTCGGACCAGGTGAAGTCGCTGTCGGCGTAGCGGTGTGCGGTGTGGGGCCAGGCCGTGTCCGCGAGCGCGGTGATGCTGGTGCACATGCGGTGGGCGGCGTCGGGGGCGGGGCCGCCTTCCGGGGGGCGGTAGCCGGGGACGGGGTCGCCGTAGACGAGGCGGAAGCCCTCGGGGTGCTCCAGGGCCCAGCCCCGGAAGGCGTGGGCCCAGGCCCGGATGCGGGCGGCCGGGTCCTGCGTCGGGGCGTTCTCCCAGGCGGATTCCACGGTGTCGGCCAGCGCGGTGAACACGTTGTCGATCAGGGTGGTGACCAGGTCGTCCCGCGTGGCGAAGTACCCGTAGATGGCGTTGGCGGTCATGCCCATCTCGCGGGCGATGGCCCGCAGCGTGATCGCGTCGGGACCGCCGGAGGCCATCAGCCCGAGGGCGACCTTCTTGATCTCGGCGGTCGTCTCGGCCCGCAGCCGCTCGCGGCGTCCCATGCTCGTTCCCACGCCACGGAGTATACAGCGTCACTGTCCGGTACGCCGTAAAGTTACTTCACACCGTATAGCTTGACACTGCGGAAAAGTTAGTGCTCTCCTGTGGTGAGTGCTCGGCGTGCAATTCGACCGGGCTCCCTACCCCCGGGCTTCCCCATGCCACCGGGCTTCCCCACACCTCGGACAGGAGCGTCATGACCACCACCACACCCGCAGGACCCGCCTTCGCCGACGTCCTCGCAGCCGCCGGACTCACGCCGGACGGCACCGCCCCGACCGCCACCGCGCCGGACATGTCCCGCGAGCCCTCCGCCCAGGAGGCCGGCTCCGGTGTCGAGCACCACAAGGCCGTCGCCGTGGCCGTCCTGAAGGGGCTCTTCGAAGCCGGCGACACGCAGGTCGTGGACCGCCATGTGCGGCCGGACCTCGTCCAGCACAGCCCGTTCGTGCCCGACGGGGCGCAGGCCCTGAAGAACGCCGGGGGCGCCGTCCACGCGCGGTTCCCCGACGCCGAGTACCGCGTCCAGCGGGTCATCGCGCAGGGGGATCTGGTGCTCGCGCACTCCCACCTCGTGCTGACGCCGGGCACGCGGGGCACCGCCGTCGTCGACACCTTCCGGTTCCGGGGCGGGCGGATCGCGGAGCACTGGCAGGTCGCGCAGGAGGTGCCCGAGGCCACCGCGAACGGCAACGACATGTTCTCCACGGTCAGCCGGCCGCAGACGAACGAGCCCGGTCCCGCGTGGCTGACCCCGCACCACGAGAAGCTGGTGGCCGAGGTCTTCGACCAGGTGCTGGTGCGCAAGAACCCCGCGGCGGCCGACACGTACTACACGCCCGAGTACCACCAGCACAACCCGAACATCCCTGACGGACGGGACGCGGCCAAGACCTGGCTGGGCGCGTACTTCGACGCGTTTCCCCAGCTGTCCGTCTCGGCGCCGAAGCTGCTCGTCGCCGAGGGCGACGTCGTCGCCGTCCACAGCCACGGCGTGCCCGCACCGGGGCTGCGGGGCCTGGCCATCGTCGACCTGTTCCGGGTGGTGGACGGGAAGGTCGTCGAGCACTGGGACGTGCTCCAGGAGGTGCCGGAGACGGCGGCCAACGACAACACGATGTTCTGACCCGGCCCTCGCCATGAAGCGCGGGGTCGCCCCCCGTGCCGCTTCCACTCATTTCATTTCCAGAAGGAGTTCCGTTCTATGAGCCTGTCGTCCGTTTCCAAGAATTCCGCCCTTTTCACGCCGGTCTCCCTCGGTGAGATCCAGCTCGCCAACCGCGTTGTCATGGCGCCGCTGACCCGGTTCCGGTCGGGTGCCTCCGGGGTCCCGGGGGACCTGCTGGTGGAGCACTACCGGCAGCGGGCGAGCGTCGGGCTGATCATCACCGAGGGCACCTACCCGGTCGCCGGGTCACGGGTCTCCGTCGGACAACCGGGCATCGCCACGGACGAGCAGGGGGCCGGCTGGCGCCGGGTGACCGAGGCGGTGCACTCTCGGGGCGGCCGCATCGTCATGCAGCTCATGCACTGCGGGCGCGCCACGCACCCCGACACCAACGACGGCCTGCGCGTCGTCGCCCCCAGCCCGGTCGCGCTCCCGGGCCGGGCGCACACCCCGCAGGGCACGCCGCCCTTCCCGGTGCCCCACGCCCTGACCGCCGAGGAGGCACGGGCGACCGTCGACGGCTTCGTCGACGCGGCCCGCCGGGCGGTCGGGGCGGGCATGGACGGCGTCGAACTCCACGGCGCGAACGGCTTCCTGCTGCACCAGTTCCTCTCCCCCGCGACCAACCGGCGCACGGACGAGTACGGCGGCTCGCCGCACGCCCGCGCCCGCTTCGCCGTCGAGGCCGTGACGGCGGTCGCGGACGCCGTGGGCGCCGGACGGGTGGGGCTGCGCATCTCGCCCGAGAGCAGCTCCCTGGACGTCCTGGAGCCCGACCGGGACGACGTCCTCGCCACCTACGGCGCCCTGGTCGACCAGCTCCGGCCGCTGGGGCTCGCCTACCTCTCCGTCCTGCACGAGGAGCCGGCCGGCGATCTGGTGCGGGAGCTGCGCCGGCGCTTCGGCGGACCGCTGATCGCCAACAGCGGCCCGGCCTCGGCGACCACCCGTGAGGAGGCGGCCCACCTGATCGACGCCGCCCATGCCGACGCCGTCGCGGTGGGCCGGGCGCTCATCGCCAACCCCGACCTCGTCGAACGCTGGCAGGGCGCGCACCCGGAGAACGGCCCGCGGCCGGAGCTCTTCTACGGGGCGGACGCCGAGGGCTACAACGACTATCCGTTCCTCACGGCGGGCTGAGCGGCCGGAGCAAGTGGCTGGCCGGTATTGATCGTTGACACCCGAAGACGATCAGGGCTAGCTTCGGATCGCCTGATATCTGCTCACATGATGACAACAGATACTCAATGCCGATGAAGGGTTTTTCATGGAAAAGCTCTTCGCCCGCTCCCCCGGCGGCTACCGCTATGCCTATGTCCGGCTCGGCGCCGGCGGGGGAAATCCGCCGCTGCTGCTCCTGTCGCATTTCCGGGCCACCATCGACATGTGGGATCCGGCGCTGCTCGAAAGGCTGGCGAAAGACCGTGTCGTGATCGTCGTCGACAACAGGGGTATCGGCCTGTCGGACGGCACGACACCGGACACAGTGGCCGCGATGGCGGAGGGGATCGCCGAATTCGTGACGTCGTCGCGGCTCACCGGGGTCGATGTGCTGGGGTTCTCCCTGGGCGGTTATGTGGCCCAGGCGTTGGCACGGATCCGGCCGGATCTGGTGCGCCGTCTGGTCCTCGCCGGCACCGCGCCGCGCGGATCCGGTGTGGACCTCGCGGCGGAGGGCCGTGTGCGTTCGATCATCACCAGGGAGCTGGTCAGTCCCAAGGACCTCGTCCACCTGTTCTTCCCGCCGACCGCGCCCGGCCGCGCGCACGGCGTCGAGTACATCCGCCGCCTGTCCCGCCGCTCACCGGGCCCCGGCGGGAGCGTCGCCGAACCCTCCTGGCGGGCCCAGTTGGAGGCGGCGGCGGACTGGGGAGCACCTGACCCGACGGCCGCCCGGGAGCTGACGGACATCACCCAGCCGACTTTCGTCACACACGGCGAATTCGACATCATGGTCGCCGCGGAAAAGAGCCGCATTCTGGCGTCACACCTGCCGCACGCGGAACTGAAGATCTATCCCGACACCGGTCACGGATTCCTTTTCCAGGCACACGAGGAATTCAGCACGGATGTGACGCGATTCCTCATGAACGAGCCGTCCGAAAACGCCGCGCCCCCTCAGGTGGAGACCACGTGAACCCGACCGAGCAAGGCGCCGCCCAGACATCCCGGTGCCCCTTCGCGCTGGACGTCGACGGCGCGGACCAGCACGCGGAGAACGCCCGCCTGCGCGCGGCCGGCAGAGCCGTCCCGGTCGAACTCCCCGGCGGCGTGCGGGCATGGGCGATTCCGCGTCACGAGGACCTGCGCCGGGTGCTGACGGATCCCCGGGTCGCCAAGGGGATCGAGCACTGGGGCGCGGCGCAGCGCGGCGAGGTCCCGGACGGCTGGCCGCTGATCGGCTTCGTCGCGACCGACAGCGTCATCAACTCACACGGCGCGGACCACCGCCGACTGCGCGGACTGGTCGACCAGGCGCTCACCCCGGCCCGGGTGGAGGCCATGCGTCCGGGGGTGGAACACCTCGTCGGCACGCTCCTCGACCGCCTCGCCGCCCGGCCGCAGGAGCGAGCCGTGGACTTCCGCAAGGCGTTCGCCTACCCCGTCCCCACGGCCGTCATCTCGGACCTGCTGGGCGTCCCGCAGCGCAAGCGGCGGCTGCTGCACGTGCTCACCGGCATGCAGACCCGTACGACCAACACTCCCGAACAGGTCCTGGAGACCGACGGGCGGATCGAGGCGCTGCTGCGGGAGATCGTGGCGGAACGCCGCGAGGCCCCCGGGGACGACCTGATCAGCGCGCTCCTCACCGCGCGCCGGGCCGGCGACGACCGGCTCACCGACAGCGAACTGCACGGCATGATCCTGCTGATGTTCTTCGCCGGCCACCAGAGCGTCATCAACGTCCTGGTCAACGCCTGCCACGCGCTGCTCACCCACCCCGGTCAGCTCGCGGCCGTCCGCGCCGGGGAGGTCCCGTGGAGCGCCGTGGTCGAGGAGACGATGCGCTGGAACGGCGCGGTGAACCAGTTCCCGATGCGGTATCCGACCGAGGACGTCGTCATCGGCGGCGAGACGATCCGCCGGGGCGAGGCCATCCTCGCGTCGTTCGGTTCGGCGGGCCGGGACCCGGAGCACCACGGGGCGGACGCGGAGCGTTTCGACGTCCGCCGGCGGCAGGCCGGGCACCTCGGCTTTGGACACGGGCCGCACTTCTGTGTCGGGATCCACCTGGCGCGCCTCCAGTTGGAGACGGCGCTGGCCGGGTTCTTCACCCGGTTTCCCGAGGTGCGGCTCGCGCCGGCCGGTACGTGGACCGTGCGGCCGGTGCCCTCGTTCGTCAGCAACAGCATCGAGGAGCTGCCCGTGCTCCTCGGCCCCGCGGCGGAGACCGCAGCGGAGACCGGGCCGCGCTGACCGGCAGCGGACCAGCAGCGAACGGACAGCGGACCCAGCGGATCCACAGAGAGGACGCCCCTCGTGAGCACGCCCAGAATCGCCCTGCCGGCCCCGACCACCGCCGACTCCCCCACTGGGCGGCTCACCGTCCCCGCCTTCGGCGACATCGCCGTGGACCGGCCCGCGCGCGCCGACTGGCAGCGCTACCTGCACGAGCTCGACCCGGCGGCCGACCTCGCGGCGGTGTGGCTCGACGCGGACGCCGAGCCGCTGACCGCCGTCCGCGCGCTGCGCTCGCACACGCGGTTCGACCGGACCCGGGTGTACGTCGTCGGGCCCGGCACGGCCGGTCCGGTGCCGGGCTGGGCGGAAGCGCTCGACGTCGAGGACTTCGTGAAGCCCGGCGCGGTCGCGCCCGAAGGGCTCACCGCCTCGGTCGAACTGGCCCTGCGCGCCCACCGCGCGCTGATGGCGGACGACCTCTACACCGACTACTACCTCGACATGACGTTCAACCGGATCTTCGACTGGTTCGAGACGACGCGCTGGGACTGGACCGAGGTCGACCTGGACGGCATCGAGCACGGCATGCTCGACGAGCGGACCGTGGACTTCCTCACCGAGGCGGCCGTGATCGAGTTCGGCACCCTGCCCGGCGCCCACAACTTCCTGCGGGAGTGGCAGGGCGAGGCCAGTTTCTCGTCCTGGGCGTTGCAGTGGGGCGCGGAGGAGTCCCGGCACTCGCTGATCCAGGCCCGCTATCTGGACCGGATCGGGGTCAAGCTCCGTTCGAAGCACGCGCTCTACAAACGGGAGCCGTATCCGCAGGGCGACGTGCGCTCCGCCACGCTCATGATGAACGTCATCTCGGAGTCGCGGGCGTCCGCCCTCTACAAGGCGCTCGCGGCGCATGTGCGGGAGCCGGTGATCCGCAAGATCTGGCGGCTCCTGGCCCGCGACGAGGCCCGGCACTGCCGCGCGTTCTCCGTGTTCATGCGCGAGCTGTGCGACGGCGACCCCGCCCACCGGACGGCCGCGCTGCGCATGGCCTACATCTGGCTCGCCGACCGGCGCGGCGGCGTCAAGCACCCGGCGGGCCTGTTCTATCCGCACTCCACGTCCACGGCCGGCATCCGCCGCATCGAGACGATCCAGCACGACTCGGTGGACGCCGCGGACGCGAAGGTGATGTCGATCGTGCGGCTCCTGGCGGACGACGACTCGCTGGAGACCCCACGCGACATCAAGGCCAAGCTGCGCGCCCTGGCCCGCTGACCCCGACCCGCCGGCCCCACAGAACAGGACACGACCACGCCATGTCACAGCCGCACGTCACCGACATCGAACAGACGGTCCGCCGCTTCGTCGCCGAGCAACTGCGCGTGCCCGTCGAGGAGGTGGACGCCGACGCCGACCTGCGCTCCCTGCCGCGCTTCGACTCGATCCACGCGCTCCAGATCGTGCTGGGGATCGAGCAGCACTACGACATCGAGGTGGAGGACCACATCGTCTTCGAGACGAGCACCGTGCGGGAGTTCGCGGACGCCGTCGCCGGGCTGATCGAGCGGGCCGGCCCGGAGCCGGTGTCGTGACCCTGTTCGCCGCGCTCGGCGACGTCGCCGCACGGCGCTCCGGGCGGGGGGTGCACGTCCTGCGCCGGGGCCGCGACGGCGACGCCCTGTCCTACGCCGACCTCTTCGCCGAGGCCGGGCGGGTGGCGGCGGGGCTGCTG
Organism: Streptomyces roseirectus; assembly: GCF_014489635.1. NCBI lineage: Bacteria > Bacillati > Actinomycetota > Actinomycetes > Kitasatosporales > Streptomycetaceae > Streptomyces > Streptomyces roseirectus. Next base: position 8,793,478 of record NZ_CP060828.1, on the reverse strand, counting down.
TCGCGCGGGGTGCGGCCCGGCGAGCGGGTCGCCCTCGTCCTGCCGACGTCGGTGGACTTCGCGCGCGCCTTCTTCGGCGTCCTCGCGGCCGGCGCGGTCGCGGTGCCGCTGCCCGGCCCCGCGCCCTTCGGGTCGTCCGACGCCTACCTGCGGCGCACGGCCGCCGCGCTGCGCCGTTCCCGGGTGCGCACGGTGCTGACGGCTCCCGCGACGCTCCCGCTGCTCGGTCCGGGGCTGGTCCACACCGACGCCGACGCCGTTGACGTGCTCCTCGTGGCGGAGGTCGCCGAGCCGGGGGCGGCCCACGTCGCGCGGACGGCGTCGGACCCGGCCGTCGTCCAGTACACCTCGGGCACCAGCAGCGAGCCCCGGGGCGTCGTGCTCAGCCACGGCAACGTGGCGGCCGGCGTCGAGGCCATCGCCCACGGCACCCGCCTCACCACGGCCGACGTCGGCTGCGCCTGGCTGCCCCTCTTCCACGACATGGGGCTGGTCGGCTCCTTCCTGACGCCGCTGCTGCACGACGTCGACATCCACCTGCTGACGCCCGAGGACTACCTGCGCGACCCGAGGCAGTGGATCCAGGCCATGGGGCGGCTCGGGGCGACCTTCACCATGGCCCCGGACTCCGGCTACCGGTACGTCCTGCGGCGCGACACGGCACCGCAGGACGGGCTCGACCTGTCCCGCTGGCGGATCGCGGTGAACGGCGCCGAACCCGTCGACCGGCGGCTCCAGGACGCCTTCGTCGAGCGGTACGCGCCCGCCGGGCTGCCGGCGGACGTGTTCCTGCCGGCCTACGGACTGGCCGAGGCGACCCTCGCGGTCGCCTTCCCTCCGGTCGGACGGCCGACCAAGGTGCTGCGGGCCGACCGGGACGCGCTCGGCCGGGGCCGGTACGTGCCGGCGTCCACCGGGCCGTGCCGGGAACTGGTCAGTGTGGGCACGCCGGTGCGGCGCACCGAGGTCCGGCTCACCACCGCGGGCGGCGCCCCGGCCGCGCCCGGCACGGTCGGGGCCGTCGAGGTCCGGGGGGCGTCCGTCACGAGCAGCGGGTACGACCGGCGCCCCGAGGAGAGCCGTCGCGTCCTCCTGCCGGGCGGCTGGGTGGCGACCGGGGACCTGGGGCTGTGGCACGACGGCGAGCTGTACGTCGTGGGCCGCACGAAAGAGGTGATCATCGTCTTCGGCGCGAACCACTGGGCGAGCGACATCGAGGCGGTGGTGCGGGACACGCCCGGACTGCCCGTCCACGGCGTCCTGGCCGAGCAGATCTGGAGCGACGAGGGCGGCCGGCTCGGGCTCGTCGTCGAGACGGCGCGGCAGGACGAGGCCGGGCGCCAGGCGTCGACGGCACGTATCCGCGCGCGGGTCGTGGCCGAGCTGGGGATCACGCCCGACAGGATCGAGTTCGTGCGGCGGGGCCGGATCGCGCGGACGTCGAGCGGCAAGGCGGTGCGGCACACGCCGCGTTCCGGCAGACGTCCTGAACTGGAGACCCCATGACACACCCCGGCCCCTACCTGCTCGGCCACTCCGACAGCGAGCACCACCGGCTGACCCTCCAGGACAGAGCGGTCTCGCCGTTCACCGAACGCACCCTGCGGGCGGCCGGGGTGCGGCCGGGGATGCGGGTCCTCGACATCGGCTCCGGCCTCGGCTACGTCTCCCTGCTGGCCGCCGGTCTGGTCGGGCCCGGCGGGCACGTCGTCGGGATCGAGCGGGACCCCGGAAGCGTCGGCAAGGCGCGGCTCCTCGCACGGGAGGCCGGGTTCGCGGACTCCGTGCGCTACGAGGTCGCCGACCTCGCCGGCTTCACCTCGCCGGAGAAGTTCGACGTCCTCGTCGGCCGGTACATCCTCATGTACCTCCCCGATCCCGCGTCGGCCCTGCGCCGTCTGACGTCCCTGCTGGCGCCGGGCGGGATCGTCGTCATGCACGAGATGGACTTCACCAACACCTCGCCGACCCGGCCGCCGCTGCCGGAGTGGGACCAGTACTACGCGCTGTGGCCCGAGCCGTTCCTGGCGACCGGCGCCGTCCCCGACTTCGGGCCCCGCCTCGCCGGGACGTTCCTCGACGCCGGGCTCGGGCATCCGGAGGTGGTCACGTGGACGGCGACGGCGGGCCGTGACGGGGACCCCGCCGTGCTCGACTGGCTCAGCACCACCTGCCGTGAGATCGCGACGCCGCTGCGCGCCGCCGGCGTCGCGTTGCCGGATCACCTGTCCTTCGACTCCTTCGACGACGCGTTGCCGCGGCGGCTGCGGGACCTCGTTCTGTCCCGGGGTGTGCGGGTCAGCGGGCCGACGCAGTTCGGGGCGTACGCCCGGGTGACCGGCGGGAGTCGCTGACCGTGGCGTTCGACCACCGCCGGTTCGGGCCCCTGCCGTCCTTCCTTGCGGTGCCGTCGGGGGCGGGCGTCACGCGGGTGCGGATGCCGACGGGGGATCACATGTGGCTGGTCACCGACCACGCCGTGGGGCGTGCCGCGCTGGCCGACGCGCGGCTCAGCAGAGCGGCGGCCGTCCGTCCCGGCGCGCCGAGGTGGGGGTCCGTCGACCTCTCGCCCAACTCGGTCATGAGTCTGGACGGCGCCGATCACGCCCGGCTGCGACGGGTCGCCGCCGCCGCGTTCACCAGCGCTCGGGTCGCCGCGCGGGCGGCGGTGATCGAGGAGGCCGTGGACGTCCTGCTGGACCGGGTGGCGGACGTGGGGCCGGGCGCCGATCTGGTCAGCGGTTACGCCTCGCCGCTTCCGATGGTCGCGTTGAGCGCGCTGCTCGGCGTGCCGGTGGCGGACCGGCCGGTGTTCGACGCGGCCGTGACCGCGCTGTTCGACATGACGCCCCAAGGAGTGCGCGGCCGGCGCCGCCATGTCCTGACGCTCGTCGGCTACATGTCCTCGCTGCTCGACCGGAAGCGGGAGACGCCGGGTCCTGATCTGCTGAGCGCGCTCGTGCGGGTCGAGCGGGCGGGCGAGATCTCCCGGACCGAGCTGATCAACCTCGGGCTGGCGCTCCTCATGGCCGGCTACGAGACCACCGCCCATCAACTCAGCCTCGCCATCCTCGAATTGCTCACCGGCGACGTGCCCGTCGGGGTCTCCGTCGAGGAGTTGCTGCGCAGGACGCCGTCCACACCCATCAGTTTTCCCCGGGTGGCTGTCGAGGACGTCGTCCTCGGCGGGACGACGGTGCGTCAGGGCGAGGCCGTCATCGTCTCCCTCCTCCACTGCAACCACGACGCCGGAGCACCCACCCACCTCACGTTCGGCCACGGCGTCCACCGCTGCCTGGGCGCACCCCTGGTCCTCCTCCAACTGCGCATCGCCCTGCCCCGCCTCTGGCAACGCTTCCCCGGCCTCCGCCTCTCCTCCCGGGAGGGGTCCCTGGTCTGGCGGGAGGGTCTTGTGACGCGCGGGGTGTCGAGGCTCGTCGTCGAGTGGTGACGTCGGCCCGTGGTGGGAGCGGCGATGTGGAGGAGGGCGGGGGGCTCGCCTCGACCGCCTCGCGCAGGTGCGCCGGGCTGCCGTCGCGGTGCGGCGCCATGGCGGCGAGGTGACCGAGAGGTCCAGGGCCGTGCGGAGCAACGCCGCCGACGCCCGGTTCCCGGCGACGCTCAGACCGCGTGCCGTCCCGCCCCCGCGAGCAGCGCGTCGACCTCCTCCTCCGTCGTCGCGAAGGACGTCACGAGCCGGACGACGCCCGGCCCCCACCGGTCGTGGTAGAAGACGAAGCCGTCGGCGAGGAGGCCGTCGATGACGGGTTGGGGCAGGCGGACGAAGAGGATGTTGGCATCGGCGGCGCCGAGGAGTTCGACGCCGGGGACGGCTTTGAGGCCGTCCTGGAGGCGGGCGGCCATCGCGTTGGCGTGGGCGGCGTTGCGCAGCCAGAGGCCGTCGGTGAGGTAGGCGTCCACCTGGGCGGACTGGAAGCGCGTCTTGGCGGTGAGCTGTCCGGCCCGCTTGGCGCGGAAGGAGAGTTCGGGGGTGAGGGCGCGGTCGAACACCACGATCGCGTCGGCCGTCATCGTCCCGTTCTTGGTCGCGCCGAAGGACAGCAGGTCGACGCCGGCCCGCCAGGTCAGCGCGGCGGGCGTGGCGCCGAGGGAGGCGACGGCCCCGGCGAAGCGGGCGCCGTCCATGTGCAGCCGCAGCCCGGCGTCCTTGGTGATCGCGCCCAGCTCCCGCAGTTCGTCGACGGTGTAGACGGCGCCTGTCTCGGTGGCCTGGGTGACGCTGACGACGGACGGTTCGACGCTGTGGACGTCGCCCTTCTTGTACCGGACGGCCGTGCGCAGCTCGTCGGGGTCGATCTTGGCGTCGGCGCCGCCGAGCGGGACGAGTTTGGCGCCGGCGGTGTAGAACTCGGGCGCCCCGCACTCGTCGTTGTTGACGTGGCTGTCGCGGTGGCACAGGACGCTGCCCCAGGGCGGGGTGAGCGTGGCGAGGCCGAGGGCGTTCGCGGCGGTGCCGGTGGAGACGAACAGGACGTCGACGTCGCGTTCGAAGAGGTCGGCGAGCCGGCGCCGTACGGAGTCGGAGTGCTCGTCGGCGCCGTACGGGAGGGCGGGGCCGGAGGCGGCGCGGGTCAGCGCGTCCAGTATCTCGGGCGGGGTCGCGGCGGTGTTGTCGCTGCTGAAGATCACGGGCGGGGCTCCTTGGCGGCGTGGACGAGGCGGCGCAGGGCGTCGCGGTAGACGGCGTGGTCGGTGACGGCGGGGACGATCTCGGCGAGGTGGGTGGTGAGGACCGGGAACTCGTCCGGGTCGAGGGCGGCGAGCGCGCGGCGGGTGGCCGCGCGGGCGGTGGCGGGGTCGCGGTGGTCGACGAAGCCGGCGCTGCCCAGGGTGAGGAGGTACAGGGAGCGGTAGTGGGCGATCGCCTCGGCCGGGGTCATGCCGGCGGCGAGGTTGTCGGCGAGCTGGGGTTCGGTGAGGCGGGCCAGGAGGTGCTGGCCGAGCCAGGGCCGGGTGCCGCGCAGGGCGAGGAGGCCGGGGTGGGCGCACAGCACCTCGTACAGCGCGGTGAAGCGGGCCTCGGTCGCGGTCGCCCAGTCGCCGCTGACCTCGGGGAGTCCGGCGGCGAGGTGGTCGAGGCACAGGTCGAGGAGGCCGGCGAGGTCGGTGCACCGGCGCTGGAGCGAGGCGAGCGAGATGCCGAGGCGGGCGGCCAGCGCCCGGAAGGTCAGCGCCTCGGGGCCGCCCTCGTCGACCAGGCGCAGGGCGGCCTCGGCGATGCGGGCCGGGGTCGCGCGGTCCAGGGAGGGGGAGCTTCGGGGCATGCGGGTCAGCGTACGGTACACCGTACCGAACGAGACGCCGATTTCAGGCGCCGGGCTTCAGGCTCCGCCCGCCCGCACCCCGTTCAGGAACAGGTCGAGGAAGTCCTCCCGCGCTCCCGCCACACTCACCCCGCGCCGCCGCGAGATGTGCGAGCTGAAGTTGTTGAGCGCCGCCGCAAAAGTCTCCGCGGCCACCGACCGGTCGAGATCCGGCCGGAGTTCCCCGCGCCGCTGGGCGTCGAACAGGACGTCCTCCAGAACCGCGAGCGGCTGGTCGACGCAGTCGCGCAGGAACCCGGCGTACAGCTCGGGAAAGTCGGGGAACTCGAAGGAACAGCGGAAGACGATGAGCCACTGAGGGCTCTCCAGGACCTCGGCCATGGCGGCGTACAGGATCCGCAGGTCCGCTTCGAGACTGCCGGTGCGCGGCGGATACAGGCGGCCGGAGAAGGTGCTCAGAGCGGCGAGGATCAGCTCGTCACGCTCCGGCCAGCGGGAGTACAGCGTGCGCTTGGCGACCTTCGCGCGGGCGGCCACCGAGTTGGTGCGGAAGCCCGCGATGCCGGTCTCGGCGAGTTCGTCGACGGCGGCCTGGAGGATGCGCGCGTCGGCGCCGGGGTCGCGGGGCCGGCCGGGTCTCGCGGCGGGCGGTGACGTGGCGGCCAATGGATGCCCCCTTTCCCGGTTCGGTGCGGTTCCAGTCTTACAGGTGGCCTGTTTCCCGCAGGAGGCATGTTTCGCCACCGAAACGGTTTCGTATTCATCTGCTTCCGCGATAGCGTGGAGGCCAGGACACGAGCGAAGGGGGACGGCGACGATGACGACGACCGGACACCCGATGACCACGGCGCCCCGCACCCGCCGCAGCCGTATCACCCCCGAGCGTTTGGCCGAGCTGTATACGGCCGTCCTCGACCTCCTGCGCGAGGTCGGGTACGACGCGCTCACCATGGAGGCCGTCGCCACCCGCACCCGGTGCAGCAAGGCGACCCTCTACCGGCAGTGGGCGGGCAAGCCGGAGCTGGTCGCGCGGGCGCTGCGCCACCAGAAGCCGATCGCCCTCGACCGCATCGACACCGGCTCCCTGCGCGGCGACTTCGACACCCTGATCGACCAGGTCGGCGACCATCAGATGGCCGCGGACATCGCCCTGCTCCGGGGTCTCTCGCACGCCGCCCACACCCACCCCGACCTCCTCGACGCCCTGCGCCACCTCCTCGTCGACCCCGAACTCACCGGCCTCAACGCCCTGTTGGCCCGCGGGGTGGCCCGCGGCGAGGTCCGTCCGGACACCCCCGCGCTCGCCTACGTCTCCCACCTCATGCTGGGCGCCCTCGCCATCCACCCCCTGATCGAGGGCACGCCCGCCGACGCGGCGTTCCTGCGCAAGTACTGCGAGGCGACGGTCTACCCGGCGCTGGGACTCTGACCGGCCGATGAGTTTTCGCGGCCCCGGCGGTCCTACCTGCCGAGACCCCTGCGAACGGAAGGCCGTCGATGAACACTCCGTACGACACCCTGCACCGGTACGCCGACGACGGGAGCGTGCCGGGCGCCGTCGGCCTCGTGGCGCGCGGGGACGACGTCGAGGTGGTGACCGCGGGCTCGGTGGACGTCGAGGGGACGGCCCCGATGGCCCGCGACTCGATCTTCCGGCTGGCCTCGCTCACCAAGTCCGTGACGGCGGCGGCGGTCATGACGCTGGTGGACGACGGCGTGCTGACCCTCGACGCGCCGATCGAGCGGTGGCTGCCGGAGCTGGCGAAGCCGAACGTCGTCCGCACCCCTGACGGCCCCGTCGAGGACGTCGTCCCGGCGGCCCGCCCGGTCACTGTCGAGGACCTGCTCAGCTTCCGCACGGGTTGGGGGTTCCCCGCCGACTTCTCGCTCCCGGCGGTGCGGGCGCTGTTCACGGTGCAGTTGGACGGCCGTCCGCGCCAGGAGTGGCCCGCCCCCGACGTCTGGCTGAACCTCCTCGCGCAGGTCCCGATGGTGAGCCAGCCCGGCGAGTCCTGGCTCTACACCACCTCCTCCGACATCCAGGGCGTCCTGGTCGCCCGCGCCTCCGGGCGCTCCCTGCCCGACTACCTCGCGGAACGCTTCTTCGAGCCGCTGGGCATGCGCGACACGGGGTTCGGCGTCCCCGAGTCGAAACAGCACCGCTTCACCGCCGCCTACCTCCCGAACCCCGACGGCACCCTGACCCTGGCCTCCGCCACCGACGACCCCCAGTGGACGACCGTCCCCCGGTTCCCCTCCGGCGGCGGTGGCCTCGTCTCCACCGCCGACGACTGGCTCTCCTTCGCCCGCATGCTCCTGTCCGGCGGCGAGGCCCTGGGCCACCGCGTCCTCACCCCCGCCTCCGTGCGCCGCATGACCACCAACCACCTCACCGCCGCCCAGCGCGCCGCCTCCACCCTCTTCCTCGCCGGCCAGGGCTGGGGCTACGGCGGCCAGGTCGACCTCGCCCCCACCGACCCCTGGAACACCCCCGGCCGCTACGGCTGGCTCGGCGGCACCGGCACAGCCGCCCACATCGTCCCCACCTCGTCCTCCGTCACGATCCTCCTGACCCAGGTCGCGCTGACCGGTCCGGTGCCGTCGCCACTGATGCGGGACTTCTGGAGGAGCGCGGCGGGTTAGGGGGACGGCCCTGCCCGGCGTCACCGGAACCGCCCGCGCCCTCAGCGGCCGGTCGGGGTGACCACCTCGAACGTGCCGGTGAACGTGTCCAGGAGGCCGAGGAGGGTGTCGAGGGCGGTGCGGTCGCCAATCACCTCGGCGGTGTTGTCGGTGAGGAGTTCGTCGAGGTGGGCGGTGCCGTGGGCGAGGGCCGCGAGGGCGGGGCGGGTGGCGCGCAGGGTGGTGGTCGGCTCGGGGAGGGAGGGGGGCGGGGTGTGGCGCAGGACGCCGTTCTCCACGACGATCAGAAGCCGGTCCTCGGTGGGGCCGCCGAGGTGTTCCGGGGTGACGTCGAGTCCGATGCGCAGCCGGAGTCCGGCCGCGGCGGGGCCGTTGAGGCGGATCGCCATGTAGTCGAGGAGCATGGCGGTCGTCATGCCGGACACGAGGCCGGGGCCGCCGGACGGGCGGGCGGCGGGGGCGCCGTGGCGCAGTTCGTGGGCGCCGACGAGGTAGAAGTTGCGCCAGGGGGCCGCCTCGGACCGGTAGCCGAGCTGTTCGAGGACGTCCGCCTGGAGCAGCCGGGCGGGCCGGTGTCCGGGGTCGGCGGCGAGGGCGTGCGCGAGGAGTTCGGCGGCCCAGCGGTCCTCGCCCGTGTCGTGGGCGGTGCGGGCGTGGGCGAGCACGGCGTCGATGCCGCCCATCAGCTCGACGTACCGGCGTCCGGCCTGGGCGGGCGGCAGCGGGTCGAGGTGGGCGGGGTTGCCGTCGAACCAGCCGAGGTAGCGCTGGTAGACGGCCTTGACGTTGTGGCGGGTGGCGCCGTAGGTGCCGCGGTTGGCCCAGTAGGCGTCCAGCGACTCGGGCAGCTCGATGAGTTCGGCGATCTCGTCCGGGGTGTGGCCGTGGTTGGCCAGGCGCAGGGTCTCGTCGTGGAGGTAGCGGTAGAGGTCGCGGTGCGCCCCGAGGAGTTCGGCGATGGCGTCTTGGCCCCGGACGGGCCAGCCGTGGCCGAGGAACATGACGTCGGCGGTGTCCCCGAACAGGTTCAGCGCCTCGTCGATCGCGGCGCTCCACGCCGCCGCGTCGCGCACGGGTGCGCCTCGGAGCGTGTAGAGGTTGTGCATGTGGTGGGAGATCAGCTCGGCCATGCACAGGGCCCGGCGTTCGGGCAGGTGGACGGTCAGCTCGGCGGGCGCCTCGGTGTCGGCCACGTACTGGAAGACGAGGCGGACGCCGTCGAGGACCAGTTCCTCGCCGGTGCGGCGGATCTCGTGCGAGGGGCGGATCAGGGAGGTCCTGCCGGTCGCGACGGCCGCGCAGCTGCCGTTCATCACGTGCCCGCGCGCGCCCTTGGGCAGCCCGGGGCCGAACATGAAGCCGGAGCGGCGGCTCATCGCCGGGCCCGCGGAGACGTTCTCGCTGACGGCGTGCTCGTAGAAACCGGCGGGTGCGACGAGCGGGACGCGGCCCGAGCGGACGTCCTTCTCGTCGACGACTCCCGCGACGCCGCCGAAGTGGTCGAGGTGGCCGTGGGTGTGCAGGACGGCGGTGACCGGGCGGTCGCCGAGGTGGCGGCGGACCAGGTCAAGGGCCGCCTCGGCGGTCTCGACACAGGTGAGGGTGTCGATGACGACGTAGCCGCGCTCGCCGAGGACGACCGTCATGTTCGCGGCGTCGTAGCCGCGTACCTGGTAGACGCCGTCGGCGACCTCGAACAGGCCGTGGTTGCGGTGCAGTTCCGACAGGCGCCACAGGCTGGGGTGCACGGTCGTGGGCGCGTCGCCCTCGATGAACGCGTACGCGGTCAGGTCCCAGACCGTGCGGCCCGAGGCGTCGCGGACGACGGGCGGCTCGATGGCGGCGACGCGTCCGCGCCGGACGTCCTCGAACGCCCGCCGGTCGTCCCACGGCAGCGCGTCGACGGCGGCGGCATGCCGTGCGGCGGTGACGGGGCCGGCCGGGCGGGGCTGGGGGGCGTCGGTCGGGTCGGGCATGGCCTTGTCTTCCTTCGAGGTCGGTGTGCGGCGGGCGGGCGCATACCTCGATTCAAGGTATGCGGGTCACGAAGAACCTAACATGTCGATTCGAGGTACATCGATCCGAGGCATCCGCCGATCATGCGACCATGAAGGCGTGCTGGAGCTCGCGATCCTCGGTCATCTCGCGGACGGACCGCTGCACGGTTACGTGCTGCGCCGTCGCGTCGAACAGCTGTCCGGCCACACCAGGCCGGTCAGCGACGGCAGCCTCTACCCGGCGATCAACCGCCTGGTGAAACGCGGTCTGCTGACCCGGCACACCGAGCCCGGCACGGCCGCCGCCCAGCGCTACGTCCTCACCCTCACCGACGCCGGCCGCGCGGAGCTGCTGCGGCGGCTGCGGGAACCGGCGCCGCAGGACATCACCGACCACGCCCGGTTCTTCACCCTGCTCGCCTTCCTCTCCCTGCTCCCCGACCCCGAGCAGCGCGACGCCGTGCTGCGCAGACGCCTGGAGTTCCTGGACACCCCGGCGAGCTTCTTCTACGACGACGACCGCCCCCTGCCCGCCGAGGAGGTCACCGACCCCTACCGCCGCGGGATGCTCCTGATGGCCCGCGCCATCAGCACGGCCGAACGGAGCTGGCTGCACGAGGCCCTGGGCGACACCGAAGCCGGCCGCTGAGGCTCCCTCACAGGTGGGCGCGGCCCCCGTCGCGGCCGGCCTGGTGGCGACGGGTGCGGTCGACGAGGCCGGTCTCGTAGGCGATGACGACGAGTTGGGCGCGGTCGTGCGCGTCCAGCTTGCTGAAGAGCCGGCTGACGTGGGTCTTGACGGTGGCGACGCTGATGTTGAGCTGGGCACTGATCTCGGTGTTCGAGTGCCCGGCGGCCACGTGGACGAGGACTTCCCGCTCGCGTTCGGTGAGCGCGTCGAGGAGGGCGGGTGAGACGCCGGTGTCGAGGGCGGGGCGGTTGACGAAGTCGCGGATGAGGCGGCGGGTCACGCTCGGCGCGAGGAGGGCGTCGCCGGCGGCGACCGTGCGGATCCCGGCGAGCAGTTGCTCGGGCGGGGTGTCCTTGAGGAGGAAGCCGCTGGCGCCGGCCTTGAGCGCGGCGAACACGTACTCGTCGAGGTCGAAGGTGGTGAGGATGACGACCCGGATGGAGTCGGTCGCCGGGTCGCTCAGGAGCTGCCGGGTGGCCTCGATGCCGTCCATGTCGGGCATCCGGACGTCCATCAGGATGATGTCGGGCAGGTGCCGGCGGCCGGCTGCCACGGTGTCGCGGCCGGTGCTGGTCTCGGCGACGACCTCCATCTCCGCCGCAGCGTTGACGAGCACGCTGAAACCGGCCCGTACGAGGATGTGGTCGTCGGCCACGACCACCCGAATCGTCATCTCCGGCCTCCGGGTGCGGACGTCGGTCAGGGGCATTGCAGGCACCCACCGTACAAGGCCGGACGGCGGCGAGTGACCGTCGGGCGACAGTCGCACCCGCGCGTACGACCAGGGATGTACGCCGCCGGGCCGTACCCCCCTGGCGGGACAAGCGGATCAGGTCGTGGCCTGACGACGCCGGGGCCTGCCCGGAGGCAGGCTGTGAGCTGCGGGAAGGTCCGTTTTCACAGGGATGGGCGGACCGCGCAGCGCGGCAAGGCGCTGAGCCCGACCTACGTCATGAAGGCAGAGTTGTGCTCCATTTCGACAACCATCAGACCGGGCTCCCGGGCGGCAGCCGATGAGCGCCATCGCGCGGTGGTGCTTCCGCCACCGGTTCATCGTCATCGGCGGCTGGCTGCTCCTCGTCGCGATCCTGGCGGGCGGCATGCGGGCCGCGGGCGGCGCGGCCTTCTCGGAGGAGTACACCCTCCCCGGCACCGAATCGACCAAGGCCCTCGAACTGATGGAGAGTCAGTTCAAGCGGACCTCCGGCGACTCGGGCACGATCGTGCTGCACGCGACCAGCGGCAAGGTCACCGACCCGGCCGTCAAGGCCGACGTGGACCGGATGCTGGCCGAGGTCGCCGAGGTGCCCGAGGTCGGCGCGGTGACCAGCCCGTTCGACCCGCAGGGCGCGGCGCAGATCAGCCGTGACGGCGAGACCGCCTACGCGTCGGTCACCTTCACCAAGCAGCGCCAGAACCTGGACACCGACAACATCCAGAAGGTCGTCGACCTGGGCTCGGAGCTGCGCAGCGACAGTCTGCGGGTGGAGTTCGGGGGTTCGGCCATCGGGGAGCTGGACAAGCCCTCGACGTCGAGCAGCGAGCTGATCGGCCTGCTGGCCGCTGCGATCGTCATGCTGTTCGCGTTCGGGTCGTTCGTGGCGATGGCCATTCCGCTGATCGCCGCGGTCCTGGCGCTGGGCGGCGCGATCTTCTCGATCGACCTGCTCACCCATGCGATGAGCGTCCCCAGCACCGCCCCGATCATCGCCGCGTTCATCGGACTCGGCGTCGGCATCGACTACGCGCTGTTCGTCGTCGCCCGCTACCGCAACGGCATCCGGGCCGGACTCAGTCCGGAAGAGGCGACCGTGACGGCGATGAACACCTCCGGGCGGGCGGTCATCTTCGCCGGCGGTACGGTCGCGGTCGCGATGCTCGGCCTGCTCATGCTCGGGTTCGGCATCCTGTCCGGGATCGGTCTGTCGGCGGCGATCATGGTGGTGTTCGCCGTCGCGGTCGCCGTGACCCTGCTGCCGGCCCTGTTCGGGCTGTTCAGGATGCGGGTGCTCAGCCGCCGCCAGCGCGCCCAGCTGGCGAACGAGGGCCCGAGCGAGGCGCAGATCTCCCACGGCTGGGAGCGCTGGGCCGGGTTCGTGCAGAAGCGGCCGGTGTCGCTGACGGTCATGGCGACCGTGGCCATGCTGGTGCTGGTGATCCCGTTCTTCTCGATGCGGCTGGGGTCCTCCGACGCCGGCAACAACGCGTCCGACACCACCACGCGGCAGGCGTACGACCTGCTCGCCGACGGCTTCGGTCCCGGGCACAACGGTCCGCTGCAGCTCGTGGCGGAGGTGCCGTCGCCGCAGGCCGCGACCGACTTCACCGAGCTCGGGCGGGCGATCGAGTCCGTTCCCGGAGTGGCGTCCGTGCGGGTCCCGCCGGCCGCGCCCGGCGCGACGGTGCAGGTCATGCAGGTCATCCCGACGACGTCCCCGCAGTCGGAACAGACGTCGAAGCTCATCGACACGCTGCGCGACCGGGTGATCCCCGAGCACGAGGAGGCCGGGCTCTCCGTCCATGTCGGCGGGCAGACGGCCGTACACAAGGACTTCGCGGCCGCGCTGAGCGGGAAGATGCCGCTGTTCGTGACCATCGTCGTCCTCCTTGGCTGTCTGCTGCTGATGCTCGCGTTCCGCAGTGTGCTGATCCCGCTGACCGCGGCGGTGATGAACCTGCTGTCGGCCGGTGCCGGGTTCGGCATCGTGGTCGCGGTGTTCCAGTGGGGCTGGGGCTCGTCCGCCCTGGGGGCGGGTGCGGCCGGGCCGGTGGAGTCGTTCCTGCCACCGATGATGCTGGCCGTCCTGTTCGGGCTGTCGATGGACTACGAGGTGTTCCTGGTCAGCCGCATCCACGAGGAGTGGCTGCGCACCGGTGACAACAACTTCGCCGTCCGGCGCGGCCAGGCCATCACGGGGCAGATCATCACGGCCGTCGCGATCATCATGATCTGCGTGTTCACGGCCTTCGTGTTCATGGGCATGCGCATCATCGCCGAGTTCGGGCTCGGGGTGGCCGTGGCCATCCTGCTGGACGCCCTGATCGTGCGGACGATCCTCGTCCCGGCGGCGATGCAGTTGTTCGGGAAGTGGAACTGGTACCTGCCCAAGTGGCTCGACCGGATCCTGCCCCACGTGTCCGTCGAGGGCCCGCCCGACGCCCCGACCGCCCCGGGCCGGCTGCACGCCCTGACCCCGGCCGACGACGACCGCAGTCCGGTCCCCGGCAAACACGGCGGCTAACGCCGGTGCTATCCCGCCCGTCGCGTCCACGACTGCGAGCCTGTTTCGCCGGGCTCTGCGTCGCGGGCGCGGCGGGCCTCGTCATGGTCCACGGGACGACGGCGTGGACGCAGGACACGCTGCTGTCGACGTCGGGTTTCGTAGCGGCCCTCGCGCCGCTGCCCACCGATCCGGCGGCGGAGCGGCAGATCGAGGACCAGGTGGAGCGTCAGCTGGCCGAGGCGGTGGACCGGGTTCCCGGGGCCGTCTCCCCCGTCCTCGGCGCCGTGCGGGTCCGGCGCATGGTGGCCGAGGCCGCTCCGGCGGTCGTGGACAGTGCCGCCTTCCGGTGGGCCTGGAGGGCGGCACTGCGCACGAGCCACGCCGAGCTGGTGGGGATCCTGCGGGACGACGCCTCGTTCGTGGACCTGACGCCCGGCGGGCTCGACCTCACCGTGCGCCTCGCCGTGGACCGGCTGGGCGAGCAGGCGGGGCTGCCCGGCCCGCTGGTGTCGGTGCTGCCCGGCGAGCTGGACCTGTCCTTCCGGCTGGTCGAGAACGACGCGATGCACCGCGGCGAGCAGGCGGTGCGGGTGACGGACACGCTGTCGCGGGTGCTGCTGCCCGCCGCCGTCGCGCTCGGGGTCGCGGGGCTGTTCCTGGCCCGGCGCCGTTTCCGTGCCCTGGCGGTGGCGCTCGCGGCCGTCGCCTGCGCGGTCGGCGCGGCCCGGCTGCTCCTCGCGGTGGCCCAGGCGTCCGCGCCGCCGCGCCCGGCCGTCGCGGACGTGGCCGTCCGCCGGCTCGTGGAGCCGCTGGCGGACGGTTTCGTCACGGTCATGGCGGTCAGCGCGGTCGCGTGCGCGGCGCTCGTCGCGGCCGGGGTCGTCCGAGCCCGCCGGGCCGGTGTCGTCCGGGCCCGGCGGGACGGGGAAGCTACCGGGTGGTGAGCGTGTCGACGTGGCTCGTGGTGTGCGTCGCGGCGCGGAACTCGGGCGAGTCGATCAGGTCCGCGAGGAAGCCGGCCGTCGTGTGCATGCCCGCACCGCGTACCGTCGTCTCGCCGAGGGCCCGGCGCATCCGGGCGATCGCGGTGTCCCGGTCGGGGGCCCAGGCGATGATCTTCGCGATCATCGAGTCGTACTCCGGGGCGATCTTGCAGCCGGGGAAGGCGTGGGTGTCGACCCGGACGAACGGGCCCGCGGGAAGGCTCAGTTCGGTGATGGTGCCAGGGGTCGGGGCGAAGCCGCGCCGGGGGTCCTCGGCGTTGATGCGGCACTCGATCGCCGTGCCGTTCAGGACGACGTCCTGCTGGCGCAGGCGCAGGGGTTCGCCCGCCGCGATGCGGACCTGCTCGGCGACGAGGTCGATGCCGGTGACCATCTCCGTCACCGGATGTTCCACCTGGATGCGGCAGTTGACCTCCATGAAGTAGAACTCGTCGAGGTCGCCCGCGCACTCGACCAGGAACTCGAAGGTCCCCGCGCCCTGGTAGCCGGCGGCCCGCGCGCCGGTGACCGCCGCTTCGCGGATCCGGGCGACGAGGCCGGCGGGCAGCGCCGGGGCCGGCGACTCCTCGATGAGCTTCTGGTGGCGGCGCTGCATGGAGCAGTCGCGTTCCCCGAGGTGGACGACGTTGCCGTGCTGGTCGGCGAGGATCTGCACCTCGACGTGGCGGGCGCGGCGCAGGTAGCGCTCCGCGTAGACGCGGGCGTCGCCGAACAGGGTCGCGGCGGTGGCCTGCGTGGTGCGGAAGACCTCCGCGAGCGTCCCGGCGTCCCAGGCCACCCCCATGCCCCGGCCGCCTCCCCCGGCCGCCGCCTTGATCAGCAGCGGGAAGCCGACACGTTCGGCGAGGTCGAGGGCGGCGGGCAGGTCGAGGGGTTCGGTGGCGCCGGGCAGCAGGGGAAGTCCGTTGCGGGACATGAGCCGGCGTGCGCTCACCTTGCTGCCCAGTTCGGCCATGACCTCGGGCGGCGGGCCGATGAGGGTGATCCCGGCCGCCCGGCAGGCGTCGGCGAAGTCGGCGTCCTCGGAGAGGAAGCCGTAGCCGGGGTGGACGGCCTGCGCGCCGGTGTTCAGGGCGGCCTGGAGGATCACCGCGGCGTTCAGGTAGCTCTGTCTGGCCGGCGGCGGCCCGATACAGACCGTCTCGTCGGCCAGCCGCGCCGGCAGGGTGTCCGCGTCGCGGGAGGAGTGGGCGAGGACGCTGCGGATGCCGAGTTCCTTGCAGGCGCGGATCTCCCGCAGCGCGATCTCGCCCCGGTTGGCGATGAGGATCGTGTCGAACATGGTCAGCTCACCGGGCCGAGCGCGAACAGGGGCTGGCCGTACTCGACGGACTGCCCGTCCTCGGCCAGCACCTCGGTGATCACCGCGTCGCGGTCGGCCTCGACGGGGATCATCAGCTTCATCACCTCGATGATCGCCACCTGCTGACCGGGCTTCACCTGCTCCCCCACCCGCACGAACGGTTCGGCCCCCGGTTCGGGGCTGCGGTAGAACGTGCCGACGGTGGACGAGGTGACGCTCGCCCAGGCGGGCGGCGGGCCGCCGTCGCCGGAGGTGGCGGTGTCCGGGCTGAGGACGTGCACGGGAGCCGGCGCCGCCTGTACGGCCTGCGGCGCGGGGGCGGCCGGGCCGGCCGGGGGCGCGGCCCAGTCGAGTTCCATCTCGACGCCCTGGACCCGCACCCGCAGCCGGGCCGGTGCCCCGGGGAGTTCGGCGAGCAGGTCGACGACGGCGTCCCGGACCCGTTCCAGCAGTTCGCTCTCCTCGCCTCCGACGGCGGTGTCGCCGTCGGAGGCGGGCCTGAGGGAGGTCACGACGCCGTCCGTTCCGCCGCGAGGCCGGCGTACGGCGCCGACGTCACGTACTCGGCGCCGTAGCGGGCGAAGCGGGCGTGGCGGTCGGTGCGCAGTTTGTCGCCGCTCAGCCCGTCGAGGTCGTCGAGGCTGGAACGGATCGCGAGGGCGAGGCGGCGGGCGGCGGCCGTGGGGTCGGCGTCCACGCCGCCGTCCGGTTCCCGCAGGACGCCGTCCACGATGCCGAGTTCCAGCAGGTCGCGGGAGCGCAGCCTGAGGGCCGCCGCCGCGCGGCCCGCCTGGGCCGGGTCCTGCCACAGGATCGCCGAGCACCCCTCGGGGCTGATCACGGAGTAGATGGCGTCCTGCCACATCAGGACCCGGTTGGCGACGGCCAGGGCGAGCGCGCCGCCGCTGCCGCCCTCGCCGGTGACCACCGCGACCACCGGGACCGGCAGGTCCGCCATGAGCTTCAGGTTCTCCGCGATCGCGATGGCCTGCCCCTGTTCCTCGGCCTGCTTGCCGGGGAACGCGCCGGGGGTGTCGATCAGCGTGATCACCGGGAGGCCCAGTTTCGCGGCGAGCCGCATCAGGCGGGCCGCCTTGCGGTACCCGGCCGGGCTCGGCATGCCGAAGTTGCGGCGGGCCAGCTCGGCCGGGTCGTGCCCTTTCTGGTGGCCGATCAGCACGACGGACCGGCCGTGCAGCCGTCCCAGTCCGCCGACGACGGCCGGGCACTCGCCGGAGATCCGGTCGCCCGCCAGCTCGCGGAACTCCTCCAGCAGCAGGGCCGCGTAGTCGAGGGTGGTGGGCCTGCTGATCCGCCGCGCGCGCCGGACCACGCCGTGCGGATCGTCGTGGGCGAGCCGCGCCGGGTCGCGGACGACGATCTCGTCCGCCCGCTCGGCGTCGCCCGTGGGCGGCTGCGGGTGCCGGGGGCGCGCGGCGCGCAGCAGCTTCCCCAGCTCCGTGCGGTGGCTCTCGCGCGGGGCGATGAAGTCGATGAACCCGCGTTCCAGCAGGAACTCCGCCGTCTGGAAGTTCGCCGGCAGGGTTTCCTTGATGGTCTGTTCGACGACCCTGCGGCCGGCGAACCCGAGCCGGGCGCGCGGTTCGGCGATGGTGACGTCGCACAGGGTGGCGAAGGAGGCGGCGACCCCGCCGAACGTCGGGTCGGTGACCAGGGAGACCGTGAGCAGTCCGGCCTCGTCGAGCCGGGCGAGCATCGCGCTCGTCTTGGCCATCTGCATCAGGGACAGGGCGCCCTCCTGCATGCGGGCGCCTCCGGAGGCGGTGACCAGCAGCAGGGGTGCCCGGCATTCGAGCGCGACCTCGCCGGTCCTGGTGATGATCTCGCCGACGACCGAGCCGAGGCTGCCGCCGAGGAACCGGAAGTCCATGCAGGCGACCACCACCGGGCTTCCGTCGATCTCGCCGACGGCGCTCACCACGGCCTCGGGCAGTCCCGTCCTGGTCCTGGCGTCGGCCAGCCGGCGAGGGTAGGGCTTGCTGTCGGTGAAGTCGAGGGGGTCCGCGGGGGCCACCGAGAAGGGCAGGAGGTCGAGCGTGCCCTCATCCAGCAGCAGGTTGAGGCGTTCCCACGCGGTGAGCGCGCCGTGGTGGCCGCACTCCGGGCAGCACCGGAGGTTTCGCAGCCAGCGTTTCCCGTAGACCATCGTCGTGCAGCCGGGGCACCTCACCCACTCCGGGACCGTTTCGGCCGGGAGGGTGGCGGGGTACGCCACGTCGTCTGATTCCAGGATTCCGCTCATGTCGAGGGAGCCGCCTCCAGCAGGTGCAGGTAGGAGTTCACGGGCCGCATGCTCACCACGCGCAGGTCGGCTTTCCTGACCACGGCCGTGATGGTGTCGGTCGTGTGTTTCCTGCCGTCGGAGTTCAGCAGGAACAGAAGATCGGTGCCGGTGGTGAATTTGATCTCGGGGCTGCCGTCGATCATGTTGGTGATGATGAAGAAACGGCTGTCGGGCCGGCCGGCACGGGCGGCGTTCCGCAGGGCGGTCACCGATTTGTCGTCGGCCCATTCGAGAATGTTCTTGAACAGGTAGGCGTCGGCCTGTACGGGAATCTCCTCCAGGCAGCTCCCGCCGACGACGCGGGCGCGGTCGGCGAGTTCCCCGCCGGCGCGCAGCCGGCCGTCGGCCTCGGCGACGACGGGCGGAAGGTCGAAGAGGACGCCGCTGAGGTGCGGGTTCTTCTCCAGCAGGGTCGCCAGGGTGAAGCCGTGCCCGCCGGCGACGTCGACGAGGGTGCCGACCTCGCTCAGGTCGAGCGCGGCGGCGACGGCGTGGGTGGCGAGCCTGCTCAGTTCGGTCTGCGCCTTGTTGAAGACGTCCGCGGACTGCGGCCACATGCGGTGCAGGTAGGAGAAGAAGTCCGTGCCGTACTTCTCCTCGAAGCCGCCGCGGCCGTTGCGCACGGCGTCTTCGAGGTGCGGCCACAGTTCCCAGGTCCAGGGCTCGGTGACCCACAGGGTGTAGTACTTGAGGCTGTTGGGGTCGTCCTCCCTGAGCAGCCGGGACGTCGCGGTGTGCGCGTATCCCTCCTCGGTCTGGGTGAAGACGCCGTGCTGGGCCAGTGCGCGCAGCAGCCGGCCCAGCATCTCGGTGTCGGCGCCGATCGCCGCGGCGAGTTCCGCCGGTGTCCTCGGCCGGTCGCCGAGTGCTTCGGCGACGCCGATGCGTACGGCGGCCCGAAGCGCCGCCGCCCCCGCGGCGCTGAGTGCGAGTTCCCGCACCCCGATGACCGCACCGTGATCGGTGATGTCCTTTTCCTGGATCGTCATCGCCTGCTCCGTTCGCAACCTCGATTGTCGGCCTGCGCAAGGTCAATGATTGAGGGCCCCGGCTCAAGAACCGGTCGAGAAATCTTTGAACGATTCGCGGGCGCGCACTCGATTCCTCAAGGCGGCCTCGACATCAATTCAAGGCAAGCGTCTGACGATGGGGTAACAAACCCCGGCACGATCTCTCACGATCGACTTGGAGAGCAGATGGCAGAGGAACTCGCCCGCGCGGCCCTTGTCACGGGTGCTACGAGCGGGATCGGACTGGCCACGGCGAACCGGCTGGCCCGCACCGGGCACAGGGTGTTCATCTGCAGCCGTGACGGTGCTGCGGTCAAGGACACGGTGGAGGGGATGCGGCAGGACGGCCACGAGGTCGACGGCACGGCGTGCGACGTGACCGACGTCGCGCAGATCGAGCAGCTGGTGGCCGCCGCGACCGAGCGCTACGGGCCGATCTCGGTCCTGGTCAACAACGCCGGCCGCAGCGGTGGGGGCCCGACCGCCCAGATACCGGACGAGCTGTGGCACGACGTGGTCAACACCAACCTGAACAGCGTCTTCCTGATGACCAAGCGGGTCCTGACGGACGGCGGGATGCTCGGCCTGGACCGCGGGCGCATCGTCAACATCGCCTCGACCGGCGGCAAGCAGGGCGTCGTCCTGGGGGCTCCCTACTCCGCGTCGAAGCACGGTGTCGTCGGTTTCACCAAGGCGCTCGGCCTGGAGCTGGCGAAGACGGGGATCACCGTCAACGCGGTGTGCCCCGGCTATGTGGAGACCGCGATGGCGCAGCGCGTGCGCGAGATCTACGCGGGTATCTGGGACATCACCGAGGACGAGGTGCTGACCAGGTTCAACACGAAGATCCCCATGGGCCGTTACGTCGACCCGGAGGAGGTCGCCGCGATGGTCGGTTACCTGGTCAGCGACGAGGCGGCCGTGGTGACGGCCCAGGCGATGAACGTGTGCGGCGGGCTGGGCAACTACTAGCCGCCGGCCGCCCTGGTCCGGGTGCGGGCCAGGGCGGCGCGGGTCTGTCACCGAGGGAGGTGCGGGGGTTCACGCGCGACCGGACAGGACGGCGCTCAGGTCGGCGCGGGCGGCCTCCTCGTCGAGGGCGGGGTCCCCGTCGAGCACGGCGTGATGGAGTCGTTGCAGGCGGGGGGAGGGTTCGAGGCCCAGTTCGTCTCTCATCCACTTGTGGAAGCTCCGGTACTTCTCCAGTGCCTTGCCCCGGTGGCCGGAGCGGTAGAGCGCCAGCATGTAGAGGGCGTGCAGGTTCTCGTTGTCGTCGTAGCGCGCGGTCAGGGAGGCGAGTTCGCTGAGCGACTGGCGGTGGCGCCCGCGCCGCAGCTCGATCTCCAGGCGGCACTCCACGACCGTCAGACGGGACTGTTCGAGCCGGGCGACCTCGGGCTCCAGCATCCGTCCCACCTCGACGTCGGCGAGCGCGTTGCCCCGCCACAGCGCCAGCGCCTGGCCGAAGATTCCGGCGGCGTTCTCGTCGTCGCCCTCTTCGAAGGCGCCCATTCCGGCCTGTTCCAGTGACCTGAATCTGTAGAGGTCGAAGTTGGCGTCGCGCAGCACGAGCGTATAGCCGCCGTTTCGGGTGAGGAGAACATCTCTGGCGACCTTTCCGACGGGAATTTGAAGAGCCTGCGACAGCAGCTTGCGTACCTGTACCACGTAGGTCTGTAATGTGGTCTGTACGCTCCTGGGCGGCCGTGTGTCCCAGATCTCGCTGATGAGTGAGTCAGTCGACACGACCCGGCCCTCGTTCAACAGCAGGAGTGAGATGAGTTGTTTTGGTTTGCGCGCCGATGGCGTTGCGTCGCGATTGTGTTCCGTCAACGCCAACGGCCCGAGTATCCGAACGTCCATCAATGGCTCCTGATCTCGTACGGAATTGAACCTTTCTGGCAGAACAGGAGGAGCAGCCGGCCGCAGGTGCGGCCACGATGACCGATACAGCGAGGACCGCCAACACTGCACCCCCGCCGTAGGTCTTGGCGACCCCCCGTTTTCTTTTCAGTCAACTTTGCATGAAGATCCCTTTTTCCCTGTCACTGCCCGTATACGTTCGCCGGAAAGATCGGGAAAACGGCGCTGTCGCGGACCGGTCCTTCCCGACTGGTGGGGACCGGACAGGCGGCCACCTCGCGGTCGCCGCCTGTCCGACCAGCCCACCGCCCCCGTGTGGTTGAGCAACGAACGATTTACGGTTCTTCTCCGCCCCGGACATCAGTCACGCGCCGAGCCCCTGAATGCCGTGCTTTCACTGTGGCCGGCGGGTGGGATGTTGACGTTGCAGCGGAACACGTTCTGCGGGTCATGCACCGCTTTGAGTGCCGTCAGCCGGTCAAAAGCGGCTGGTTCGTAACATTGCCGGGTCTGCTCGTGGGCCCTCTCGTCGCCCTGCACGAAGTTGGGCGAGCGGCCGAGGGTCCAGGGCGCCGCGGCGCCCGTCACGCCGTGGGCGACGTCGTGGGCCGCGTCGCGGCCGGGCCCCTGCGGGAGGGTCACCACGCGCAGCACGTGCGAGGCGCCGCGGTGGCCCACCGCGTTCGCCTCCTCGGGCTGCTTGGCGAGCGCCGCGCCCAGGTGGTTGACCTGCACCACCGCGAAGACCCCGGTGCCGGGGCCGACCAGGTCGAGGACGGCGTCCGGGAGCGCCGGGGCGAACTCGGCGAGCATCGCGTTGGCGCAGTAGAAGTTCCGGGGCTGCTTCGGTTCGTTGTGGATGGTCCCGGAGGCGGTGAAGGGCATCTCGCCGAGGGTGTCCACCAGCCGCGGCCCCAGCGCCCGCAGCGGCGCGACCAGCCGCTCCCCGCTGTCGGCCGTGCCGAGGTGGGCGATCCGGACGTGGGCGAGGTGCCGGCCGCGCAGCGGCGGGGGCACGCCGGGCACGTCCGGCATCGGGATCAGCCCGATGCTGGACGACATCGAGTCCGGGACCGTCGCCGTCCACTCCCGGTAGGCCCTGAAGACCGCCGGCAGGTGCTCGGTGTCGAAGTACAGGCCGCCGCCGTACATCCGCTCGACGGGGAACAGGGCGAACTCGAGCCCGGTCACCACGCCGAAGTTCCCGCCGCCGCCGCGCAGCGCCCAGAACAGGTCCTCGCCGGGGGTCACGGTCCGGCTCTCGCCGTCGGCGGTGACCAGGTCGACCCGGCGCACGTGGTCGGCCGCGTAGCCGAACGTGCGGCTCAGCAGCCCGAGTCCGCCGCTGAGCGTGTAGCCGACGACGCCGACGTCGGGCGAGGAACCGCTCAGCGGCGCCAGCCCGTGCTCCCAGGCGGCCTCGATCACGTGCTCCCAGCGGGCCCCCGCCGCCACCCACGCGGTGCGCGAGGCGGGGTCGACGCGGACCTCGGTCATCCGTGACGTGTCGATGAGGACGCCGCCGTCGCTGGGGACGTTCAGGCCGTGCCCGGTGGCCTGGACGGCGACCGTGAGGCCCTGCTGTGCGGCGCGCCGGACCGCGAGCCGGACATCGGCCGGCCCGTCGGCCTGGACGATCACCGACGGCCGGTGCAGGTAGGAGCGCTGGACGCCGCTGCGGGCCGCGTCGTAACCGGCGTCGCCGGGGCCGAGCGCGACCCCGCCGAGGCCGGCGAGCAGCGGCTGCGAGGTTGTCATGTGCCGCTCCCCGGTGCCGCTTCGGCCACGAGGTCGTCGCGGGTGACGGTGCGGTGGCGCACCCGCAGCCCGCCCTCGGAGGTGATCAGTTCGTCGCGCATGACGGTGCTCGTGGTCAGGGTCGTGACGCCGTCGACGGTGTCGAAGACCGGGACGTAGCACGTGGTGCGCAGGACGCCGTCCGCGAGGGGGTCGATGATGACGTTGAACACGAAGTGCCGTCGGATGGCGCCCTTCTCGTCGAGCCGGGCCACGGCCGCGCTGCCGAGTTCGGTCAGCGCGCTCCTGCCCTCGACGGGGTCCGGCAGGCCGTTGGAGACGAAGACGCCGTCGTCGGTGAAGGTGTCCACCCAGGTGTCGATGTCGCCGTCGTCCAGGGCCTGCATCTGCATCGCGTAGAACTGGTCGACGCGGGAGCAGACCTCGGCCGACGCGGCCTGGTCACTGAAGGTAACTGTCTGATCCATGGCTCCTTCTCTCATCCCAGGGGAACGCTGTGGGCGGCCGTGTCGAGGCGGCCGAGGTCGTCCCGTTCTATTTCGCGGGAGATGACCCGCCAGGTGGTGCCGTGCCTGCGCAGGACGTCGGAGATGAAGGCGGCGGACTGGAGGCAGGCGCCCCGCGCGGCGTCGACGACCAGGAAGAGGCCGTAGAACCGGGAGACGACCAGTCCGTCGTGGTGGGTGAAGGTGAATCCCTGCACGCAGTGGCGGCGCTGGATTCCCTTCTCGTGGAAGGAGGCGTCCAGTTTCCAGACCTCGGGCGCGAATTCGGATTTGGGGACCGTCGCGCCGCCGCCGAGCACCTTGGTCGTGATGGTGGCGTCGTCGTCGAAGACCGCCAGCCACTCCTGGGTGAAGCCCCGGTCGCGGGCGTCCAGTTGGTCCAGGTAGAACCTTCTCAGCTCGTAGTAGGTCTCCGGGGACACCGTGGTTCCCCGGTGCGAGTCGATCGGCATCGTCATCAGCCCTCCTCGGATCGCGCGTCCCGGCCGCCGGGCCCGGCTAGGCCAGACACGTCGGCAGGCGCCCGTCGTTGAACCGGACCATCTCGTCGAACACCCCGGGGACGTCGGTCTCCACGCCGAGCGGCAGGTCGGGCCGCCGGATCTCCAGGAAGGCCCGGTGCAGGTTGCCGACCAGCCGCTCGGGGTCGAGCAGCCCGTCGAAGTCTCCGACGCCGTGCTCGCGCGCGGTCTCCAGCGGGGTGAGGCCGGCCCCGACCCCGTCGCGGGCGAGGTCGAGGATCCGGCGCAGGTAGCGCTCCATGTCGTCGAAGACCTCGGGGCCGCTGATCTCGCCGTGCCCGCCGACCACGGTCCGCGCCCCGAAGGCGCGCAGCCGCTCCAGCGCCGCGAGCGAGCCGCGCACCGAGCCCATCAGGGTGAACGGGGTGCAGCCGGGCAGCGCCACGTCGCCGGCGAAGAGCACGCCCGCGTCCGGGAGCCACACGACGACGTCGTTGGTGCTGTGCGCGGGGCCGACGTGGTGCAGTTCGACCGGGCGGTCGCCGAGCAGCAGGGTCAGGCTCCGGCCGAAGGTGACGGTGGGCGTGGTGAGGGTCAGCTCGCCCCAGTCGACGTCCGGCCACAGGTCCCGCAGCGCCATCCCGGTCGCCCGCATCTCCGGCCCGGTCAGCTCGTGGGCGACGACCTCGGCGGGCGGCGCGAAGACGCAGTTGCCGAAGACGTGGTCGCCGTGGCTGTGGGTGTTGACCACGGTGCGCACGGGCCCGTGGCCCAGCCCCTCGGCCGCCGTCCGCAGGGCCTCGGCGCGCGCCCTGGTCGCGGCGGTGTCGACCAGGAGCAGCCCGTCGGGTCCGGCGATCACGCCGGCGTTGCTGAGGCACCAGCCGCCGGGCGGCTGGAGGAACGCGTGGACGCCGTCCGCGAGTTCCCGCAGCCGGCCCAGCGGTGCGCGCAGTGCGGTGCTCACCGCGCACCGACCGACGCGGACCAGCGGTCCGCGTGCTGCATCGTGACCCGGCTGTTGGCCGACAACGCGGCTTGCAGGCGCTTCGCCGCCTCCGGGGCCTGGACGTCGGGGCCGAACACCTCCGCCACGCCGGCCGGGTCCATCAGGAAGGTGTGCGTGGAGCTGATCGAGTCGCCCGCCGGGTCGGAGCGGAACTCCCAGCGGCCGCTGTGCCCGAGCAGGGCGCGGGGCGGCCGGGTCTGCTTGTAGACGATCGTTCCGTCGGGCAGCAGCAGCCGCAGCGACCGGGTGGTGTGGAGGGTGCCGTCCGGGGCGCGGGTCTCCATCGTCATGTCCTGGGCGCCGCTCGCCTGTTCCACGAGGTCGAGGCCGGCGACGTGGGGCAGCCGCTGCGGCCACTGGTCCGCGGCCCAGACGAACTCGCGGGCGGCTTCGGCCGGGCCGCTCAGCGCGACCGTCTCGGTGAACGTCACCCGCCACCGGTCGAGGCCGCCGGGCAGCGCCGAGACGGTGCGCAGTGCCTCCAGTTCTGCGGCCCCGTTGGTGTCGAGGTCCCGGGCGATCCGCTCCCGGGCGTCGGCCTGGTCCGGCGGCGGGGTGAAGCGGTGTTCGAGCACCACCTTCGTCCGGTCGCCGGGCAGCGGGAGGCAGGTCCAGCCGCCGCCCATGAGGCCGAACAGCGGGTTGTCGTGGTCCTGCCGGAACGCGACCCGCCGGGCGGCGGCGTCGAACGCGCGGCGCGAGCGCCACGAGTTGACCTCGCCGCCGGCCACGGTCGCCCAGATCTCGAACCGGTCGCCTCGCTCCGTACGCTCCAGCACCTGTGTGTGAACGGTGGGACGGAAGATCACCGGCCACAGCGAGACGTCCGTGATCAGCTCGTACACCGCCGACGGTGACGTCTCGGTCTCGATCTCGTGGCGCGCGTGTATCTCCGGCGTGGTCATACCTGCCTCCAGTCCGCGTGTCGTCCGGTGCGCCCCTTTTCCCGGGGCGTTCGCTCAGGGCGTTGCGGGGATCGAGGAATTCACCCGGTCCAGGATGGTGCGGAAGGTGCGCAGTTCGGTCACCTCCTCGTCGGGGATGTCGACGCCGTACCGCTGCTGGATGCGCGCGCCGAGTTCCATCAGCGCGAGCGAGTCGTAGCCGAGGCCGTAGAGGTCGGTGTCGATGATGTCCTGGCTGGCCAGGTCCACCCCTTCCGCGGTGCCGGCGGCCTCGACGAGGATCGACCTCAGGTCGTCGTAGTTCATGCGGTCACTCATGTGCTCCCCCATCTCGTCCGTGACTGTCAGGCCGGTTCGGCGACGACCACGCTGGACGCGGACTTCAGGCCGACCGTGCCGGCCAGCCGCAGTCCGGCCTTCCCGAAGACCTCGACGAACTCCGCCTCGGTGCGGTCGCGGCCCTTGCTGAGCGCCATCATGGTGATGTCCATGAACTTTCCGGGGTGCGGGACGTCGCCCTCGGGGATGAGCGGGTCGATGACCAGCACCCGGCCGGCCGGGTCCATGACGCGGCGGATGTTGGTCAGCACGGCGATCGCCTCGCTGTCGGACAGCTGGTGCAGCACGTGGGAGATGACGTAGGCGTCGCCGCCCGCGGGCACCGATTCGAGGTAGTTGCCGCCGACCAGTTCGGCCCGCTCCAGGACGCCGGCCTCGGCCAGGACCCGTTCCGCGCCGGGGACGACGTGCGGCTGGTCGAAGACCACGCCCCGCAGGTCGGGGTAGCGGGCGAGGATCGACGCGAGCAGGTGGCCGTGCGCCCCGCCGATGTCGACGAGCTTGCGCACCCCGGTGAGGTCGTACGCCTCGACGGCGGACTGCTGGGTCTGGCCGGCCGCGTTGCCCATGGCGCCGCTGAACAGCTCGTTCATCTCCGGGTGCCGGGCGAGGTAGGCGAACAGTTCCTCGCCGTTGACGTGGTCGAAGGCGGGCAGGCCGGTGCGGATGGAGTAGCCGATCTCCGCGTAGGCGTTGCGCATGAAGTGCTTGCCCTGGAGGCGGAACACGTCGCGCAGGGAGTTCGCGGTGTCGGAGCGCAGGATGTCCGCGAGCGGTGTGAGGCCGAAGACCCGGCGCGAGGTCTCGGTGAAGACCCCTTTGCTCGCCATGGCCCGCAGGACCCGGTAGAGGCCGTCCGCGTTGTTCCCGGTGCGTTCGGCCAGTTCGTCCACGGAGAGCGGGCCGTCCACGAGGTGGTCGGCGATGCCGATCTCGGCGATCGCGGAGAGCATGAAGCCCATCCGCAGTCCGCTGTGGAAGTCCCACATCCGGCTCAGCACGGCGTCCTCACGGTCATCGCCGGCCATGGCACCCGCTGCCTGTTCGGGCATGGTTGATCCCTTCACTCCCGCTGATGTCGTGGATGCTTGTCGGTTGCGTGTGGACAGCGGGCTCAGGACGGCTCCGCGACGACCACGCTCGACGGCAGTGCCCGTCCGGTCGTCTCGACCAGCCGCAGGCCCGCCTTGCGCAGGACCTCCGCGAACTCCGCCTCCGTGCGGTCCCGGCTGCGGCCCAGGACCAGCATGGTGCTGTCGAGGATCTTCGTCGGGTGCGGGACGTCGCCCTCGGGGATGACCGCGTTGACGATCATGACCCGGCCGCCGTCGGCCATCGCCTCGCGGATGTTCGTCAGCACCTTGACGGTGTCGTCGTCGCCGAGCTGGTGCAGGACGTGGGAGACGAGGTAGACGTCGCCGCCCGGGGGCACCGACTCCAGGTAGTCCCCGCTGACCATGTCGACGGAGTCGAGGACCCCGGCGGCGCGCAGCACCTGTTCGGCGACCAGCGCCATCCGGGGGCCGTCGACGTACACGCCGCGCATGCCGGGGTACCGGGTGAGGAGGTCGGCGAGGACGTGGCCCTGGGCCCCACCGACGGCGACCAGGGTCCGTACGCCGGTGAGGTCGTAGGACTCCACCGCCGCGAGCTGGATCTGCCGGTTGGCCTTGCCCATGGACTTGCCGAACAGCTCTTGCAGCTCCGGCCGTTGCGCCACGTACTCGAACAGACTCGTACCGTTCACATGTTCGAACGCGGGCTGTCCGGTGCGGACGGTGTGGCCGATCTGGGCGTAGGCGTCGTGCATGAACTTCTGGCCGTGCATGTGGAAGGCGTCGCGCAGGGAGTTCGGGTGGTCGGAGCGCAGCACCTCCGACAGCGCGGTGAGCGCGAAGACGCGCCGGGACACCTCGGTGAAGATGCCCTTGCCGGCCAGCGCCCGCAGGACCCGGTAGAGGGCGTCCGCGTCGCTGTCGGTCTTCTGGGCGAGTTCGTCCACCGGCAGCGGGCCGGCGGCGAGCTGGTCGGCGATGCCGAGTTCGGCCACCGCCTGGAGCATGTAGGTGATCCGTACCCCGCTGTGCAGCTCGATCATGGTGCTCAGTGCCGAGTCGCTGTGCAGTTCCTTCATGTAGCTGACGGAAGTTCCTTGGCTCATGTCGACCCCTTTTCCCGGCAGTCATGCCTGTCTCTGGGTGCGTTGCGAACCGGTTAGCGCCTGATCACCACAGCGGAGTTGAAGCCGCCCCGCCCGCGGGCGGTCACCAGGGCGACGTCGACTCTGCTCTGCCGTGGCTCCACCACCATGTCGATGGCGTACTCGTCGGGAATCGTGCGGGAGTGCGGTGTCGGCGGGATCACGCCGTCGCGCATGCTGAGCAGCGCGGTGACGACGTCCAGCGGGCCGCCGCCCGCGAGCAGCCGGCCGACGCCGGCCTTGGGCACGGTGACCGGGACCTTCCTCGGCCCGAAGACGTCCGCGATGCTCGCCGCCTCGCTGCGGTCCCGTTCGGGGACGCCGGCGCCGTCGGCGAAGACGACGTCCACCTGGTCGGGTGTCACTCCGGCGTCGTCGAGCGCGAGGCGCATGGCGCGGGCCAGGTTGGAGGGGCGTCCGCTGCCCGGCGGCGGGTCGAACGTCGCGGCGTATCCGGCGACCACCCCGTAGCGGCGGGCGGGCGGGTGGCCCGAGTCGGCGTGTTCGAGGACGAGCATCGCGCCACCCTCGCCGGGTACGTAGCCGCCGGCCGCCGCGTCGAAGGGGAGGTAGGCGCGGGAGGCGTCCTCGGCGGTGCTCACCTCGCCGCTGGAGAGGTGGGAGAGCCAGCCCCACGGGTCGAAGGCGGAGTCGAGGCCGCCGGCGACCATGAGTTTGGCGCCCCGGCGCAGGTTGCGCCGGGCCTGTCCGATCGCGTCGAGGCCGCCCGCCTGGTCGGCCACCAGCACTCCGCCGGCGGCGCGCATGCCGTTGCGGATGGAGATCTGGCCGGTGTTGGCGGCGTAGAACCAGGCGAACGACTCGTAGACGCTGACCTTCTCCGGCCCCTGTGTCCACAGCTTCTTGAACTCGCGGTGCGTGAACTCCCAGCCGGCCGAGGCGTTGGAGGTGACGACGCCCATGTCGAAGGAGTCGTAGCCGCGGTCGGCGGCCTCGGCGTCGGCCAGGGCCTGGTCACCGGCGACGAGCGCGAGCTGCGTCACCCGGTCCGTCTGCGGGATGAGCCGGCTGGGCAGGTGCTCGGCGACGTCGAAGCCGGTGATCTGGCCGGCCAGCCGCGCGCTGTAGCGCGAGGCGTCGTAGCGCTGGATCGGCTGGATCCAGGAGCGGCCGTCGAGGACGGACCGCCAGTGTCCTTCGACGCCCGCCCCGTCGCCCACCATGGTGCCGATGCCGGTCACGACGGGGGCGTCGGTCATGCCGCACGCTCCGGGGAGCGCAGCACCACGGCGCTCTGGAAGCCGCCGAAGCCGCTGCCGACCGACAGGACCGTGTTGACCGGGAGTTCGCGTGCTTCGTTCGGCACGTAGTCCAGGTCGCACTCGGGGTCCCGCTCGTGCAGGTTGGCCGTGGGCGGCACCACGTTGTTCTCGATGGCCAGCGCGCACGCGGCCAGTTCGATCGAACCGATCGCCCCGAGCGAGTGCCCGATCATGGACTTGATCGAGCTGACCGGCGCCCGGTAGGCGTGCGCCCCGAGCGCGTCCTTGAACGCGGCGGTCTCGTGCCGGTCGTTCTGCCTGGTCCCCGAGCCGTGGGCGTTGATGTAGTCGACGTCCTCGGGTGCGCACCGGGCGTCCGCCAGGACGTGCCGGATCGCCTCCGCCATCTCACGCCCGTCCGGCCTGAGGCCCGTCATGTGGTAGGCGTTGCAGCGGGTGGCGTGGCCGGCGACCTCGGCGTAGATGTGCGCGCCGCGCGCCATGGCGTGCTCGCGTTCCTCCAGCACCATCATCGCGGCGCCCTCGGCGAGGACGAATCCGTTGCGCGTCGCGTCGAAGGGGCGCGAGGCGTGTGCCGGGTCGTCGTCGCGCGGGGTGGTCGCCTTGATGGCGTCGAAGCAGGCGACCACGATCGGGGAGACGGGCGCGTCGGTGGCGCCGGCGAACATGATGTCGGCGGTGCCGTCCATGATCGCCTCGTGGGCCCGGCCCACCGCGTCGAGTCCGGCGGTGCATCCGGTCGCGACCATCGCGACCGGTCCTTCGGCGCCGGTGCGCCACGCCACCTCGGCGGCGGCGGCGCTGGGCACCATGTAGTCGTACATGTGCGGGGAGAGGTGTCCCTCGTCCATGAACCATTCGCGGCCGCTGTCCGACAGCACGAGGTATTCGCGCTCGATGCTCGTGGTCGCCCCGACCGCGCTGCCCAGGCTCACTCCGACGCGGGACGGGTCGAGGGTGTCGACGTCGAGGCCGCTGTCGACCAGGGCTTCCCTGGCGCAGGTCACGGCCAGCTGTGTCGCGCGGTCCATGCGGCGGATCTCGCGCGGCAGCAATCCCATTGCCGCAGGGTTGAAATCGCATTCTCCGGCCACCCGGGAGCGAAAAGGGCTGGGATCGAAGAAGGAGATTTTTCTGGTCGCCGTGCGACCCGCGGTGAGTAGATTCCAGAACTCTTTCCTGCCCAGCCCCCCTGGGGCTATCACGTCGATACCGGTGATTACCACGGCCCGGTCCACAAGCGCTCCTTTGGGAGTCCGCCAGCCACCACCCTTTCTGCGGGAGATCCTTCAACAACGGGCTTGAGCAGACCTCAAACAAACCTCGACCGGAGCGGCCTAGAGTTGGCTTCAGGGAATGTCGGCGCAGGTCACGAGGTCCCGTCCGCGGGCACGGCCGCGGCTGTCACGGGGCTTGCGTCACCGGTGCGCAGGAGGGCCTGCACCCGGAAGCCGCTGCCGTGCGGGCCGGCGCGCAGGTAGCCGTCGAACAGGGCGGCCCGCTCGCGCATGCCGATCAGCCCGTGCCCGGCGGTGCCGGAGGTGCCGGCGGTGCCGGTGACGGGCTCGGCGGAGCGCAGCGCGGGATGGTGCCGGCGGCGGTGCGGCTCGGCGGGCCCGCTGTCGGTGACCTCGATGACGACGTCCTCGGGGCGGTACTCGATGCGCAGGGCGGCCTGGGTGGGACCCGCGTGGCGCACGACGTTGGTCAGCGCCTCCTGCGCGATGCGGTACGCCGACAGGTCCACCGCGGCGGGGAGCCGGCGCGCCGTCCCCTGGACGTCGAGGCTCAGGTCGATGCCGGCGCTGCGGATCTGGTCGGCCAGCGCGGCCGTGTCGGCGAGCCCGGGGGTGGGGGTGAGGGAGGGGTCGACGGCGTGCTCGTGGCGCAGCACCTCGACGAGCAGCCGCATCTCGTGCAGGGCCTGGCGGGTGGTGGTCTCGACGATGCCCAGGGTCTCCGCGACCTGCGCCGGGTCGCTGTTCATCACCACGCGCGCGACCCCGGCGCGCACCGCGATGAGGCTCATCGAGTGCGCGACGATGTCGTGCAGTTCACGGGCGATGACCAGGCGTTCGTCGATGGCGGCCTGCCGGATCTGGGCGGCGTGCTGCCGCTCGCGCTCGGCCTCCTGCTCGGCGGTGGCAAGGAGCCGGTTGCGGTGTTCCCGGGCCGCGAGGCCGGCGAACCAGCCGACGCAGATGATGGCGACGTTGGCGAACATGACCGCCACCCAGCCGGAGGAGACCCGCCCGATGGCGACCCCGGCGGCCATCAGCAGCCCGGAGACACCGGGGCGCACCCACCAGAACGCGTACTCCGCGATCCCGGCCGTGGTGTAGGCGGTGACGGCGACGCAGACCGAGACCTGGGGCGCGCCGCCGAGCGCGGCGACCACGAAGGCGCACAGCGACGCCACCGCGAACGACAGGCGCGGCGCCCGCCTGCGGACGGCGACGGCGAGCGCCGCGAAGACGATGCCCGCCGTCCGCAGCACCAGTTCGGCGCCGACGGCGCGGTGGGCGCCGCTGACGGCGTCCGCCCAGAGCAGGCCGACGCACAGCAGCGCGGCGAGCGCGGAGTCGAGGAGGACCAGGGACGGCGGTCTCCTGGTGAGGAATCTCTGGACCTGTCGTACGGGAACGATGCCGGACACACGATCAGGCTACTCACGGACAGGGGCGGCGGTCGTCAGGTCACGGTCGCGTCCGGCGCGTGCATCGCGGGCTGTACGCGGGCGGGCCGTACATCCCTGGTCGTACGCGCCGGTCGTACACAAAGGTCGTACACGATCCGTGCCGATGTTCCTGGGAAATATCGCGGAACGTTATTTGGCGCAAATCATTCGCAACAACCTGGTAGAGTCCCTAGCAATTTACCTGTAAAGGCATGAAGGAACGGACGACCTCGGTCCATTTCTTTCTTTCGGTCTGTTCCCAGCCTTCTCCCCGCGTTTTCCGCGAGGACGTGGACGCACGAGAACCGATCTCACCTTCAGAGGTAATCCATGACGCGGAGATCCAGTGGCGCGGCGACCGTCGAGATCGTCGTCCCGGTCCACAACGAGGAAAGGGCGCTTCCCGGCTGCGTCCGCACCCTCCACGCCCGGCTGTGCGACGAACTGCCCTACACGTGGCGGATCACCGTCGCCGACAACGCCAGCACCGACACGACCCTCGCCGTGGCCCGCGACCTCGCCGAGGAACTGCCCGGCGTCGGGGTCGTCCACCTCGACCGCAAGGGGCGCGGCCTCGCGCTGCGGACGGTGTGGGGCGCGAGCGACGCCGAGATCGTCGTCTACATGGACGTCGACCTCTCCACCGGCCTCGACGGGCTGCTGCCCCTCATCGCGCCCCTGGCCAGCGGCCACTCCGACCTGGCCATCGGCAGCCGGCTCGCGCCCGGCTCGCGGACCGTGCGCGGGCCGCGCCGGGAGCTGGTCTCCCGCTGCTACAACGCCCTCGTCCACCTCACCCACGGCGCGCGTTTCACCGACGCGCAGTGCGGCTTCAAGGCCGCGCGGACCGAGGTGCTGCGCCCGCTGCTGGCGAAGACCGAGGACGACGCCTGGTTCTTCGACACCGAACTGCTGCTGCTCGCCGAGCACAACGGGCTGCGCATCCACGAGGTGCCCGTCGACTGGGTGGAGGACATCGACACCCGCGTCGACGTCGTCTCGACCGCCGCCGACGACCTCAAGGGGCTGTGGCGGATGGCCCGCCTCAAGGCGTCCGGCGCCGCCCGTGTCCCCGTGCCGGCCCGCCCGGGACCGGCCGCCGAACATCCGGACGCCGTCCTCGCGCCCGACACCAGCCGCTCCCAGCTCACCTGGCAGGTCGGCTGCTTCGCCGCCGTCGGCGTCGCCTCGACCGCCGGGCAGGCGCTCCTGTACTGGACGCTGCGCACGTGGTGGGCGCCGGCCGTCGCCAACTTCGTCTCGCTGCTGGTGCTGACGCTGCTGAACACCGAGGCCAACCGCCGGCTCACCTTCCGCCACTCCGGGACGGGCGCCGGGCGCGCCCACCTCGGTGCCGGTGCCCTGTTCCTGGTCGGCTACCTCGTCACGTCGGCGGCCGTCCTGGTCTTCCGCGACGCCGTGCCGGACGCGTCGACGGGCGAGGAGACCCTGGTCCTCGCCGTCGCCTCGGTGCTGGTGACCGGCGTCCGCTTCCTGGTGCTGCGGCTGGCCGTGTTCCGCCCGCGCACCCTGGACCCGCCTCCCTCAGATCCGAGAACGGTTCCTGCCATGACCCACACCACCGAGGTGCCGTCGGGCACCGCCACCGGCCGCGCCCTGCCGGACCGGGCCGCCCCCGCCGCGCTGACGGCGATCCTGCTGCTGGCCGCGCTCCTGTACGGCTGGGCGCTCGGCTCCCTGGGCTGGGGCAACGGCTACTACGCGGCCGCCGTGAAGTCGATGGGGCAGAGCTGGACGAACTTCCTGTTCGGCTCCTTCGACCCGGCCGGAGTCGTCACCATCGACAAACCGCCCGCCGCGCTGTGGCCGCAGGTCGTCAGCAGCAAGGTGTTCGGGCTGCACGGCTGGGCGCTGATCCTGCCGCAGGTCCTCGAGGGCGTCGCCGCCGTGTTCGTCCTGCACCGGACGGTACGGCGCTGGGCCGGTGAGGGCACGGCCCTCCTCGCCGCCCTCGTGATGACCCTGACGCCCATCACCGTCGCCATCAACCGCAACACCAACCCCGACCCCCTGCTGGTGCTGTTCCTGGTCGGCGCCGCGTACGCGCTGACCCGCGCCCTCCAGGCCGAGCCGGGCCGGCGCTCCACGTGGTGGCTGTGCGCGAGCGGCTTCCTGATCGGGTGCGGGTTCTTCACCAAGATGACGGCGGCCTGGATGGTGCTGCCGGCGTTCGCCGCCGCCTGGCTGGCCGGGGCGGGCGGCACCTGGCTCGCGCGGACCGGGCGGCTGCTCACCGCCGGCGCGGTGTGCGCCGTCTCCTCGCTGTGGTGGATCGCGGTGACCGCCTGGTGGCCGGGCGACCGGCCGTACATCGGCAGCAGCACCGACGGCGGCGCCTGGGACCTGGTGACCGGGTACAACGGGCTCGGCCGGGTCTTCGGAGGGGACACCGGGGGCGGCAGCGGGAACAACCTCGGCGCGTTCCTCGGGGGCGAGCCGGGTCCGCTTCGGCTGTTCAACGACCAGGTGGCCGGGCAGATCGCCTGGCTGCTGCCGGCGAGCGGCGTCGCGCTGGCCGTCGCCGTGACGGGCGCGGTGCTGCGGCGACGCGGCAGCACGTCCGCCGGTCAGGCGCTGCCGGCGGCCGGGTGGGTGCTCTGGGGGACCTGGCTGCTCGTGTGCGGGCTGGTGTTCTCCACGCAGGAGGGCACGTTCCACGCCTACTACACGACCCAACTCACGCCCGCCGTCGCCGCGTTGAGTGCCGGGCTGGTCACGGCGCTGGTCCGGGCGCACCGGGCCGGGGCGCGGTGGGCGCTGCCGGTCGGGGCGGGGACCGTCCTGGTGACCGTGGCGTGGACGGTGGCGGTGATCCGCCGGGTGCCGTCCTGGCACGGGTGGCTGGGCTGGGTGGTGGCCGCGCTGGGGGTGGCCGCCGTGGGGGTGCTGGCCCTGGCGGTGCGCAGGCCCCGGCTGGCGGCGGCCGGTGTGGGCGGGGTGCTGCTGGCGGTGCTGTTCGCGCCGGGCGCCTGGGCGGTGAGCGTGCCGGCCGGGTCGGGGCCGACGGTGGGCGCGGCGCCTCCCACGGCGGGGCCGGCGTCCTCCGGCGCGCGGATGCCGGGAGCCGGCGGGGGGTTGCCGCAGGGGTTCGGGATGCCCGTCGGCAAGGGTATGCCGGAGGGGGGCGGCGGTCCGGGGGGCGGCGGTCCAGGGGCCGGATCCGGTGACGGGGGTGCCCCGGGGGCCGGCTCCGGCGGGAGCGGCAGCTTGAGCGGACGTCCGGGCGGCTCCGGCGGAACGGAGGGCTCCGGCTCCGGTGAGGCAGGGGCAGGGGGCTCCGGCAAGGCGGGCGCCCTCGGTGAAACGGGAGGCTCCGGCACGGCGGGCGTCTCCGGCGGGCCGGCCGGCTTCGGCGGCACCACCCTCACCCCCGCCCAGCGCAGGATCCTCACCTACGTCACGGACCGCTCCGAAGGCACCCGCATCGCCCTCGCGGTCGACAGCGGAGCCATGGCCTCGGCCGCCTACATCCTCAACACCGACGCCACGATCATCGGCATGGGCGGCTTCCTCGGCATCGACGACGCCCCCTCCGTACGACAACTGGAGAAGTGGACCGCCGCCGGGGAACTCCGCTACGTCCTGGACCCGGCGGACGGCGGCCTCGGCGCCCGGCTGGGCGGCGAGGACAGCCCCGTCGCCGAACGGTCGAAGTGGCTCACCGCGCACTGCGCCGTAGTCCCTCCACGGGAGTACGGCGGGAGTGCGGACGGCACGACCCTGTACGACTGCGCCCCCAGGACCCGCACCGGGTGACACCCCGGGGTGCTGCTGCGAGGCCCGCGATGGGGTCACCGACCCCGCCGCGGGCCTCGGTGCGGTGACACAGGCTCTCAGCCCAGGTGCTTGATCATCTCCGCCGCCAGCGGCCCCGAGGACGCCGGGTTCTGCCCCGTCAGGACATTGCGGTCGGCGACGGTGTGCGGGGCCCACGGCGCGCGGGCGTCCACCTGGAGGCCGGCCTCCGTCAGCCGGTCCTGGAGCAGCCACTTCGCCTTGTCGGCGAACCCCCCGATGCGCTCCTCCTCGTTGGTGAACGCGGCGACGCGGTAGCCCGCGAAGGCGTTGACGCCGTCGTCCTTCACGGCCGCGAGGAGCGCCGCGGGGCCGTGGCAGACGACGCCGACGAGCTTGCCGGAGGTGACCGCGCCGGTCAGCAGCGCGCCGGAGTCGGTGTCGACGGCAAGGTCCTCCATCGGACCGTGCCCGCCGGGGACGTACACGGCGTCGTAGTCCTCCAGGCGGACGTCCGTGAGGGCGATCGGCTCGCGCAGCCCCGTCGCCTTCTCCAGGGCGGCCTTGATCTCGTCGGAGTCGAGGCTGTTCTGATCGACCGGGGAGACGGCGCCGCCCGGGGTGGCGACGGTGACCTCGTGGCCGGCGGCGAGGAACGCCTCGTAGGGCACGACCGCCTCCTCCGCCCAGAAGCCGGTCGGGTGGGTGGTGCCGTCGGCCAGCGTCCAGTGGTCGGCGGCGGTCATCAGGAACAGGATCTTCGCCATGTCGCTCTCCTTGGTACGGGGGTGCACCGACGAGAGTAGTTGCAATCACCACCGATGTACCAACGCAGGCGTCTCACCCACGCGCGTTGCGGCACATGTCCTCGGTGAGCGGACGCCCCGTCGGCCAGGCGATCGCCTGGAACGCCAGCGTCCCCTTCCCGTCCTTCCCGCCCTTCCCGGCCGCCGGCGGCACGAGGCGGACGACCGCCACGGCCTTGTCGTACGGCGTGCCGTCGCTCCTGAGGCAGATCCAGCCGCTCGCCCCCTTCACCTTGGACTGCCCGCGCATCCGCCGCCAGCTCTCCTTGATGTCGGCCAGCGCCGGGACCGTCTCCCGGTCGTCCATCCGGTCCTCGATGCCCTTGTAGGCGGTGGTGGCCGCGTCGAACATGGTGATGGTCCGCCCGTCGGCCAGGTCGACGGCCCCGATGCCGGGCTGGCGGGCGATGACGTCGGTGAGTTTCGCGAGGTCGTCGGGGGAACCCCCGGTCGCGGGACGGCCGCGCGCGCCGGCCTTCCAGGCGTCGGGGTGGGTGATGGTCGCGTACTCGACGGTCAGCCCGGCGCCCCGGGTGAAGGCGCCCCAGTCGAGGTCCGGGTCGAGGGTGATCGTCGAGGCGCCGGAGACGGTGACGACCCGGATCGGGCGCTCCGCGCAGCCCCGGTCGCCGAGCGCGCGGATGAGGTCGGCGAGTGCGGGCGGGCGGCCCGCGAAGTAGACGGTGGTGGCCCGGGAGTCGCAGACGTTGCCGACCATCTGCCGGAAGTCGCGGTAGAGCACCTTCGCCGCGTCGTACGTCTCGGGTCCGCCCGCGGCTCCCCTGGTGACCTCCTGGAAGGCGTCGCGCAGGGAGCGGGAGTAGAGGTCGTCGCTGTTCTCGTCCTGGATGAGGAACGTCCTGGACCGGTCGCCGCCGAGGTAGTGGCTGAGGGCCTGGGCCTGGTCCCGGTTGGAGGGGACGACCTTGACGAGGCCGGGGTAGCGTCCGCTCGCGTCGTTCGCGAGGTCGGTCGCGGTAATCGGCCCGCCGACCACCGGGATGCCCTTGTCCTTCGTCAAGTAGCCGATGGTGTCCGCGTTCTGACGGGTGCTCAGGTTGAAGCCGAAGACGACGCGCAGCCGGTCGTCCGTGCGGGTCAGCTCCCCCAGCCAGTCGGCGACCTGGCGTCCGTGGTCGAGTCCGCGCCCGGGGTTGGCGAGGACGAGGCGCAGGCCGATGTCGGAGTCGTCGACCTTGTTGGCCCGGTACTGGGCGAGGTAGGCGCCCTGCACCTCGCGCAGGATCTGGTCGCGGTCGGCCTTGTCGCCGGCGGCGGGGGTCATGGGGATCATCAGGGCGACGGTGGCGTACGGCTTGTCGCCGCCGGTCACCTCGTCGTTGAGGGTCTTGATCGACCGGGAGACCTTGGCCAGTTCGGAGATGTAGACGTGCCCGCCGTCGCTGACGCCGATGCACTCCCCGCCCTCGCGCACCAGCCGTTCGTTGCCGCTCTGGCAGTAGTCGGGCAGGTCGGCGGCCCAGACGAGCGCGGTGATCGCGCCCGCGCCGAGCAGCACGCACAGGCCCATGAGGGTGTTGCGGACGGCGTGCACGTAGCCGGAGCGGGTCAGCAGCAGCCACACGCCGGTGCCGGCGGCCAGGAGCAGGAAGACCGGTCCGGCGATCAGCACCGACGCCGGCCAGAACTCGGGTTCCACGTCACGGTTCCCTTCGGGCGATGGGGAGTTCGGGGACCCGCCGGCCCCGGGCGAGCAGGACGGGCCAGCGGCGGGCGGCGTCGGCGGTGGCGAGGTCCTGGTCCTCGTAGGCGACGTCGAATCCGCTCAGCAGCAGGCGCAGCCGGTTGTCGGGGCTCTCCGGGTCGTCGGTGTAGAGGGAGGAGAGGGTGGAGACGCCCCACAGCAGGTCGAGGAGGCGGCCGACGGCGCGGTGCCGGTCGTCGGGGACGGGCCCCGGGCAGGCGGGGCAGTCCGCGCCGGACTCCGGTGCCGGGTACCCGTCCGGGGGGTGCGGGGCGGCGCAGACGGTCTGGACGGCGGCCAGCCAGCCGCGCCGGTCGCTGCGCGCGAACGCCTCGTGCAGTCCGGCGACGGCCTCCTCGCGCCGGCCCAGCGCGAGGGCGTGGTGCAGGCGGGGCGCGGTGCCGGGGTCGTAGCGGTCGTGGGCGGCGGTGTGCAGGTCGGTCCAGTAGGCGGTGCCGGTCTCGGTGCGCAGGTGGTGCAGGAGGAGTTCGCGCAGGGTGCGGTCGCCGATGACGGGCGCGTGGCCGGGGACGCCCCACCAGGCGGTGCGGTACCAGTGCTCCTCCTTGAGGAGGTCGCGTACGCGGTGGTGCTGGTCGGGGTCGCGGGCGGGCAGGTGCGGGGCGTCCTCGGGGCGCAGGGCGACGGCCCACGGCAGGAGGGC
The DNA here is from genome assembly GCF_014489635.1 of Streptomyces roseirectus. NCBI lineage: Bacteria > Bacillati > Actinomycetota > Actinomycetes > Kitasatosporales > Streptomycetaceae > Streptomyces > Streptomyces roseirectus. The sequence goes on along the minus strand of NZ_CP060828.1, from coordinate 8,754,123 downwards.
GTCGATCAGGGCGTGGTCGGGGACGAGGTAGCGCAGCAGGGCGGCGGTGACGGTGCGTTCCTGGCCGGGGGCGGCCGGCGGGAGGGCGAGGAGGGCGGGGCCGAGGTCCTGGGGTTCGGCGCGCAGGAGGGCGGAGCGGTGGCCGGTGCGCAGGCTCTCGCGGGCGGCGTCGATCAGGGGGCGGGCGCAGCCGGCGCGGCCCGCGCTGAGCTGTTCGACGAGGTTGGGCAGGCCGCGCGGGCAGGGGGTGCCGAGGGCGGCGGCGATGCTGTCGGCGCTCAGCGCGGGGGCCTGGAGCCACACCTGCCAGTCCTCGGGGGCGTGGCTGCGCGGGCTGTGCCAGGCGAGGGTGGCGAACTGGGGGACGGTCAGGGGCCGTTGGTGGCGGGGGGCGGCCGGGCGGGGGCGGGCGTCGAGTTCGGTGGCGACGATCACCGGGCGGGTCACCTCGGCGCCCTTGGCGTTGTCGGGGCCGGCGGCGTTCGCGTAGGCGGTCAGCAGGAGGTCGCGCAGGCGGCGTCCGGTGGGGGTGTGCGTGTCGTCGAGGAGGATCAGCGGGAGGGGGCGCAGGCGCCAGTGTCTTCGGTGGTGGTGGGCGTCGATGTCGGCGAGGAAGGCGGCGGTGAGGTGTTCCTCCAGGCTGTGGCGGGCCTGGGCGGGGACCTGGTGGCGCAGGATCAGGGAGACCCAGTAGAGGAGTTTGCGGATGCCGGTGCCGGGGACGGTGCGCAGTTCGGTGTCCCACCAGCGCAGGGCGGACTGGTCGAGTTTGGGGGCGCGGGTGGCGGGCGGGCGTCCGGGGTCGTGCGCGTCGGGCCGGCGTCCTGCCGTGCGGCGCCCCCCGGTCTGGCGTCCTCCGGTCTGCCGTCCTCCGGACTGGCGGACGATGCGTTCCAGCAGGTCCTCCAGGGGGCCGAGGCCGGGGGCGAACACACCGATCAGGGGGATGAGGGCCGCCACCCAGTCCGTGAGGGAGTTCCACACCGGGCGTTCGTCGCCGGCCAGTTCCTCCTCCAACTCGCGCTGCCGCTGCTCCAGTTCGCGCACCTCGGTGAGGGCGGGGCCCTCCAACTGGTCGGTGTCCAGGGGCTCGTAGAGGGTCGTCGCCGCCATCAGGCCGTAGGTGAAGCGGGGGAAGTCGATCCGGCCGAACTTCGGCACGTCGCCGTTGAGCCCGTAGACCAGGCAGGCGAGCGCGGCGAGCGGGCGGGAGGTGAGGGGGCTGGCCCGGTCGGGGGGCGGGGGCATGCCGGCGGGCTGGGTGCCGGGCATCGGCCACTTCGCGACGTGCAGGCGGCCGGCGTAGGTGTCGTGCAGGTGCTCGCACAGGGCCGTCTTGCCGGTGCCGCGCCCGCCGTGGACGGTGATCACCGGGGCGCCGCGCGGATGGCCCGGTTCGGCGCCGGTGCCGCGCGGGCCCAGGCCGACGGCCTTGGGCACGAACGTCTCGGCGAGTTGTTCGTAACCGTGCGGTACACGTTGCGCCATCCGTGCCCCCGTGAGAGATGTGCGCCGTGGAGTGCCCGTGAGATCGCGTCAATTCTCTCTCAATGCAGGGGTGTTGACGCGGTGTTTGCTTGACTTGTCGATGTCGTGACCAAACGGGTGTGAGGAGCATCGGTGACCGACCTTGCGGAGTCGATCGAGTCCATGGAGCAACTGACGGCCGGCTGGCGGACGTTGGTGCTCGACCGGAGCCCGGACGCCGACGTCAGGGACCTGCCGGGGATCGCCGTGCGGTGGGCGGAGAGCCGGTTCCTGTTCTGGAACTGTGTGACGCTGACCGAGGCGGGGCTCGAACCCGGCCTGTTGGAGCGGCGGTTGGGCGAGGCGGCGGACGTCATGCGGGCGAAGAAGCAGGGCGGTTTCCTGTGGCTGTTCGAGGACCTGCTGACCCCGGATGCCCGCGCCGCGCTGGCGCCGGCCGCCGAACAGGCGGGCCTCGCCCACGCGTTCCCCGGCACGGGCATGGCCGGTGACCTGCTGCCGCTGCCCGAACCCGGCCATCCGGAGCTGACGTTCGTCCGGGTGCGCGACGACGAGCAGTTGCGGGCATACGCGGATCTCAACTCCCGTGCGTACGGCTTCGATGTGGAGGACGGGCGGGACGGGCTGGTCGGGTCCGTGCTGTGGAAGACGGGCGTGCACGCGTATCTGGGGCTGCGGGACGGCGTCCCGGTGACGTGCGCGGCGACCGTGGAGACGGACGGGCGGCTGTTCGTCGTCCTCGTCGCGACGGATCCCGCCTGGGAGCGGCGGGGTTACGGGGAGGCGGTGACGCGGAAGGCGCTGTACGAGGGTGGCCGGGCCACGGGGCTGACCCGGGCCACCCTGCACGCGACGGCGGCGGGGGCGCCGGTGTACCCGAGGATCGGGTTCCGGGCCAACTCGCCTATGTCGTTCTGGGCGTTGGCGAACTAGCCGAGGCTGATCTCGGGCCGGTACAGGTCCAGCCAGAGGGCCAGGTCGAGCGCGCGTTCCAGGCCGCGCCGCTCGGCCTGGCCGCTGACGGGGGTGTCGCGGTGGGCGAGGCGGCTGAGGCCGTTCTTGTCGACGAGGTCGAAGACGGGGTGCGCGGGCCGGGCGAGGAGGTCCTTGGCCTGGTCCTGGAGGGCGGTGGCGTAGTCGGGGTCCTGGGTGGAGGGGTAGGGGCTCTTGACCCTGTCGTAGACGGACTTGGGCAGGACGTCGGCGGTGGCCTCGCGCAGGAGGCTCTTCTCACGGCCGTCGAAGGACTTCAGCGCCCAGGGGGTGTTGTAGACGTACTCGACGAGGCGGTGGTCGCAGAAGGGGACGCGGACCTCCAGGCCGACGGCCATGCTCGCGCGGTCCTTGCGGTCGAGGAGGATGCGGACGAAGCGGGTGAGGTGGAGGTGGCTCATGCGGCGCATGCCGTACTCGAAGTCGCTCTCGCCGTCGAGGCGTTGGACGCCCTTGACGGCGGTGCGGTGGCCGTCGGCGATGTAGCCGTCGAGGTCGAGGGCGGTCAGCAGGTCGGGGCGCAGGGTCTCGGTGTCGTCGCCGAAGGTGCGGCCGAAGTTGGCCAGCCAGGGGAAGGTGGTGCCCTTGCGGGCCTCCTCGTCGAAGAACTGGCGGTAGCCGCCGAAGACTTCGTCGGCGGACTCGCCGGAGAGGGCTACCGTCGACTCGCGGCGGATCGCCTTGAACAGCAGGTACAGCGAGGCGTCCATGTCGCCGAACCCGGCGGGCAGGTCGCGGGCCCGTACGACCTTCGCGCGGATCTCCGGGTCGGCGAGGGCCTGGGGGTCCAGGACGATGTCCTGGTGCTCGGTGTGGGCGGAGCGGGCGACGTCGTGCACGAAGGGGGTGTCGGGGGTGCCGCGCAGTTCGTCGGCGACGAAGCGGTCGGTCTGGCCGACGAAGTCGACGGCGAAGCTGCGCACCTTCTCGCCGTGCGCGCCGAGCTGTCGGGCCGCGATCGCCGTCATCGCGGAGGAGTCGAGGCCGCCGGAGAGGAGGGTGCAGCGGGGGACATCGGCGACGAGCTGGCGGCGGACGATGTCGTCGAGGAGTTCCCTGACCGTCGCGATCGTGGTGTCCCGGTCGTCGGTGTGCTCCCGGGTCTCCAGCTCCCAGTAGACGCGCCGGCGCAGGCCCGTGCGGTCCACGGTGACGACCGTGCCGGGTTCGACCTCCGCCATGCCGTCCCAGACGGCGTGGCCCGGCGTCTTGACCATCGTGAAGAGTTCACGCAGGCCGTCGAGGGTGACGCGGGGGCGGGCCAGGGGGTTGGCGAGGATCGCCTTCGGCTCCGAGCCGAACAGGACGCCGTCCGGGGTCTCGTAGTAGTAGAAGGGCTTGATGCCCATGCGGTCGCGGATCATCACGAGTTTGTTCTCGCGGCCGTCCCAGACCGCGAACGCGTACATCCCGTTGAGGCGTTCGGCGACCTTGTCGCCCCACTCCAGGTAGCCGTGCAGGACGACCTCGGTGTCCGAGTCGGTGGTGAACCGGTGTCCCCTGTCGGTGAGTTCGCGGCGCAGCTCGGTGAAGTTGTACGCCTCGCCGGAGTAGACCATCGCCACGTTGCCGTGCGGCGTGGCGAAGCTCATCGGCTGCCGGCCGCCGGGCAGGTCGATGATCGCCAGCCGCCGGTGTCCGAGGCCCACCGGGCCCTCCACCCACACGCCCCGGTCGTCCGGGCCCCGGCACTCCATCGTCTCCGTCATCGCATCCAATACCGCACCCTCGCCCTTCAGTTCCCTGTCGAAGGAAACCCACCCGGCGATCCCACACATACGCGTCCTCCACTCATCCTTCCCACCGGGCCACCCCGCCCCACCTGCACGGCAGGCACACCCCGACGGAAAACAAGTTGTAACAACCACTCACTTCCGAGCGTGCTCCGCGCGACTCCCCCGGTCAACATCCCCGTAACAAACCCCCCTCCCCCGACCACCCGTTTCCGGCCCGACTTTGCCGCCCCCAGACCCAACTCCCCACTCCGGCCTTGCCCCCACCCCCCGAGATCCGGCCATCGGCAAAAACTTCCCCACGCTGCAAGAAACCGCACCCTGAAGGACTGGCGCATCAGCGGGCGGGGCGCCGCCCGACCACGGACCGCGCCCCTCCTCGACCACCTCGTCACACCGGGAACCCCGGTGTCCTCACGCCGCGTTCCGCTCCGCCGCCTCCACCACGTTCGCCAGCAGCATCGCCCGGGTCATCGGGCCCACTCCGCCGGGCATCGGGGCGAGCCAGGCGGCGGTGCGGGCGCAGTCGGGGTGGATGTCGCCGACGAGGCCGGAGGGGGTGCGGGTGATGCCGACGTCGAGGACGGCGGCGCCGGGGCGGAGCATGTCGGGGGTGATGAGGCCGGGGACGCCGGCGGCGGCCACGACGATGTCGGCCTCGCGGACGTGCCAGGCCAGGCCCTGGGTGCCGGTGTGGCAGAGGGTGACGGTGGCGTTCTCCGAGCGGCGGGTCAGCAGGAGGCCGAGGGGACGGCCGACGGTGACGCCGCGGCCGACCACGCAGACGCGCGCGCCGGCCAGCGGGACGTCGTGGCGGCGCAGGAGTTCGACAACGCCGCGCGGGGTGCACGGCAGGGGCGCGTCGACGCCGAGGACGAGGCGGCCGAGGTTGACGGGGTGCAGGCCGTCCGCGTCCTTGGCGGGGTCCACGCGCTCCAGGACGGCGCCCGCGTCGAGGTGCGCGGGCAGCGGGAGCTGGACGATGTAGCCGGTGCAGGCGGGGTCGGCGTTCAGTTCGCCGATCGCGTCCTCGACCTGTGCCTGTGTCGCGTCCGCCGGGAGGTCGACGCGGATCGAGGCGATGCCGACCTGGGCGCAGTCGCGGTGCTTGCCGGCGACGTAAGCCCGGCTGCCGGGGTCGTCGCCGACGAGGATCGTGCCGAGCCCCGGCGGGCGGGCGCCGCCGGCGGTCAACTTGGCCACACGTTCGGCGAGTTCGCCACGCAGGGCGGCGGCGGTCGCCTTGCCGTCGAGCAGTCGCGCGCTCATGGTGCTCCCTCGGTCAGCCGCGCAGGCGGGACATGGTCGGGTCGAACAGGGGCTCCTCGGCGACGACGGCCTCCACGCGCCGGTCGAAGTAGCCGATGTGCAACGTCCGCCCGGGGACGGCGAGTTCGGCGGGGAGCCAGGCGTACGCGATGCCCTTGCCGATCGTGTAGCCGTAGGCGGCGCTGGTGACGTACCCGACGGCCTTCTCCCCGTCGTACACGGGTTCCTTGCCGAGGACGACGTCGTAGGGGTCGTCGATGGTGAGGCAGGTCAGCTTGCGCCGGACGGCGTCCTTGCGGCGCTGAAGGGCCTCCTTGCCGATGAAGTCGCCCTTGTCGAGCTTGACGGCGAAGGCGACGCCGGCCTCGTAGGGGTCGTGCTCGTAGGTCATGTCGGTGCCGAAGGAGCGGTATCCCTTCTCCAGGCGCAGGCTGTTGAAGGCGCCGCGCCCGGCGACGACGCCGCCGAGGGGTTCGGCGGCCCGCCACAGGGTGTCCCAGAGCTTGAGGCCGAGGTCGGCGGTGGTGTAGATCTCCCAGCCGAGTTCACCGACGTACGACAGGCGCATCGCGGTGACGGGGACGCTGCCGATGTGGGCCTGCTTGGCGCGGAAGTACTTGAGGCCGTCGTTGCTGAAGTCGTCGTCGGTGAGCGGCTGGAGGACCTTGCGGGCAAGGGGTCCCCACAGGCCGATACAGCAGGTCCCGGCGGTGATGTCGCGGACCTGGACGGTGCCGTCGGCGGGGAGGTGGCGGGTGAGCCAGTCGAGGTCGAGGTTGCCGTTGGCGCCGATCTGGAAGCGGTCGGCGGCGAGGCGGGCGACGGTGACGTCGCTGCGGATGCCGCCGTCGTGGTCGAGGAGCAGCGTGTAGGTGACCGAGCCGACGGACTTGGCGACCTTGCCGGTCGTCAGCCCCTCCAGGAAGGCGGCGGAGCCGGGGCCGGTGACTTCGAGGCGTTTGAGGGCCGTCATGTCGTACATCGCGACGGTCTCGCGGGTGGCCTGCGCCTCCGCGCCGACGATCGGGGACCAGAACCGGGCCGCCCAGTCGTTGGGGGTGAGGATGGAACGGCCGTCCAGGAGCGCGGAGTTGGCCTCGTACCAGTGGGGCCGCTCCCAGCCGTTCGCTTCGAGGAAGAACGCGCCGTTCTCCTGCTGGCGTGCGTAGAAGGGGCTGGTGCGGATCGGGCGGGGGTCGCTGGAGGGCTGGAGGGGGTGGAGGATGTCGTAGACCTCGACGAAGTTCTGGCAGTCGCGGGCCAGGACGTACTCGGGGGTGAGCTGGTGCGGCTCGAAGCGGTTGACGTCGCACTCGTGGAGGTCGAACGAGGAGCAGTGGCCGTCGACCAGCCACTCGGCCATCGCGCGGCCGACGCCCGCCGAGTGGGTCACCCAGACCGCCTCGGCGACCCAGAAGCCCCTGACGTCCCTGGACTCGCCCAGCAGGGGGAAGTTGTCGGTGGTGAAGGAGAAGAGGCCGTTGATGCCCTCGTCGACCTTGGCGTCCTTCGTCGCGGGCAGCAAAGACTGCGTCTCGTTCCAGGCGTCGGCGAAGTCGTCCTCGGTGAACTCCAGGACGGACGGCATGGGCCGGTCGTCGTCGAAGGTGAGGATGTCGTCGGCGGAGACCGGCATGGGGCGGTGGCCGTAGGAGCCGATGCCGAGGCCGTCGTAGCGGTCGCGGTAGTAGAGGTCGGCGTCCTGGTGGCGCAGGATCGGGCGGACTGCTTCTTCGGTCTGGCCGGCGAGCGCGGGGATCGGGCCGGTCCAGGCGAGCTGGTGGGCGAGCGGGGTGAGGGGGAGGTTCATGCCGGCCATGCGGGCGATCTTCGGGCCCCAGATGCCGGCGCAGCACACGACGATGTCGGCGTCGAGGTCGCCGTGGTCGGTGCGGACGCCCGTGACGCGGCCGCCTTCCTGGAGGATGTCCAGGACCTCGTGCCGGGCGAGGAAGCGCACCCCGTTCTCGGTGGCCCGGCGGATCTGCGCCTCGACGGCGAGGACGGCCTTGGCGAGGCCGTCGGTGGGGACGAGGAGACCGCCGAGGACCTTCGCGCGGTCCAGCAGCGGATGCCGCTCCACGCACTCGTCGGCGTCGATGAGCCGCGCCTCGACGCCCCAGGCGGTGATCCAGCCGTGCCGGCGCCTCAGTTCGGTCAGGCGCTCGGGGGTGGTCGCGACTTCGAGGCCGCCGACCTGGAGGAAGCAGGGCTTGCCGTCGACGTCCAGCGAGCAGAACTTCTCGACCGTGTAGCGGGCCAGTTCGGTCATCGTCTTCGAGGAGTTGGCCTGGAAGACCAGCCCCGGGGCGTGCGAGGTGGAACCGCCGGTGGCCGGCAGGGGCCCCTGGTCGACCACGGTCACCTCGGTCCAGCCGGCCTGCGAGATCTCGTCCGCGAGCGCCGCGCCGACGACGCCTGCTCCGATGATGACCACGCGGGGTCCCGTCATCGCCGCACCTCCGATTGAGTTGCTTTTTACGCAACAGATTTCAGGTTGCGCAACTCAATGTGCCCGGCGTGCGGAGGGGTGTCAAGAGGCCGGGTGACCCCGGAAATCCGCTGCTGGAAACGGCAAGGCCCGGTGGGCGGCGCGCACTTGAGCGCACCGCCCACCGGGCCTCGAACCAGGGCTACTTGAGCCAGGCGTTGACCTTCCCCCGGTTCGCCTCCACCCACTTCTTCGCCGCCGCCTCCGGTGTCATCCGGTCCACGGCGATGTACTTGGCGACGATGTTCTGGTCGTCGTTGGTCCAGTGGAAGTTCTTCACGAGGTCGTAGGCGGGGGAACCGGACTTCGCGAAGCGGGTGCTGACGATCTTGTCGAGGTCGTAGACGGGGTAGTCACAGGCGATCTTCTCGGCGTCCGCGTCACAACCGGTCTTGTAGGCGGGGAGGTTGACCTTCACCAGGGGCACTTCGGTCATGAACCACTGCGGCTCGTAGAAGTAGCCGATCACCCACTCCTTGTTCTTCTCGGCCTTGCGGTACGCCTGGATCAGGGCGGTCTCGCTGCCCGCGTACACCACCTTGAAGTCGAGTTTCAGGTTCTTGACGAGGGCTTCGTCGTTGGTGACGTAGGAGGGGTCGCCGTCGAGGAGCTGGCCCTTGCCGCCGGACTCGGAGGTCTTGAAGTTCGCGGCGTACTTGTTGAGGTTCTTCCAGTCGGTGATGTCGGGGTGGGCCTTGGCCAGCCACGGGGGCACGTACCAGCCGATGACGCCCTCGTTGCCGGTGGAGCCCGCCGAGACGGCCGTCTTCTGACCGCCGATGTACTTCGCCTTCAGATCGTCGTGCCCCCAGTTCTCCAGGACGGCGTCCACCTCCCCGGTCCCGAAGCCCTGCCAGGCGATCTCCTCCTTGAGGTCCTTCTGGACGACCTTGCACCCCAGGTCGTTGGCCGCGACGTACGCGACGACCGCCGCGTCCGCCTGGTAGCCGACCCAGGGGTTGACCGCGAGGTTGAAGGTGCCGCAGTCGCCGCGCGCGCCCGCGGCGGGCGCCATGTCGCTGACCTTCGCCCAGCCGCACCCGGTGAGGGCCAGCGACAGCACGACACCGCCCAGTACAGCTCGCCTCAGTCGTGTCATCGCGTCGTCCTCCGTGCGGCGGCCTGCGTGATCCGGTCGAACATGACGCCGAGCAGCACGATCGCGAGCCCGGCCGCGAGCCCCTTGCCGTACAGCTGGCCCTGCGAGAACCCGGCGACGACGTCGTAGCCGAGGGCGCCCGCGCCGACCAGTCCGCCGACCACGACCATCGACAGGACGTAGATCAGCCCCTGATTGGTGGCGAGGGTCAACGCGCCTCGCGCCATGGGCAGTTGGACCTTGGTGACGAGCTGCCAGGTCCCGGCACCGGCGGAGGTGGCCGCCTCCACGGTCGTCTCGGGGACCTTGCGCACCCCGTCCGCGATGATCTTGATGGCGACGGGCGCCGCGTACACCACGGCCGCGACGATCGCCGTGAACCGGGTCGCCCCGAACAGCGCGAGGAACGGCACCAGATAGACGAACGGCGGCATGACCTGCGCCGCGTCCAGCGTGGGCCGCAGCACCCGGTCGACCGCGCGGCTGCGGGCCATCCAGACGCCGAAGACGACGCCCAGCAGCATCACCATGACCGTCGCGACGGCCGTCGAGGCGAGCGTCGTCATCGCGTCGGACCACACGCCCGTCCCGATCAGCAGCCCCACGCACACCGCCGCCGTGATCCCGGCGCGCACGCCTCCGAGGACCGCGCCGACGCCGGCGAGCGCGGCGCCCACGAGCCACCACGGGGAGTCGGTGAGCAGCGTCTGGAAGGGGTTGAGCAGGCCGGTCGTGACGGCGTCGCGGAAGCCGTTGGTCAGGCCGGAGAGGTGGTCCTGCGCCCAGGTCGTCGCCGAGTCGGCGGCGCTCGCGATCTTCGCGCCGGTCTGCCCGCTGCCGGGGAACCGCGCGGCCCACACGTAGACATGGGACAGGTAGACCATGACGGCGACGCCCACCGCGCCGGCCGCGAGCAGGTGGCGGCGCCACCGGAAGTCGCCGCGCTCCCGGTCGGCGGCGGCCGTGGTGACCCGGTCCAGGACGATCGCCATGACGACGATCGCGAGGCCCGCGTTGAACGCCGTCCCGACGTCGAGGGACTGCAACGCCTGGACGACGGTCTTGCCGAGGCCGGGCGCGTCGATGAGGGCGGCGATGGTGACCATGGCGAGCGCGGCCATGATGGTCTGGTTGACGCCCATCACGACCGTCCGGCGGGACATCGGCAGCAGCACCTTGCGCAGCGCCTGCCCCCGGGTGGCGCCCAGGGACTCGGCGGCCTCGACGGTCGCCTGGGGGACGGCGCGGATGGCGTGCGAGGTGATGCGGATCGCGGGCGGGGCGGCGTAGATGACGGTCGCGATGGTCGCGGACGCCGGGCCGATCAGGAAGAACAGGGTGAGCGGGGCGAGGTAGACGAACGTCGGCATCGTCTGCATGAAGTCGAGGAACGGTGTCACGATCCGGTTCACCCGGTCCGACACGCCCGCCCAGACGCCCAGCGGGATCCCGACCAGCAGGGCGAGGAGCACCGCCGAGAGGGTGAGCGCGAAGGTGTCCATGCTCTCCTGCCACAGGCCCTGGAGCCCGAGGAAGGTGAACCCGGCCGCCGCGAGCAGCGCCACCCGCCAGTTCCCGACGGCCCAGGAGACCAGCGCGACGATGCCGACGACCCCGAACCAGCCGATCTGCGGGAGGGGACGGCCGTCCGGCGGCTGCGAGATCAACTCCTGGACGAAGACGGCGAGATGGTCGATCGCGGCGCGGATGTCGTTGAAGAAGTACTGGAAGACGGGGTTGGAGTCGCGGTTCGCGCCGATGGAGTCGTTGACGTCGTTGAACCAGCGGTGCAGGTCGGTCAGATCGGCCGCCGCGAGCGACAGCGTCTGCTTGCCCTTCAGCACGGTGAACAGCAGCAGCCAGCCCACGAGGATGGCCGCGACCGCCCGGGGCCGGGTGAACCGGAACCCTGACGGCACGTCAACTTGCTTGGGTGGCGCGGGTTTCGCCGGTTTTTCGAGCGTTGTCGTCATCGACCGGCCACCACCGCGAGGATCTCCTCGTCGCCGACGATCCCGAGCAGCTTCCCGTTCTCGACGACCTTCACGGGTTTCTCGGCGGCGAGAACCGCGCGGGTGGCTTCGCGGACGACGACGTCGGGGCCGAGTTCGGGGCCGTCGAGGGCGTCGCCGTCCTGCGCGGGGCGCATGATCCAGCGCAGGGTGAGGACGTCGCCGCGCGGCACGTCCCGCACGAACTCGCGGACGTAGTCGTCGGCCGGGGCGCCGACGAGTTCGTCGCCGGTGCCGCACTGGACCATCTTGCCGTCGCGCATGATGAGGATGCGGTCGCCGAGTTTCAGGGCCTCGGAGAGGTCGTGGGTGATGAACACCATGGTCTTGCCGACCTCGTGGTGCAGGCGGACGACCTCGCTCTGCATGTCACGGCGGATCAGCGGGTCGAGCGCGGAGAAGGGTTCGTCGAAGAGCAGGACCTCGGGATCGCCCGCCAACGCCCGGGCCAGGCCGACGCGTTGCTGCATACCGCCGGACAACTGGTCGGGGTAGGAGTTCTCGTACCCGGCGAGGCCCACCAACTCGACGACTTCCATAGCCCGTTGGATCCGTTCGGCCTTGCCGGCGCCGCGTATCTCCAGGCCGAAGGCGACGTTGTCGACGACCTTGCGGTGGGGCAGCAGCCCGAAGTGCTGGAAGACCATGGAGAACTTGCGCCGGCGCAGGTCGCGCAGCCGGGCGGGGTCGGCGTCGCGGATGTTCTCGCCCTCGAAGACGACCTCGCCCGAGGTGGGTTCGATCAGCCGAGTGAGACATCGCACCAGGGTCGACTTGCCGGAGCCGGACAGCCCCATGACGACGAACACCTCGCCCGGGGCCACCTCGAAGCTGACGTCACGTACGGCGGCCGTGCAGCCGGTGCGGTCCATGAGTTCACGGCGGCCGAGGCCGCGCAGTTCCTCGGAGCCGGGGACCTTGTCGGCCTTCGGTCCGAACACCTTCCACAGGTCACGCACGGAGATGACCGGGGTACCGTCCGAATCCTTGGGTGTGCCGCGCAGCTTGGGCACCTCGGTCTGTGTGGGGAGCACAGTCGGACCTCTTTTCAGGTGTCTCCCGGCGTGTCAGCCGCTGAACCAGCGCTGCGGCCGGGGTCGGATGTTCTGCCAGATGTGTTTGGGCTCCCGGTATTCGTCGAGGCCGGTCGGTCCCAACTCCCGGCCCACTCCGGAGCGCCCGAAGCCACCCCATTCCGCTTGCGGCACATAGGGGTGGTAGTCGTTGATCCACACGGTGCCGTGGCGCAGCCTCCTGGCGACGCGCTGCGCCTTGCCGGCGTCCTCGGTCCACACGGCCCCGGCGAGGCCGTACTCCGTGTCGTTGGCGATGCGGACGGCGTCGTCCTCGTCGGTGAACCGCTCGACGGTCAGGACAGGTCCGAAGGACTCCTCGTGGACGACGCGCATGTCCTGGGTGCAGGCGTCGAGCACGGTCGGCGGGTAGTAGAAGCCGCCCGCGAGGGCGGGGTCGGCGGGCCGCTCGCCGCCGCAGCGCAGGACGGCGCCCTCGGCGATGCCCGCCGCGACGTACGCCTCGACCTTCGCGAGGTGTCGCGCGGAGATCAGCGGCCCGGTCTCGGCGTTCGCGTCGAACGGGCCGCCCAGCCTGATGAGTTGAGCTCGGCGGACGACCTCGTCGACGAAGCGGTCGTGCAGCGCGTCCTCGACGATCAGTCGGGCGCCGGCCGAGCAGACCTGGCCGGAGTGGAGGAAGACGGCGGTGAGCGCGAAGTCGACGGCCGTCTCGAAGTCGGCGTCGGCGAACACCACGTTGGGGTTCTTGCCGCCGAGTTCGAGCGCGGTCTTCTTCACGGTCGCGGCGGCGCTCGCCATGATCCGCTTGCCGGTCTCCAGGCCGCCGGTGAAGGAGACCAGGTCGACGTCGGGGTGGTCGGCGAGGGGTGCGCCCGCCTCGGCGCCCGCGCCCAGGATCAGGTTCGCGGCGCCCGCCGGCAGGCCGGCTTCTTCGAGGGCCCGCATCAGCAGGATCGCGGTGGAGGGGGTCAGCTCGCTGGGCTTCAGGACGATCGTGTTGCCCGCGACCAGCGCCGGTGCGACCTTCCAACTCGCCTGGAGCAGCGGGTAGTTCCACGGGGTGATCAGTCCGCAGACGCCGACGGGGGCGTACTCGACGCGGCTGATCGCGTCGTCGCGGCCGGTGTCGATGACGCGGCCCGCGGCGGTGCCGGCGAGGCCGCCGTAGTAGCGCAGGCAGGAGACGACGTCCGCGATGTCGTACTCGCTCTCCACCAGCCGTTTGCCGGTGTCGAGGGATTCGGCGCGGGCGAACTCCTTGGCGTCGCGCTCGATCAGGCCGGCGGTGCGCAGCAGGAGGGCGCCGCGGTCGCGTTCGGGGGTGTGCGGCCAGGGGCCGGTGTCGAAGGCGCGGCGGGCGGCGGCGATCGCCGCCTCGGTGTCGGCCCGGGTCGCCTCCGACACGCTCGCCACGAGCGAGCCGTCGGCGGGACATCGGATCTCCCGGTGTCCTCCCGCGGCCGAATCCCGCCACTCACCGTCCACGTACAGGTCTGCCACGCGCCGTGCCCTTCCGGAAGGAAATGCCCCGTATCGAGATTCGTTGCGCATAGTGCATCTGATTGCTTGTGGTGGAACACAGTGACGAACAGCCGAGGCTCCGTCAAGGGGTTCGCTGATGACGATTTCGCCAACCGGGCACTTGGCACGGTGCCCTTGACCTCCGTCCACGCCGACCTGACCATGTTGCGTATAGCTCACCGCGTTGTGTGATACGCATCAACGGAGGCCGCTTCCATGTCCCCTCGTACGCAATCCGGCCGTGAGTTCGTCCTCACCGTCTCCTGCCCCGACAGCGCCGGACTGGTCCACGCCGTGAGCGGGTTCCTCGTCCGCAACTCGGGCAACATCCTGGAGAGCCAGCAGTTCGACGACCGGCTCAAGGGACGCTTCTTCATGAGGGTCCACTTCGACGTCTCGGACCCCGCTACGGATCTGGAACAGCTGTGTTTCCGGTTCGGTCCCGTCGCGCAGGCGTACCACATCACCTGGACGCTGCGGGACGCCGCGACGCCGACCCGGACGCTGATCATGGTGTCCAAGTTCGGGCACTGCCTCAACGACCTGCTCTTCCGGAGCCGTTCGGGCGCGCTGAACATCTCGATCCCCGCGATCGTCTCCAACCACCGTGACTTCGAAGGGCTCGCCGAGAGCTACGGCATCCCCTTCCACCACATCCCCGTCACCAAGGAGACCAAGCCCGAGGCGGAGGCGCGCCTCCTCGATCTGGTGCGCGAACTCGACGTCGACCTCGTCGTGCTCGCGCGGTACATGCAGGTGCTCTCCGACGACCTCTGCAAGGAGCTGGAGGGGCGCGCGATCAACATCCATCACTCGTTCCTGCCCAGCTTCAAGGGAGCGAAGCCGTACGACCAGGCCCACATGCGGGGCGTGAAGCTGGTCGGGGCGACCGCCCACTACGTCACGTCCGACCTCGACGAGGGCCAGATCATCGAACAGGACGTGATCCGCGTGGACCACTCCCTGGCGCCGGGGGATCTGGTGACGGTGGGGCGGGATGTGGAGGCGCAGGTGCTGGCGCACGCGGTGAAGTGGCACTGCGAGAGCAGGGTGATGGTGGACGGGAACCGCACGGTGGTGTTCCGCTGAACCGGCAATTCCCGGCGCGCGGTTGACGGGGACCGTATGGTGGAGGGGAAACGCATCAGCGCCCGCCGCGATCCAGGATCCGCGGGCCGGACGGGGGAAGAAAGGTGCGTGCCCGGTGTCGGTCGGGCTCCTCTCCAGCATCGCCGCCGTGTTCTACGGCTGCACGGTCTCCGTTCTCGCCCTCACCGCGACGTTCTCCCGCAGCCGCGCGCTGCGGCGTGAGGCGCGCAGTACGTTGGCCGTGCTGATGCCGGGGCGGCGGGACGAGAGCTGAACGGGCGGGCGGAGCCGGGGGTTTCCGGCTCCGCCCGCCCGTTTCTGTATACGACTCCGCCCGTTTCCGTATACGGCTAGCCCGCCTGCCGCTGGGCGTCCCGGTGGCGGTAGTACGCCGCCTCCGACGCCGGCAGGGGGGCCTTGCCGAGGATCAGGTCGGCGGCCTTCTCGGCGATCATCATGACCGGGGCGTAGATGTTGCCGTTGGTGACGTAGGGCATGACCGAGGCGTCGACGACGCGCAGGCCCTCCACGCCGTGGACCCGCATCGAGGTGGGGTCGACGACGGACATCTCGTCGGTGCCCATCTTGCAGGTGCAGGAGGGGTGCAGGGCGGTCTCGCCCTCCTTCGCGACCCAGGCCAGGATCTCCTCGTCGGTCTCGACGGAGGGGCCGGGGGATATCTCGCCGTCGTTGTAGGGGGCCAGCGCGGGCTGGCTCAGGAGCTTGCGGGCGACCCGGATCGCCTCGACCCACTCGCGGCGGTCCTGTTCCGTGGAGAGGTAGTTGAAGCGCAGGGCGGGATGGACGCGCGGGTCGCGGCTCTTGATCTTCACGGAGCCGATCGCGTCGGAGTACATGGGGCCGACGTGGACCTGGTAGCCGTGGCCGCCCGCCGGGGAGGAGCCGTCGTAGCGGACGGCGATGGGGAGGAAGTGGAACATCAGGTTGGGGTAGTCGACGTCCTCGTTGGAGCGCGCGAACCCGCCGGCCTCGAAGTGGTTGGTGGCGGCGGGCCCCTTGCGGAAGAGCCACTGGAGCCCGATGAAGGGGGCGCGCCACTTGGCCATGTACGGCTGCATGGAGACGGGCTGTTTGCAGGCGTACTGGACGTACACCTCCAGGTGGTCCTGAAGGTTCTCGCCGACGCCGGGCAGGTCGTGCACGACGTCGATGCCGAGCGCGCTCAGCTCCTCGGCGTTGCCGACGCCCGACACCTGAAGGAGCTGGGGGGAGTTGATGGCGCCGCCGCAGAGGATGACCTCACGGGCGAACACCTGCTGGGCGGCGCCGGGCCCGCGTTCGTACTCGACGCCGACCGCGCGTTTGCCCTCGAAAAGGATCCGGGTGACGAACGCCCGTGTCTTCACGGTGAGGTTGGCCCGCTTGCGGACGGGCCTCAGGTACGCCTTGGACGCGGACAGCCGCCGGCCGCGGTGGACGTTGCGGTCGAAGGCGGCGAACCCTTCCTGGCGGTAGCCGTTGACGTCGGGGGTCGGGGCGTACCCGGCCTGTTCGGTGGCCTTGAGGAACGCGCCGAACAACGGGTTGGCGGCGGGCCCGCGTTCGAGGACGAGGGGACCGTCGTGGCCCCGGAAGGGGTCGTCGGGGTCGGCGGCGAGGCAGTTCTCCATGCGCCGGAAGTAGGGCAGGCAGTGGGCGTAGTCCCAGGTCTCCATGCCGGGGTCGGCGGCCCAGCGCTCGTAGTCCATGGGGTTGCCGCGCTGGAAGATCATGCCGTTGATGCTGGAGGACCCGCCGAGGACCTTGCCGCGCGCGTGGTAGACGCGCCGGCCGCCCATGTGGGGCTCGGGCTCGGACTCGTACTTCCAGTCGTAGAACCGGCTGCCGATGGGGTAGGTGAGTGCGGCGGGCATGTGGATGAAGACGTCCCAGGGGTGGTCGCTGCGGCCCGCCTCAAGGACCAGGACCCGGTTCGCCGGGTTCGCGGAGAGCCGGTTCGCCAGTGCGCTGCCTGCCGAACCGCCGCCGACGATGACGAAGTCGTACTGCGGTGCTGCCATGGTGCCTCGTCTTCCCTCGCGCCAGTGGTACGCCGGGAATGCTAGTGCTGGGCGCGCTATGCGCACCAGGTTGCGGTAAGCGCAACTTGGAACGTCTTTGCTACGGCCGTGTTGCTTGCGGCCGCGTTGTTTACCGCGCGTATAGTTTCACTGTGAGCAACTACACGCCTGATACCGAGACGTCCACTTCCCAGGCCGGCGGGGTCCAGTCGGTCGATCGCGCGATCAGCGTCATGGAGATCCTTGCCCAGCGCGGCGAAGCCGGGGTCAGCGAGGTGGCGGCGGAGATCGAGGTTCACAAGTCCACCGCGTTCCGCCTGCTCGGTGCCCTGGAGGCGCGCGGGCTCGTCGAACAGGCCGGTGAGCGCGGCAAGTACCGGCTCGGCTTCGGCATCGTGCGCCTGGCGGGCGCGGTGACCGGCCGCATAGACATCACCCAGCAGGCGCGGCCGATCTGCGAACGGCTCGCGGAGCAGATCGGCGAGACCGTCAACATCGCGGTGCTCCAGGAGCACTACGCGATCAACCTGTACCAGGTGCGCGGCCCCGGCGCCGTCGCGGTGCACAACTGGGTCGGCCAGCTCACGCCGTTGCACGCCACCTCCAGCGGCAAGGTGCTGCTCGCGCACCTCCCGGCGCCCGAGCGCGCGGCCCTCCTCGCGGAGGCGGGCCTCAAGAAGCTCACCCCGCGCACGATCACGGCGAAGACCAAGTTGGAGAAGAACCTCGTCGAATCGCTGGAGCGCGGGTACGCGTACACGCTGGAGGAGCTGGAGGTGGGGCTGCACGCCATGGCCGCCCCGATCCGGGGCCGGGACGGCGACGTGATCGCGGCGCTGAGCGCGTCCGGGCCCGCGTACCGGTTCACCGAGGACCGGCTGCACAGCCTGGCGCCGGTGCTGCTGAAGGGCGCGGAGGAGATCAGTCACCGCATGGGGCACCTGGGCTGAGCCCCGGTTCAGCGTGTCTGGGCAGGCTCCCCCAGCCGCTCCAGGACCCACTCGTGGAACGCCCCGATGTGGTGCTCGCTGGGCACCAGCACGCCCCCCTTGGCGTACATCCGGGAGTGCATGCCGGGCTGCGTGCGCTCGCAGGCGTCGAAGTCCTGCTGGTTGACGCGGTGGAACAGCTCCACGGACCGGCTGACGTCCTTGCCGGACTCGACGACGTGCGGCAGGTAGAGCCAGTCGCACTCCACGATCGTCCGGTCGGCCGCCATCGGGTACATCCGGTGGAAGATCACGTGGTCGGGCACCAGGTTGATGAACACCTGCGGCTTGACGGTGATCGCGTAGTACCGCCGGTCCTGGTCGTCCGCGACCCCGGGGATGCGGTCGAGCCCTTCGGAGCCGTCGACGGTGAACCCCTGGACGTCCTCGCCGAACTCGGCACCGTGCCCGACGTAGTACTGGGCGGCGTAGCCGTCGGCGAACTCCGGGAGGACTTCGGTGAGTTCGGGGTGGATCGTGGCGCAGTGGTAGCACTCCATGAAGTTCTCGATGATGAGCTTCCAGTTGGCCTTGACGTCGTACACGATCCGTTTGCCGAGCGACAGGTTGTCCATGTCGTAGTGGTCGATGGACTCGGTGTCGCCGAGGCGTTCGACGACCGCGCCCATCACGTCGTCCTCGAAGGACGGCGGGTTCTCGGCGAGGCAGACCCAGACGTAGCCGAGCCATTCGCGCACGTGCACGCTCACCAGGCCGTACTCGGTGCGCCCGACGTCGGGCATCTTGGTGAGGTTGGGGGCGGCGACGAGCTTGCCGGTGAGGTCGTAGGTCCAGGCGTGGTACGGACACTGGAAGGCGCGCTTGACCTCGCCTCTCTCCTCCGTGCACAGCTTGGCGCCGCGGTGCCGGCAGACGTTGAAGTAGGCGCGCACCGAGTTGTCGCGGGCGCGGGTGACGAGGATGGACTCGCGGCCCACGTCCACGGTGCGGAACGCGCCCGGTTTGGGGAGGTCCGCGGCGCGCGCGACGCAGAACCACATCGTCTCGAAGATGCGCTCCTGCTCCTGGGCGAAGATCCCCGGGTCGGTGTAGGAGGAGCCGGGGAGGGTGGCGATCAGGCTGTCCGGCAGGCTGGTCGAGGTCACGGGGCACTCCTCGGGTTGCGTCGTGAAGGGGCGTTCAGGCGGCGGCGAGCTGCTTGCGCCAGCGGGTGAACAGCCGGGGCTGGTTCATCCCGAGGACGGCGACGGGGGTGTCCCCGCGCCGGTAGACGGCCAGGACGTCACGGTCGCCGGGGCTGCCCGCCTCGACGGTGACGCTGTCGGCGCCGGCCGCGTGGCCGGCGAACTGGATGCGCACGCCGTACTGGTCGGACCAGAAGTACGGCGGCCTCGGCACGCCCGCGCTCGCACCGTCCCCGGCGAGCAGGGCCGCGATGGCGGCGGCGGGCCGCTCCAGGGCGCCGGTCCAGTGCTCGACGCGGCGGTGTCCCGCGGTGCGCGGGTCGTACCAGTTGGCGCAGTCGCCGACGGCGACGACGCCGGGGACGCCGGTCCGGCCGTCCGCGCCGCACGTGACGCCGTTGTCGAGGGGGACGCCCGAGCCGGCCAGCCACTCCACGCAGGGGCGGGCGCCGACGCCGACGACGACGATGTCGGCG
Organism: Streptomyces roseirectus; assembly: GCF_014489635.1. Lineage (NCBI taxonomy): Bacteria > Bacillati > Actinomycetota > Actinomycetes > Kitasatosporales > Streptomycetaceae > Streptomyces > Streptomyces roseirectus. The sequence goes on along the minus strand of NZ_CP060828.1, from coordinate 8,734,760 downwards.
GGCAGGGTCCGCCCGTCCTCCAGCAGCACGGCGTCCACGCGCCGCTCCCCGCCGAGGCCCTTGACGCCGGTGCCGCACAGGAGGCGGACGCCGTGGTCGGTGTGGAGGCCGGAGACGACGGCGCCCATCTCGGCGCCGAGGGGTCCGGCGAGCGGGGTCGGGGCGGCCTCGACGACGGTCGCCTCCAGGCCGAGGGCCTGTGCGGTGGAGGCGACCTCGGCGCCGATGAAGCCACCGCCGATCACCACGAGCCGTCCGCCCTCGGCGAGTTCGGCCTTCAGCGCGACGGCGTCGTCCAGGGTGCGCAGGGTGTGCACCCCGGCCAGGCCCTCCGAGCCGGGCAGGGTGCGGGCGGCGGCGCCGGTGGCGATGACGACGCCGTCGGCGGCGACCCTGCGGCCGTCGCCGAGCAGGACCGCGCGGTCGCCCGCCGCGAGGTCGAGGCCGGTGGCGCGGGCGCCGAGCAGCCACTCGGCGGCCAGGTCCTCGTCGTCGGTCTCCAGGGCGAGGTCGGCCGCGGTGAGGGTGCCGGCCAGGAACTCCTTGGACAGCGGGGGCCGGTCGTAGGGGCGGTGGACCTCGTCGCCCACGACGATCAGCCGGCCGTCGTAGCCCTGAGTGCGCAGGGCGCGGACGGCCGAGAGGCCAGCGAGGGACGCCCCGACCACGGCGACCGTTCTCACGCGGGCCCCTTGGCGAGCCGGGAGGCCACGCAGGGCGGCAGGTTGGGGGCGTCGGTGGACACCTTCACGTGGATCATTCCGTCCTCGATGACGACCTCGTGGGTACGGACCGGGAGTTTGGCGGGCGGGGAGTCCACCGCGCCGGTCCTCAGGTCGAACTTCGAGGCGTGCAGGGGGCATTCCACCTCACAGCCCTCCAGCCAGCCGTCCGCGAGCGAGGCGTCCTGGTGGGTGCAGGTGTCGTCGATGGCGTAGAGCTCGCCGTCGTCGGTGTGGAACACCGTGACCGGCGGGTCGATATCGAGCCGGTGGGCCTCACCTCGCGGCAGGTCCGCGAGACGGCACGCGGGAATCATCATGACACCTCGGTGCGTATAGCGAAACGGATTGCGGTAAGCGCAACGCCAGTGTGGGGGCGGCCAGAACCGTTGTCAAGGAGTCCAAAGGCCCCCGTTCCCGGCCGAGTTCGGGGCAGCCCGAAGCGCCCGTCCCACCCCGCGTGAGCAGGGGGAACGGGCGCGGTGCGCTGGTTGTGACGTGCGGTCAGAAACCGCGCTTCAGCCACTCCTCGACGTGCGGCGCCTCGGCGGCGACCGTCGTGGTGTCCCCGTGCCCGGTGTGGACGACGGTCTCGCCGGGCAGGGTGAGCAGCCGGTCCCGGATCGAGTCGACGATCGTCGGGAAGTCGCTGTAGGAGCGCCCCGTGGCCCCGGGGCCGCCCGCGAACAGGGTGTCCCCGCTGAACAGGGCCCCGAGGCCGGGCGCGTACAGGCAGACGGCGCCCGGCGCGTGGCCGGGGGTGTGCAGCACCGTCAGCTCGGTGCCGCCGACGGTGATGACCTGCCCGTCCGCCAGCTCGCCGTCGGGCGCGCGGTCGGGGTGGGTGTGCTTCCACAGGGGCAGGTCGCCGGGGTGCAGCAGCACCGGGGCGGCCAGGCCGAACGCCGCGTTGACGTGGTCGTTGTGGGCGTGGGTGCAGACGACCGCCTTCAGCCGTCTGCCGCCCACCGCCCGCGCGATCGCCTCCGCGTCGTGGGCGGCGTCGATGACGATCACCTCGTCGTCGTCGCCGACGATCCAGACGTTGTTGTCGACGTCCCAGGTGCCGCCGTCGAGCGTGAACTGGCCCGAGGTGACGAGGTGTTCGATGCGGGCGGGCATCAGAGGACGACCACGGAGCGCAGGACGTCGCCCTGGTGCATCCGCTCGAACGCCTTCTCCACGTCCTCCAGTTGGATGGTCTCGGTGACGAACGCGTCCAGGGGCAGGCGACCTTGGAGGTAGAGGTCGATCAGCATCGGGAAGTCCCGTGAGGGCAGGCAGTCGCCGTACCAGGACGACTTGAGGGAGCCGCCGTGCCCGAAGACGTCCAGGAGCGGGAGTTCGAGCTTCATCTCGGGCGTGGGGACGCCGACGAGGACGACCGTCCCGGCCAGGTCCCGTGCGTAGAACGCCTGCTGGTACGTCTCCGGCCGGCCGACCGCCTCGATCACGACGTCCGCGCCGAACCCGCCCGTCAGCTCCCGGATCGCCTCGACGGCGTCCGTGCCACGGGAGTTGACCGTGTGGGTGGCGCCGAGCTCGGCGGCGGTCTGGAGTTTCTTGTCGTCGATGTCGACGGCGATGACCTTCGCCGCGCCCGCGAGGCTCGCGCCGACGACGGCCGCCGCGCCGACGCCGCCGCAGCCGATGACGGCGACCGTGTCGCCCCGGCCCACGTTGCCGGTGTTGATGGCGGCGCCGATGCCCGCCATCACGCCGCAGCCGAGCAGGCCGGCGGCGGCCGGGGAGGCGGCTCTGTCCACCTTGGTGCACTGGCCCGCCGCGACGAGGGTCTTCTCCGCGAACGCGCCGATACCGAGGGCCGGGGCGAGTTCGGTGCCGTCCAGGAGGGTCATCCTCTGCTTCGCGTTGTGCGTGTTGAAGCAGTACCACGGCCGCCCACGCAGACACGCCCGGCAACTCCCGCACACCGCACGCCAGTTCAGAATCACGAAGTCCCCGGGCGCGACATCCGTCACCCCCTCCCCCACCGACTCCACAACCCCCGCCGCCTCGTGCCCCAGCAGAAACGGGAACTCGTCATTGATCCCGCCCTCCCGATAGTGCAGATCGGTGTGACACACCCCGCACGCCTCGATCCTCACCAACGCCTCCCCCGGTCCCGGGTCGGGCACGATGATCGTCTCCAGCGAGACGGGGGCGCCCTTTCCTCTCGCGACGACAGCACGGACCTGGTGAGCCATGACCACTCCCGAGTTCGATGTTGCTTATTGCGGTACACATCTCAAGTAACGCAACACAGCATCGGGGAGGTGCCCTACGGGGGTCAAGAAGGGCGGCGGGAGTACGCACGGCGGCGAGGTGAGATCATGAAGGGGTCGGTACTACAGGACTGTAGAGGAGTGCAGGTGTTCGAGGGGCTGAAGAACCTCAAGGAGCTCAAGGAGAAGGTCGAGGGGCTGGCCGGGGAGCACGGGGACAAGATCTCGGCGGGGCTGGAGAAGGCCGGGGAGTTCATCGACGAGCGGACCGGCGGGAAGCACGGCGACAAGATCGACACGGCGGTCGACAAGGCGCAGGACTACCTCGGCAAGCTGGGCGAGAAGAAGAGCTGACGGCACGTCAACAGGGCGCTCCCGACTGGTGGTTGGGGGCGCCCTGTCGGCGTTCACGCGGGCGTGTCGGTGTTCACTCGGGCGTGTCGGAGTCCAGGATCTTCGCCAGGTTCTCCAGCGTGGGGTGGATCTCGCGCTGGAGGGCGGTGACGTCGAGACCGTCGTCGCCGAGGATCGTCAGGAGCGCGCGGTCGTTGACGGCGAGGACGACGATGTGGCGGTCGGCGCTGCGGGTGGTGACGTCGCGCAGACCGGTGCCGCCCGCCTCCTCGGCCATGCGCCGGGCGAGGCTGTAGGTCGCGGCGGTGAGGGCGGCCACGGACTCCGCGTGCACGGCGTCGACGTCGGCGGCGACCAGGAGGCCGTCGACGGTGGAGATCACCGTCTCGCTGACCCCCATCACCCCTTCGCGCAGCGCGGTCAGCACCTCGACGAGCGGTTCGGACTGGTGGACTTCGGTCATCGGCGATCCCTGCTGGTGAGCGGTGACGTGCGAGGTGGGGCGGGGAGGTGAGAGCCTGTGTCATATCCCCGGTCGGATAGCGCGCGTCGTCTGGCGCGTGCGATCGCAAGGCGGCGGGCGCCCGGCCGGGGATATGACACAGGCTCTCAGGGCAGAGCCGCGAGGAGGTCGCGCACCCGGTGCAGGACTGCTGTCTCAGGCTGGTGCTCCTTGAGGTCCGTGGGGGCGGGGCGGCCGGGCGAGGTGCCGGGGCGGCGGACGGGGAGCGGCGGCGGGGTGTCCGCGACGAGGGGTTCGCTGCCGGTCCGCCGTCGCCGGGCGAGCGCGAGGTATCGCTGTCGGGACTTCCTGCGCCGGCGCGGGTTCACACGGTATCCGATCGGTGAGGGTGGTGTGTCCCCGGCGTTCGCTGCGGCAGCGGGGTGCCGCCCGCCGGGGCGTGGGGTGCCCCGGCGCGACGTACGGGGACGCGAAGTGCCGTACTGGGGCGGCCCGTTGGCGTCACGTCGGGGTGGATGAGGCCGAGCGTGCGCAGGTGCGCCAGGTCGAGCATCACGGCGTACGTGCCGCGCCCCAGCGCGAAGGCGAGGTCGCGCGGGGTACGGCGGCCGTTCACGGCGTCGAGGACGTCCGTGTGGCGGGCGCGCAGCGTGGCGGGGCGGGCGGTGTCCGTCGCGCGGAGCCTGGTGCGGGCCAACTCGCTGGGAGAGCCCCAGAGTTCGGTGAGGACGGCGAGGCGGCGCGTGGTCTCGGCGGCGACGAGGTGCGGGGCGAAGGCGCGGGCGGCGACGACGTCCGGGGCCGGGTCGCGCACCTCCCAGACGGCGCCGGGGCCCAGCGCGAGGGCGAAGGCGCCGTCGAACAGGGCTGCCGTGCAGGTGACTTCGAACTCCTCGGGGCTCAACAGGCCGCGCTTGTGGAGCTGTTCGTCCAGCGGACCGTCCGCAGCGCGGGCCGCCGCCCATGAACGGTCGTCCACACGACCGGACTTGAGGAGGACCGACTCCACGCCCGGGGCGCCGGGGGTGTCCACGGCGACGACCAGGCCGGCGCGGACGTGGATCGTGCCGCCCGGGGTGCCGGAGACGGCGACGGCGGCGTCGCGGCGTTCGTCGTGCAGGCCGGCCAGCAGGGCGGGGAGGTTGCGTGGGGCCGGCGCGGGCGTCATGCGCCCACCTCGGCCGCGTACAGGCCCAAGTGGTGCAGAACCAGGGCCAAGTTGGCCTGGCCGCGCTCCAACGCGGCCGTCAGCAGCAGGGGATCACCCCGTCTCGGGACCGTCGCGACGACGAGCTGGCGGCGGCTGCCCGTGATGACGATGCTCTCCAACTCCCCTTGCGCACCCGCCGCGTTGAGGCCGGTCTCGACGAACTCGGCGAGCCTGCCGCACTCGACCGGGTCCGAGCCGCCGGCGCCCGCGTCGCCGTACGTCAGTCCCGTGACCGCGTCGATGAGCGAGACACCTGTGACGCCCGGCAGTTCGAGGAGGCGACTCAGGGAGGCTTCGACTGATGACAACGGGACTCCCTCTTCACTATTGCTTCACATGACAACGGGAAGCACAGTAGTTTAATCCGAAAGGTTCAGGACAGGGCGTCAGTCGCTCAATTTCTGACCCGTCGTCACATCGCAGTGCAGCACCGCGTGAACAGAGCGAAGGACAGGACCCATGAACATCGAGACCGCGCTCAAGGAAGCGATGACGATCGACGGCGCCCTGGGTGTCGCCCTCGTCGACTACGAGAGCGGGATGTCCCTCGGCACCCTCGGCGGCGGCCAGGGTCTCGACCTGGAGGTCGCCGCCGCCGGCAACACCGAGGTCGTCCGCGCCAAGACCCGCACCCTCGAACTGCTCGGCATGGAGGACACCGTCGAGGACATCCTCATCACCCTCGGCGCGCAGTACCACCTCATCCGCCCCCTCGGCAGCACCAGCGGCACCCTCTTCCTCTACCTCGCCCTCGACCGGACCCGCGGCAACCTCGCGCTGGCGCGCCACGCCCTGAAGCGCATCGAGCGGGAACTGGAGGTCTAGGACCGTCCGCTCTCCGGGACGGCAACACGAACGAGGGCGGAGCCTCGGTGGCCCCGCCCTCGTCGTCATGCTCGACAACCGTGCCGGCTAGCGGCCCCACGCCCACTTCAGGCGGTCCGCGCCGGACTTGTTCGTCGTGGCGAGCCAGGGGTTGGCGGCCGGGCCCGTGAGGGTCTGGAGGGAGTACGTGTCGCCGGTGCGCAGGCCGGGCCAGTAGACGGAGCCCATGCGCAGCTCGCGGAAGACGTCCGTGTCGGCCTGGATGAAGGAGATCTCGTTGTTGCCGACGTTGGACCCGTTGTAGTCGAGGCCGCTGGTCATGGTCGCGCCGAACTCGTCGGCCACCGTGCGGTAGGCGCAGTCGCCGAGGCGGGCCTTGAGGTCGGTGACCCACTCGTCGTAGGTGCGGTTGCCCCAGAAGCCGTAGTGGTGCAGGGACAGGTACGTGCCCTTGAGACGCGGGTCGGCGCAGACGGAGACGACGCTGTCGTTGTAGCCGGAGCCGCTGACGAAGATCCGGTCGCGCGGGATCTTCGGGAACGTGCCGATCCACTTCGCGGCGATGTCGGCCCAGTCGGACGGCGCGTAGCCGTGAGGCTCGTTCATCGGCTCGAAGTACACGCGGCTGTTGCCCTGGAACGCGCTGGTGACGGTCTTCCACATCGGCCAGTACGTCGCCGTGTCGTCGATGAAGCCGTCCCGCTTGTCGCCGGCGCCCTCCCAGTAGGAGACGATCACCTTGAAGCCCTGGCGGGTCGCCGCGTCGATGACCGCGCGGTAGGAGTGCCAGTACGTCCCGTTCACCGTGTACGGGTTGATCGGGATGCGGACGGTGTTCGCGCCCAGGTTCGCCCGGAACGCCGAGATGATCCGCGTGGCCTTGTGGTAGGTCTGCGCGTACGTGTCCGAGAGGGACAGGCCCGACAGGACGACCTCGTCGTTGGCGAAGTTGTCGCGCGGGTCCGCCCAGTTGACGCCCTTGAACTGGCTCGTGTTCACCGGGGTCGCGGCCGCGCGGTCCGCGGCGGACGCCGGGACACCGGCACCCAGCGCCGCGACACCGGCCAGGGCCACGGCGGTGGCGACCAGCGAACGGACGCGGGGACGCCGGGAGTGGGAGGAACGCAGGGGCACGGCAGTACCTTCTTACGGTTGAACGCGGCTCCCGCCTCGCATCGGCCGGCGCCCGCTGTCTGACCTGGGGTGATCAACGCGGTGAGTCTGGGTCGGAGCGCACAACGTTGTCAAGGGTGTTGCGCCCAGGTTTCAGAAAGCGCTTACCCAAAACCCGCGTCAGGCGAGTTGCGGGTCAGTTGCGTGTCACTTGCCTGGCCGGGCCGTCTCGCCGCTGCCATCGTCCGAGGCATCCGGATGCGCAGCGCGCGCATCCGCAAGGAAGGGGATGGCATGTCTGTGATCAGGCGTCGTATCGCGGTGCTCGCGGGGGCCGTCGGGCTGCTGGCCGGATCGACGGTCGCCTCGGCGTCCGCCGCCCCGCCGGCCCCCTCATGTCCGGAGGGCTGGTTCTGCTTCTGGGACGGCCCGAACTTCCAGGGCTCCCGGGGAAGGCTCTCGGACTGCGGTGTGCAGTATCTGAGCACCTGGGGCTGGGGCAACCGCATCGAGTCCTCGTACAACAACACCAACCGCACGGTCCAGTACTCCGACGCGACGACCGGGGCCGTCTGGTTCGACGCTCCGTACTCCGCCTACGGCTGGGTTCCCGTTCCCAACGCGGCGGACCGGGTCGAACGGCTCTGCTGAGTTCCGCACATCCGGGGTTCTCGTTTTTGCCGTATCCGCAAACTCAGAGCACTGCTGACCCGGTCCGGCCTGAGTCTTGGCGGGCACTGTTCCCGGACCGCAGAGGCAGATGTGACCACGACGACGCACCCCGTTCCACCCGTGCTCAGCGCGCGCAGACGTTGGACGGTGCTGGCCGTCTGCTGTCTGAGCATGTTCCTGGTGGGCCTGGACACCACGATCGTCAATGTCGGGCTGCCGGCCATCGGGCGCGGTCTGGGCGCCGATACGCGCGGTCTCGAATGGATCGTGGACGCCTACACCCTCGTCCTGGCCAGTCTCCTGATCTCCTCCGGCGCGCTGGCGGACCGCTTCGGGCGCCGGCGGGTGTTCCAGTGCGGGCTGGCCGTGTTCGGCGCGGCGTCGCTGCTCTGCGCGCTCGCCCCGTCGGCGGGTGTGCTCGTCGCGGCCCGCGCCGTGCAGGGCGTCGGCGCCTCGATGCTCAGCCCCGTCGCGCTCGCGATCGTGGTGAACGCGATGCCCGACGCGAAGGAGCGGGCGCGGGCGATCGGGGTGTGGGCGGCGGTGTTCGGGCTGAGTACGGCCGCCGGACCCGTCACGGGCGGGGCGCTGCTCGCCGGGCTCGACTGGCGGGCGCTGTTCTGGATCAACGCGCCCGTCGTCGTGGCCGCTCTGCTGCTCAGCGCGGTGTTCGTGCCGGAGTCCCGGGCGGCGCGGCCCCGGCGGCTCGACCTGCCCGGCCAGCTTCTGCTGACCATGGTCCTCGCGGTCGTGGTCGGCGTCCTGATCGAAGGGCCTCGCCTCGGCTGGACGTCGCCCGTGGCGCTGGCGGGGTACGCGTGGGCCGTGCTGGCGGCGGCCGGGTTCGTGTGGGTCGAGTCCCGTCGGCCCGAACCGCTCATGGATGTGCGGCTGTTCGCGCGTCCGGCCTTCGGCGGTGCCGTCGTGGGCGCGGTGGCGGTCTTCGTCGCCCTGAACATGACGCTGCTGCTGAACACCCTCTACCTCCAGCACACCCGGGGGTGGGCGCCGCTGGCCGCCGGGGTGGCGACCTTGCCGCTGGCCGTCGGAGCCACCGTCTGCGCACCCTGGTCCGGCCGCATGGTCGGCGACAAGGGACCCCGGCTGCCGTTGCTCCTGGCCGGCGGGTTCATCACGGCCGGCGCGCTCTGCCTGGTCCGGCTCACCCCGCACACGAGCGTGCTCCTGCTGACGGCCGCGTACGCTCTCATCGGCGTCGGGTTCGGCTTCGCCAACGCCCCGATCACCACCACCGCGGTCGCCGGACTGCCACCCGCCCGTGCCGGCGTGGCCGGCGCGATCGCCTCCACCGCACGGCAACTCGGCGCCGCCCTCGGCATCGCCCTCGCCGGCGGCCTGGTCACGGCCGCCGCCCCACAAGAACTCGCGCACGCGTCCCGTCCGGGCTGGATCCTCGTCGCCGCCTGCGGCGCCCTGCTCCTCCTCATCGCTCACGCCTCACACCCGAGGAACACCTCAACGGGCCCCGCGCGGTGAACCGCGTACCTCGGAGCGGGCGCACCGCCGGCGGGGATCCGGCGTTGTACCACCACAGGACCGGACGCGGCGGCCCCGCATACCCCCGCTCGGCCGTCGACGGATCCGGTGGCGCCCCGCCCGGTGGGATGGCCGTGCGGGCGGTCGGCCCGCGTCCGGAGCCGAAGGGGTGGGGGCGGTGGGTTCTGCCGGCGGAGGGGCTGTCGTGGGCGGACGCGGGCGGCGTCGAACCGGGCCCGCCGGACGCCGGCGAGGCCGGTGACGGCCGGAGCCGCGCCGGGGGCGAGACTCTCGATCACCAGTCGGTCTCCTGACGCCCCGAACACCCCGGTATTCTCACGGGAGTTGTCCAACTCGACCTCGCCCGGGACGAGTTGTCGCCACAGGCGCCGGTCCGGACGCTGATGCGGAGTGCGTGGGACCGCGTCTGACAGGCCGTCTTGTCCGGTGTGCGCGGGGCCCGTTCGGCCCCGTGGCCGTCATCGGCGGGGCCGTGGGGGTGAGGGGCGCTTCCGGAGGTGCCTGAACCACCCCGCGGCCGAAGCGCCGGTCGTCGTCCCGCGCGAGCACTGGTCCCCCTGTCGAGCGCACCGGTCCCCGCCGGGCCCCCTCACAAGAACGCCGATCCCGACCCCCCGTCCGCGGAGAACGGGCGTCGCCCGAGCGGCCCCGCTCCGATCGGTGGCGCCTGGATGATCCGCGCCAAGTCGCGCTGTATCCCCTCCGCCTCGGCTCGGACCTGGGCCGGTATGTCCCCGCGCTCGGCGACGAGGCGGTCGAAGATGGGGGTGTAACTGAACACGTCGAGTCTGTTTTCCTGCCTGATCGGCCCAGCACACAAGGCACCGGGCGCCGCCGCATACGGTGCTGAGCCTACGGGGTGGATCATCCCCCGCGCCCCGCCACCCTGACCATGCCCACGCCGACCACACGCGCCGTACACGATCACCCCGCGCCCCGCCTGCCCGAACCGGCCCTCGCCCGCCGGTGCCCCGCGCCGTGGTGCGGCGACGCGCGGCCCACGCCCCGGCAGGCCGGCCGGCGTGGTGCCGACGTGCGCGGACGGTTCGCACCCCGGCCGGGCGAGCGGGCCGGCGGACGCCGCTTCGGCTCCGGCCGGAGAACGACAGCCGCATGCCCCCTGGCTGGACGCCGGGTGATGTACCCACGCGAGGCTGTCGACCCTCGCCCGGAGGCGACAGCATCAGCGGGCCGACCTGCCGAGCCACCGGCTCCCCGCGGGTACACCGGCGGGACATCACCGGAAACCGCCTCAGCACAGCCACCGCGCCACAGCCACCGCAACACCGCCCCCGCCTCGTCACAGCCAGCGCGGCACCGCCCCGGCCGGCGCTCCTCCGCACCCCCCTCCCGCCCGGAGCCCTCGCCGGCACCCCCTCCCCCGCCCCCATCACGCCCCCTCACGCCTCCGTCAGCAACCGCCACCCCGGCGCGTAGTTCCCGTGCAGCACCAGCGACGCCGCCCCCACCGCCCCCACCGTCTCCCCGATGACGCTCGGCTCGACGGCGATCGCGCGGATGGTGCGGGCGACGGACGTGCGGTTGACGGCGGCTTCGATCTCCTCGCGCATCAGGCCCTCGATGCCGCGCAGCGCCTCGCCGCCGAGGACGATGCGTTCGACGTCGAGGAGGCTGGTCGCGCCCCGGGCGGCCTGGCCGATGCGGCGGGCGGCGCGGTGGACGGCGTCGACGGCGGCGGGGTCGCCGGCGCGGGCGGCGCGGCGGAGGGCCTTCCAGTCGAGGTGGACGGTGTCGGGTGCGGCCTTGAGGCCGATGCGGGCGGCGGCGCCGAGGCCGTGCCGGGCGACGAGGTCTTCGACGATGGCGGCGGGGCTGCAGTAGGGCCCGAGGCAGTCGTTCGCGCCGCACTGGCAGATCCGGTCGCCGGGCTCGACCGGCATGTGCCCGAACTCCCCGGCGTTCCCCGAGTCCCCGTGCAGGACGGTGTTGTCGAGGACGATCCCGGCGCCGACCCCGGTCCCGAGGTAGACGAAGAGGAAGCTCCCGGCGCGCTCGGCGCCCCCGATCCACCGCTCCCCTATGGCCGCGGCGGTCGCGTCGTTGTCGAGGGCGACCGGCAACCCGGTGGCCGTCGCGAACATCTCGGTCAGCGGCACTCTCCCCCACCCGGGAAAGTTCGGCGGCGAGACGACGGCCCCGCTGCTCCCGTCGAGCGGCCCCGGCGCGGCGATCCCGAGCCCGAGCAGCCGCCCCCGGTCGACCCCGGCCCGCTCGACGAGCCGCAGCGCCGCGCGCGCGACCCGATCGACAATGCCGTCCGCGTCCCCGGGGTCGGTGAGCCGCAGCCGGCGGCTGCCGACGACCTGCCCGGAGAGGTCGACGACGACGATGACGGCGGCGTCGGGGTCGAGGTGGACGCCGACCGCGTAGGCCCCGTCCGCGCGCAGCGACAGCAGCGTGCGCCGTTTGCCCCCGTTGGACGGCGCCTGCCCGGCCTCGGCGACGAGACCGGCGTCGAGGAGTTTGCGCACGACGTTGGAGACGGTCTGGTTGGTGAGCCCGGTCAGCGCGGCCAGCTCGACCCGGCTGACCTCGCCGCGCGTGCGGACCGCGTCGAGGACGACCGCCTGGTTGTAGCCACCGACGCGCGGCAGGTTCGTCCCGCTCGGCGTCGTCACCTGACTCCCCTGGGGCGCCCGCGCCCCGTCCGTCACACGTGTTGCCGGAGTCTGCTGCCTCACCCGTACCACCTGGACCCCTCACCTCGACCCGGCCGCTCCCCCAGAGCGCGTCGTGGCCGGAAGTTTACACGCAGGAAGCATTGACTTAATCCATCAATTGGATTTAGCTCAGGACCGTCAAATCCGGCCGCAGGGGCCGGGCGATGTGGCGCCGAGGCCAGGTCAGAGCGGCGCACACGTTCGCCCTCGTGGCCGAGATCAAGCCAGAAAATCTCGTCCTTCCCCCAGGTTTCGCGTTCCGGAGGAACCACTGTGCGCACGAGAATCGTCACCGCCGCGGCGTTCACCGCCGCCACCGCACTGGCCGTCACCGCCTGCGGTTCGGGGTCGTCAGGCAGTTCGTCGAAGACCGTCAAGGTCGTCTACTGGCAGAACCTGAACAGCTCGGTCAAGCTCCAGGCCGACTTCCTCTCCTCGATGGTCAAGGAGTTCCAGGCCGCGAACCCGGGCACCAAGGTCCAGCTGGTCCCGGTCACCGCCTCCGAGAACGACTACTACACGAAGATCCAGCTCATGATGCGGTCCCCGTCGACCGCCCCCGACCTGGTCTACGAGGACACCGCGCTGATCAACTCCGACATCGCGGGCGGCTACCTCAAACCCCTCGACGCCTACACCGCCCAGTGGGCGGACTGGCCGAAGTACGCGGCGGCCTCGAAGGGCGCGGTGACGGGCGCCGCCGACGGCAAGGTGTACGGCGTCCCGGACAACACCGACACACGCGGCATCTGGTACAACAAGCAGCTCTTCCAGAAGGCCGGGATCGCGCTCCCCTGGCAGCCGAAGACGTGGGACGACGTCCTCGCGGCCGCCCGGACCATCAAGGCGAAGCTCCCCGGCGTGACCCCGCTGAACCTCTACACGGGCCAGGCCGGCGGCGAGGCGTCCTCGATGCAGGGCTTCGAGATGCTGCTGTACGGCACGCGGGCGGGAGGCAACGCCCTGTACGACGCCTCGAAGAAGAAGTGGGTCATCGGCAGCCAGGGCTTCAAGGACTCCCTCGAATTCGTCCACACCGTCTACAACGACGGCCTCGGCCCGGCCAAGGAACAGGCGCTCGGCGCCAACTTCGGCACCACGGTCGGCACCGAACTCATCCCCCAGGGCAAGCTCGCGATCGACATCGACGGCTCCTGGATGCCGAACAACTGGGGGACGACGAGCCCGACGCCGTGGAAGGAGTGGAACACGGTGATGGGGACGGCGGCGATGCCGACCCAAAGCGGGCAGGCGCCCGGCGCCACCAGCATGTCCGGCGGCTGGGCGTGGTCGATCCCGGCGAAGGCCAAGAACCCCGACCTGGCCTGGAAGTTCCTCTCCGGGACGCTCCAGACGAAGGCCAACTCGGCGAAGTGGAACATCCTCAACGCCTCCATCGCCGTGCGCTCGGACGTCGCCGCCGACCCCGAGTACCTGAAGGCCGTCCCGACCAACAAGTTCTTCACCACGCTGGTCGCCGACACCCACTACCGTCCGGGCCTGCCCGAGTACAACCAGGTCTCGACGGCGATCCAGAAGGCGATGGAGTCGGTGACGACCGGGCAGGCGTCCGCCGACAAGGCCGCAGACACATTCGACAACGATGTCAAGTCGGCGGTGGGGGACGAGAACACCGTCGAGGGCGCCCGGTGACCGCCGTCTCCCCGGTGCCGTCCCGCGAGCAGCGCACTCGCGGGACGGCGCCCTCGCCGGTCATCCGTTCCCTGCTGCGCGGGCTGCCGACCGTCCCGGCGGTCGTCCTGCTCGCGGTGTTCCTCGCCGGGCCGATCGCGTACTGCGTGTACTACGCGTTCACGGACATGCAGCTCACCGGCGCGTCCGGCACGAGCTTCGTCGGCGTCGACAACTTCACGCGCGCGTTCCAGGACGCCGACTTCCTGAACGCGGTGAAGCTGACGCTGGTGTTCGTCGTCGGCTCGGCGGTCGTCGGGCAGAACACGCTGGGGCTCGCGCTCGCGATCCTGATGCAGAAGGCCAGCAAGCCGGTGCGCTCGCTGATCAGCGGCGTCGTCATCGCGGCCTGGGTGCTGCCCGAGGTCGTCGCCGGTTACCTGATGTACGCGTTCTTCTTCGACCAGGGCTCGCTGAACTCGCTGCTCGACGCCGTCGGCCTGCCCACCCAGAACTGGCTCTACACGATGCCGATCCTCGCGGTGTGCCTGGCCAACGTGTGGCGCGGGACGGCGTTCTCGCTGATGGTGTTCAGCGCCGCCATCAACGACGTGCCCGCCGAACTCACCGAGGCCGCCGAGATGGACGGCGCGAACGCCTGGCAGCGGCTGTGGCGGGTGACGCTCCCGGTCATCAGGCCGACCATCCTGACGAACCTGATGCTGATCACCCTCCAGACCCTGTCGGTGTTCGGCCTCATCTACACGATGACGCGCGGCGGGCCCGGCAACAAGAGCGAGACCCTGCCGATCTTCATGTACCAACAGGCGTTCCAGAACAGCCTGATCGGCTACGGCACGGCGATCGCGCTGGTGCTGCTGGTGGTCGGCGCCCTGTTCTCCGTCGTCTACATCCGCCTGCTCAAGTTGGAGGACGACTGATGACCGCCGCCCTCACCACCCCGCCCGTCACCAAGGTCCCCGCGGCACCGGCCGCGCCCCGCAAACGCCGCCTGCGGCTGGGCACGTCGACGGTGAACCTCGTCCTCGTCGCGGTGTCGGTCGTGTACGTCCTGCCGCTGCTGTGGATGGCCCTCGCCTCCGTCAGCGACCTCAACACGTTCAAGCTGAAGCTGCCCGACTCGCTCACGCTGGACAACTTCGACGCGGTCCTGAACGTCGACACGACCTTCCGGCCGATGCTCAACAGCCTGCTGCTGTGCGGTTTCGGCACGGCGATCACGGTCGTGGCGTCCATCCTGTGCGCGTATCCGCTCTCGCGGTACCGGTCGCGGGTGCGACGGCCGTTCCTCTACACGATCCTGTTCTCGACGGGGCTGCCCATCACCGCCGTGATGATCCCCGTCTACAGCATGTTCGTGCAGGTGGACCTCATCGACTCGATGCCGGGCACGACGCTGTTCCTGGCGGCGTCGTCGCTGCCGTTCGGGATCTGGCTGATGAAGAACTTCATGGACGGCGTGCCGGTCGTCCTGGAGGAGGCCGCCCGGATCGACGGGGCGAACACGATGCAGGTGCTGTGGCGGGTGGTGCTGCCGCTGATGCGCCCCGGGGTCGTCGTGGTCACCATCTTCACGTTCATCGGCATGTGGGGGAACTTCTTCGTCCCCTTCATCCTGCTGCTCTCGCCGGAGAAACTGCCCGCGTCCGTCAGCGTGTTCACCTTCCTCAGCGCCCATGACCAGACGCAGTACGGGCAGTTGTCGGCGTTCTCGATCATCTACTCGCTGCCCGTCGTGATGCTGTACCTGCTGCTGGCCCGCAAGCTGGGCGGCGGTTTCGCGCTCGGCGGCGCGCTCAAGGGCTGAACCCGCCCCGGAACACGCCGGCTTCCCCCACTTCTGCTACGGAGATCCACATGCACAACGACCGTGACGTCACCGAACAGCGGCTGCGCCGGGTGCTGGAGGAACGCATCCGGCCGGCCGTCCACGCCCGCGCGGTCCCCCTCTCGGTCGAGGTGTGGGACGTGCCGGGCGAGCCGGTGCCGGTCGGCGAAGGACTCACGGCGCCGTACCGCCCGGTGAAGGTCGGGGAGGCGTGGGGGCCCGCCTGGACGACGAGCTGGTTCAAGGTGAGCGGGACCGTACCGGCCGAGTGGGCGGGGCTGCCCGTGGAGGCGGTGCTCGACCTCGGGTTCGGCACGCACTCGGCCGGCTTCTCCGCCGAAGGGCTCGTGTACCGGGCCGACGGCACCGCCGTGAAGGCCCTCAACCCGCGCAACACCTGGCTCCCGGTCACCGAACAGGCCGTCGGGGGCGAGGAGTTCACGGTGTTCGTCGAGGCCGCCGCGAACCCGGTCGTCATGCACACCGGCCAGGACCAGGTGCAGTTCCTCCCGGTCTCGGTCGGCGGCCCCGCCCCCTGGCTCGGCGACCCCGCCGCCGACCCGGGTGCCCCCGTCTACCGGCTGCGCCGCATGGACCTGGCCGTCGTCGACCGCGAGGTCCACGAACTCACACAGGACTTGGACGTCCTCGGCCAGCTCATGCACGAACTCTCCCCGGACTCGCCGCGCCGCTGGCAGATCCTGCGCGCGGTCGAACTCGCCCTGGACGCCGTCGACTTGCAGGACATCAGCGGCACGGCGGCAGCGGCCCGCGCGGCGCTCGCCCCGGCGCTGGCCTCCCCCGCGCACGCGGGCGCCCACCGGATCACGGCCGTCGGGCACGCGCACATCGACACGGCGTGGCTGTGGCCGCTGCGCGAGACGGTCCGCAAGGTGGCCCGCACGGTCTCCAACGTCACCCAACTCATGGACGACCACCCCGAGTTCACGTTCGTCATGTCCCAGGCGCAGCAGCTCGCCTGGCTCAAGGAACACCGGCCCGAGGTGTACGCGCGCGCCCAGGAGAAGGCGAAGACCGGGCAGTTCGTGCCGACCGGCAGCCTGTGGGTGGAGCCCGACACCAACATCAGCGGCGGCGAGGCGCTGGTGCGCCAGTTCGTCCACGGAAAGCGGTTCTACCTCGACGAGTTCGGCGTCGAGACCGAGGACATGTGGCTCCCGGACACCTTCGGCTACAACGCGGCGCTCCCCCAGATCATGAAGCTCGCCGGGGTGAAGTGGTTCCTCACCCAGAAGATCTCCTGGAACACCACGAACAAGTTCCCGCACCACACGTTCTGGTGGGAGGGCATCGACGGCACCCGGATCTTCAGCCACTTCCCGCCCGTCGACTCCTACAACGGCGAGCTGTCCGGCGCCCAAGTCGCCCACAGCGTCCGCAACTTCCAGGACAAGGCGCGCGCCAACCACTCCCTGATCCCCTTCGGCTACGGCGACGGCGGAGGCGGCCCCACCCGCGAGATGCTGTCGCGCGCCGCGCGCATGAAGGACCTGGAGGGCGCCCCGCGCGTCGAGATCGAGGGCCCGCTGGCGTTCTTCGAGAAGGCGCACGCCGAGTACGAGGCGAACGGCGGCGCCCCCATCTGGTCCGGCGAGCTGTACCTGGAGTTCCACCGGGGCACCCTCACCAGCCAGTTGGCCACCAAGCAGGGCAACCGGCGCAGCGAACACCTGTTGCGGGAGGCCGAGTTGTGGGCGGCGACGGCGGCCGTGCGGGAGGGGGTGGCGTATCCGTACGCCGAGTTGGACCGGCTGTGGAAGACGGTCCTGCTCCACCAGTTCCACGACATCCTGCCCGGCACGTCCATCGCCTGGGTGCACCGCGAGGCCGAGGTGACATACACGCGGGTCGCCGAGGAGCTGAACGGGCTGATCTCGGCGGCGCAGGAGGCGCTGGCCGGGGACGGGGAGGGGACGGTCGTCTTCAACGCGGCGCCCCATGCCCGGGGCGGGGTCGCGGCGTTCGGCGCGGTGCCGCGCGCGCAGAACCCGGGCGCTGCGGTGAGTCCCGTCGTCGATGGCCGGACTTTCGTGCTCGACAACGGGCTGGTCCGGGTCGTCATCGATCAGCGCGGTCTCGTCACCTCCGCGTACGACCTGGCGGCCGACCGTGAGGCGCTGGCACCCGGCACGGTCGGGAACCTGCTCCAGCTGCACCAGGACTTCCCGAACCAGTGGGACGCCTGGGACCTGGACGTCTTCTACCGCAACACCGTGCGCGACCTCACCGAGGCCGAGTCGGTGACGGCGACCGAGGCCGGGGACGGGGTGCGGGTGGTCCGGGTGTTCGGGGAGTCGCGGATCGAGCAGACGCTGACCCTGCCGGCCGGTTCGCGGCGGCTTTCGGTGGACACGGTCGTCGACTGGCACGAGCGGGAGAAGGTCCTCAAGGCCGCGTTCCCACTGGACGTGCGGGCCGCGCACTCCACCGCCGAGATCCCCTTCGGCCACGTCGAGCGCCCCACCCACACCAACACCACCTGGGACGCCGCCAAGTTCGAGATCTGCGCCCACCGCTATCTGCACGTCGGCGAGCGCGACTGGGGCGCGGCCCTGGTCAACGACTCCTCGTACGGGCACGACGTCACCCGTGACGTCCGCGCCGACGGCGGCACGACCACGACCGTCCGCCTGACCCTGCTGCGCGCGGCCCGCTTCCCCGACCCGGAGCAGGACCAGGGCACCCATCGCCTGTCCTACGGCCTCCTGATCGGCGCGCAGGTGCCGGACGCGGTCCGCGAGGGCTACCGGGTCAACCTGGCCGAGCGGACGGTGCCGGGCTCGGCGACGGTCGCGCCGCTGGTCGCCGTGGACGACGAAGGCGTGGTCGTCGAGGCCGTGAAGCTCGCGGACGACGAGAGCGGCGACGTCGTCGTCCGGCTCTTCGAGTCCCGGGGCACCCGCGCCCGCGCCACCCTCACGGCCGGTTTCCCGCTGGCCGGGGCGACGGTCACCGACCTGCTGGAACGCCCGCTGGAAGGCGAGTCGGTGGACGTCGACGGGGACGGCGTGCGGTTCGCGCTGCGGCCGTTCCAGATCCTCACCCTGCGGCTCGCGCGACGGCCGTAGGGATCCGCTCCAGGACCCCTCCCGCGAACACGTCGTACAGCGGGAGGGTTTCCAGGTGCACGTACCCGATGTGGCAGTCGCAGGCGGCGAGCGGGCAGGCGCGGGGCTTCAGGGCTTCCCGGTAGGAGCCGTCGTACAGGTTCCCCAGTTCCGCTTTGACGAAGTGACAGCGCCGGACCGTCCCCTCGCCGTCCACCGAGATCACCGACTCGCCGGTGCGGCAGGGCAGTCCGGCGCTCCGGTGCGGGTGGCGGCTGTAGGGGAAGAGGGGGTCGAGGGCCGTCCAGTCGGCGGCGGAGGCGTCGTCGTAAGTGTGGCCCTCGGCCGCGTTGATCCACAGGTAGACGTGGCCCGGGAGGTCGGCGCGCAGGCGGCGGGCGTGGTCGAGGTGGTCGGGGAGGCCGACGACACCGACGCTGTGGCGGATGCCCTTCGCCGCGAGGTCACGGCACTTGGTCAGGAAGCGGTCGTAGGGGGTCTGGCCGGGGTGGTAGGTGCACCACAGGGCGAGGGTGGCGGGGTCGGCCTCGGTCAGCCAGTCGGTGCGGCAGCTCAGGTTGGTCTGGATCGCGACGCGGCGGACGTGCGGGAGGTGGGAGAGGTCGGCGAGCGCGCGCCGGTACCAGGAACGGACCAGACCCTCGCCCCAGGGGGTGAAGAGGATCGACAGGGTGTCGTCGGTCTGGTGGGTGGCCCAAGTGGTGAAGCGGTCCAACGCCTGTCTGTCGGCGCGGAGTTGGGCCGGGGTGTCGCGGCGCTTGGCGAACGGGCAGTAGGGGCAGTCGTAGTCGCAGGAGGCGAGCGGGCCGCGGTAGAGGAGGGTGAGGTCCATCCCGGGGGCTACTTTCTTTCGTACTCGGCCATCCGGTGGCGCACCACCGGGGAGAACAGCTCGGGTCCGATCGCGTCGGAGTGGGCGAGGCCCTCCGGGGTGAGCTTCAGGTGGTCGTCCGTGTCCGTCAGCCAGCCGCGCTCGACCCAGCGCTCCAACTCGGGCGCGAAGTACTCCCGTTGGCCCACCGCGGGCAGTCCCTCCGCCTGGAGGAGGGACTGGAGCAGGTAGCGGCGGCGGCGCTCGTCGTCGTCCATCTCGAAGCCGATCTCCGCGTGGGTGAAGTCCTCGGTGGCCACGTACGCGTCGACGATCCCGCGTATCTCGGTCATGTTGACCGCGTAGTCGAAGGAGTAGTGCAGGTCTCTGGTGTACGAGCGTGCTCCGCAGCCGAGGCCGATCATGCCGTCGGTCTGGCAGGCGTAGTCGTCGGCGCCCTGGTCGGGGGCGTCGGCCCGGCGGAACATGCGCATGGAGTGCTGGACGTAGCCGTGGGCGAGGAGGTGGTCGCGGCCCAACTTGTAGAGGCGCAGGCGTTGTTGGTCCCATGCCGGGTCGGGGGCGTCCTGGGCCCGGCGGTCGAGGCCGGTGAGGGGGCGGACGTACAGGGGGTAGAGGTACAGCTCCTCAGGGCGCCAACTCAGCGCCGCGTCGAGGGAGTTGAGCCAGGTCGCAGCCGTCTGGCCGTCGATGCCGTAGATCAGGTCGATGTTGAGGACGGGGATGGCCGCGTCCCTGATCCTGCCGAGCGCGGCTTCGACGTCCGCGCGTTTCTGCGGGCGGACGGCGGCGCGCGCCTCGGTGTCGTCGAAGCTCTGGACACCGAGGCTGAGGCGGGTGGTGCCGCGGTCGGCGAGGACGCTCAGGCGGTCGGCGGTGGCGGTCGCGGGGGACGCCTCGACGGAGAGGGGGATGGTGTGCAGGTCGGCGCCCATGTCTTCGGCGAGGTCGCAGAGGCGGTCGAGTTCGGCGGCCGTGAGGAAGGTGGGGGTGCCGCCGCCGAAGGCCGCGGTGGCGAAGCGGCGGTCGCCGGGCCCGAGGGCTTCGCGGGCCGCGGCCGCTTGGCGTTCGAGGGCGTCGAGGTAGGCGGCGGTGAGGCCGTCGGGGGCGCCGATGCGGGTGAAGAGGTTGCAGAAGCCGCAGCGGACCTCGCAGAACGGGATGTGGAAGTAGAGGGAGAGGGCTGCCTTCGGCTCGTCCGCCCAGAGTTTGGTGAGCGGGGGGCGGTCGTCGAGTTTCCGGTACGCGGTCTTGTGGGGGTAGGCGTAGACGTACGACTGGTAGGGGCTCTCGGTCACGCGGTTGGTGGTCACGCGGACTCCCCCTGGTTCAGGGTGAATTGGGCGTACGGGACCGTCCAGACCACGGGGTGGCCCAGGCGGTGGCCGGTGTAGCCGTCGTCGCCGTAGGCGGTGCCGTGGTCGGAGCAGACGATCGTGAAGCAGGGGCGGCGGCTGCTCGCGGCGGTGAAGAGGCGGCCGATGTGCCGGTCGACGTACTCCAGGGCGGCGGCGTGGGTGGCGCGGGTGTCCCCGGCCTCGCGGGTGGCGCCGGGGAGGTGGAACCAGTTGGGCTGGTGCAGGGCGGCGACGTTCACGAAGAGGAACAGGCGCTGGTCCTGCGGGAGTCCGGCGACGATCTGTTCGGCGCGGGTGACCTGGTTCTCGAAGGAGTGCGGGGAGGTGACGCCGAACTCCGGTTCCCAGTGGGCCTCTTGGAAGAGGCCGGGGAGGACGCTGCCGAGGGGGCCCCGCTGGTTGAAGAAGCCGACGCCGCCGACACAGACCGTGCGGTAGCCCTCCTTCGCCAGTCCGGAGACGAGGTCCGGGGTGTCGTACACGAAGGTGCCGCCGGCGGTCGTCTCGCTGCCCGCGAAGCGCGCGGCGAAGAGGCGGGGGTGCGGACCCGGGGTCGCCGGGGTGGGCAGGAAGCCGGCGAACATGGCCTGGTGGGAGGCGTACGTGAAGCTGCCGGGGGCGTGCCGTTCCTCCCACCGGCCGCCGGGGAGGTGGCGTGCGAGGTTCGGGATGCGGCCCTCTTCGGCGAGTTCGACGGCGACGTCGTACCGCAGGGTGTCGAGGGTGACGAGGAGGAGGTCGTGGGTGCCGACGATCCTTGTCATGTCAGGGGTGCGCATGGGTGGTTCTTCCGTGGTTCGGAGCAAGGGTCGCGGCGGCGTGCGCGGGAGGTTTCGGCGTGTGGTGCGCGGCGTGCGCGTGGGTCAGGGCGTGCGTGTGGTTCAGGGTGGCGTCGACCTGCGCCGCGTACGTGTCGAGTCCTTCGGCGCCGCTGCCGGGCAGGCCGGTGAGGCCGGGCAGCAGGTCGCCGAAGGCGTTGACCTCGCCGACGACGGCGCCGGTCCAGCCGACGGCGGGCAGCAGGTCGACGCCGACGCACAGGGTGCGCGGGAAGCGGGCGGCGGCCTGTTCGGCGACGCCGAGGACGTCGGCCCAGCGCCCGCCCGCCGCCTCGACCGCCGCCCGCGCCTCCGCCAGGTCGCCTCTCCTGCCGCCCAGGTGCAGGTTGGTCAGCGGGGTGCCGCTGGTGCGGACGACCGCGTGGGTGGCGCGGCCCGCGACGACCACGACCCGCAGGTCCGCCGCGCGCCCGCGCTGTGCCGCCTTCGGGAACCAGCGCTCCAGGTGCAGGTGGTCCGGGGCGAGCCGGTCGACGATCGCCGCGATCTCGCGCTCGCTGTCGTACCGGCGCACCTTGAGCGAGTTGAACAGTCGTCCGTCCGGCGCCCGTTCGACCGACGTCGTCGCCCTGATCCGCCCGCCGCCCGCCGTCTCGACGGCCAGCACACCGGACGCGGACGAGCCGTGCGCGAGCTTCACGAAGAGCCTCGGCATGCGGTGCTCGCGCATCGCCGTGCGGACGTCGTCCCAGCCGTGGACGGCGGGCGCGGCCGGGCCCGAGGTGGGCGAGTGGGGGACGGGGACGCCCGCTTCGCGCAGGCGGCCGTGGCAGCGGCGTTTGTCGAACAGCACCGCGAGGTCGTCCGGATCGTCGAGGCGCACGCCGCCCCGCAGAGTGCCGAGCGCCGTCAGGAACGCCGCGTACCAGCGCGCGGAGCCCTCGACCCGCGTCGGGTCGTCGCCGCCGCGCAGCACTCGGTCGACCTCGGGGTGCTCGCCCGGCGAGTCGAGGCGGACCACCTCGCCGGGCGCGAAGTCGGCGCCGCCCGCCGCGAGGACGTCCGCCCAGGCGAGGACGCGGGGCGCGGGGAGGCCGGCCGCGCGGACGGCGTCGGTGTAGAGGGTGACGCGGCGGTTGCCGGGGTTGCCGATCACGGTGAGGACGGGCGGGCGGGGTGCGGGGGTGGCCGGCGCGGGTCCGGGCGTGTGTGCGCGGGCCGGTGCCGCTTCTGCGGGGTTCCCGCACGCCGGGAGGCCGGCGAGGGGCGCCGGGGCGGCTGGTGATTCCCGGTGCGCGGCTCCCCGCGCGGGGAAGGCCGGTGAGGCCGGTGTCTCGCCTGGCGTGCGCGGTGCTTCGGCCGTGTCCGCCTCGCCGCGCGCCCAGGTCGTCGTCTCAGGCGCGTCCGTCCCCCCGCTGATCGGCATCCCCCTCACTCCCCCACGGCCACGTAACGCCACACCGTGCCGTCTTCGTCGTCCGCGTCCTCGTCGGCGTCGTCGCTGTCGAGGTCGAGTTCGACGCCGGCCGGTTCGAGGGTGGCGCGCAGGCGCTCGCGCAGGGGGTCGGTCAGGTAGTTGTAGTGGAGGTCGAGTTTCTTGAGGTGGGTGAGGGGCTGGCCGGTGAGGAGGGCGGTGGCGCCGTCGTCGGTGAGGATGCCCATCGAGAGGTCGAGGGTGTCCAGGCGGGCGACGACGGGGGCGGCGGCGACGGCCGCGGCGACCTGGTCCTGCATCTCGCTGTTGCGCAGGGCGAGGTGGCGCAGGGCGGGCAGGCGGGTGCCGGCGAGGACGGGGGCGAGGTCGGCGATCTCGCTGTCGCCGCCGTAGTCGGGGGTGCCGAGCCACAGGTCGAGGTGTTCGAGGGCGGGCAGGTCGCAGGCGGCGACGCCGCGCACCACTTGGGCGGGCAGCCCGCCGGACTCCAGGACGAGCCGGCGCAGCGCGGTGTGCGTGACGCCGTTCAGCACCAGGTCCTGTCCGCCGCGCGTGCCGAACTCCGCCAGCTCCGGGTAGGCGGTCAGGAGCGGGGTGACGCCGGTCTGGTGGATCCAGGAGATCTCGCACTCCTCGGACGTCATGTCCCCGAGGAACAGGGCGCGCAGCGCGGGCAGTTGGTCGCGGGCGGCGACGAGCGCCTCGACGATCGGGCCGGGGCTGGTGTCGTACGCCTCCTCCCAGGCGCCGACGACGATCGCGCGCACGCGTGTGGTGTCGACGGCGTCGAGGAAGCGGGCGAAGACGGACGTCCACTCCTCCTCGGAGTCGTACGTGTCACTGGAGAGCCGCCAGGCGACGGAGTCCGTGGCGGGCAGCGGCCTCGGGTCCTCGGCACTCGGGAACTCGTGGACCGGCAGCCGGTGGAAGGTCGTCAGATGCTCGTGGACGGTCATGCGGCTGCTCCATGCTCGCGGCGGGTGTGGCCTGTTGCCGCAAGTTGTACCAACCGGCACTGACAACGCGGCGCCGGGGTCGGGGTTCGGGGGCGTTGTCAGTGGTGGGTCGTACGGTCGTGGTCATGAGGGCGGCGCGAGGTGTGCCGCGGTCGAGTCGAGGGGGTGTGTCCATGTACCGGCAGGGAGACGTGCTGATCGTGTCGGTCGCCGAGGAGGCGGTTCCGGAGCATGTGGAGCGGGCGCCGAGGGAGCCGAGGGACGGGCGGGGCCGGTTGGTGCTGGCGCTGGGCGAGGTGACCGGGCACGCCCACGCGGTCGTGGGTCCGGGCGAACTCGTGCGGGAGCCGGGCCCGTTCGGGCCGATGCTGCTCCATGTCCCCAGGGGCGGGCGGGTGGTGCACGAGGAGCACGGGACGATCGTGCTCCCGGCGGGGTGGTACCGGGTGATCCGGCAGCGGGAGTACGTGCCCGGGTCGGTGCGGATCGTGGCGGACTGAGGGGGAGTTGGCGATGGACGACGTGAACGAGTGGCGGTCGTACGCCGCTTCGGCCGCACCGGCGGACCGGGCGCGTGCCGAGGCAGGTGTCCGCCTCGCCTACCGCCTCGCGGGGCTCCCCGAGCCGGCGCGGATCCTGTGGGCGCGCTCACCCCTGGAAGGCGTGCGCACCGTGGCCGGCCTGACCGACGCGGGCGCGAGCGTCCGCGAAGCGGTACGCACCCGCCCCTGGGCGGCCGAACGGCGCCGCCTGCACGAGGAGTTGGGCCCCGAGGGCTGGCCCGCCCGCTGGTCCGCGACCGGAGGCCGCCTCTGGGAACTGACCCAGTCCCTGGTCGACCGCATCCGGGAAGGCGTCCTGGAGGAGATCGGCCGCAAGGAGTCGGCGCGAGCCCGCCTGATCCTCCTGGACGCGATGCTGGGCCAGCACGACGCACCGTGGCTGGCGGCGTTCGCGGCGGACCGGGAGCGTGTGGACGGCGACTCGGGATCCGCCGACGCCGATGGGCGGAGTGTTCTGAGCGGCGGCCTGGAGTCCCCGGCGTCCGGCGGTGGCACGGGGCGGAGCGCTCCGGGCGACGGGTCGGAGCCTTCGGCGTCCGGCGCCGGTGTGGGGCGGGGCGTTCGGGGCGGCGCCCCGGAGTTCCCGGCATCCGGCAGCGGTGCGGGGCGTGGCCTCTCCCCCGGCCTCCCGAAGTCGGCCGAGTCCGCCGATCCCACCGACGGCGCGGGGCGCGGCCTTCCGCACAGCGGCCCGGGGTACCCGGCGCCCGCCGACGGCGCCGGCCACGGCCTCTCGGACGGCGGTCCGGGATCCCAAGCGGCCCTCCCCGCACACCCCTTGGCCGGCCTCGCCGAAGTCTGTCGCAGCGCCGGCTGGTGGTGGGCGTTCGAGGAGGTCGCCGTGGTGTGCGAGCGCCCGGTGGAGCTGCACCGGGACGAGGCGGGGCGGCTGGACCGGGGCGACGGTCCGGCGCTGGCGTTCGCGGACGGGTTCGCGCTGTGCGCGTGGCGCGGCATGCCGGTGCCGCCGGGCTTCCTCGACGAGCTGCGGACACTGGTGCCGCAACGCATCCAGGCCGAGGAGAACGCCGAACTGCGCCGCGTGATGCTGGAGTTCTACGGATACGAGCGCTACCTCACCGACTCGGGCGCGAAGCCCGTGCACCGGGACGAGACAGGCGTGCTGTGGCGCATCGAGATGGGCATCGACGAACCGGTCGTGATGGTCGAGGTCACCAACTCCACGCCGGAACCGGACGGTTCACGCAACGTGTACTGGCTACGCGTACCGCCCCGGACAAGGACGGCCCGCGAGGGGGTGGCCTGGACGTTCGGGCTCGACGCCTCCGCGTACGCGCCGCTCCAGGAGACCTGACCACCCCCGGGCGGGCTCAGCTCAGGCCGAGGTTCGACAGGGCCGTCGTCCAGTCGGTGATGATGGCGTTCTGGGCGTCGGAGAGGCTGACTTGGCCGGCGCAGACGGCTTTCTTGAGGCGGTTCTCGACGGTGTCCTTGTTACCGGCGGTCTGGTTGCCGTACTCGGGCTCGGGCCACAGGTTCTGGGGGTCTTTGGGGGCGCCGCCGAGTTCGAGGGGGACGAAGTGGTCCTCCTCGTAGTCGGAGGTGCTGGTGTCGGTGTAGCCGTACTCGACGATCTGCTGCTTCTTGAGGGCCGTGGTGTAGGAGCTGGAGGGGCGCACGGTCGCGGTCCAGCCGGAGACGCAGATGGTGGAGCCGATGGTGTCCTGGGTGACGTCGGGGTTCAGGGCCCCGGGCTGGCAGGAGGGGTCGGGGAGCGGGAGGTACGACTGGCTGCACGACTGGGCGTGTGCCGTGCCCGCCGTGAACGTGAGTCCGGCGGCGGCGAGGGCGAAGGCGGAGAGCGCGGTCACCACGGGGCGAGTGGTACGGGACATGGGGGTCTCCCGATGAAGGCCCGGCAACGGTCCGGGCGGTCGCGTACATGGCAGCACCCCGGGGTTCTACGCGGATAGACGTCTTTGCCGAAGGAGATGACGGCTTGAGGGACGGATTGCCGGGGGCGGGGTGGGGGGTGGCAAGTGCATTGCCGGGCCTTGGAGTTCGGCCGGTACACGGGCTCCACGGAAATTCGATTGCGGCCCTCACCCCCGCCCCCGGACCCTGGCCGCATGCCTTATTCCCTGCGCCCGGCCTCCCTCGAAGACGCTCCCGCCATCACCGGTCTCCTCAACGCGATCGACGTGATCGAGGTGGGCCGTCCCGAGACGGACCAGCACACGGTCGAGGCCGACCTGAAGCACCCGGACGCCGACCTCGCCCGCGACTCCTGGCTGGCCTTCGACGGTGAACGCCTTGTCGTGTACGGCCTGTTGTGGGACGAGTCGGGCGGCGAGCGCATCGACATGGACCACTACGTCCTGCCCGAGCACCAGGAGGCGGGCCTCGCCGTCCTGGCCGCGATGGAGGACCGCGCGCTGGAGCGGGCCCGCGAGAACGGGGCCGCGCGGGCCGTCGTCCACCTCTATCTGAACGTCGACTGCACGATGGACACGGACCTGCTGGCGGCACGCGGCTGGGGTGTCGTGCGCCGCTATCACGTCCTGCACCGTCCCCTGGACGCCGACCGGGACGGCCCCGTCGAGTTCCCGGCCGGTGTGACGCTGCGGTCCTGCGTGACGGAGGACGACCGCCGCACCGTCCACGCCCTCTACCAGACCACGTTCGCCGAGCACTTCGACCACCAGCCGCGCACCTACGAGCAGTGGCTGAACGACATCGACGCCGACAACGTCGACTGGTCCCTGGTCTGGATCGCGAGCACCACCGAAGCGGGCGCCGCCGTCGCGCGCGACGTCGCCTTCCTCATCGCCCGCAACGACCGCACGGCGATGGGCTGGA
Organism: Streptomyces roseirectus; assembly: GCF_014489635.1. NCBI lineage: Bacteria > Bacillati > Actinomycetota > Actinomycetes > Kitasatosporales > Streptomycetaceae > Streptomyces > Streptomyces roseirectus. Next base: position 8,707,664 of record NZ_CP060828.1, on the reverse strand, counting down.
TCCGCAGCCTCGGCGTCCTGCGCGAGGCCCGGGGCCGGGGCCTGGCCGGTCTCCTCCTGCGCCACTCCTTCGCCACCTTCGCCGCCCTGGGCCGCGACACCGTGGGCCTGGGTGTGGACACCGACAACACGACCGGCGCCCCCGCCCTGTACGCCCGGCACGGCATGACGGTGCACTTCGCGGTGGACACCTGGGAGGTCACGCTGACCTGACACGACCACGCCCGGCCCCCGGGACGAGGGGGCCGGGCGGAGTCTCATGCCTCAGGCGTTCACGGGGTGAGCTGCCACCGCGCGATGTAGCCGATGTCGATCGCGGCCCGGTCCTGGACCCGCAGCTTCCAGGTGCCGTTGACGGCCTCCGAGGAGGCGTTGACGGTGAACGTCTGGTCGACGTTGTCCGCCGAGCCGCCGGAGCGGTCGAGCAGCGAGTAGACCGACCCGTCGGGAGCGACCAGGTCGACGGCGAGGTCACCCCGGTACGTGTGGACGATGTTGACGTACACCTCGGTGGTCGCGGAGGCGTTGCCGCTGCGGCCGGTGATGGTGATCGGGGACTCGACGGCGGCGCCGTTGTCGGGGATGTCGACACGGGCGGCGTTGGCGTAGATGTTCGCGACCCGCCAGGTGAAGGTCTGGGTGACGGAGGCGCCGGTGGCGTCGGTGACCTTGAGGGTCACGTCGCTGGTGCCGAGCGTCGTGGGGACCCCGGAGATGAGACCCGAGGAGCTGATGCTGAGGCCCGCCGGAAGGCCGGTGGCCTCGTAGGTCAGGCCCGCGCCGGTGTTGGTGGTGTAGGCGTTGACCTGGAGGGACACGCTCTGCCCGACGCCGGAGACCTGGGCGGCGATCGGCTCGACGTTGACGCCGAGGGCGATGCGGCTGCCGACGTTGATGCCGGCCCAGGCGTCGGCGACGGCGAGGTAGGTCGGGCTGTAGGCGCCGAAGAGGTCGGCGGCGGCCGAGAGGGTCGCGGTGCGGGCGCCCGCGTAGTTGGTGGACGAGGTCATGTACGTCGTCAGCGCCCGGTACCAGATCTTCGCGGCGTTCTGGACGCCGATGCCGGTGACCGACTTCCCGTCGTACGTCGGGCTGTCGTAGGCGACGCCGTTGACGGTCTTCGCGCCGCTGCCCTCGGACAGCAGGTAGAAGAAGTGGTTGGCCGGGCCCGAGGAGTAGTGGACGTCGACGTTGCCGAGGCCGGGGCTCCAGTTGTCGTGGGAGGAACCGTCCCGCGAGGGCTTGTCCATGTACCGCAGCGGCGTGCCGTCGCCGTTGATATTGATCTTCTCGCCGACGAGGTAGTCGCCCGGGTCGGCGGGCAGGTTCTCGTAGAACTCGACGGCGGCGGCGAAGATGTCGGACGTCGCCTCGTTGAGCCCGCCGGACTCGCCGGAGTAGGTGAGGTTGGCGGTGGCGGCGGTGACGCCGTGCGTCATCTCGTGGGCGGCGACGTCGAGCGAGGTGAGCGGGTTGGCGTTGCCGGAACCGTCGCCGTACGTCATGCAGAAGCAGCTGTCCTGCCAGAACGCGTTGACGTAGGAGTTGCCGTAGTGGGCGCGGCTGTAGGCGGCGACGCCGTCGTTGCGTATGCCGTTGCGGCCGAAGACCTCTTTGTAGTAGTCCCAGGTGGCCGCCGCGCCGAACGCGACGTCGACGCCGGCGGTCTGCCGGTTGCTCGGCAGTCCGTTGCCCCAGACGTCGTCGGCGTCGGTGAAGAGGGTGCCGGTGCCGGAGGTGCCCTGGCCCAGGTCGTAGGTGCGGTGGCCGGCGCGCTCGCCGTCGACGAGCTGGTACGTCGAGCCGGAGAGGGTAGAGCCGAGCGGGACGGTGCCGTTGTACTGGCCGGTGCCGGTGCCGGTGTGGACGCCCTCCTCGGCGAGGAGCTGCTTGCCGGAGGCGGCGTCGGTGACGACGCGCAGTTCGCTGGGCGTGCCGTCGGCCTGGGTGCCGTGGACGGTGGTCTCCCAGGCCAGCACGGGCTTGCCGTCGCCGGCCCAGACGACGAGGCGGGGCGCCTTCTCGGTCTCGCCCTTCGCGACGTCCGCGTTCTTCGCGGCGCCGAGGGCCTTGCCGGCGGCGGTGGCGGCGGAGATCTTCGGCGTGACGGTGGGCACGGCGATGCGCGCGTCGCTGGCCTTCGACGCCGTCGTCCGGCCGTCCTTGAGGGAGTGGACGACGAGGTCGCCGCCGAGGACGGGCAGGCCCGCGTAGGTGCGCTCGTAGCGGGTGTGGACGGTGCCGTCGGCGTCCTTGATGACGTCGCGGACGACGAGTTTCTCCTGGGTGCCGAGGGCGAGGCTGCGGGCGGTGGTCGCGGCCTGCGCGGTGGCGCTCTTGAGGAGGCTCGTGCGCTGAGCGGGGGTCAGGGCGAGCTGGGCGGCGCCGGCGCGAGGGGTCGCGCGGATCGTCTTGCCGGTGGCGGCGCCCTGGTCGGGGGCGGCGGTGGCGCCGCCGGTCTGGGTGCCGACGGCCAGCAGGGCGCCGGCGGCGGTGAGGGCGAGGAGGGCGGCGCGTCTGCGCCGTGGGAGGAGGCGGGATCTCCGGGGCAAGGGGGTCTCCTTCTGCGTTCGGCCCCTGGTCGAAGGGCCGGTGGGGGCGCGGGTACCGCCAGAGGTGCGTCGGTGAAGAATTGGTGAACGCGAGACAGAAGAGTGACACTCCGTGCCATGGATTGTCATGAGTGCGCCAACCCAACGGCTTGAACTGGCCCTTGATTGCTGGGAGTTCAAGATTTCAAGAGCGAGTTTTCAGACTCACCCCACCCCGGACCTCATCCCACCCCGGGCACGTCCCCCCGCCACTCCAGCCGCCGCTCGTCCGCCGCGCCCCGCGCGTACACGGCCCGCCCTCCCGCGCCGTACCGCCCTATCTCCGTCGCGAGCACCACCTCTCGCACATCACCCCCCTCGCCCGCGCCGTCTTCCGTGACGTCGAGGAGCAGTCCATCGAGCGGGCCGCCCACCAGTTCGGCGTAACGCCTGCCGGGGCGCGGCCCCGCGTCCTCGTGGTCGGCGCCGTAGACCCTGCCGCGCATGAACTCCGTCTCGTCCATGGTCATCAGCCTGCCACCCGGCACTGACAACGCCCCTGCGGCGACCTCCGGGTGACGGTCACTCCAACCCACACCCCCAGATGTCCGAATTGATCATATTTGCGCTTTATGTGGCTATATGGGGTTAGTGGCTCTCCATGAGACCTCCACAAGACGAGGAGCAGCATGCGCAAGGAAACACTGCGGAGACGGGTCCGGCGGCGGATCGCCGTCGGTCTCGTGCTGGCCGTGTGCGCGGCCGGCGCGCCCGTCGCCCAGGCGGCATCCGCCGCACCGGGGCAGAAGCGGGTCAAGGGCGCCGGCGACGGCACGGTGACCGTCCGGGTCGTCACCGACGTGGACGCCGACGGCGCCTACGACAGCGTCCTGGAGCCCGGGATGGCGGGCGTGACCGTCACACTGACGGACGACGCGGGGCAGACGATCACCGCGACGACCGACGCGGACGGCGTGGCGTCCTTCACCCCGGCGTCCTCGGCGCTGACCGGCGGCAAGTACCGCATCGAGGTGAAGAACCCCGACACGACCACCTACCAGCCGGCGGTCGCGGGCCTCGGCACGGGCGCGGGCGTGATGCGCTCGAACACCGGCTTCGTGGACGTCTCCGGCGGCACCGACGTCAGCTACACGACCGGCTTCCTGGAGCCGGACGTCTACTACCCCGAGAACCCGACCCTGGTCACCGCCGGTCTCGCCAAGGGCGACGCGACCGGCATGCAGGGTCTGCTCCAGTTCGACGGCAACCTCACGAACACCTCGCCGGGCGGCACGGTCAACCAGCTCACCGACAACACCGCCCAGCAGGCCGTCTTCGGCATCGGCACCGACCGCTCCGGCAACGTCTTCATGGGCACCTCGGTCAAGCGGCACACCGAGTACGGCCCGGCCGGCCCCGTCAACGCGATCTACCGCTACAACAGCACCAGCAAGGCGGTGACGACGTTCACCACCCTGCCCGGCGCCCTCACCGCGCACGACGCCACGAACAGCTACCTGCACGACGACGCCATCTACGACAAGGTCGGCCGCGAAGGGCTCGGCGACGTCGACGTCTCGGGCGACGGCAAGACGCTGTACGCGGTCAACCTCAACGACTCCAAGCTCTACAGCGTGCCGGTCAACGGCACCGGCGACGGTGTCAGCGCGGGCGCGCCGGTCTCGTACGACATCCCGAAGCCGGCCGCGTGTGTCGGCGACTGGCACCCGTACGGCATCGGCGTGCGCGGCAAGCGGGTGCTGGTCGGCGGGGTGTGCGGGGCGGAGTCGACCGTCAGCGCCACCTCGGCGTGGGGCGACCCCTCGCAACTGAGCGCGCACGTCTACGAGTTCAAGGGCGGCGCGTTCAGCGAGCTGTTCACCTCCAAGCTGGACTTCGACCGGGGCTGCGCCTACCGCTTCCTCGGCGCGTCGGGCTACCGCTGCGACGACACGACGACGGTCGGCCAGCAGATGAGCGCGGACTGGGAGGCGTGGAACGAGCGGGTGCCCGTGCGCGAGGAGCACACGTTCGTCTCCGCGCCGCAGCCCATGCTGTCCAACCTGGAGATCGCCGACAACGGCGACCTGATCATGGGTTTCCGCGACCGCTTCGCGGACATGCAGGGCAACCAGACCTACTCCTTCGGCTCGACGACGACCCAGGTGTCGGCGGTCGCCGCGGGTGACGTCCTGCGGGCGTGCCTGTCGGGGACGACGTACACGCTGGAGAGCAACGCCACCTGCGGGTCGTTCACGGGCGCGAACCCGAACAACCAGCAGGGTCCGGGCAACGGCGAGTTCTACAACGACACGACCACGCTCTCCGACGCCAACCACGACCAGATCACCGAGGGCGGCACCGCGCTCCAGCCGTACCGCAAGAAGCTGTGGACGACCGCCTTCGACCCGTGGACGAACCAGGCGTACGAGCAGGGGATCCGCGAGTGGGTCGCCGACGGCTCGGTGCCGACGGCCAGGAAGAAGGCCGACGACAGCGGCTCGATCATCGGCAACCTGCTGATCAAGTCGACGTGGTCCGACGGCGCGAACCTCTTCGGCAAGGGCAACGGCCTCGCCGACCTGGAGCTGATCTCCGCCCCGCCGCCGGTCCAGATCGGCAACCGGACCTGGTACGACGCCGACGGCGACGGCATCCAGGATCCGTCCGAGGCGCCGCTGCCGGGCGTCGTCGTCACCCTCAAGGCCCCCGACGGGACCACCCTCACGGCGACGACCGACGCGAACGGCGAGTACTACATCGGCACCGCCGAGGGTCTGAAGCCGAACACGACGTACGACGTCACCTTCGACTACTCGGGCGCCGACACCTCCGGCCTGCCCGGCACCCCCACCCCCGCCGACCTCCAGTTCACCAAGGCGAACGCGGGCAGCGACGACCACATCAACTCCAAGCCCGACAGCGCCGGGAAGACCACGGTCGCCGTCGGTGACCCCGGCTACGTCAACCACGACGTGGACGCGGGCGTGACCCCGCTGAACAAGCTGGGCGACTACGTCTGGTACGACGCGAACGGCGACGGCATCCAGGACCCGACGGAGCAGCCGGCCCCCGGCATCACCGTCACCCTGATCGACCCGGCCACCGGCAACACCATCAGGACGACCACGACCGGCACGGACGGCAAGTACCTCTTCGACAAGCTGCCCGACGGTTCCTACAAGGTCTGCTTCAGCAAGCCCGACGGCTACCAGTGGACGAAGAAGGACGCGGGCGCCTCCGGTGACGACTCGGTCGTCGATCCGGCGACGGGCTGCTCCCCCGAGGTCACCCTCGGCCCGGCCAACCGCTCCGACCTGACCCTGGACGCCGGTCTCACGCCGCTGAACAAGCTCGGCGACTACGTCTGGTACGACGAGAACGGCAACGGCATCCAGGACCCGGACGAGAAGCCGGCCCCCGGGATCCCCGTCAAGCTCATCGACACCACGACCGGCCAGACCGTGAAGACCACGACCACCGGCACGGACGGCAAGTACCTCTTCGACAACCTGCCCGACGGCTCCTACAAGGTCTGCTTCACGGCTCCCGACGACTACCGGTTCACGAAGCAGAACGCCGGCGCCTCCGGTGACGACTCGGTCGTCGACCCGGCGACGGGCTGCTCCGACCCGGTCGTCCTCGGCCCGGCCAACCGCGCGGACCTCACCCAGGACGCGGGCCTGACCCCGCTCAACAAGCTCGGCGACTACGTCTGGTACGACGAGAACGGCAACGGCATCCAGGACCCGGGTGAGAAGCCGGCCTCCGGGATCCCGGTCAAGCTCGTCGACCCGGCGACCGGCAAGACGCTCAAGACCACGACGACCGACGCCGACGGCAAGTACCTCTTCGACAAGCTGCCCGACGGCTCCTACAAGGTCTGCTTCACGGCCCCGGCCGGCTACCAGTTCACGAAGCAGAACGCCGGCGCCAGTGGGAACGACTCGGTCGCCGACCGGAAGACCGGATGCTCCGCCCCGGTCACGCTGGGTCCGGGCAACCGCGCGGACCTCACCCTGGACGCGGGGCTGACCCCGTTGAACAAGCTGGGTGACTACGTCTGGTACGACGACAACGCCAACGGGATCCAGGACAGGGGCGAGAAGCCCGCGTCCGGGGTGACCGTGAAGCTGGTCGACCCGGCGACCGGCAAGACGCTCAGGACGACCAAGACGAACGCGCAGGGCAAGTACCTGTTCGACAACCTGCCCGACGGCAAGTACAAGGTCTGCTTCGTCAAGCCGAACGGCTACCAGTGGACGAAGAAGAACGCGGGCGCGGTCGGCAACGACTCGGTCGTGGACGTGAAGAGCGGCTGCTCCGACGTCGTGACGCTCGGCCCCGGCAAGCGGGCGGACCTCACGCTGGACGCCGGGCTGGTCAAGGAGCTGAAGCTGACCGTCCAGACCGTCGACGCCAAGACCGGGTCGCCGCTGGGCAACGTGGTCGTCCAGCTGTGGCGGGACGCGGGCGGCAAGAAGACGCTCGTCGGTGACTGCTCGACCCCGGGCACCGGCAAGTGCGCCTTCGGGAAGCTGCCGCCCGGTACGTACTACGCGGTCGTCAAGGACGTTCCCGAGGGCTACGACATGCCGAAGAACCCCACGACGAAGACGTACCGGCTCACCGTGAAGAACGACGGGCTCGTCATCAGGATCCCGATCACCCGAGGGGAGCCCTGCAAGGGGAAGTGCTGATCCCCTGACTGACCGACGGGCCGCGCACCGGAGTTCACCGGTGCGCGGCCCTGTCGTCGCGTCACGTCATGGCTGACGTCTCGTCACTCAGCGGCTGTGGACGCCGACTTCGTACAGGGAGTAGCCCCACTGCGTGCCCCGCTGGAGGCCCTGGACGCGGACGTGGCGGGCCGGGGTCGCGGTGAAGCGGGCGGTGTCGAGGCCGCCGTCACCGGCCGAAGTGGACCACGCGGTACGCCAGTTGACGCCGTCCGAGGAGAGGTCGATCCGGTACGCCTTGCCGTACGCGCGCTCCCAGTCGAGGGTCACCCGGCTGACCAGGTGGGTGGCGCCGAGGTCGACCTGCCAGGACTGGTCGTCACTCCAGTCGCTCGCCCAGCGCGTGGCGGGGTCGCCGTCGATCGCGCGGTCGGGCCGGTAGCTGGTGAACGGGTTGGACTCGGAGAAGGTGGCCGTCGCGGTCGCGGTGCCGGTGCGGGCGAGGTTGACGCCGGCCTGGTGGCCCTCGGTGGCGCCCCAGGTGCCGAGGTAGGACTCGGCGCCCCGGAAGAGGTCGCCCACCGCGTCCTGGCCGCCGGACCTGCGGATGTCCTCGATCCAGTCGGGGATCATCCCGGCGTGGGCGGCGCCGTCGGTGTTGATGTCGAAGGTGCGCTGCCCGCTGGTCTGCCGGTCGATGACCGAGCCGCCGTCGACGCTGGTGAAGGGGTAGGTCACCTTGGACGCCGTCTCACCGCGCGGGCCGGGGTGGGAGCCGACGCCGTTGAAGTCGGTGCCGAAGCCGTAGCCGACGCCGTACTTCTCGCGCAGGGCGTCCGTGCGGCCGGCCTCCTTCACGAACTCCTCGGTGCCGTGCATGTACTGGGCGACGAAGCCGCCGAGCGCGTAGACCCGCTCGGTCCACTTGAGGTCCATCCAGCTGTGCGAGGACAGCACGCCGGGGTAGGACGCGGACTCGAAGATGTCGAGCACCCGGCCGGTGGCCTTGACGCTCATGTGGTCGATCTCCAGCATCATCTCGCGCTGCATCATGCCGCGCACCGCGTACTCGCCGAGTTCGGTCAGCCCCCGCTTGTTGCACTGGGCGTCGGACACGTAGTCGGGCACCTCGACGCCGTCCGGCAGTTCCTCCTCGGCCGGGGAGGTGGCGCCGTTGATCGGGTTGTCGTGCATCGCGGTGGTGCACTTCTCGGTCTGCCAGAAGGTGCCGGTGGACAGGAACTGGCCGACGTTGATGGCGGTGCCGAGGCCGCCCTCGTCGAAGCGGACGCCGCACAGCGCGTTGTCGAACTTGTGGCACAGGAACATCGAGCGCACGCCGAGCGCGTACAGCTCGTCGAGACCCTTGTCGATGTCCTCCTTGGAGCACTGGGCGATGTCGAGGACCTGCTTGCAGCCGAACGGCTCGGACGTCTCGACGCCCAGGATGACGGCCAGCTTGCCCTGCTCGATGACCTTGCGGGCCTGCGCGCTGTCGGTGACAACGCGGAACCAGCCCTTGCCGGTGCCGCCGTACTGCCGGTCGATGAACGCCTGGAGGTCGTACGTCAGCTTCGCCTGGAGGCGGATCGACGTCATCTCGTCGCAGGAGCGGTCCTTGAAGAAGTAGACCGAGCAGATCACGCCGTTGGTGACGAGGTCGTTGACCAGGACGCGCTGGCCGCCGCGCCAGGCGCGCTCGACCCAGGCGTAGTAGTTGGCCTGGTGGGTCATCGAGTCGTAGGCGGGCCAGTCCTTGAAGGTGGGCCAGCCGGTCGGGTCGTGCTTGCCGTCGCCGCCGTGGGTGATGTAGTCGAAGATCGCGAGGGTGCCGTCCGGGTAGTGCTCCGGGCAGTCCTTGAGGGCGTCCGCGACGCCGGCCTCGGAGAACACCTTGCCGCAGATCAGGCGGCCGCCGAACGCCTCGTTGGAGAAGAGGTGGTTGTGGGCGTCGACGAAGCCGCGCACCTCGCCGGCCGCGTTCGTGCCGGTGAACGGCTCGCCCGTGACGTCGATCCGGACGTCCGGGGAGGGGCGCGCGGCCGGGGTCCACCAGTCGGTGGCGGCCGAACTCCTCGTGGGCACCAGGGCTGTCGCCAGCACGAGCAGCAGGAGGGCGAGCAGGGTGACGCGTCTGCGTCCGGCCGTGGTCATGGGCGGTCCCTCAAGGTCGGCGGGGCGCGGTCCACGGAATTGTCATGACCGTCGCAAGATCTTCACGGATGAGGATCTAGGCGGACCCGGCGCGCAGTCAAGACTCGGGAAAGACCGGATGATCTCAATCGGCTTACGGACAGGGCGAGTTGACGGGTCAGACCCGGTAACTGCGCAGTTTCCGGTACAGAGTTGCCCTCCCGATGCCCAGTGCCGCCGCCGCGCGCGCCTTGTTGCCGCCGTGCCGTTCCAGGGCGCCGAGGATCGCGGTGCGCTCCGCGTCCTCCATCGGGCTGAGCGGTCGGTGCGCCGGGCCCTCTCGCACCGCGTCCGGGAGTTCCGCCCTGCGGACGGGGCCCGTGAGGCGGCGGTCGTGGGCCACCGTGTGGACGACGTGGGCGAGTTCGGTGAGGTTGCCGGGCCACGGGTGGCGTTCCAGGGCGCGCAGGGCGTCCAGGGACCAGGTGAGCGGGGGGTGTCCCGGCGGGGTTTTCGGGGCGCCCGTCTTCAGCAACTCGGGTATGCCCTCCGGGCGTTCACGCAGCGCCGGGAGGGCTAGGGTGCGGGCGCCCAGGACGTCCAGGAGCCGCTGGAGGCAGGGGCCCGGTGGTGTGCCGGGGGTGTAGGTGGCGAGCAGGGGGGCGGTGGGGTCGGCGTCGAGGAGGGAGTTGAGGGCGGCGGTGTCGGGCGGGGTGAGGCGTTCGGCGTGACGGATGATCAGGGGGTGACCGGCCGTCAGTTCCTCGACGGCGTCGCCGAGTTCACCCTCCGCCGCGTCCACCGTCCTTGCGTCCGGGGCGAGTTCGCGGGCCAGGGTGGTCTTGCCGGTGCCCCGTTCGCCGGTGATGAGCAGCGGGGGGTGCGGGCGATCGGGCGTGGGGACGGGCTTGTCGGCCGCCGGTTCCAGCACCGCGACCACCCCCACGTTCGCCGCACCCCTCCGCACCGGGATCAACTCCACACCCCTCCCCGCAACCCTCACCCGCCCCGCATCCGGCGCCCGCCGGGCCGCCCGCTCCAGCACATCCAGATCCTCCGGCGTCAGCATCCGCGACGCCACCTCATCCACAAGCCGATGATGCCCCCCGAACGCCACCACCGGCCGCTCCCCCGTACGTGCCGCCAGATAGGCATCCAACAAAACCCGCTCCGGCCCGGCGGAACGCGCCGCCAACGCAGCCTCGACCGCCGCCGCGGCGGCTTCGGCGAAACCCGCCGCGAAGTGGGCGGCCGGGGAGTGGGCGGCGGGGCAGGGAGCCGGGGAGTCGGAGACGGCAGAGGCCGCAGCGGGATGCGACAAGTCGGACACGGGGTCTGTCCCGAGGGACGGCACGACCGGCGAACCAGGCGCGGGAGCCGTCGCGGGATGAAGCGCGGCCGGCGAACCAGGCACGGCCGCCACCGCGGAGCGGGACACCACCGGCTCACCGGACCCCGACACCATCGCGGGGCGAGGCGAGGCCGGCGAGCCGGAAGCAGGCGCCGACACCGGGCGGGACACAGCCGGTGAACCAGACCCCGGAGTCTCCGCCCGGAGCGGCGCGGCCGGTGCGTCGAGCGCGGGTGCCGCCACCGGGCTCGGCGCGATCAGCGAGCCGGACACAGACACCGAGCAGGACCCGGCCGCCGCATCAGACTCCGACCCCGACACGGACGCCACCACCGAACGACGCTCAGCCGGTGAACCAGACCCCGGAACCTCCGCCCGGAGCGGCGCGGCCGGTGCGTCGAGCGTGGGTGCCGTCGCCGGGCGCGGTGCGGTCGGTGAGGCGGGTGCAGAGGCCGCTGGACGGTGCCCGGTCGGCTCGGCCGGTGCCGGTGTCGGCGGCGTTGTGGGGGGCTGTGGTGTCTGGTCGTGGGCGCCGCAGGCCTCGCACAGGCGGGTGGCGACGGTGAGTGTGCCGGTGGGGCGGGGGGTGTCCGGGGTGTGGAGGGGGACGCTGATGGATGAGAGGTGTTGCCAGGCGTCGAGGAAGTGTTCGGGGCCGTGGAGTTCGGCGCGGCGGTCGGTGCGGAGGGCGAGGGCGGCGCTGTTGGGGCCGACTTGTTCTTCCGAGAGGTCGGCGCGCGCGTGGGGGTGGTGGGTGCTGATCCAGAGGACTCGTAGGCGTGCGTCCGTGAGGAGGAGGACGGTGCGGTCGTCGAGGGTGGGGGCGAGTCGGTCCAGGATCGGGCGGGCCGCTTCCAGGAGTGGGGGGACGTCGTTGAGCTGCGGTTTCTCGCAGGTCGCGTCCTGTCGTACTCCGTGGAAGCGGGCGCGGCGCCAGGCGGAGACGACCTCCTGCGGCAGGTCCTCGGGCAGGGGGCGCCCGGCGAGGAACCGGGCGCGGGCGTGGCGCAGGCGGGTGAGGGAGGGGAGGTGTTCTGCGGTCGTCATAGCGCTCCTCACCGTATCGGGAATGTTTAACAGACAACCAAGCGGGCTACGCGCAAGTGTCTCGGATTGATACACCCGCGCGGGCCCGCGAGGGTTCACGATCTTGGGAGGTCCCCCTCACTTCCCTTCCGGAGCGTTGCCGTGCACACCGTCCAGCCCGATGTCGTGACCGACGTCCTGATCGTGGGCAGCGGCCCCGCCGGCGCCTCGGCGGCGCTGGCGCTGAGCACGTACGGCGTGGCGAACATGGTCGTCACCCGGTACGCGAGCCTCGCGGACACGCCCCGCGCGCACATCACGAACCAGCGGACGATGGAGGTCCTGCGGGACCTCGGCGTCGAGGACGAGGTGATCGCGAAGGCGACGCCGCAGCACCTGATGGGGAACACGACGTTCTGCACGAGCCTGGCCGGCGAGGAGCTGGGCCGGCTGCGCTCCTGGGGCAACGACCCCCTCGTCCAGGCCGCCCACGACCTCGCGAGCCCGACCCGCATGTGCGACATGCCGCAGCACCTGATGGAACCGGTCCTGGTGGACGCGGCCGTCGCGCGCGGCACGGTGCTGCGGTACAGCACGGTCTACAAGTCGTTCGTCCAGGACGAGTTCGGCGTGACGGTGACCGTCGAGGACCGGGTGCGCGGCGACGAGTACACGATCCGCGCGAAGTACCTGATCGGCGCGGACGGCGGCCGTTCGCAGGTCGCCGAGGACGCCGGGCTGCCGACGGTCGGCCGGATGGGCGTGGCGGGCAGCGTCAACATCGTCTTCGACGCGGACCTGACCCAGTACACCGCGCACCGGCCGTCCACCCTGTACTGGGTGCTGACGCCGGGCGCGACGGTCGGCGGGATCGGCGCGGGCCTGGTGCGGTGCGTGCGGCCGTGGCACGAGTGGCTGATCGTGTGGGGGTACGACGTGACGGCGGGCGCGCCCGACCTGACGACGGAGTACGCCGAGTCGGTCGTCCGGAAGCTGATCGGGGACGACGAGATCCCGGTGACGATCAAGTCGTCGTCGGCGTGGACGGTCAACGACCTGTACGCGGAGACCTACTCCAACGGCCGGGTGTTCTGTGCCGGGGACGCCGTGCACCGGCACCCGCCGTCCAACGGGCTCGGCTCCAACACCTCCATCCAGGATGCCTACAACCTGGCGTGGAAGCTGAAGCTGGTCCTGGAGGGCACGGCGAGCCCGAGGTTGCTCGACACGTACAGCGCGGAACGCGCGCCCATCGGGCGGCAGATCGTCACGCGCGCCAACAAGTCGATCGGCGAGACGGCCCCGGTGTTCGACGCCCTCGACCTGCTCGCCCCGCAGACGCCGGAGCAGCTGCACGCCAACATCGCCTCCCGCAAGGACACGGGGGCGGCGGCGGAGAAGCGCCGGGAGCGGCTGCGGGAGGCGATCGCGTTCAAGGCGTACGAGTTCAACGCGCACGGCGTGGACCTCAACCAGCGCTACGACTCCGACGCGGTCGTCCCGGACGGCACGCCCGACCCCGGGTTCGACCGGGACCCCGAGCTGTACCACCAGCCCTCGTCGCGGCCCGGCGCGAAGCTCCCGCACGCCTGGATCACGTCCGGGACGCGGACGCTGTCGACGCTGGACACGGTCGGCAAGGGCCGGTTCACGGTGCTGACCGGCATCGGCGGCGAGGAGTGGGTGCGCGCCGCCGGCGAGCTGGGGCTCGCGTCCGTGGTGATCGGTCCCGGGCAGGAGTACGAGGACCCGTACGGGGACTGGGCCCGGCTGCGGGAGGTCTCGGACGCGGGCGTGCTGCTCGTGCGGCCGGACGGGTATGTCGCGTTCCGGCACGCCGGGGCGGCACAGGATGCTGGGCGGCGGTTGTCGGACGCGCTCGGGCGGGTTCTCGGGCGGGGTTGAGGGAGTCGTATGAGTACGCAGGACCTGACCGAGTCGGTCGTCGCGAGCTTCGCCGGTACGTCCGATCCCCGGCTGCGGGAGCTGCTGGACTCGCTGACCCGGCATCTGCACGACTTCGTGCGGGAGACGGGGCTGACCGGTGAGGAGTGGGAGCGGGCGGTCGGGTTCCTGACGGCGACGGGGCAGGCGTGCACGGACACGCGGCAGGAGTTCATCCTGCTGTCGGACGTGCTGGGCGTGTCGATGCTGGTCGAGACGGTCCACGAGGACGCCGGTCCCGGCACGGAGTCGACGGTGCTCGGACCGTTCCACATGACCGAGTCGCCGGTGCGTGAACTCGGCGCGGACATCGACCTGACGGGCAGCGGTGAGCCGTGCGTGGTGAGCGGCCGGGTGCTGTCCGCCGACGGCACTCCCCTGCCGGGCGCGGTCCTCGACGTGTGGCAGGCGAACGCCGAGGGCTTCTACGACGTGCAGCAGCCGGACGTCCAGCCGCCGGGCAACGGGCGCGGGCTGTTCACAGCCGACGGCGAGGGCCGGTTCTGGTTCCGGACGTGCGTGCCGAGCGCGTACCCGATCCCGACGGACGGTCCGGTCGGCGCGCTGCTGCGGGCGACCGGCAGGCACCCGTACCGGCCGGCGCACATCCACTTCATCGCGTCCGCCGAGGGGCATGTGCCGGTCACCACGCACATCTTCGTCGCGGGCGGCGACTACCTGGACTCCGACGCGGTGTTCGCGGTGAAGGAGAGCCTGGTGCAGGACTTCACGGCGACCGACGACCCTGTCCTGGCGGGGGAGTTCGGGGTGGCGACCCCCTTCAGGCACGCGCGGTTCGATCTCGTCCTCGCCCCGCGGTGAGCGGCGTGGAGTTCGTGCACGACATGCCGGGTTCGCGGGTGGTCCTGCGGGCCGGGGCGGCGCTGGACGCGGTGCCGGGGGAGGTCGAACGGCTGGGTCTGGAGCGGGTGTTGGTGGTGAGCGGGGAGCGCGGGGCCCCGGTCGCCGGGGAGGTCGCCCGTGCGCTGGGGGCGGTGTGCGTGGGGGTGCACGCCGGGGCGCGGATGCATGTCCCCGCCGAGGTCGCCGGGCGGGCCGTCGAGGTGGCGGAATCGCTGCGGGCCGACGGGTGTGTGGCCGTGGGCGGGGGTTCGGCGATCGGGCTCGGCAAGGCGCTCGCGCTGCGGACCGGGCTGCCGTTGGTCGCCGTGCCGACGACGTACTCGGGCTCGGAGATGACGCCGGTGTGGGGGCTCACCGAGGGCGGGGTGAAGCGTACGGGGCGGGACCTGGTGGTGCTGCCGCGCGCTGTGGTGTACGACCCCTCGCTGACCGTGGGGATGCCGGTGGGCCTGTCGGTGGTGAGCGGGGTGAACGCGCTCGCGCACGCCGCCGAGGGGCTGTACGCGCCGGGGGTGTCGCCGCTGGTCGCGCTGATGGCGGAGGAGGGGGTGCGGGCGATGGTGGGGGCGTTGCCCGACGTCGCCGCGGATCCGGGGGACTTGGCGGCTCGGGGGCGGGCGCTGTACGGGGCGTGGCTGTGCGGGGCGGTGCTGGGGGCGACCGTCATGGGGCTGCACCACAAGCTGGCGCACGTGCTGGGCGGGAGTTTCGGGCTGCCGCACGCCGAGACGCACACGGTGCTGCTGCCGTACGTCCTCGCGTTCAACTCCCCTGCCGCGCCGGGGGCGTTGGAGCGGCTGGGGCGGGCGCTCGGTGACTCCCGGGATCCGGTGGGGGCGCTGTGGGGGTGGTGCGGGCGGCTCGGGGCACCCAGGTCGCTGGGTGAACTCGGGCTGGTTGAGGGAGACTTGGGGCGCGCGGCGGAGTTGGCTGTGGGGACGGCCTACCCGAATCCGCGTGAGGTGACCGTCGACGGGGTGCTGGGCGTACTGCGCGGCGCGTTCGAGGGGCGGGAGCCGGGGGTGCCGTGAGGGGGCACGGGGTGCGGGTATGCGGACGCCGGGGTGCGGCATGGGGCGTGACACAGGGCACGGTGCCTTTGTGACACGGCGTGTGGCGTGATCCGGCTTCCGGCGGGCCCGCTGGACATATTCAGGAACTCAGGAAGGTGAACATCATGGCCCTCGGACTGCTCCGGCGCCGACGGGACAAAGGCACGGCCGCCGACACCGGGCTGCGGCTGGCGCTGCCGTCGGGCGCGGGCTCGGTCGGCTGGACGATCGTGGATCCCGTCGACCAGCCCATGGGCGGCGTCGAGGTGACGATCACCGCGCTCGACTCCCACCAGGTGGCGGCGCGCGGCATCACGGACCCGTACGGGTTCTTCGTCGCCGTCCTGCCGCCCGGCCGGTACAGCATGCTCGCGGTCGCGGAGGGGCTGAACCCGCACCGGGAGACCGTCGACATCATCGGCGGGCACAGCGCCTCGCCGGCCGTGGTCCGGCTCCAGCCGGCCCGTCAGCTCCCCCTGCCGCCGCCCGGCGGCTGGGCCTTCGACCCGCCGCACACCGCGATCCGGTTCATCGCCAAGCACGTCGGCATGGCCCACGTCCACGGCCGGTTCGAGCGGTTCGACGGCGCGATCCGGGTCTCCCCCGACATGGCCGAGACCGCCGTCCGCGTGCGCATCCACGCCGACAGCATCAACACCGGCAACAACACCCGCGACAACCACCTCCGTTCGGCCGACTTCCTCGACGTCGAGCGCTTCCCGTACATCGACTTCCAGAGCACCCGCTTCGCCTACCGGGGCGGCTCGAAGTGGACGTTGCAGGGGACCCTGACGATGCACGGCGTCAGCCGCTCGGTCTCCCTCGACACGACGTACCTGGGCACGGTGAACGGCGGCTACGGCGAGGAACTGCGCTGCGCCGCCCTCGCGACCGCCGAACTCCACCGCGAGGACTACACCCTCAACTGGCGCTCGATGCTGGCCCGGGGCATCGCGGTCGTCGGCCCGACGGTGCAGCTGGAGCTGGACGTCCAGGCGATGTACCGCTCCCCGGACATGCCCACCCCTCCGGAGTGAGCGTGGGCTGAACCGGTGCCGGGACGAGTCGTCCCGGCACCGGCTGTCTTTTTTCCGGCGCCGCTCACCTGGCCCTTTCCGGCGCGGGTTCCAGCTCCGGCGGCCGGCCGCGCGGAGGCCGTGGGCGGCCTTGCGGCTCAGCCCACCCTTTACTTGCGTACGCCAAGTAACGCCCGCCTGGCCGCCCCGCCCGTTCCCGGCCATTCCACCCCACCCCGCGCGGCGCTATTGAATGATTGATTCAACGTCACTACCATGCGCCGATGGATTCATTCACCCATGCGCTGCGCAGACGGCTCCCCCTGGCTCTGCTGCTGGCCCTCGGGCTGACCTTTCCCACCGCTCCCCCCACCTCCGCCGCCCCGGCGGCCACCCCCCTCCCCCAGGTCTGGCCCACCCCCCGGCAGATCACGCCGGGCAAGGGCTCCCGCCCCGTCCCGGACCGGGTCGTCGAGGTCGTCGGCGAGGCGACGGACCCCGCGGCGCGCCGGGCCGTGGAGACGGCGCTGCGCGAGGCCGGCGCCGAGGACATCGTCACCGTCACGGCGGGCCACAGGCCCCCGCCCGCCGCGCTGACCGTGTACGTGGGCGGCCCCGCCGAGAACCCCGACACGGCGCGCGCCCTGCGCCGCCTGCACGCCCCGGCGCCGGACGGCCTGCCGGCGGAGGGGTACGTCCTGGCCGCCGCGCGCGGCACCCTCGCCCTCTCCGGCGCGGGCCCGGCCGGCACGTTCTACGCCGCCCAGACCCTGCGTCAGCTCCTGGCCGACAACCGGCTGCCGGACGTCACGGTCCGGGACTGGCCGGCGGCCCGGCTGCGGGGTGTGATCGAGGGGTTCTACGGCACCCCGTGGTCGCACGCGGCGCGCCTGGCCCAACTCGACTTCTACGGCCGCACGAAGCAGAACGTGTACGTCTACTCCCCCAAGGACGACGCCTACTTGAGGGCGCGGTGGCGCGACGAGTACCCGCCCGCCGCGCTCGCCCGACTGAAGGAACTGGTCGACCGCGCGGGCGAGAACCACGTCCGTTTCACCTACGCCCTCTCCCCGGGCCTGTCGGTCTGCTACTCCTCGCCGGACGACATCGCCGCCCTGGTGCGGAAGTTCGCCTCGCTGTACGACATCGGCGTCCGTTCCTTCGCGATCCCGCTGGACGACATCAGCTACACGAAGTGGAACTGCGCGGCCGACGAGGCGCGGTTCGGCACGGGCGGCGGCGCGGCGGGGACGGCCCAGTCGTACCTGCTGAACGAGGCGTGGGCGGCGTTCAGCGAGGGCCGCCCGGGGCTCGGCCCGCTGGAGATGGTCCCCACCGAGTACTCCGACCTCGCCGACAGCCCGTACAAGACGGCGCTGCGTGAGCACCTGGGCGAGGACGTCGTCGTCGAGTGGACCGGCACCGCGACGATCCCGCCGGTCATCACCACCGCCCAGGTCGAGCAGGCCCGGCAGGTGTACGGGCACCCGGTCCTCGTCTGGGACAACTATCCGGTGAACGACTACGTCACCACCCGTCTCCTGCTCGGCCCGTACACCGGCCGTGAGCCCGGTGTGGCGACGGCGGCCGTCGGGGTCACCGCGAACCCGATGGTGCAGGCGGAGGCGAGCAAGCTGGCGTTGTTCACGTCGGCCGCCTACCTGTGGAACCCGCACGCCTACGACCCCCGCAAGGCGTTCCTCGCCTCCGTACGGGACCTCGCGGGTCCTGCGGCCGAGCACTGGCTGCGGATCTTCGCGGAGAACAGCTACTCCTCCGCCCTGGACGCCACCGAGTCCCCCACGCTGACGAAGCTGATCGCCGACTTCCGCGACGGGTACGGCGAACAGGCCACCGCCGCCCTGCGCGCCTACTTCACGGACATGGCCGCCACCCCGGCCCAGTTGCGCGCCCATCTCGCCAACCCCGGTTTCCTGGCCGAGAGTTCACGCTGGCTCGACAAGCTGGGCGCCTACGGGACGGCCGGACTGACCGCCGTGGACCTCCTGTTGGCGCACCGGGACGGCGACACCGACGCCGTGACCCGCCTCTGGAACCGCCTCCAGTCGGAACGCAAGGCCCTCGACGCCGTCCCCCAGCAGGTCTCCCCCGGCGTCATGGACCAGTTCCTCTACCGCACCATGCTGGAGAACGCCCCCGCCCCCGGCCCCGACGCCGCCTTCACCCCCACGTCCCTCACCCTGAAACCCGGCGAGGAGGCCACGGTCCGCCTCACCTTCTCCGAAACCGCCTCCCCCCGCTGGCAGTTGACCACCCCGCCCGGCCTCACCGCGACCCCGTCCACCGGCACCGGCGCGGCGACGATCACCCTCAAGGCCGACGCGACCGCGAAGCCCGGCGTCCGCGCGGTGACCGTCGACGGCGCCCTCCCCCGCGCTCTCCCCGTCCAAGTCACCGACGGCACCGGCACGTTCCGTGCCCTGACCGCCAACTTCAGCGGCGCGTCGGTCAGTTCGATCGACCTCGCCACCGGAGCCGGCACCGAGATCAAGACCGGCGCCAACCCCGGCGAGGTGATCGCGAGCGCGGACGGCCGCACGGCCTACGCGGCGAACCAGGGCGCCGACACCGTCAGCGTCATCGACGTCGCGTCGGGCACGGTCACCGCGACGGTCCCGGTCGGCAAGGTCCCGGCGGGCCTCGCCCTGACGCCGGACGGCAAGACCCTCTGGGTCGCCAACTACACGGACGGCACGGTCCAGCCGGTCGACACGGCGACGCTCGAACCCGGCACGCCGGTCAAGGTGGGCAGGCGTCCCGAGAACCTGGCGATCACCCCGGACGGCGCCACCCTGTACGTCCCGAACATCCAGGACAACACGGTGACGCCGGTCGACCTCGCGACGCGTACGGCGGGCAAGGCGATCGCCGTCGGCCCGCGCCCCTTCAACGTCGTGGCGAGCCCTGACGGCAGGACGGTCTACGTCTCCAACTCGGGCGGCTCGACGATCACGCCGATCGACACGGCGACCAAGGAGACCCGTCCGACGTTCCTGGTCACCGGCCAGGCGTACGGCCTGGCACTGTCCCCCGACGGCCGCACCCTGTGGGTCAGCGCCAGTACGGGCGACACGGTCACCCCGCTGAACACGGTGACCGGCGCGCCGGGAACCCCGGTGACGGTGGGCCGTTCGGCCTTCGACGTGGCCCCGGACTGGAACGGCGCCACGGTCTACGTGACGACGTCCGACGCGAACCGGCTCGTCCCGGTGGACACGGGGACCGGCAGGCCGGGCACGCCGCTGCCGACGGGCGCGTACCCGCTGGCGGCGACGGTGACGGGGGTGCCGGTGAAGTAGGCGGAACACAAAGGGGGTTGCCCTTCTCCACTGAGAAGGGCAACCCCCGATGCCGAGGAGCTCAGCTGGCCGTGCGCCGGATCCGTCCCGCGTACCGCTTCTCCAGCTCCAGGTTCCCCTCGAAGCCCCCCGGCACGTTCGCCGACACGTACACCGGCGGCCGGTCGCCCGAGGCGATGAGCTGTCCCGCCGCCTCCGCCACGGCCATCTGCACCAGCATCACCCCGGTCAGCGTGGACAGCGCGCACACCGCCCCGCCCTCGGGCAGCGGCAGCAGCGCGTCCCCGGGGGGCGCCGCGTTGTCCAGCACGACGTCCGCGAGGTCCGCGAGCTTCTTCCCGCTCGGGTGCTTGGCCGGCACGGCCCGGGTGTGGGCGAGCGAGGTGATGGCGAGCAGTTTGTGGCCGTTCTCCTTGGCCTGGATGGCCATCTCGACGATGACGTTGTTGACGCCGGAGTTGGAGATGACGACGAAGAGGTCCTGCGGCCGGGGGGCGGCGAGGTCGTAGAGCCGGGCGGCGACGCCGGGCTCGCGCTCCAGGAGCGGGTCGTCGAGGGCGCTGGGCGCGTCGCCGCCGAAGAGCACGAGGTCGGGGACCTGGAGGCGGTTGGTGGGTACGAACCCGCCCGCGCGGCCCGCGAGTTCGAGGACGAGCGCCTGGGAGTGGCCGGTGCCGAACGCCTGGATCACCCCGTCGCCGCGGACGCAGTCGGCGATGAGGGCGGCGGCCCGGGACACGTCGGGTCCGGACGTCTCGACGAGGCGGGAGAGGACGTCGAGCCCCTCCCGGGCGAAGCGTTCCGCGTTCACGGACTCGTTGGCGGGCTCGACGGTCACCTGGGCACTCCCCACTGTTGATGGCTCAAACCACCCTGCTCTACCAAACAGGTGAATCAATAAATCACACCCACCGGCTCACGGGCAATGAGACGCCCGCTCGGTCCTGGTATTCATCAGACCGGTCAGTCGGTGGCTGGTACCTTCTTCCCATGCCCACGACCGACGTCACCACACTGATCCGCACCGAGTTGCCGAGGCTGGCCGGCTCCCTGAGGAAGGTCGGGGAGCTGATCCTGGAGGACCCGGCGGCCGTCACCCACTGTTCGGCGGCCGAGCTGGGCCGCCGCACCGGCACCTCGCAGGCGACGGTGACCCGCTTCTGCCGGGCGATCGGCCTGGACTCCTACCAGCACCTGCTGATCGAGCTGGCGCAGGAGCGCGGCCGGGGCGAGGCGTCGGACTGGGGGACGGCCGAGATCGGCCCGGACATCTCGCCGGACGACAGCCTGGAGCGGGTCGTCCAGGTCGTCGGCAGCGCGGACCTGAGGGCGATCCAGCAGACCGTGGACCGGATCGACCTCGACGCCCTGGAGCGCGCGGCGCAGGCGCTGGCGCGGGCCCGCCGGATCGACGTGTACGGGGTCGGCGGGAGCGGCGCGGTCGCGCAGGAGACGGAGACGCGGCTGTTCCGGATCGGCTGCGCGGTGCGCGGCTGGACGGAGGTGCACGGCGCGGCGACCTCGGCGGCGCTGCTGACCCCGGCGGACGTGGCGATCGGCATCTCGCACTCGGGGTCGACGCGGGAGACGCTGGAGCCGTTCGAGATGGCCAGGGAGCGGGGCGCGACGACGATCGCGCTGACCACCGACCCCCGCTCCCCGCTGGCCCGCGCCGCCGACGTCCGGCTGATCTCGGCGACCTCGGAGACGAGTTTCCGGACCGGGTCGATCGGGGGCCGGCACTCGGTTCTGATGCTCGTGGACTGTCTGTACGTGCGGGTCGCGCAGCTCTCCTACCAGCGGGCCAGCGCCTCGCTCGCGCTGACCGACCACATCGGCCCGCAGCACGCGGTGAAGGCGCGGCGCGGACGCTGATCATGCATGGATGAACCACTGAAGGTGAAAAGCGATGGTTGATTGAACCAGCACGCGGTGCCACTATGAGGCTCCCTCGACCTCCCGTAGGAGCCCCATGCGTGTCATCTCCGTCGAGTCGACCGAGCTGTTCACCGGCACCGCCGAGCATCCGCACCAGGTGGTGGCCGTCGAGATCGGTCACGAACCCGGCCGTCAGGTCCGCCTGACGCTGACGGGCCCCGGCGTCCGCGCGGTCGAGGACGTCCTCGCCACCGTCGGCGAGGACGGCACCGTCCGCGCCGAGATATCCGTGACGGCCGACGGCCTCGCGCCCGGCGACACCAGCGAGATCACCGTCACCGCGCGGGACGAGGAGCGGCGGGCCGACCTCACCGCCGAGTTCACCGCCGCCGAGCCCGGCTGGACGATGTTCATGGTCAGCCACTTCCACTACGACCCCGTGTGGTGGAACACGCAGGCCGCCTACACCGAGACCTGGGACGTCGCCGACGACCCCGCGAGCAGCGGGCTGCCCGCCCGTACCTTCGACTCGCGCGGCCAGTCCGGGATGAGTCTCGTGCGCGCCCACTGCGACCTCGCGCGGCGCGACCCGGCGTACACGTTCGTGCTCGCGGAGGTCGACTACCTCAAGCCGTACTGGGACTCCTTCCCCGAAGAGCGGGCGTTCCTGCGGGAGTTGATCCGCACCGGGCGGATCGAGATCATGGGCGGCACCTACAACGAGCCCAACACCAACCTCACCGGCGCCGAGGCGACCGTCCGCAACGCGCTGTACGGGGACGGTTTCCAGCGCGGGATCATGGGCGCGGACCCGGACACGGCCTGGCAGTTGGACGCGTTCGGGCACGATCCGCAGTTCCCCGGTCTGATGGCGGACGCGGACATCTCCACCAGCTCCTGGGCGCGCGGCCCCTTCCACCAGTGGGGGCCGACGCTGTCGGTGTTCGGGGAGGAGCCGCGCGACCCCGAACGGATGCAGTTCCAGGCGGAGTTCAACTGGATCGCGCCCTCGGGGCGCGGGCTGCTCACGGCGTACATGGTCAACCACTACGGCGCCGGCTGGGCCATCGACAACGCGCCCACGCTCCCCGAGGCCGAGCAGGCGGCCCTCAAGCTCTTCACGGGGCTGAAGAAGGTCGCGCTGACGAAGAACGTGATGCTGCCGGTCGGCGGTGACTACGCGCCGCCGTGCCGCTGGGTGATGGGCATCCACCGGGACTGGAACGCCCGTTACGTCTGGCCGAGGTTCGTCAGCGGCATCCCGCGCGACTTCTTCGCCGCCGTCCGCGCCGAGTTGGAGGCCGAGGGGCGCCTCGCCTCGCCGCAGACGCGGGACATGAACCCGATCTACACCGGCAAGGACGTCTCCTACATCGACACCAAGCAGGCCCAGCGGTACGGGGAGTCGCTGCTGTCGGACGCGGAGTCGTGGGCGACGCTCGCCTCCCTGGTGACCGGGCACCCCTACCCGGACGCGGCCCTCGACAAGGCGTGGCGCCAGCTGATCTACGGCGCCCACCACGACGCGATCACCGGCTCCGAGTCGGACCAGGTGTACGTCGATCTCCTCACCGGCTGGCGGGAGTTGTACGACCTGGCGCGCAGCGTCCACGCGGACGCGACGGACGCGCTCGCCGCCCGGGTCGCCTCGCTGCCCGGCGGGGCGCCGGACCTGGTCGTGTTCAACTCGGCGACCTGGACGCGGCGTGACGTCCTCACCGTCCCCGACCCCGGGCTCGTCCCGCTGGACGTCACCGGGCTGCCGCTGCCGGCCGTCCGGGAGAACGGTGAACTCACCGTCGTCGTCCCCGACGTCCCCGGGATGGGTCTCAAGGCCCTCTCGCTGGCGGAGGGTTCGGCGCCGGAGTGGACGCCGCAACCGGGGACGGCGACGATCCGCAACGCGTTCTACGAGGTCACCGTCGATCCCGCGCGCGGGGGCGGGGTGTGCAACTTGCGGGCGCTCGGCGAGGACGGGCGGGAACTGCTGCGGGCCGGGGAGATCGGCAACGAGCTTGTGGTGCAGGAGGAGTTCGCGCGGCACCCGCGTTTCGGGGAGGGGCCCTGGCACCTCACGCCGACCGGGGTGACCGCCGCGCGCAGCGGCGACGTCCCGGCTGACATCGATGTCCACACGTCGCCCGCCGGGTCCCGGATCACCGTGCGCGGCGACCTCGGGCTGTTCCGGTACACGCAGCGGATCACGCTGTGGGCCGGGGTCGACCGGGTCGACGTCTCCACGACCCTCGACGGGTACGACGGCGCCGACCGGCTGATCCGGGTGCGCTGGCCCTCGGACGTGCGGGGCGGGCTGCCGGTGCACGAGGTCGCGGACGCGGTGATCGGGCGCGGGTTCGGGTTCGTGGAGGTCGACAGCGAGCGGTTCCCGTGGACCCTCGACAACCCGGTCAACACCTGGTTCGCGCTCGGCTCGACGGCCCGTGTCGCCGTCCACGACACGAGCGGCGCGCTGCTGGGCGAACGGGCCGTCGGCGTCGCCGAGTTGATCTACCCCGACTGGGGCAGCGCCGGGGAGCTGGGCACGCCGCTCGCCGCCGCGCTGGTGCGGGCCGGGGTCACGGCGACCTCGACGATCGCGGGCGGGCAGCGCTACGGCGATCTGGAGGTCGACTCCAACCTGCCGGACGTCCGGATCGCCGTCGGCGGGCCCGAGCGCAACGCGCTGGTCGCCGAAGCGCTCGGCTGGGACCCGGCGGCGGCCCGCGAGCTGCGCCGGCAGCTCGCGGAGGACGGGCTCGCGTCGGTGTGGGTGGCGCCGCGGGCCTCGCTGCGCGAGGAGTGGGTGCCCGGCGCGGATCTGCGGGACCTGGAGCGGCTGCCGCTGCTGGTCGTCGCGGGCGTGGACGCCGAGCAGGACGCGAAGGCCGTCGACGCGCTGATCGCCGACCTGGAGGACGCGGTCGTGCGTGCCGTCGCCGCCGGGGGCGGGGAGGCGCTGCCGCCGGGGGACGCGTGGGACGGGCGGGGCTTCGCCGTGCTGAACCGGGGGACGCCGGGGTGTGTCGTCACGCCGTCCGGTGACCTCTACATGTCGCTGATGCGGTCCTGCACGGGCTGGCCGTCCGGGATCTGGGTCGATCCGCCCCGGCGGACCGCGCCCGACGGGTCCGGGTTCCAGCTCCAGCACTGGTCGCACACGTTCGACCACGCTGTCGTCGCCGGGGCGGGTGACTGGCGTGCGCAGCGGCTGCCGCAGGCGGGGCACGCGTTCAACCGGCCGCTGACCGGGCGGGTGCGGGGCGGGGACGAGGTCGTCGCCGGGCTGCCCCGGTCGGCGACGCTGTTCGCCGTCGAGCCGGAGGGGCGGGTGCTGCTCGACGCGCTCAAGCCCGCCGGGTCGCCGCTCGCGCGGGGCGGGTCCGTCGCCGTGGATCCCGTGCGTGGGGTCGTCGTGCGCGTGCACGAGGTCGAGGGGCGGGGCGTGCGGGCGCGGATCACCGGGCCTGTGGAGTGGGCCTCGGCGGCGCGGGCCGATGTGCTGGAGCGGATGCGCGAGGAGCTGGAGACCGACTGGGGTGTGGGGGTCGGGCTCGGCGGGTTCGAGGTGGGGACGGTGACGGCGGTGCCGGTGGGCGGGATCCTGGCGCCGGCCTGCGCGTCCGCCGCTCCCGTCGACGCCGACGAGCCCGCGCAGCCCGTCTACACCCGGTACTGGCTGCACAACTCGGGGCCCGCGCCGCGCGGCAACCTCCCGGTCGCCCTCTACCTCTCCCCCACCGCCCTCACGGCCTCGGGCCCGGTCACGACGACGCTGCGCGTCTCCTCGGAGCTGACCGACGCGGCCGTCTCCGGCACCGTGCGCGTCAAGGTCCCGGACGGCTGGTCCGCCGAGCCGGCCGTGGTCCCCTACGACCTCGCGCCCGCCGGTTTCAGCCTCACGGACGTCACCGTCGTCCCGCCGCCGGACGCCGCCCCCGGCCGCCACTGGCTCACCGCGCGCCTCGTCCACGCGGGCCAGACGTACGAGGACGTCATCGCCCTCGACGTCCCGGGCACCGCCGCGCCCGGCGAACCCGACGGCCGCACCGGGCCGACGCTGCTCACCTCCCTCGGCACCGAGCGGGTCCTGCTGCGGCGGGGCGAGCGGACGACCGTGCCCGTCCAACTACGCAACACCACACGGGGAACGGTGAACGGGCAGCTCTGGGCCCTGTCCGCCTGGGGCACCTGGACCGGCGTCTCGCCGGGCCTCCAGGGCTTCACCGTGCCCGCCGGGCAGAGCGTCGACTGCGCGATCGAGGTGGACGCGGGCGCCGTGCCGCCGGGCTCGTACTGGCTGATGGCGAAGGTGGGGTGGCACGGGTGTGTCGCGTACACGGAGGCCGTCGTGGTGGAGGTGACGGAGTGAGCGGTGAGAAGGCGGCGGCGCAGGCAGAGGGGGTGCGGGCAGCGAGGGTGCGGGCCGGGGTGGGCGGCCCCGCTTCGACTGTCTCCTCGGGGCCGGGGACTCCCCCAGGACCGGAGCGCCGGGCCGGGGCGGAGCCCGGCGGGCCGGAGGGGCCGGCAGGCGGTGCGCTGAGTGCCGTCCCGCCGCCGGACACCACCGTCCTCGACCCACCCCAGCCGCACGCCCCGCGCGCGCACGCGCACCCGCACGATCACCATCCCCCGCGCGCCGCCACCGTCGGCGGGGACGCCGTTCCCGTCGGCCGGGTGGACGCGCTGCTCGCCGCTGTTCCCGCGCGGGAGCGGGTGACGCGGCCCGAGGGGTTGGCGCGGGACGAGCGGCAGCGCAGGAGGTGGGCTACGCAGGTCGTGGTCGTGGACGAGCTGGCGCGGCGGGCGTGTGCGGCGCGGGGGCTGGCGGCGCCGCCGGAGCTGGCGCCCTCGCGGGTGCGCGGGGTGTCCGGGTCGGACGTCGCTGACCTGGGGTCCATCGTCGCCGTGGCGCTCGCGCACTCCGCCGCCGCGCGGGCGCTGCTGGCGGCGCTGGAGGGTGAGCAGGTGGTCGCGGAGGCGGCCGTGCGGGAGTACTACGAGCGCAACCCCGACCGGTTCCTGACGCCGGAGGCGCTGCGGCGGGGCGTGGACCCGTTCCGGGGTGCGGCGGCGCGGGATCTGGTGCCGTACGCGCGCGTGCGCGACGGGATCGAGGGTGAGCTGCGGCGGGCCCGGGGACGGCAGGCGTTCTTCGACTGGCTGGACCGCGAGCGGGCCGACGTCCGGTACACGCACGGGCACGAGCACCCGGGCGACCCGGCGCATCCGGATCACGAGCACCGGCACTGAGGCGTGCCGGGCTCGCCGTGGTGAACGCCCCGGTAACGCACGGAACCGAAACGCAACACGGCAAACCATTGACCTCCGATGAATTCTGGTCCACCTTTTCATCAATCGGAGTCCAACTTGGTGATTTGAACCAGCAGGAAGGCCCAGGCATGCACGCGAGAACACTGACCGGGACCATGGTGGGCGTCATCGCCCTGGCCCTGACCGCCACAGGCTGCGGCCTCTCCGGCGGCGGCTCGGACGGCGGCGCCAAGGCGGGCGACTGCAGTGTGGACAAGGCCAACGTCGGCTCCGGGAAGCTCACCGGCGACGTGAAGGGCGAGATCACCTTCCAGACGACGAACTTGAAGAAAGACTTCTCCCCGTACTTCAACGGCGTCATCGCGGCCTTCGAGAAGGCGAACCCCGGCGCGAAGGTCAAGTGGATCGACGACCCCGGTGACGCGACGTTCACCCAGCGCCTCGTCTCGGACGCGCAGGCATGTACGTTGCCGGACGTCGTCAACATCAACGTCAACACGGCGACGGCGCTGACGAAGACCGGCTACCTGCTGAACCTCGACCAGAAGGCCCCGGACGCGGGCAAGCCGTTCGCCCCCGCGATGTGGGAGTCGAGCACCTACACCGACGCGGCCGGCCAGAAGGTGCACAGCGTCCTGCCCTGGTACTCCGGCGGCATCGTGCAGACCTTCAACACCGACCTGCTGAAGAAGGCGGGCCTCGACCCGGCCAAACCTCCGACCACCGTCCTCGGCATGTTCGCCGACGCGGAGAAGATCGCGAAGGCGTCCGACGGCGACTACTACGCCTTCCTCGCCAACCCGCAACTGCGCATCCCCGCCGACTGGCAGCAGATGGGCGTCAAGGTCCTCTCCGACGACGGCAAGAAGTTCACCTTCGCCGACGACCCGAAGACCGTGCGGTGGGTCGAGGGCATGACGAAGCTCTACAAGGCCGGCGCGATGCCGCGCGACTCGCTCTCCTCCAACCAGGACCCCTCGACGGTCTACGGCCAGGGCAAGTTGGTGTACGGCTCGTCGAACCCGAACTTCCTGCGCTTCATCGAGCAGAACAACCCGAGCGTCTACAAGAAGACCGGCGTGGCCCGCTACATGCTGGACGGCCTCGGCCACACCGTCGGCGCCCCGCAGTACATCGGCGTCGCCTCCACCAGCAAGCACGCGGCGACCGCGCTCGCGTTCGCGCAGTTCCTGACGAACGCGCAGAACCAGCTCGCCTGGGCGAAGGACCCGAACGTCGTCATCTTCCCCTCGACGACCGCCTCCCTGGACGACCCGTTCTTCCAGGACGTGAAGGGCGACGACCCGTTCGCCGAGGCCCGCAAGATCGTCGCCGGCGACCGCAAGACGGCGACGGCCGACGAGATCGCCCTCACCCCGGGCGAACTGAACGCGGCCTCCGCCCAGGTGCAGCTCGCGATGCAGGGCAAGAAGAGCGCCCAGGACGCCCTGGACGACGCCCAGAAGAAGATGAACGAGCTGATCGCGCAAGGTAGCTGAGCATGGCGTCCAAGACCCTGACCCCGGTGCCCGTCGCGGCACCGGGCCGTCCGGCCCCCGAACGCCCCTCCGGGGTGCGCCGGTTGCTGCGGCTGGTCAAGCCGGGCCCCACCGCCGAGGCGGGCGGCGCCGCGCTGTACCGGCGCTGGTGGCTGCCGTGGCTGTGGATGTCCCCGGCGATCCTCGGCGTCACGGTGTTCGGCGTGTACCCGTTCCTGAACACGCTGCTGCTGTCCTTCACGAACGCCAAACCCCTCGGTGGGGCCGCGGACTTCGTGGGCCTGGACAACTACACGCGGATGCTGGACGACCCGGACTTCTGGCTCGCGACCCGCAACAGCCTGCTGTACGCGGTGATCGTCGTCCCGCTGATGGTGCTGCTGCCGCTGATGCTGGCGGTGCTGGTGGAGAAGAACCTGCCGGGCATCGGCTTCTTCCGCTCCGCCTTCTACACCCCGGTCCTCGCCTCCAGCGTGGTCGTGGGCCTGAGCTGGCAGTGGCTGCTGTCGGACCAGGGCCTGGTCAACACCTGGCTGGAGAAGGCCCATCTGATCAGGTCGGCGATCCCCTTCCTCTCCGACTCGTGGCTGATCCTGTTCTCCGCGATGGGCCTGACCATCTGGAAGGGCCTCGGCTGGTACATGATCTTCTACCTGGCCGCTCTCGGGAACGTGCCCAAGGAACTCCACGAGGCGGCCTCCGTGGACGGCGCGGGCGCGATCCGCCGCTTCTGGCACGTCACCGTGCCCGGGGTGCGCACCTCGATGATGCTGGTCGGCACCCTCACCGGCATCGGCTCGCTGCGGGTGTTCACCGAGATCTACATGCTGGGCGGCTCGACCGGCGGCCCCGGCGGCGCCGACCGCACGCTCCCCTTCTACATCCGCGACGTCGCCCTCGACCCGCTCACCGGCAACGCCGGCTACGGCTCCGCCGTCAGCGTCGCCCTCTTCGCACTGACCCTGGGCCTCACGCTCCTGTCCCAGCGCCTCACCAAGGAGGACGAGTCATGACGACGGCCACCGCAGCCGCGAAGCCCCGGCGCTTCGTGCCGCGCTGGCGCGACTACGGCCGCCCGCGTGAACTCATCGTCCGCTACCTGCTGTTGCTGTTCGTCCTCGGCATCACCGTCGGCCCCCTCGTGTGGCAGTTCCTGTCGTCGCTGAAGGGCGCGGGCGAGGACGTGTTCGGCGCGGGCGCCACGATCTTCCCCCGGCATCCGACGCTCAACGCCTACCGGCAGGTCTTCGACCAGGTGCCGGTGTGGACGTACATCCGCAACAGCATGGTCGTCGTCGTGCTGTCGGTCGGCAGCCAGCTGCTGTTCTCCACCCTCGCCGGCTACATGCTCTCCAAGCCGGCCTGGAAGGGCCGGGGGCTGGTGTGGGTGCTGCTGATGGCGTCCATGATGTTCCCGTTCGAGTCGATCATGGTGTCGCTGTTCCTGAGCATCCGCGACCTCGGGCTCGTCGACCACCTCACCGGCGTCTGGCTGCCCGGCTTCGTCGCCGCCATCAACGTCCTCATCATGCGCGCCGCGTTCCTCGCGGTGCCGCGCGAGATCGAGGACGCGGCGATGCTGGACGGCGCGGGCGAGTGGAAGCGGTTCCGGCACCTGTACCTGCCGTCCGCGTACGGGGCGCTCCTCGTCGTCACCATCAACACGTTCATCAGCGCCTGGGACGACTTCCTGTGGCCGCTGATCGTGCTGCGCACCGAGGACCACTTCACGCTGACGCTGGGCCTCTCGCGTCTTCAGTCGTCGTCGTTCGGGTACGACCAGCGCCTGGTGATGGCGGGGTCCGTGATCTCGGTGATCCCGGTGCTGGTGCTGTTCATCATCACCCAGCGCTGGTTCTACAAGGGCGTCTCGTCGGGCGCGGTCAAGCTCTGAGGATCAGGGGGACGACGCTCAGCGCCTCCCGCGCGGAGGCGGCGACCCTGATCTCGGTCTCCTCCGGCACGAACGCCTCCAAGTCGGCGCCGACCAGCTCCAGTTGGTCGGCGCCGAGCCGTGTCGAGACGGTACGGGTCTCGCCGGGGGCCAGCTCCACGCCCTGGAACGCCCGCAGTTCGAGGGTGCGCGGCCACACGGTGGTGCGCAGGGGGCGGATGTAGACCTGGACGACGCAACGGCCGTGCCGGGTACCGGTGTTGGTGACGTCCACGCGGACGGTGTCCCCGCTCGCCTCGGGAGTCCCGAACGCGAACGTCGTGTACGCCAGGCCGTGCCCGAACCCGTACAGCGGCTCGGCGTCCTCGTCGACGTAGCGGCCGTACTCGGTGTCCTTGTGGTTGTAGTAGACCGGGAGTTGGGCCGCCGAGCGGGGCACCGAGACGGGGAGCCGGCCGCGCGGTTCGGCGAGGCCGAGCAGGATCTCGGCGATCGCGTCGCCGCCCCACGGGCCCGGGTACCAGGCGCTCAGCACGGCCCCGGCGCGCTCGGCCGCCTCGGGCACGGCGTGCGGGCGGCCCTGGACCAGGACGACGGCCGTCGGGGTGCCGGTCGCGGTGACCGCGTCCAGCAGGGCGTGCTGCGCGGGGCCCAGGCGCAGGTGCGCGAGGTCGACGCCCTCGCCGCACGTCATGTCGTCGCGGGCCTGAAGTGCGGCGCCGTTCGCGTCGAACTCCGTGTCGGGGGTGCGGGCGCTGCTGCCGCCGAGGACGAGGACGGCCAGGTCGGAGGCGGCTGCCGCCGCGACCGCCTCGGGGATGCCGGTGCGGTCGTCGCCGGTGAGGGCGCAGCCCTTCGCGTGCCGCACGTCCAGGGCGGGCGCGAGTCTGCGCAGGGCGTCCAGGACGGTGGCGCCCTCGCGCTGGGGGGCCGTGTAGTCGCCGAGCTGGTGGGTGATGGTCGCCGCGTGGGGGCCGAGGACCGCGATGCGGCGGGTGTCCGGGGGGATCGGGAGGACGCCGTCGTTGTGCAGGAGGGTGAGCGAAGCGCGGGCCAGGTCGGTGCTGATGCCACGGCCGTCGGGGAGGGCGGCGCGGGGGGTGTAGGGGTTCTCGAAGAGGCCGAGGCGGAACTTCAGGCGCAGGACCCGTGCGACGGCCGCGTCGAGGGTGGCCACGGTGACGAGTCCCCGCTCCACCGCCTCCTCCAGGTGCGTGAAGCCCTCGTCCCACAGGCTCATGTCCACACCGGCGTTGACGGCGAGCGCGCCCGCGGTGAGCTTGTCGCCGGTGATGCGGGCCAGGCGGTCCACGGCCAGGCCGTCCGCCATGACGAGGCCGTCGAAACCCCACGTGTCCCTCAGCAGGCCGGTCAGGAGGGGCCTGTTGCCGGCGCAGGGGAGGCCGTCGACCTCGTTGTACGCGGACATGAAGGCCGCGGCGCCCGCCCGTACGCCCGCTCTGGCCGCCGGGAGGTGGATCTCGTGCAGTTCCCTTCGGCCCAGTTCGGTCTCGGCGGAGTTCCTGCCGCCGGTGGTGGCTCCCTGGCCGGCCAGGTGCTTCAGGACGACCGGGGCCTTGTCCTCGGCGAACCTCTCCCCCGGGTGGCCCTGCATGCCGTGGACCAGGGCTTCGGTGAGGCGGGCTGCCAGGTGGGGGTCCTCGCCGAAGCACTCCTCCGTGCGGCCCCAGCGGGGGTCTCGCGCGATGTCCAGCGCCGACACCAGGGCGACGTGACCGCCCCTCGCCCGCAGTTCCGCCGCCGCGTGCGCCGCGGCCCGCTCGTACAGCTCCGGGTCCCAGGTGGCGCCTACGCCCAGGTTCACGGGCAGGACCGTGCCGTCCAGGGCCATGAGGCCGTGCGGGACCTCCTCCACGAACAGGGCGGGGATGCCCAGGCGGCTGCTCTCCAGGACGTGCCGCTGCACCAGGTCGGCCAGGTCCGCGCTGGTCGCCGCGTCGGGGCCGGTGCCGTGGTCGACGCCGGACCAGGCGTCCGCGCGCATCAGGCCGTACACGGCGCCCAGGCCCTCCCAGCGGGCGGTCTCCTCGCGCAGCGCCTCGGTGAGGGTGAAGTCGCCGGCGGGGGTGCGGTGGTAGGCGTTCCAGCCGAACATGCGCTGGTTGAGCTGGCCGACCTTCTCGCGCAGGGTCATGCGGGAGAGAAGGTCGGCGACTCGGGAGTCCGTGGGGGCGGAGGGGTCTTGGTAGAGGGGGGTCGGCATCGGGGTCCTTCGGGGGGAGGGGGCGGCGGGGGCGGGCTGAGGGGGCGGCGGGGGTGGGCGTCGGGTGTGCGGGCGGGGGCTTCGGCGTGGTCTCGCGGTACGGCGGGGCCGGTTTCCCGCCGGTCCCCTTCGGGGTCGGGGCGACGGCTGTGGCGTCCCGTGCGGGTCGGCTCCCGGTGTTCGGCGGGGCCGCGTCTTGCGGCGGGAGTGCAGTTCTCGTGTGGCGCGCGGTGTTTCAGGGGGTCAGCGCGTCAGCGTTTCGGCGCCTCGGGGTCTCGACGTCTCGGCATCTCTCCGTCCCGGCGCGTCAGCGTTTCGCCGCGAGCCTCGCCAGGGCGACCGCTCCGGCGGAGCCGTCCGTCACGGGGGCGATGGTGAGGCCGAGGGGGGCGAGGTGTTCGGTGAGGGGGGTGAGGAGGGGACCGGCGGGGGCGAGGAGGCCGCCCGTGACGACCAGCGGCTCACCGGGCCGTGGGCTGAGGGCGGCCACCGTCTCGACCAGCGCGGCGGCGGCCTCCCGGAGGATCTGCCGGGCGACCTCGTCACCGTCGTCGGCCGCGCGGGTGACCAGGGGGGCGTGTGCGGCGAGGTCCGTGGGGCGGCGTTCCATCACGGCGGGGAGGAGGTGGGCGCGGTAGGCGGCGCGGTGGGAGAGGGGCCAGGGGGAGGAGGGGTGCGGGGATGCGAGGTGATCCGAGGTCTGCGGTGGCAGCAGGGCCTGCGGGATGCCCAGTGCGCGGCCGACGGACGTCACCAGCGTGGTCGGCTCGCCCCGGCCGTCCGCCGCTCGCAGGGCCGCGCGGACCGCTCGGCGGCCGATCCAGAAGCCGCTGCCCTCGTCGCCCAGGAGCCAGCCGTCGCCGCCGGAGGTCGCGACGAGGACGCGGCCCTCGACGCGCGCGGCGACGGATCCCGTGCCAGCGATCAGGGCGAGCCCTGCGGCGGGGTGGCCGGGGGCGCCGGCGAAGGCGGCCTCGATGTCGCTGTGAATGGTGATCGGGGGGAGGGGGACGCCGAGGTGGGCCAGGGCCGCGGTCAGGGCGGCACGGGCGTGACGGCGGCCGGGTTCCTCGGCGGGGTCCTGGGGCGCCGGGGCATCCGCGCGCGTCGACCCGTTCGACGTCCCCTCCCCCGCGTCCTCGGCGTCCCCGGCCTCACGTCCCGGCGGAGCCGCCCGTACGCTCGCCGCGCCCGCGAACCCGCCCGCGACGGCGACGACGCGTCCCGGCACGGCGGCGCCCCGCAGGGCCGCGCCGATCGCCTCGGTCAGGTGCGCGGTGACGCGCTCGACCGGGACGGTCAGGGCGTTGCCCGGCCCGGAGGCGCCCTCGGCGAGGGGGCGGCCGTCGGCGGCGTCCGCGAGGACCGCGCGGGTGCGGGTGCCTCCGGCGTCGACGCCGAGGACGTAAGCGGGGCCCTCGTCGCAGACCAAGACTTGGTTCAAATCACTATTCATCGGTCCCCATGGTGGTTGATACATTCGCCGCAGACAAGGTCCGAAGTGGATCCGCGACCCGAGGAGCACGCCATCAGCACCACGCCACCTGCCACGGAACTCCGCTTCGGCGTCAACTACACCCCACGCCGGGGCTGGTTCCACGCCTGGCACGACTTCGACGCGCGGCACGCCCGCGAGGACCTGGCGCAGATCGCCGAACTCGGCCTCGACCACATCCGCGTCTTCCACCTCTGGCCCCTCCTCCAGCCCAACCGCACCCTCATCCGCACCACGGCCGTGGACCAGCTGGCCCACCTGGTGGACCTCGCGGCGGAGGTGGACCTCGACGTGATGGTGGACGGCGTCCAGGGCCACCTGTCGAGCTTCGACTTCTACCCGGAGTGGACCCGCAGCTGGCACCACCGCAACGTGTTCACCGACCCCGAGGCGATCGAGGCCCAGGCGACCCTGCTGCGCACCCTCGGCAAGGCCCTCGCCGGCCGCCCCAACCTGATCGGCCTGCAACTCGGCAACGAGCTGAACAACCTCGTCGAGCACAACCCCGTGACGGTCCACGAGGTGGACCACTACCTCGACACGCTCCTCGCCGCCGCCCGCGACGGCCTCGGCACCGCCGGTCTCGTGACCCACTCCGCGTACGACGCCGCCTGGTACGGCGACGACCACCCCTTCACCCCGCAGGCGTCGGCCCGCAAGGGCGACGTCACCACCGTCCACCCCTGGGTCTTCTCCGGCGACTGCGCCCGCCGCTACGGCCCGCGCTCCCCGCAGGTCCACCACCTCGCCGAGTACGGCACGGAGCTGGCGAAGGCGTACGCGACCGACCCCGCCCGCCCGGTCTGGGTCCAGGAGACCGGCGCCCCCGAGCCCCACATCCCCGCCGCCGACGCCCCCCTCTTCGCCCGCGAGACCCTGCTCAACGCGGCGAGCTGCACGAACCTGTGGGGCATCACGTGGTGGTGCTCCCACGACGTGGACCGCAGCCTCGCGGACTACCCCGAACTCGAGTACACGCTGGGCCTGTTCGACTCCCAGGGCAAGCCGAAGCCGATCGCGGAGGCGATCGAGGAGACGATCACGGAGGTCCGCACGCTCCCCCTGACCCCGTCGCCGCGCACGGCGGCGCTGGTCCTGGACTGCACCCCGTCGACGAGGTCGACGTCGGGTCCGGGGGGCGCGTTCTTCGAGGAGTGGATGCGGCTGCGCGCGCAAGGCGTGCGTCCGGCCGTGGTCCTGGCCGAACACGCCGGGGACTCCACGTACTTGGCGGCACGTGGAGTCACGGAGCTGATCGACGCCGGGTGAGGCGCGCGGTCAGGGGCGCGGAGCCGTGCCGGTGCGCGGCTCCGCCACCACCTCGGCCACGGCCCGCAGGTTCACCCTCCCCCGCCCGTAGGACAGCACGGCCCCCGCGTCCCCGGCCCCCGGCAGCCCGGTCGCCACCAGCACCGCGTCCGGCCGCGCGGCGACCAGCGCCTTCTTCACCCACCCCTGCCACGGATACAGCTCGGCGTCACAGGTGGCCACCACCAACGGCCGCCCGGCGGCCTCCTTCAGCACCTCGGCCACCGCCTCCTCCCGGTCCTCGGGCTCCCCGGCGACCGCCACCCCGTCCGCGCCCGGGTCGACCTCCCGCACGGCGCTCACCAGGCTCTCCCCGCCCCAGTTCAGCGCGGGGTGGGGCCGGGGGAACAGGTCCACGACGTACGCCCCCGCCACCGCGGACGCCAACTCCCCCTTGTCCACGGCCCGTCGGGCGGCCGCCAGCCCCGCCTCCTCCGAACCGGCCTCACCCGGCACCGCGGGTGTCGCGTACCGGTCGGCGAGCCGCCGCACGCGGGCCGCCGCCTCCCCCACCCGTTCCTCGCCGAGCGAGCCGTCGCGCAGCGCCCCGAGCACCGCGTCCCGGCACGCCAGCGTGGTCGCCAACTCCGGTACGGCGACGATCACCTGGTCCGCCCCGGCGGCCAGCGCGAGCCGGGCCCCCGCGGCCTCCCCGTACCCGTCGGCGATGGCCTTCATCTCCAGCGCGTCACTCACGAGCACCCCGTCGAACCCCAGCTCCCCGCGCAGCAACTCCCCGAGGATGTAAGGGCTCAGGGTCGCGGGCAGCGCGGGGTCGAGCGCCGGGAACACCACGTGCGCGCTCATCAGCATGGGCACCCCCGCCCCGATCGCCGCCCGGAACGGCGCGAGGTCCAGCTCCGTCGACTCCCGGGGGTCGACGGCGAGTTCGTAGTGGCTGTCGGTGACGGTCCCCCCGTGTCCGGGGAAGTGTTTCGCGCAGGACGCCACCCCCCGCGCCTCGGTCGCGGAGATCCACGCCTCAAGGTGCCGGGCGACCACGGCAGGGTCGGACCCGAAGGCGCGCGTGCGGACGATGGGGTTCTCCCCCCGGTGCTGGAGGTCCGCGACGGGCGCGTACGACACCCCGATGCCGAGGCTCGCGAGGTGCGCGGCGAGCGCGTCCGCGCAGGCGGCGGTCAGCGCGGGGTCGTCGACGACGCCGAGCGCGTAGTTGCCGGGCACCTCGGGCGCCCCGGCGGTGACGAGGTGGCCGATCCCGCCGCCCTCGTTGTCGATGGCGATCAGCAGATCGGACCGCAGGTTCCGCAGGGTGGACGTCAGCTCGCGTACCTGGTCGGCGTCGCGGATGTTGCGGGTGAAGAGGATGACCCCGCCGAGCCCTCGGTGGATCAGCTCTACGAGGTCGTCGGGCACGGTGGTCGTCCCGGCGAAACCGGCGACGAGGCAGCGGTGGGCGGCCTCGTCGAGGGCGGCGGGGAGGGCGGGGCGCGCAGATGGGGTCACCCCCGGAATCCTCTGGCTCACCGAACCGAAAGTCAACAAGCGACAGGATTTGATCATTCATCCGGCGCCACAGAAAGGGCACGCAGAAGGGCCTCCCCGTCTCGGACGGAGAGGCCCTTCGAAGCCAGGCAGCTACATCACGCCTACTGCGCGGCGCCCTTCTTGCGGCGGTTCGCGAAGTACAGGGCGCCCGCGCCGATGGCGACGACCGCCGCGGCCCCGCCCGCGATCGGCCCGACCGGCGTGCTCGCGCCGGTCTCGGCCAGCGGCGGCGTGGACGCGCTGGGCGACGGCGACGGCGTGGCCGGCGGGGTCGACGTCAGCGGCGGCACCTCGGGCGTGGTCGGCGGGGTCTCGTCCGAGCCCGGGGTGGTGGGCGCGGGCGGGGTGACCTCGCCGGCGGACGGCGGGGTCGGGGTCGGGGAGGCCGGCGGGGTGCTGGGCTCCTCGGGGACGCCGGGCGTCGACGGCGGCGTCGAGGGGGTCTCCTCGGCCGCGCACTTCTTGTCGCCGCCGTTCCACGCGGCTATGAGGTGCTGCGGTGTGGCGACGTTCCCGGGCTGGTAGGGCGCGGGGCCGTGGCCCTCGCCGGTGCCGCCGTCGTAGGTGACGTCGTCGCCGTAGAGGTCGATCTGGCCGTAGCAGTCGGGCGTCTTCACGCTGAGCTGCTGCCAGGTGCGGCCGGTGTCGTCCTGGCCGGCGACGTCGTCGGCGCCGAGGTAGACGGTGGCCTTGTCGACGAGGGTCTGCGTGCCGGAGGTGGCCCAGCTCGGGCCCTCGGTCGTGTACTCGGCGAGCGAGACGGGGTACTTGCAGTCGGCGCCGATCTGCTGGCCGGCCGCCAGGCGGACCTCGACCTTGTCGAGGCCGGAGCTCCAGGTGCGGAAGCCGCCGGTGGAGGTCCAGTCGCCGCCCGCCAGGCGGTACTGGATGGTGGCGGCGGAGCAGTCGGCACCGGTCGTGGCGTTCGCCGGGGCCGCGAAGAGGAGGGGCGCGGCGGAGGTGGCGAAGGCCGTCGCCGCGAGCAGCGCCAGGCTTCTGGCGCGCCGCGACGTGGAGTACTGCGTACGGGACAAGTTGAGCCTCTGTGCAGTGAGTGGATCGTGTGGGAGGTGGATCTCGCCGCGATCATCTTCGACGTCCACGACGAACGTCAATTCGATGCCCCGGCCCGTAAAGGGGGTGCCAACCGCTGGTCATCGGCTCCCCTGTGCGGCCGGTCGTACGACCGCGTCACCGTCAGTTCACGGCGGGCAGTCCGGGGCCCGCGCACCGGACGTCGGCCGTCGGCACGGTGCCGTCCACGAGGTAGGCGGCGGCCGTCGTGTCGACGCATCCGTTGCCCCGGCTCGCGAACACGCCGTGGGAGTAGTCGTCGTCGAGGGTGACGATCCGGGACCCGGGCAGCAGCCGGCGCAGCGCGCGGGCGCCCTCGGCCGGGGTGACGGGGTCGTGCACGGAGGAGACGAGGATCAGGGGCGGGGCGCCGGGGTTGCCGAGTGCGGTCCGGTGGGCGGGGCGGTAGGTCCAGTACGCGCAGGCGGCGGCCTCCATGCCGGTGAGCACCGGCGCGGGGGCGAGGCGGTGCAGGCGGCACCGGTCGGCGAGGATCCGGGCGGGGGCCGGGCCGGGTCCGTCGGCGCACTTCACGATCCGGTTGGCGGCCTCGTAGTTCCGCGAGGCGGACCCGTCGAAGGGCGCGGGCAGGCGCAGTCCGTCGATGGCGCCGTCGTGGGGGTGGGCACGGATGCCGTCGGGGACGGTCACGCGGCGCGGCAGGAAGGTCAAGGGAGTCTCTTCGGACGGCCATCGGACGGTCATCGGAGAACTGGGTGACAATGAAAATGATTATCGATAACGTGTCCGGGTCACAACCGGAGCCGCCTTCCGCGAAGGCGCGCTCCGTCCTGCGCCAAGAACTCAACTCCAGTCCTGGAAAGGGGAGTCGTGGCTCATCTGTTGGTGGTAGAGAGCTGGGTCGGCTCGATGAGCAGACTGCTGCCGCGGGCGATCCGGGAGAGCGGGCACACGTTCACGTTCCTGACCCGCGATCTGCACCACTACCTGCGCTCGGCGCCCGAGGGCACGGCACACCCGCTGCTCGGCGCCCGCCACGTCATCACCGCCGACACCAACGACACGGACGCCCTGCTGCCCGAAGTCGCCCGCCTGCACGGCGTGTTCGGCTTCGACGGCGTCATCACGTCCTGCGACTACTACCTCCCGGCGGTCGCCCGGATCGCCGCCCACCTGGGTCTGCCGGGGCCCGGCGCCGAAGCCGTGGAGAACGCGTGCCGCAAGGACGCCACCCGCCGGGTCCTCACCGACGCCGGGGTCCCAGGACCGCGTTTCGCCGTCCACGCCGAGTGGGCCGAACTCGCCCGCGCCGCCCGGGAGATCGGCTACCCGCTGGTCGTGAAGCCGGTCGACCTGTGCGCCGGCATGTTCGTCCGCCGCGTCGACGACGAGTCCCAACTCGCGGACGCCTTCCGCGCGTTGGCCGCCTTCCCGGTCAACGCCCGTGGCCAGCGCCGCGATCCGGCCGTCCTCCTCGAAGAACTGCTCGACGGCCCCGAGGTGAGCGTCGAGACGGTGTCGCACGCGGGCTCGGTCCAGGTGATCGGCGTGACCGACAAGAGCGTCGGCGGGGCGCCCGCGTTCATCGAGACGGGCCACATGTTCCCCGCCGCGCTGAGCGCCGCCGACACCGAGGCCGCCGAACAGACCGCGCTGGCCGCGCTGAAGGCACTGGGCCTGGTGGCCGGCGTCGTCGCGCACACCGAGGTCAAGCTCACCTCGTCCGGCCCGCGCATCGTCGAGGTCAACCCGCGTCCGGCGGGCAACCGCATCACCGAACTGGTCCGCCACGTCACCGGGATCGACCTCGCCGCCGCGTTCGTCGACGTCGCCCTCGGCACCGCCCCCGACCTCGCCCGCAAGGACACCGGCCTCACCAGCGCCGCGATCGGCTTCGTCGTCCCGGAGGTCTCGGGCACCCTCGAAGCGCTGGACGGCGCATCGCTCCCCGGTGACCTCCTGGAGGTCCAACTCGCCGAGCCCGGACGGCAGGTGAAGGCGGCGGGCAGCAACAACGAGTACCTGGGCCACGTCATGGCGGGCGACGCGGACGGCCTCGGCGCCCGCGACCGCGTCGAATCGGCCCTGGCCGCGCTGCGCTCCGGTCTGGTGATCCGGTGACCGCGCTCACCCGGACCTCGTTCGACGCGCTCCTGGACCGGGCGCTGCGCGGCGGAATCGGCCCCGACCCGGCGGACGTCCGTGTCGCCGTCGCCTTCCGCACCCAGCAGGCCGTCCGGCACGACGGGCGCGGCACCGGCTACCGCAACGAGGTGCTGAGCCTGCGCATCGGCGAGGCCACCGGCTCCTGCGCGGTCGAGCCGGGCGCGCTGCCCGAGGAGGCGCTGGACGACTGTGTCGGCGCCGACGTCGCCCACCTCCTCACGCACCCGCTGCTGCCGGTGCGGGTCGCGGCCCTGGACGCGTACCTCATGCACACCGTCCCGCACGGCGGCGACACCGTCGCCCTGCCCGCCGGGACCTCGCTGGAGAAGTCACGGGCGCGCGCACGGGCCGTCGTCGACCTGCTCGACGTCCCCGAGGGGTCCGTCGTCCTGGTCGTCGGGGTCGTCAACTCCCTGCTGGAGGACTTGCGTTCGCGCGGGCTGCGGTATGTGGCGTGCGATCTCAAGGGCGGGACGACGGAGTGGGGCGAGCCGGTCGCGACCGACGCGCTCGCGGCGCTGGAGGGCTGCGACGCGCTGCTGGTGTCCGGGATGACGCTGGGCAACGGCACGTTCGACGCGCTGCGCGAACGCGCCGCCGGGCGGCCCCTGGTGATGTTCGCGCAGACCGGGAGCGCGATCCTGCCGCACTTCCTCGGGCACGGGGTGAGCGCGGTGTGCGCGGAGCCGTACCCGTTCTTCTGGCTGGACGGCGGACCGGGCCTGCTGCACCGCTACCGGGCGGGGGGCGAGCGATGACCACCGCCGCCCGACGGGCCCTGGCCCGCCCGGAGTTGCTGGAACTGCTCGGCCGTACGCCCGTCGTGCGGATCACGGCGGGGCTGCCCGGACCGCACCCCGGTTTCTGGGCGAAGCTGGAAGGGCTCGCGGCGGGCGGGATGAAGGCGCGGGCCGCCGTGTCGATGCTCCTCGGCGCCCGGGAGCGGGGTGAACTGCGGCCGGGCGCACCGGTGGTGGAGTCCACGTCGGGCACGCTCGGCGTCGGACTCGCGTTCGCCGGGCAGGCGCTCGGGCATCCGGTGGTGCTCGTCGGCGACAGCGAACTGGAGCCGTCCATGCGGCAGTTGCTGCGCGCGCACGGGGTCCGGCTCGAACTCGTGGACCGTCCGGCGCCCGTCGGCGGCTGGCAGGCGGCACGGCTGGCCCGGCTGCGCGAGCTGCTGGCGGTGCTGCCGGACGCCTACTGGCCCGACCAGTACAACAACCCCGACAACACGGCCGGTTACGCCTCGCTCGCCGCCGAACTCGCCGTCCAGCTCGACCACGTCGACATCCTGGTGTGCAGCGTCGGCACCGGCGGGCACAGCGCCGGGGTGATCGGTCCGCTGCGCCGGCACTGGCCCGCGCTGCGGCTGATCGGGGTGGACGCCACCGGCTCCACGATCTTCGGCCAGCCCGCGCGGCCCCGGCTCATGCGCGGCCTCGGCAGCAGCATCCACCCGCGCAACGTCGCCTACGACGCGTTCGACGAGGTCCACTGGGTCGGCCCCGCCGAGGCCGTCGACGGCTGCCGCAGGCTGGCCCGGGAGAGCTTCGTCAGCGGCGGCTGGAGCACGGGCGCCGTCGCGCGGGTCGCCGCCTGGGCGGCCCGCGTCCACCCGGGCGCGGTCGTCGCGACGGTCTTCCCGGACGGCCCGCACCGCTACCTGGGCACCGTCTTCGACGACGACTTCGCCGCCGCGCACGGCATCACGCCCGCCACGGCCGCGACCCGCCCGGTGGAGATCCCGCATCCGTCGGCCGCCGAAGCCGTCGGCTGGGCGCGCTGCACCCGCGTCACCGACCCCCTCAAGTCTCTTGAAAGGACGCCGTGAAGGCCACCCTGCGCACCGTACGCCTCGACCTCGCCGAGCCGCTGCGCATCTCCCGCTCCACCATGTCCGCCCGCGACGCGGTCTGGCTGACCGTCGCGGACGCCGACGGCGTCCGCGGCCACGGCGAGGCCGTCAGCAGCGTCTACTACGGCCTCGACGCCGAGACCCTGACCCGGCACCTGTCGGCCGTGGACCTCACCCGCTACCCCGACCCCGAAACCGCCCTGGACGACGCCGGGTTGACC
The DNA here is from genome assembly GCF_014489635.1 of Streptomyces roseirectus. NCBI lineage: Bacteria > Bacillati > Actinomycetota > Actinomycetes > Kitasatosporales > Streptomycetaceae > Streptomyces > Streptomyces roseirectus. The sequence goes on along the minus strand of NZ_CP060828.1, from coordinate 8,665,391 downwards.
GGCGACGACACTCCCCCGGCGGTCACCGCGGCCGTCGAGTCGGCGCTCCTCGACCTTGTCGGCAAACGGGCCGGCCGGCCCGTGCACGCACTGCTCGGCACGCCCGAGCGGCCGGTCGCCTCGACCGCGCGCACGATCGGCATCGTCCCGCCCGAGAAGGCCGCCGCCGACGCCCGGACGCTGGCCGCGCGCGGGTTCGGCGTCCTCAAGGTGAAGGCCGGGGCCGGTGACGAGGCCCTGGAGCGCGTCCGGGTGATCCGTGACGCGGCGCCCGGGGTGCGGGTGCTGCTGGACCCGAACGGGGCGTGGAGCCTCGCGGAGGCCCGGGAGCTGCTGCCCCGGTTCGCGGCGCTCGGCGTCGAGGCGGTCGAGCAGCCGGTGGCGCCCGGTGACCCGGAGGGGCTGGGCGCTCTCGCGGCCGCCTCGCCGGTGCCGGTGATCGCCGACGAGGACGCCGTGCGGATCGAGGACGTGCGGCGGCTGGCCGGGCGGGTGCAGGGGGTGAACGTCAAGCTCGCCAAGTGCGGGGGCGTCCGGGCGGCCCTGCGGATCGCGGAGTCGATCGAGGGCAGCGGGACGTCGCTGATGCTGGGCTGCCTCACGGCGAGCACGCTCGGGATCGCGCCCGCGGTGCATCTCGCGGACCGGGCGCGGTGGGTGGACCTCGACGGGCATCTGCTGCTGGCTCGCGATCCCTGGCGGGGTATCGGGGGCGAGGACGGGGTCGTGCGGGCAAGTGGGCTGCCGGGTCTGGGAGTTGTCCCCGCCGACTCCGGTGCGGCGTCCGGTTCCGGTGAGGAGGCCGCGCGTGCGCACGTGGCGTGAGATGCGGCGATTCCCGCTCGCCGTCCAGTTGTTGCTGGTCAACCAGTTCGGCGTCAACACCGGTTTCTACCTGCTGATCCCGTATCTCGCGACGCACCTCGGGGAGAACCTGGGGCTGTCGGCCGCCGTGGTCGGGGTGGTCCTCGGGGTGCGCAACCTCAGCCAGCAGGGCCTGTTCATCATCGGCGGCTCCGCGTCCGACCGGCTCGGGGCGCGCGGGGTGATCATCGCCGGGTGCGCGCTGCGGACCGTCGGGTTCGCGCTGTTCGCGCTCGGAGACAGCCTGCCGGTGCTGCTGGCCGCGTCCGTGCTGAGCGGGTTCGCGGGCGCGCTGTTCAACCCGGCCGTGCGGGCGTACGTCTCGCAGGAGTCCGGTGAGCGCAAGGCGGAGGCGTTCGCGCTGTTCAACGTGTTCGCGACGGCCGGCGCGCTGGTCGGCCCGCTGCTGGGGAGCGCGCTGCTGCTGGTGGACTTCCGGACGTCGGCGCTGACCGCCGCCGGGATCTTCGCGGCCCTCACCGTCGCGCAGGCGCTGGTGCTGCCCGCCCGCGAGGTCGCGCCGAGCAAGGGCACGGTCCTCGGGGACTGGCGCGAGGTGCTGGGCCAACGGGCCTTCCTGGCCTTCGCGTTGGCGATGGTCGGCATGTTCACCCTGGAGAACCAGCTCTACCTGCTGCTGCCGGACGGGGCACGCCGGGCGACCGGCTGGGACGGGGCCGCGGGCATCGTGTTCCTCGTCGGCACCCTCGCCAACCTCGCGCTGCAACTGCGGATCACCGCCATGCTCAAGGAGCGCGGGAACAGGGCGCGTTGGATCGCGGTGGGGCTCGGGGTGATGGCCGTCGGGTTCCTGCCGCCGGCCGTCGTCGCGGGGGTCTCCGACGGTCCGGTGGCCCTGCGGGTGCTGCCGGTGCTCGTCGGGACGCTGCTGCTGTACCTCGGTGTGATGGTCGCGCAGCCGTTCGTGATGGAGCTGATCCCCCGGTTCGGCAGGCCCGAGCTGACCGGCACGTACTTCGGGATCTTCTACGTCGTGTCGGGCATCGCGGCGGCCGTGGGCAACGCGGTCGTCGGGTGGGCGATGGACACCGGGGAGCGGGGCGACGCCGCCTGGCTGCCGTGGGTGTGCTGCGCGGTGTTCGGACTGCTGTCGGCGGCGGGGGTGGCGTGGATGTACCGGCTGGGCTCGCTGCCGTCCGAGTCGCGGGCCGCCGCCCCGGCGGGGGTGTGATCCGGTGAGCAACTTCCTCACGGACAACCCCGCGCTGTACGAGGCCCGCTTCCCCGACGCCGAGCGGCTGGCCGGGCGCTGGGCCGAGGACTGCCTGCGCCGGCACGGCGCCGGCCCGTGCGTCCTGGACCTCGGCTGCGGCACCGGGCGCGACGCGGCGTACCTGCACGGCGCGGGCCGCACGGTCACGGGCGCCGACCTGTCCGAGGCGATGCTGGCGCACGCCAGGACCGTCCACCCCGGGCCCGCGTACGTCGAGGCCGACCTGCACGGATTCGACCTGGGGGCGGGCGAGTTCGACGCCGTGCTGTGCCTGGACAGCGCGCTGCTGTACTGCCACACCGACGACCAGCTCGACGGCTGCCTGCGCGCGGTGCGGCGGGCGCTCGCCCCCGGCGGGCTGTTCGTCGCGGAGATGCGCAACGGCGCGTACTTCCTGGGCCGGACCGACCTGTTGGACACGCCGGGCGTCAACTCCTTCGTCTGGCAGGGCGTTTCGTACCGGTCGACGACCACGCTCACCGTCGACCGCACGGCTCAGCTCCTGCGCCGCAGCAGGGTCTGGGAAACCGACGACGGGCCGGTCGAGCAGCGGTCCGCGTGGCGGCTGCTGTTCCCGCTGGAGCTGCGCCACCGGCTGGCCGCGTACGGCTTCGACGTGCTCGAACTGCACGACGGGCCCGGCCCCCGGACCGAACCTCCTTGGCGGGAGGGCCTGTTGCCGGGTTCCTCGGCGGACGCCGACCGGCTGCACGTGATCGCTCGACTCACTACTTCCTGAGGACTGAACACAGTTGGGGACTGAACAGATGCGTGACTCCTGGGGCCGCAGAGGCTTCCTCGCGGCGGGGGCGGCCTCGCTGGGCGCGCTGGCGCTCACCGGGTGCGGCGGTGACGACGGCGGCAAGTCCGCCGGCAGCGGCGGCGGTTCACCCAAGCGCGGGGGCCGGCTGCGGGCCGCGTTCGCGGGCGGCGGGGCGAGCGAGAACCTCGACCCGCACCTCGCGAACCTCTTCGGTGACGCGGCCCGCGCCAAGGCGCAGTACGACAAGCTCGCCGACTACGGCGCCGACCTGTCCGCCCAGCCCCGGCTCGCGGCGAAGTGGGAACCGAACAAGACCCTCGACCGCTGGCAGGTCACGCTGCGCGAGGCCGAGTTCCACGACGGACGCCCGGTCACCGCGCAGGACGTCCTCTACAGCTACCGCCGCATCGCCGACCCGGCGAAGGCGTTCCGCGCGAAGGCGTCCCTGGAGCCCATCGACCTCACCGCGAGCCGCGCGACGGGCGCCCGGACGATCGAGTTCGTGCTGAAGCGGCCGACCGCCGAATTCCCCAACGTGCTCGCCGCGTTCGGCGCGTACATCGTGCCCGACAAGGCGGCCGACTTCGACAAGCGGCCCGTCGGGTCGGGGCCGTTCAGGTTCGTGTCGTTCGCGCCGGGCCGCTCGGCGGTCTTCCGGCGCAACGACGCCTACTGGGAGGGCGCCCCGCACCTGGACGAGCTGGAGTTCGTCGTCGCGAACGAGGAGTCGGCGCGCGTGAACGCCCTGCTGGGCGGGCAGATCGAGTACGCGCACGAGCTGAACCCGACGACGGCCCGCGCGCACGAGGGGCACGGGCAGATCGAGATCGTGCGGCTGCGCGGCAGCGCGATGCAGGCGTTCGCGATGAAGACCGACCGGCCGCCGTTCGACGACCCCCGGGTGCGGCAGGCGTTCTTCCTCATCGCCGACCGGCAGGAACTCGTGAACGGGGCGCTGTCGGGCGCGGGCGTCGTCGGCAACGACCTGTTCGGCAAGGGGTACGAGTACTACGCGGCCGATCTCCCGCAGCGCGCCCAGGACTTGGCGAAGGCACGAGCCCTGCTGAAGGCAGCCGGAGCTTCGGACCTGAAGGTCACGCTGGACACGTCGGAGGTCGCGGCCGGGTTCACGGAGGCCGCCGGGATCTTCCGCGACCAGGCGAAGCAGGCCGGGGTCACGGTCGAGGTGCGCGTCGGCAGCAAGGACTCGTACTGGAGCGACATCCTCGACTCCGGTGTCCTCGCCTGCTACCGCTCCGGCGCGATGCCCATCGAGGCGCACATCTCGCAGCGGCTGCTGACCGACTCGACGACCAACGCGACGCACTGGCGGCACAAGGACTTCGACGCCCAGTACCAGCAGGCCCAGTCGACGGCCGACCCGGCGCAACGCGCCGCCGTGTACGCGCGGATGCAGCGCCGCCTCTACACCGAGGGCGGATTCCTGGTGTGGGGGTTCGCGGACTGGATCATCGGAACGGGCCGCCAGGTCAAGGGTGTTGACACCAAGGCGCCCGCCAACACGCTGGGCTGGGCGCGGTTCGACAAGGTGTGGCTCGCGTGACCTTTCTGGGTTCCTTCGTCGTCCGGCGGCTGCTGCTCGGCGTCGCGCAGACCGTGGCCGTGGTGCTGCTGGTCTTCGCGCTCACCGAGGCGCTGCCGGGTGACGCGGCGGTCGCCCTCGCGGGCGATCAGCCCGATCCGGCGCGGATCGCGGCGATCCGGGAGGCGATGCACCTCGACCAGCCGGCCGGGGAGCGGCTGCTGACCTGGGCGGGCGGGCTGCTGCACGGGGACCTGGGCACGTCCCTGGTCTCCGGGCGGCCGGTCGCCACGTACCTCTCCGAGGGGTTCGGACCGACGCTGCTGCTCGCGGCGCTGACACTGGCGCTGCTGATCCCGGCCGGGTTCGGGCTCGGGGTGCTGATGGCCCGTCACGAGGGCGGCCTCCTCGACCGGTTGGCGAGTTCGGTGACCCTCGGGGTGTACGCGGTACCGGAGTTCGCGCTCGGGGTGCTGCTCGTGACGGTGTTCGCGCTGCGCCTGGACTGGCTGCCGCCGACGGCCGTCGGCTACGGCACGGATCTCCTCGCGCATCCGGCGGTGCTGGTGCTGCCGGTGCTCGTGCTGCTGGCGCGGCCGGTGTGCTCGCTGTCGCGGCTGGTGCGGGCCGGCATGGTCGAGGCGCTGGCCTCGCCGTACGTGGCGCAGGCCCGGCGGTACGGGGTGCCGGAGGCGCGGGTGCGGTATCTGCACGCGCTGCCCAACGCGCTCGCGCCGGCCGTGCAGCAACTGGCGCGCACGGTCGACTGGTTGCTGTGCGGGGTGATCGTCGTCGAGGCCCTGTTCGTGGTGCCCGGCCTCGGCACGGTGCTGCTCAACGCGGTGTCCGAGCGGGACGTGCCGGTGGTGCAGGGCCTCGCCGTGGTGTTCGGGGTGCTGACGGTCGTACTGAATCTGGGGGCGGATCTGGTGGCGCACCGGTTCGCGCCGCGGGCGGAGGTGGCGGCGTGAGACGTCGTTTCGTGTACGGGGCGGTCATCGTCGCCGTGCCGCTGGTCCTGGCCCTGTTCGGGCCGCTGTTCGCGGGTGAACCGGGGCCCCGGGGCACGTCGTTCACGCTCGGCGGCGGGCACTGGCTCGGGACCGACTTCGTCGGCCGGGACGTCGTCCGGCAGATCCTGTACGGCGGGCGGCCGGTGGTGGTGACGGCGCTCGCGGCGACCGCGCTGGCGTATCTGGTGGCGCTGCCGGTGGGGTTGTTCTGCGCGCTGACGCACCGGCGGTGGCTGGAGGAGGCGTTGATGCGTCCGCTGGACGTCCTGCTCGCGGTGCCGTCGCTGTTGCTGATCCTGCTGGTGGCGGCCGTGTTCTCGCCGGGCGCGGTGGGGCTGGCGCTGCTGGTGGCGGCGGTGAACGTGCCGGACGCGGCGCGGATCGTGCGGGCGGCGGCCGGGGAGACCGCGTCGCGGCCGGCCGTCGAGGCGCTGCGCATGCAGGGCGAGAGCTGGTGGCGGATCGCCGTCGGCCATGTCGCCCGCTCGGGCGTACGGACGCTGGCCGCCGACGCGGGGACGCGCCTCACCGGCGTCCTCTATCTGGTGGCGACGGCCGCCTTCCTGGGCGTCGGGGTCGCGCCGGACGCGGCGGACTGGGCGGTGATGGTGGACCGCAACCGGACGGGGCTGTTCGTGCAGCCCTGGGCGGTGGTGGTGCCCGCGCTGCTGATCGTCGCGCTGACGACGGGGACGAATCTGCTGTTCGACGCGGCGCTCGACCGCGGCAAGGCGGCGCCGGGCCGCGAGAAGGGGAAGGCGCGTACATGAGCCTCGGGGCCGAAGAAGTCGTGGCCGAACTCCGTGATCTGCGCGTGGAGATCGGCGGCCGGGCGATCGTCGACGGCGTGTCCCTGCGGGTCGTCGCGGGCAGGGTGACCGCGCTGGTCGGGGCGTCGGGCAGCGGCAAGACGACGACGGGACTGGCGCTGCTGGGCGAGTTCCCGCCCGGCGCCGCGGTGACCGGCGAGGTGCGGGCCGCCGACCGCGCCGGGTACGTTCCCCAGCATCCGGCGGCCGCCCTGAACCCGGCCCGCCGGGTCTCGGCGCTGCTGCGGGACATCGCGCGCACCCGGCCGCGCGAGGAGCGCCGGGGACGGGTCCTGGACGCGCTGCGGGACGCGCAACTCCCGGACGCCGAGCCTCTGTTGCGGCGTTTCCCGCACCAGTTGTCGGGGGGCCAGCAGCAGCGCGTCACCCTCGCGCAGGCCCTGCTCCTCGGGGCGCGGGTGGTCGTGGCCGACGAACCCACCACCGGTCAGGACGCGTTGACCAAGAGCCGGGTGGTGGAGGAGCTGGCCGCGCTCGCCGCGCGCGGCATCGCGGTCGTCCTCCTCAGTCATGACCTCGACGTCGTCGGCGCCCTCGCGGACGAGGTGCACGTCATGCGCGCCGGGCGGGTCGTCGAGTCGGGGCCCGCAGACCGCCTGCGGCTGACCCCGGGGCACGCCTGGACGCGTGAACTCTTCGACGCGGCACGGCCGTTCACCTCTCCGGAGACGGCACCGGGCGAACCCGTCGTGGAGATCCGGGACTTGACGGCACGTCACCGCCGGGCGGACGTCGTGCGTGTCCCCCGGCTCACCCTCCACCAGGGCGAGTGCCTTGCCGTCGTGGGCCGTTCGGGCAGCGGGAAGACGACGCTGGCCCGCGCGCTGGCGGGCCTGCACCGCGCGTACGACGGTGAGGTCACGCTCGACGGCGCCCGGTTGCCCCGCAGTCTCCGTGACCGTTCGCGCGCCCAACTCGCGGCCGTGCAGTACGTGTTCCAGGACGCGCGGGCCGCGTTCGACGAGCACCGCACGGTCCTGGACCAGGTGTCCCGCACGGCGGTCCGGCTGCGCGGCGCGGGCGCGGAGGCGGCGCGGGAGGAGGCGCGGGAGACGCTGGCGGGCCTCGGTCTCACCGAGTCCCTGTGGGACCGTCAGCCGACGGGCCTGTCCGGCGGTGAGCTCCAACGCGCCGCGCTGGCCCGCGCGTTGCTGGCCCACCCGCGTGTCCTGCTGTGCGACGAGATCACCTCGGCCCTCGACCCGGTGACCCGCCGCACCATCCTCGACACCCTCACCGGCCTCCTGCGCACCCGCCCCGACCTCACCCTCGTCCTCATCACCCACGACCTCGACACCGCCGCCCTCGCGCACCGCATCGCGGTCCTCGACGCGGGGGAACTCGTCGAGACGGGCCCGGCGCGGCAGATCCTGACCGCCCCGGCGCATCCCTTCACGGCCGCGCTGACCCGGACGACGGCGCGTCTGCAGGGCGCGTGACACGGGCTCTCAGCCGAGGACCCCGGCCGGGTCGCCGGCGTTGCGGATCATCCGCCGCAGCACCTTGACGGTGGTGACGTAGTCGGCGTCGTCGACGCCCTCGTGCATCCGCGCGCGGACGGCGGGGGCGTGCCGCCGGATCTCCGTGCGGGCCTCCTCGCCCGCCCCGGTGATCCACAGGCGCGCCTCGCCGTCGCGAGTGAGCCAGCCCTTGGCCAGCATGAGGTCAGCCTCGGCGGCCAGGTCGTCCTCGGGGCGGAGGTAGGTGGCCATGGCCTCGCGGAGCTGCGGGATGGTCCTGCCGTGGCCGTCGGGCGAGAGGTCGTGGCGGGAGAGGTTGCGCAGGATCCAGAACTGCGGCTGGGAAGTGCCGAGTTCGGCCATGTGGGCGCGGATGTGGGCGAGGGTCGCCTCGTAGGCGAGGCCCGTCCAGTGGGCGACGGGCTGCGCGGCGAGTTCGGCGTCGGTGAGGTGCTGGGCCGTCATGGCGGTTCCCCCTGGGTGCGGTGCGGTCGGTGACGTCTTCGACCGTAGGACCTCAAGTTATATTCAGGTCAAGGCTTGTGTTCAGGTCAAGGTCTCTCCCGGGTGCTGCTCGCGAGGTCGCGTTCGAGGTCGTCGAGGGCCTGGCGGGCGGCGCTGATGCGGGCCAGGAGGAGTGCGTCGTCGCCGGACAGGGCGTGCGGCTCCGGGCCGCGTGCCTCCCGTTCGGCCTCCCGTTCCATGTCCCGCGCCTCGTCCAGTGAGGTGATCACCACGCCGATGAGGACGTTGACGAGCACGAACGAGGCGAGCAGCACGTAAGAGGCGTAGTAGACGAGGCTCCAGCGGGAGATCTCCAGTCCGCTGTGGACCGCGTCCCCGATGCCGTCCAGGGTCATCAGGAGGAACAGGGTCAGCACGGCCCGCCCGATGGAGCCGTAGTGCTGGGGGTCCTCGCGGCTGAAGAACACCCAGCCGACCATGGCGTACACGTACAGCAGCAGCGCGCCGACCAGCAGGAAGCTCAGCGTGCCGGGGAGGCTGCGCAGCACCGCGACCAGCATCACCCGCAACTGCGGCAGGAACCTCGCGCTGCGCAGGACGCGGGCGAGGCGCAGCAGCCGCAGGATCGTCGTGTTCTCACGGACGACCGGCAGGAACGTCGTGAGGATGACGGCGAGGTCGAAGAGGTTCCAGGGGTCCTTGAAGAACTCCCGGGGCCGGTCGGCGTGCGCGGCGAGCCGGATCAGCAGTTCGACGGTGAACACGGCGAGGCAGACGTGCTCGGCCAGCCGCAACCCCGTGTGCCAGCGCGCGACGAGCCCGGTGTACGTCTCGACGCCGAGGAGCGCCGCGTTGAGGAGGATCACCGCGAAGACGGTGAGGGCGAACCAGCGGGACTCGGCGACCGTGCGGCAGCGGTCGGCCAGTTCCCGGCGGGCGGTGTTCGGTGGTGCGATCTCGGCGGCGCCCGCTTCGATCGCCCGGTCGTGCATGTGCGGCATCCTGCTGCCCTTGCTCCTTCGTCACGCGTGCGAGAGGGCGTACCCGGTCAACCCGCCCCGGTGGAGGGCGGGTTGAGTGATCACCCGGGATACTTCTACAGGACGGCGGCTTCTACAGGACAGTAGAGAAGCTGGGGAGAGGCTGGGGTCAGCGAGCCGCCAGGCCCTTCAGGAAGTCCACGGGCGGGACGCAGAACAGCGTGCCGGTGACGGCCTCGGAGAAGTCGAGGATCGGGTCGGGGCCGGTGTCCCGCGTGCCGAGGAACATCCGGCGCGGCATGGTCTCGGGCACCTCGGGGACACGCGCGTACGCGAGCAGGCACTGGATTTTCACCGGTAGCCCTCTCCCTCGTCGGCCCGGCCCGGCGTTCGACGCCCACGCCTGCCCCGATGGGGCACCCCGAGCCAACCGGCCCCGTCCCGCCGGTTCGCCCCAACGCCTCCGCCCAGCCCCCTCACCCCTCCCCCCAGTAATCCCGCTCCGGCAGCCTCACCCACCTGTCCGGCTCCCCCACGAACGCCCGCGCGTCGGCCGGTGCCAGCCCCGCCCACGCGCACGCGTACGCCATCGGGCGGCAGGAGTAGAGGTACCCCCTGAGCACGTCCTCGGGGGTCTGGCCGGTGTCCGGGCCGCCGCCGGGGTGAAGGTCCCACCCCTCGATGACGCCGTCGCGCGCGGTGCTGCCCTGGTTGCCGCTCTTGGGGTTGGCGTAGACGCCGTAGGCGCGCGTGCCGGGGGTGAGGAGCTTCAGGACGACCGGGGTGGAGGCCGCGTACCCCCACGGCTGGACCAGCACGCAGCCGCCGGGCACCGAGGTCACGCCGACGAAGGGCAGGACCTCGTCCAGTTCGAAGTCGTCCGGCGCTTCCCGCACGTCTTCGAGCACCTCGGCGTCGGCGTCGGACGCGTCCAGACGCCGGACGGCCTCGTCGGCGTCGACGCCCGTCACGCAGGCGACGCTCATCCCGTCGGAGCAGAACTTCCCGAGCGCTGCCCGGAGCCGTGCCGCTTCCTCGGCGAGGAGCCGTTCCGCGTCGGTCAACCCGGCCTGCCCAGCGGGGAGTTCGAAGAGGTCCGGCGTCGGTCCCGCGAGGGCGAGGCGGCCCGGCGACCAGCCGGCGAGCTGGGGCAGCCAGGGATCGGCCCCGGCGGCGACGAGTACGCGGGCGTGCTCGACGCGCCCGTACTCGACCGCCTCCCACAGGGCGCTCACCCCGCGCTCCAGGGCGTCCACGTCGGCGACGCGCGCGGCGAGTTCCGCGACGACCTCGGGCGAGCCGAAGGCGGCCGCGCGGTGCAGGGGCCGTCCGCCGCTCCAGGACTCGGGATCGGCGCCCGCGTCGAGCCGTGCGCGCACCTGCGCGTGGTCCTTCCAGTCCCCCATGCCCACCCAGTCACCCGCGCCCATCCCGCGTCCCTCCCTCGCCGATCACCCACTGCCCCCACCCTCGCAGACGCCACTGACAACGCCCCCTACTCCCCGAAGAACCCGCCCACGACCTGCGCGAACTCCTCAGGCCGGTCCAGCCACGGGAAGTGCCCGCCGCCCTCCTGCACCACCACCTCCGCGTCGGGGAACACCCCCGCGAACTCCCCCACCACCCCCGGCGGAGCCACCACGTCGACCGACCCGGCGACCACCAGTACCGGCGCCGCGAGCCGCGCGAGCCCCGCGCGTGTGCGCGCCGGTTCGTACGCCCCGTCGGCCCCGTACGCCGCGAGGATCACCGGATCCAGTGCCTCCCCGGCGTGATGCGCCCGCGCGACGGCGTCCCAGCGCCCGTACGAGAACGGTGCGACGGCCTCCCAGGCGCCGGCGTCGGCGCGCCCCGCGCTGATCGCCTCCAGGGCGGCGTACGCGTCCGGGAACCAGGGCTCGCCGCGCCGCTTCCGGGCCGTCGTGAGCCGCAGTTCCCCGGGGATCGTCAGCCCGACGGCCCGGGTGCTCGGGGTGACGAGGGCGAGGCGGGCGACGCGTTCCGGATGGCGGGCGGCGTACAGGGCGGCGAGGTTCGCGCCCGCGCAGTGCGCGAGGAGATTCACCCTTTCGAGACCCAGGTGGACGCGCAGTGCCTCGACGTCGTCGACCATGCGGTCGCAGCGATAGGAGGCCGCGTCCGCCGGGACGGCCGAGCGGCCGGTGCCCCGGAGGTCGAGCCGGATCAGTCGGTGACGGGCGGTGAGTCCGCCGAGGTCGCCGAGGTACGCGGAGTCGGTGGGGCCGCCGGGGAGGCAGACGAGGGGGGTGCCGGCGCCGGAGGTGTGGTGGGCGAGGCGGGTGCCGTCGGGGGCGGTGAAGTGGTCGTACGTCATGAGGTTCAAGCCTTTCGGGGTGCCGTTTCGGGGCACTCCGGCGACGACCTCAAGGTCAGCGGCGCCTGGCGGTGAGTGCCCGTCCTGCTCCTGCGGTGATGGGTCCCACCTCCTCGGTCGAGGGCCGCGACGGCGGCCGATGCGTATACGCGATGAGATTATCAGCCCGCCCCTGCCGGCCCCGGCCCCGCACCCGCACCCGCACCCGCACCCGTCGGGCCCTCACCCGCCGACGACCCCGCACCCCCCGACCTCCGGTACACGCTCGGACTCACCCCGTACACCCGCTTGAACGCCGCACTGAACCCGAACGCGTCCGCGTACCCCACCCGCCGCGCCACCGCGCCCACGGTCTCCCGCGTCCCGGTCAGCCGGTCGGCCGCGAGGCTCATCCGCCAGGACGTCAGATAGGTCAGCGGCGGCGTCCCGACGAGCCGGACGAACCGGTCCGCGAGGGTCGTCCGGGAGACACCCGCCTCGGCGGCGAGCCCGACCAGCGTCCAGGGGCGTTCCGGCGCCGCGTGCATGACCCGCAGCACCGGCCCGACGACCTCGTCCCCGAGCGCCCCGAACCACCCCGGCGGCACGGCGCCGGGCCGGTCGAACCAGCCCCGCAGCGCGCACACCAGCAGCCAGTCCAGCAGCCGGTCCCGCACGACGGGCCGGCCCCCGTCCCCGGACCCGGCGAGGAAGTCCAGCAGGGGCGCGCACCCCGCGTGCCCGGGCACCACCATCACCTCGGGCAGCACCCCGACCAGCCGCCGTGCGACGGTGCCCCGCGTCTCGTACGCCCCGCTGAGCAGCCCCGCCGGCTCCGTGCCGGACAGCTCCACGGCCTCGGGTCCCTTCACGACGACGGAGTCACCGGCCCGCACGGCGTCCCCCCGGTCGAGGCGCCCCTCGCCCGTCAGCACCGTGCACAGCGTAAGGGAGTTGGTGCCGCCGAGCGGCACGGACCAGGGCGGCGCGAGGTCGGTGCGCCGCAGCCCGGCCCCGTCCGCGCGCACGCCCTGCAACAGATCGTCGAACGGATCCATGGGCACACCCTAGTGGCCCGGACGATCACGCAGCCGCGCCGGACGATCGGCCATGTCCCCCGCTCCGGCAGCCCAGTTGACTGACGGTCATGACGACATACACAGACGCGATTCTCGTACTGGGCGCGACCGGCAAGGTGGGCCGCAGACTCGTGCCGGTGCTTCAGGCGGCCGGGCGGCGGGTGAAGGCGGCGTCGCGCTCGGGCGCGGTGCGGTTCGACTGGACCGAACAGGACACGTGGGCCGGGGCGTTGGAGGGCGTGAGCGCCGTCCAGTTGCTCGCACCGCAGGATCCCGCCCTCGCCGAGCCGTTCGTGCGGCAGGCCGTCGACGCCGGTGTGCGACGGTTCGTGGCGCTGTCCGGGCGGGGCATGGACCGGGTTCCGTCCGACGCGTTCCGGGGAATGGCCGCCGCGGAGAAGGCAGTTCAGGGTTCCGGGGTCGAGTGGACGGTGCTGCGCCCCAACAGCTTCAACCAGAACTTCGACGAGGCCGAGTGGCGGGCCCCGCTGCGCGCCGGGCGCCTCGCCCTGCCCGTCGGGGACGTCCCCGAACCCTTCGTGGACGTACGGGACATCGCCGAGGTGACCGCCGCGCTGCTGACGTCCGACGCTCTCCAGGGCGAGGTGTACGACCTGTCGGGGGCGACCGCGCCGACCTACGCGGAGGCGGTCGAGGTGATCGCTCGCGCTGCCGAACGGCCCATTGTTTACGAGGAGTTGACGCCGGAGGAGTACCGTGCCGAGTTGCTGGACGAGGGTTATCCCGAGGAGGCCGTGCATGACCTGGACGCGTTGTTCGCGGTGATGCGGGACGGTGGTTCGGCCGCGCCGGTCGACACGGTGGCGCGGATCCTGGGGCGGGAGCCGGTCCCGTTCGCCGAGTACGCCGCGAAGGCGGCGGCGTCGGGCGCCTGGAGCTAGCAGGGCGCGGCCCGCGCCGACCGGGTATGGCGGGTGCCGCCAATCCCAACTCCCCTCCATGGCCCTCCACTTGTGGAGATCCGTGAAGATTGAAAGTGGGACTTCCGCATAGGATCGGAGATCTCATGGAGAGGGATCAGGCGTGAGTGAACACAGCGGCAAGCCGGCGTTCGGGGGCGAGCACGAGGCGGCCCGGGGACCTGTCCCGGAGTCCGCCGAGGAGACCACCCTGGAGTACCCCTCGGGTCTCGTCCCGGACCCGGCCGCCGCCGTCCCGCGACCCGACCCGAACCCGGGGTACAGCTTCCTCCCCGAGCCCGGCCCCGGATCCGGCCCCGGATTCTTCCCGGAGCCCGACCCCCGGGCCGACCCTGAGTCCGACCCGGACGCCGGCCCTGGTCTCGACCCCGGCCTCGATCTCGACGGGAAGCCGCCCGCCAAGCGCAGCCGCATCGCCCTGATCACCGTCGGCGCCGCCACCTTCGCCGTCACGGCGGGCGTCCTCCTCGGCGTCTCGCTGTACCAGACGCCGTCCCGTAGCGACAGCGTCCAGGACGACCTGCGCGCGGGCGTCCCCGACCAGGTCTCGACGAGCGCGGAGGCGACGGGATCGGCCTCGCCCAGCGCCTCCGGCACGTCCGCGAGCCCGTCCTCGTCGGCCTCCGCGTCGGCGTCGGAGTCCACCAGCACCTCGCCGACGGCGTCCCCGTCCGTGTCCCCTACAGCGACCCCGACCGCCTCCCCCACGAGCGCCCCGGACCCCACCCCGCCCTCGGGGGGCGGCGCCGAGGCCCCGCGTGTCCTGCGCCTCGGCGACACCGGCCCCCAGGTCAGGGAGCTTCAGCTCCGCCTCAAGGAGATCGGCCGCTACGACGGCGAGGCGACCGGCGTGTACGACGAGAGCGTCCAAAGCGCCGTCCGCACCTACCAGTTCACCCGGCTGATCCTCTCGGACGAGTCCGGCGTGTACGGCGCGGCGACCCGCGAGTCCCTGGAGTCGGAGACGCGGAACCCCTGACGGACGGCAGCTAGGAGACGGTGTTGAGGTAGGCCGCCAGCCGCGCGATCGCGGACGGGTTGCGGGGGCTCTCGACGAGGTCGACGTAGTCGAGGACGAAGATCCGCTTGTTCCTGACGGCGGACACGTTCCTCAACGGCGCGTAGGACAGCAGGAACTGACGCTTCTGCTCGGCGCTGACGTTCCCGTAGTCGCAGATGACGATGACGTCGGGGTCGCGGGCGACGACGGTCTCCCAGCCGACCGTCGTCCAGGAGTCGTCGACGTCGTGCGTGACGTTCTCGCCGCCGGCCGCGCTGATGATCTGGTCGGGCGCGGCGTACCGTCCGGAGGTGAACGGCGCATCCTGGCCGCTGTCGTAGAGGAACACCCTGGGCCGCTTCGCAGGCGCCTTGACCTGGGCGATCTCCTTCTTGAAGGAGGCGATCAGGGTGGCCGCGCGCTGCTCGACGCCGAAGAGCTTCCCCAGGTTGGTGAGGTCGGTGTAGAGCGCGTCGAGGGGCGGCATGATGCCGCGCGAGGTGTCGGTGCGGCCGTTGCGACACGACTCGGTGAGGATGTACGACGGCACCCCGATTTTCGCGAGGGCGTCGGGCGTGAAGCCGCTGTCCTCGCGGAAGCCGTAGTTCCAGCCGGCGAAGACGAGGTCGGCGCGTGCGTCGAGGACGTTCTCCTTCGTCAACTGGTCCTTGGAGAGCCACTTGACCTTCCGATAGCCGTCCTTCCAGGGCACGTTCGTCAGGTCCCCCTTGTCGTCCGGCATCGCGAACCCGGCCATGCGGTCCTCCAGGCCGAGCGCGAACATCAGCTCGGTGATGCCGACGTCGTTGGTGACGACGCGTTCGGGGACGTGGTCGTAGGTGACCTTCTTGCCGCAGTTGGTGATCGTGACGGCCCCGGACGCGGGGGACGAGGTCTTCTCCACGGAGGCCCCGCACCCGGTGACGGTCAAGCACAGGGCGACGGCGGCGAGTTGACGCAGGGAGGGCATGAGGAGGGTTCCTTAGAGGCGGTCGAAGAGGAGTTGCACGGCGCCGGTGACGGGGTGGCGCACGGGATGGGCACGGACGCCGAACACCTCGGCGAGCAGGGCAGGTTGAAGGACGTCCTCGGGTGTGCCGGAGGCGACGACACGACCGTCCGCGAGCACGTACAGCCGGTCGCAGTACGCGGCGGCCAGGTTGAGGTCGTGCAGGGCCGCGAGGACGGTGAGGCCGGCGTCCCGGACGAGGGACAGGACCTCCAACTGGTGGGTGATGTCGAGGTGGTTGGTGGGTTCGTCGAGGACCAGGACCCGGGGCTGCTGGGCCAACGCCCGTGCGATCAGGACGCGTTGGCGTTCACCGCCGGACAGGGCGAGGAAGCCCCGGTCGGCGAGGTGGCCGACGCCGGTCGCCGCCATGGCCTCGGCGCGGATCCTCGACTCCTCGGCGCGGCCGAGCCGTTCGTGCGGCAGGCGGCCCATGGCGACGACCTCGGTGACGGTGAAGTCGAACTCGGCGCCGGACTCCTGCGGCAGCGCGGCCAGCACCCGGGCAGCGGCGCGCGGGGCCATCGTCCGGACGTCCTCGCCGTCGAGGCGGACCGTGCCCGCGGCGGGGCGCAGGGCCTGGTAGACGCACCTCAACAGGGTTGACTTCCCACTGCCGTTGGGGCCGACGAGGCCGACGACGGTGCCGGGTGCCACGTCGAGCCGGATGTCGTCGACGAGCCGTGCGCCCGCCGCCGTGACGGTCACGCCGTCCAGGCCGAGCCGCATGCCGGTCACCACCTTCCGCCGAACGCGTGGCCGCCGCGCCGCATCAGCAGCAGGAACGCGGGCACCCCGACGACGGCCGTGATCACGCCGACCGGGAGTTCGGCGGGGGCGAGCAGGAGCCGGGACAGGACGTCCGCCCAGACCAGGAGGACCGCCCCGGCGAGCGGCGCGAGGACCAGGACGCGGCGGTGGTCGGCGCCGACGGCCATCCGCACGAGGTGCGGCACCATCAGCCCGACGAACCCGATCGCGCCGCTGACGGCGACGAGGGTCCCGGTCACGGCGGCCGTCACCACGAACAGCTCCCGCCGCAGCCGCTCCGGCCGCACCCCGAGCGCGGCCGCCGTCTCGTCGCCCATCGCGATCGCGTTCAGCGCCCCGGCGCGCCTGCGCAGCCACGCCCACCCGGCGGCGACGGTGACGGCGGCGATCGGCACCTGCGCCCAGGTCGCCCCGCCGAGGCTGCCGAGCAGCCACATCATCGCCGAGCGCGCCGCCTCGCCCCGGGCCGCGCTGAACACCATCACGGTCGTGATCGCCTCGAACCCGTACGCCAGCGCCGTCCCCGTCAGGATCAGGCGCAGCGGGGTGAGGCCGCGCGGGGTGCGGGCGACGGCGTAGACGAGGGCCGTCGCCGCGAGCGCCGAGCCGAACGCGGAGACGGACAGCGCCCACACGCCGAGCGAGGCGAAGGCGCCCATCAGGATGACCGCGTTCGCGCCGACGGCCGCGCCGGAGGAGATCCCGAGGACGAAAGGGTCGGCGAGGGCGTTGCGGACCATGGCCTGGACGGCGACGCCGACGGAGGCGAGCCCGGCGCCGGCGACCGCGCCGAGGACGACCCTCGGCAGGCGTATCTCCCAGACGATGGTGTAGTCGGCGGCGTCCCGCGCGGAAACGGTTCCGCCGGTCAGGCCGGCCCACAGCAGGCGCAGCGAGTCACCGACGCCGATGCCTGCGGCGCCGAGCACGACCCCGGCGAGCAGGGACAGCGCCAGCAGGAGGGCGAGGGCAACGGTCAGCAGGGCGAGGGGAGTTCGGCGCACCGGCGGTCCTTCGGTTGAGGCCGCCGGAAGGACGGAGCACGGAAGGCACCTTGCGGTCCCCTCTCGCAGTCCACGGCGAGCGGTCGTACGGGTCGCGTGCCGGCCGTGGGCGATCGGGCTCGCGCGGAAGCGTTTCCGCGCACACCGTTGCGGGTCAGCGCCGGAGTCTCACCGGTCTTCCCCCGCGGGAGGCGAACGGAGCCTAACAAACCGTTTCGCCGGGTTCGTAAGGGGCTGCCGATCTCCGCACCGAGGTGCCGGAGCCGTCCGCAAGGGCGGTGTCCAGGGAACTCGCGGTGGTCCCACGGTGTCGATCACACGCGAGGCCGGTTCACCAGCCGGGAGAGCACGATGGCGCTCTCGGTCCGTTGCACAGGAGCGGTCGCGCGCACGCGTTGGATGGCCTGTTCCAGATGGGGGATGTCTTGGGCGAGCAGGTGGACGACCGCGTCGGCGGCCCCCGAGACGGTGCAGGCTTCGACGACCTCGGGGATGCCCTCCAGGGCTTGGCGCAGTTCGGCGGGGGTGGGGTTGCCGGCGCAGTAGACCTCGACGAAAGCCTCGGTGTGCCAGGCCAGCGCCTGAGGATCGACGAGAGCGGTGAAACCGCGGATCGCTCCGGTGGCCACGAGGCGGTCGAGACGCCGTTTGGCGGCGGGCGCGGACAGCCCGGACGCCTTGCCGATCTGGGCGTACGTGGCCCGCGCGTCGTGCAGTACGTGCCGGATGATCGCTTGATCGATGGCGTCCATGCCCTCATTCCAGACGTCAGTGCCTGCGGCCCGGCGCAAGAAATCGCCATGGTCCCGCTGACATTGCAAGAAAGCGATGGCAGGCAGCAGCAAATGGCGATTGTTTGCGCTGTCGGCCGAACATAGTCTCCGGCTTGTCCTGATGTCACGTGCGGGGAGCGGTGTCGAGATGACAGCAAGCCTGAGCGGTGTGGAAGCCTCGGCCCTGGCCGCGGTGGACGAGGCGGCCATCGCCCGGCTGCTGCTGGAACTCCTCGCTGTGCCGAGCGTGACGGGGAGCGCCGCGGAGTCCGAGGTCCAGCACATCCTGGCCCGGCATCTGAAGCGGATGGACCTCGATGTCGACCTGTGGTCCATGAACCTGCCCGAGCTGCGTGATCATCCCCGTTTTCCCGGCAGCGAGGCCCCGCGCACCGAGGCGTGGGGCCTGGTGGGCGGCACGGTGCCCCAGGACGACGGGCCGACCCTGATCCTCCAGGGGCACGTCGACGTCGTCCCTCCCGGAGACCTGGCGCGCTGGGAGGGCGACCCCTTCCGCCCCCGGGTCACCGGGGACGTGGTGCACGCGCGAGGGGCGTGCGACATGAAGGCGGGGGTGGTGGCGATCCTCGCCGCCCTGGCCGCGATACGGGAGGCGGGCGCGAGGTTGCGCGGCCGGGTGTCCGCGCATTTCGTGGTCAGCGAGGAGGACGGCGGACTCGGGGCGTTCGGCACCCTCCAGCGCGGTCACACCGGCGACGCCTGCGTCATCACCGAACCGACCAGCGGCGCGGTCATGACCGCGAACGCCGGCGCCCTGACCTTCCGCATCGACGTACCCGGCCAAGCCACCCACGGCAGCACCCGATACGCGGGCGTGAGCGCCATCGACGCCTACCTGCCCATCCACCGCGCGCTCGCCCGTCTGGAAGCCCGCCGCAACGTCGGCGCCGACCCGCTCATGTCCGAATACCCCATCCCCTACCCGCTGTCCGTCGGCACCGTCCACTCCGGCGACTGGGCCAGCAGCGTGCCCGACCTCCTGGTGGCCGAGGGAAGACTCGGCGTCCGCCTCGGCGAGGACCCCGCCCACGCACGCACCGAACTGGAGACGTGCGTGGCCGAAGCCTGCGCGGCCGACCCCTGGCTGCGCTCCCACCCCGCCACCGTGACATGGCCCGGCGGCCAGTTCGCCAGCGGCCGACTCCCGGCCGGACACCCCCTCGCGGCCCAGATCACCGACGCCCACACCGACGTCACCGGCGGCCCCCGCCCTCCCGAACGCGGCGCCCCCTACGGCAGCGACCTACGCCTGTACTCCGGAGCGGGCATCCCCACACTGCAATACGGCCCCGGCGACGTACGCCTCGCCCACGGCCCCCAGGAACAGGTCCGCGTGAGCGACATCGCCACCGTCACCCGAACACTGGTGCTCGCCACCCTGCGCACGGTCGGCACCAAGTAGCAGCCCCCTGGCGACGGTTCCGACCACACGGCAACCCTCGACAACACCCCGAGGAAGTCAGCAGACCCTCGCGTCAGACCGCGGAGCCGTTGCGCTGCTCGTTCTTCAACACCACGGGCTTCCCGGACGACTTGTCGTACCGGCGGCGCACCATGATGCTGAACCCCAGTTCATGCAGGGCGATTTCGGCGGCGTGGGTGTTCCACGGGTCGCGCCCGTCGAGGGCGTTGCGCACGAGGGTGACCGCGGGGAGGTTCCGCCCGGCGACGACGGCGAACACGTCGTGCGTCATCACGTCTTCGGGGGTCGAAAGGGCGGCCAGCGCGACATCCGCCAGCGTAAGCACACCATGGCCGCCGTCCTTCAGCCGAACGCGAGCCTCTGTCACCGCACTTGTGACCTCGTCAGCCATCCTGTCCCCCTCGATCGACGTCAGCACCCTACCGACCCCGAAGCCGGCGCGTCCCCGCATTCACCTCACCCCTCCCCCAGCCGCGCACTCACCTGCTCCCCCACCTCCCTGAACCCCAGCTTCACCGCCACCCTCCGGGACGCCTGGAGCCGCGCCCGCCACTGCGGCAACAACCCTGCCCGCAGGGCGTGTTCGACGGCGACCAAGGCGACTTCACCGGCCAGGCCCCGGCCTCGGGCGGCCGGGGCCGTCAGGACGCAGAGGTGGGCCGTGGAGGCGGGCCAGGTCGCGTAACCGGCGGCGGCGAGGACGCGGGGGCCGTCGTGGACGGCGAAGAGGGGTGAGTCGACGTCGGTGATGCAGCTCTCGGCGATGTCTCGGGGGCTTGCGGCGGACAGGAGGGTGCGGAGGTCGCCGTGGGGGGTGGCTGTCGTGGGAGGGGTGGTGGCGTGGGGGAGGTAGCTGAGGATCGCCGGGCCCAGCACCTCGGGGGCCGACCGGAGCGTGTCGAAGTCCAGGGGCAGACGCCGCGCCACGCGCGCGGAAGGGACGATGATCAGAACCGCGTCGCCGATGCGGACGGCCCCCGTCCAGGACGGCGGACAGAGCCGCGAGCCGGGCGACACGACGACGCGCGTCTCACCGGCATCGGGGAACTCCGCGCCCGCAAGCCGCTCCCACACACCCCGAACCCGCGCCGGCACCTCGCCCTCAACCACCCCCGGACTGTACCCACTTGAGCACAGCCCCCGCAGCGACCCGACCCCCACCGACCCCGAACCGCTCCAGCAGCCCCGAAGCCCGTCCGTGCCCCATCTCGCGCACCGACGCCGCAACCCGTTCACCGAACCGCCCGTCCCCCTCCGCCCCCAACTCCCGCAGCGCGGCGGTGAGTACGCCCGTCATCTCCGGGTCACCGTCCCCGAAGTCGACGGCGAGGCCGAAGTCGGCCCAGTCGACGCGGGCGTCGCAGTAGCCCTGCGCGGCGACAACGTCGGCTTGCCGGGCCTGGGTTGTGTTGGTCGCGGGCAGCAGAACCGTAGGGACGCCGACGGCGGCCGCGTCGTAGAGGTTGCCGAGCCCGGGGGTCATGAAGGCGTACGGCGCGGCGCGCAGGAGGTCGAGCACCTGGTCCCGCCGGTACGTGCCGACGGTCACCCCGCGCACCGAGTCCCCCAGCGCCCGCGCGATGGCCTCGCTGGTGGCGACCAGCACGGAACACGAGGAGGGCACCCCCGCGCGCACCCCGGAGACGACGATCCGCGCGTACGTCTCGACCTCGCCGGGTGCCCAGAACGGATTGCACAACCCCCCGAGATTGACAACGACTTGACGCCCGCCCCCGCGCCACCCGCCCCCCGGCGAGACGAGCGGCGGCACCAGCACCGTCCGCCCGGCCAACTCCGCGTCCGAGGCGACCCGTTCACGCACGCCGAAGAACTCCTGCGCGACATACAGCACGCTCTCGTCCCGGACGACAGGCCAGGCCCCCGGCCAGAACCAGGCGAGCGCGTCGTACACGGCCACCCGGAACCCGGCCTGACGGGCCGCCAGTCCGAGCGCGAAGTCCATGGACGTGAGGAACGCGTCGTACTCCCCGGCGAGGACGCGCAGCCGGTCGAGGCAGGCGGCCTCGGAGAGCCCCGTGACGTCATGGACGGCCGCGTACGGCGGCCGGTGTTGCAGGTCGAGCGTGTGCCCGCCGCCGAGGTACCCCACCTCGGCCCCGGACGCGGCGAGTTCGTCGGCGAGCACCGCCGCGGCGGCGGCCGGCCCGAACCCGAACGCCTCGGCGTTGAGCAGAATGCGCGGCCCCATCAGGCCCCCTTCCCTCACCTCACACGCCACCCGTACGCTGAGTGCGCGCATAGTAACTGTACGTGGGAACCCCGCACTTCACCGGGAGACGAGATGAATTCACCCGCGCGCGAGGGCACGCTCCCGGTCCCGGGCGCGACCCTCCACTACGAGGTACGCGGCGCCGGCCCGCCCGCCCTCCTGCTCGCGGGCGGCAACTCGGACGCGGCGGTCTTCACCGCCCTCGCAAACGCGCTGGCGACCGACCACCGGGTCATCTCCTGCGACCCGCGCGGCAATTCACGCAGCGCCCTCACCGGCCCCCCGGCCGACCAGCGGATCGAGGAGCACGGCGACGACATCGGCCGTCTCCTCGACCACCTCGTCCCGGACGGCGAACCGGTGCGGATCTTCGGCAGTTGCTCGGGCTCCCTGGCCGCCCTGCACTTCGCGTCCGCGCACCCGGAGCGCGTCGCCGCCCTGATCGTCCACGAGCCGCCCTCGTTCGGCCTGTTACCCGACGCGGACGAGCATCTGGCGCTCGTGGAGAGGGTGGGCGTGACGCTGGAGCGGGAGGGCGAAGCCGCCGCGATGGACGCGCTGTCGGCGCTGTTCGGCGGACGCCCGGCCCCCGACCTCCCGGAGGCCCACGACAACACGCGTTTCTTCCTCGCCCACATGCTCCGCCCCTCCGCCACCCATCTCCCCGACCTCACCGCCGCCGCCCCGCTCACCGGCCGCCTGGCCGTCGCGGGCGGCGAGGGTTCCCGCGACCAGACCATCCACCGCCCGGCCCTGGAACTCGCCGCCCGACTCGGCCTGAAACTGGTCGAGTTCCCGGGCGGCCACGCCGGATACGCAAGGTATCCACGGGAGTTCGCGGACCGGCTGCGGTCGGTCTTCGCGGAGCCGGCCGGCTGAGGCCCGCGCACCTCACCGGCTGAGCAGCACCGCCAACTCCCTTGCTGTCTCCGGGTGTTGCTCCAGCAGAGCGACCCCCGGCACGTCCGCCACGGCACCCCAGCCGACGTCGTCGCAGCCCAGCAGCGCGGCCAGCGCGTCGCACGTCTGCGGGTGCGCGGCGAGGAGCGTGGAGGTCGCCGCCCGCGTCACCGGCACGCCCGGCTCCGGGACCTCCTCGCGCCACGGCGGCGTCCACGCGTCCAGCGCCGGCAGCCGCGCCGGGAAGAGCCGGTCGGCCTCGCGGATGAGCAGCGGGGCCAGTTCGGCGCCGCTCGCGCGCAGGGTCGTCACCAGCGTCGGCAGCCACGGCAGGAGCACCGAGTCGGGGAGCGTGCCGAACGCGTTGGACACGGCCTCGACGACGAAGTCCGCGAGCTGCGGCACCGGTTCGAGGGCGTGCAGGAAGCCGCTGAGGTAGCGCGGGTAGGCCGGCACCACCAGCGGGCTGGCCAGCAACGCGTCGCAGCGGGCGCTGAGTTCGGCGCGCGGCAGGGTGCCGAGGTGGGTCTGCGCCGCCCACAGCAGGGCCGTCTTCGCGGTGTCCTCGGGGTGCGACTGGGCGACGGCGAGTTCGAGCTGCGCGCGGTCGCAGCCGAGGGAGAGGGCCAGGCTCTCCATGCTGAACAGGAAGCCCAGCATCGCGGCGACCTGCCGCACGGTCGCGTCCTCGTCGGCGAACGCGGTCGGCAGCAGCGTGCAGTAGTGGGCGTAGCCGGTCTTCGCGAACGACTCGATCCACTGCGGCAGTCGCGGCGCGCTGGTCCGGTAGTACGCGAGCAGGCGGCGCACCCTGCGCAGCACCTCCGGCGCGCCGTCGACGCCCCGCTCCCGGGCGAGGACGTCCAGGGCGTGGGTGCCGAGTTCGTCGGCGAGACGGGGGCTGCGCAGGTACAGCGTGGCGTCCTCGACGGCCTCCAGGACGGTCGCGGCGGTCGCCTTCGGCCCGTACGCGGCCCGGCGCAGGCGCTGTTCCAGGACCTGTTCGACGCTGACGCCCTCGTAGCCCAGCTCGATCAGCTCGCGCTGGTGCGTGCCGAGTGCGAGGTCCCACGACTCCTGGATCGACCGCTCCCCGAGCGTGCGCTCCCCCATGATCGGCCGCGCGGCGCCCCGCGGCAGCAGCCTGCGCAGGATCCACAGGACGTCCGAACAGGCGGCCAGTTCCGGCCGGCCCGCGATGTCCAGCAGGGCGCGCTGCACGCCGCGTTGCTGGAGCTTCAGGTTCAGCGGCGCCAGCCGGTCGTGCACGTCCCGCGCGAGCGGCGGC
Organism: Streptomyces roseirectus; assembly: GCF_014489635.1. Classification (NCBI taxonomy): domain Bacteria; kingdom Bacillati; phylum Actinomycetota; class Actinomycetes; order Kitasatosporales; family Streptomycetaceae; genus Streptomyces; species Streptomyces roseirectus. Next base: position 8,641,486 of record NZ_CP060828.1, on the reverse strand, counting down.
AGCGCCTCGTACCCGACCCGCCCGATCCGGTCCCCGCCCATCATGATCTCGACGAGTCTGCCGATGTCCCGCCGCCCCGGCACCGCGTCCTTCTCGATGCACGTCACCGCCGCGTCCTGGAAGTCGTACGGCGTCGGCTTCGTCCGGTCCCGCGCCCCCGCGAGCAGGATCGACGTCTCGAACACGGCGATCGCGTCCGCGGTCGACGCGAGATACCCGTTCCGCCGAGCCGCCCGCACGATCTCCACGGACCAGCCCAGCAACTCGGCCTCATCGAGCGAGTCGAGCACCGGGGGCCGCTGGAGAAAGCCGGTGAGCCGGTCGGGGGCGGGAGGGACGGGAGAGGTGGGAGAAGTGGGAGGGGCGGGCAGGCCGGCAGGTACGCCGGCGGCGGGCCGCGTGACGGGGGCGGACGCGGGCGCGGGAACGACCGCCGCGCTCCCCGGCGCACTCGGCGCAACATCCGCCCCCTGTGCGGCCCCGGCACCTCCGGCTGCCCCCGTGGCGCCCGGGGCCAGGGCCGAGCCTTCCGGCGCCACGCCCTCACCCTCCGGCAACACCCCGCCCGGCAGAGCCGTCACCCCCGCCGCAGGCGCCAAGTCCTCCGACCGCGCGCCCGGCACCGACGCGGCTGCCGCAGTCCCCGCCGCCCCCACCGGCACGCCCCGCACGACCACCCCGGGCACCGACGCCGCTCCCGGCCCACCGGCCGGCGCGCCCGTCGCCCCGGACGCCGGTCCCGAAGCACTCGCGGGCGCGCCCAAGCTGTCCGCCGTCCCCGAAGCCCCCGTCTGCTTCCCCCGCCCCCGCTTCGTCCCCGCCTGTCCCTCCAGGCGGAACGGCTTCACGCGGCTGCGTTTGAGGTTCTTGGCCCACTCGGTGGCCGCGATGGACACCGACCCGGAGGCGAGGCCGAACTGTGCCTCGATGGCCGTGTTGCTGGACGGGATCAGGCCGTGCCGCCATTTCGTGCCGCCGGCCGGGGTGATGGTGAACGTGTCGGTGCCGGCGACGCCGAACTCGGCGACGCGGCTGGCCGCGTGGAACGCGCCGCACACGTACAGGCAGTCGGCGGGGTCGGCGCCGCTCGCGGCGAGGTGTTGACGCATCCGCGTCCACATGTACCGCTCGCGGTCCTCGTCGATCCGCACGCGCCGCGTGTCGCCGGGGGCGAGGCGGCGGAAGAGGCTGCCGATGAGGAGCATGACCTGGCGGTAGGTGTCGTGGTCGCCGTCCCCGAGGGGCACCTCGACGTACTGGTGCCACCACTCGGACCAGTGCCGCACGCGCCCGTGCCGCAGAAGGTGTTCCTCCAGCTCGGCGAACCGGGGCCGCAGATCACCGATCTCGACGCCCACGGCGTCGCCGTGCAGGGCGCTGTCCTCGTCGCCCTCGGTCTCGGCCGAAGCCTCGCGTGGGGTCTCCCACTGGAAGACGTGGTCGGCGGAGCGGTCGACGAGGACGAGTTCGACGCCGGGTGTGTCGAGGGCGTAGGCGATGGCCTGGTACTCGGCGGACGCCTCGGTGATCGGGGCGACGACCGACAGGGGCGCCCAGTCGGCGGGGAAGCCCTCGACCTCGCCGGCGAACGCCTGGACGGCGACCGGGAGGCGGCAGTTGCGCAGCTCGGTGAGGAGCGGCGCCATGTCCTCGCACAGCTCCAGGTAGATCACCCGGGGCCGCTTCTCGCGCAGGCGGCGGGCCATGGCGAGCGCGGAGGCCGGTGAGTGGTGGCAGACGGGGAAGATCTCCAGGGGTTCGCGCAGCGCGCGGTCGACGTCGTCGACGATGCCCCGCAGGATGCCCTCCAGGGCGTCCGGCCCGTCGGCGAACGTGTGGGCGGCCTCGTCGAGCTGGGCGCGCAGCGCGCCGAAGGTGCCGTTCACGACAGGGTCGCGATCGCGTCGCGCCCGCCTTCGAGGAATTCGGGCCAGGAGCCGCCCTCGTCCTTGCCGCGCGGCTCGACGACGCCGTGCAGGTACTTGTTGAGGATGGCCAGGTCCTCGGGCGCGCGCCGGGCGAGGGAGCCGACGAGGGAGGACGCCAGCGTGCGCGCGGTGAGGGCGCGCTCGCCGAAGAAGTTGCTGTGCAGGATCGCGTCCTCCAGGACGCCGATCTGCTCGGCGGTGGACAGCGCGGACTCCAGCTTCTCGTCGTCGCTGCCGGCGGCGGCCGAGGACGCGCGCAGGTCGGCGAAGCTCTGCAGCAGGACGTCCAGCAGGGTCGGCGGGACGTCGAGTTCGATCTGGTGGCGCCGCAGGAGTTCTTCCGTGCGGAAGCGGACGATCTCGGCCTCGCTCTTCTTGTTCGTGACGACGGGGATGCGGACGAAGTTGAAGCGCCGCTTGAGCGCGGAGGAGAGGTCGTTGACGCCCCGGTCGCGGCTGTTGGCGGTGGCGATGACGGAGAAGCCGGGCTTGGCGAACACGATGTTGTCGCTGTCGAGTTCGGGGACGGAGATGTACTTCTCGGAGAGGATCGAGATCAGCGCGTCCTGGACGTCGCTGGTGGAGCGGGTCAGTTCCTCCACGCGCCCGATCGCGCCGCTCTCCATCGCGGTCATGATCGGCGAGGGGATCATCGACTCGCGGGACTGGCCCTTGGCGATGACCTGGGAGACGTTCCAGGAGTACTTGATGTGGTCCTCGGTCGTTCCGGCGGTGCCCTGGACGACGAGGGTGGAGGTACGGCAGATCGCGGCGGCCAGGAGTTCGGCGAGCCAGCTCTTGCCGGTGCCGGGGTCGCCGATGAGCAGGAGCCCGCGGTCGGAGGCGAGGGTGACGATCGCCCGCTCGACGATGGCGCGGTCGCCGAACCACTTCTGGGAGATCTCCCGCTCCAGGCCGTCGGCCCGCTCGGAGCCGAGGACGAACAGGCGGATCATCTTGGGCGACAGGCGCCAGGTGAACGGCTTGGGGCTGTCGTCGACGGACTCCAGCCAGTCCAGCTCTTCGGCGTACTTGAGTTCGGCGGGGGCGCGCAGCAGGTCGGACATGTGAGGGCCTTTCTGGCTGGTCAGGTGAGGAAGTTCTTCAGCTCGTGGACGAGCTTGCGTATGTGCCCGGAGATCACCGGCGTGCCCTGGTCCTTGAACCGCTCGCGGAACCAGGGGTTGACGCTGCCGCGCCCGGAGCTGGTCACCGAGCCGACGGGGATGAACTTGACGCCCGAGCGGTGGAGGGCGGCCATGCTGTCGAACAGGGGCGCCTCGTGCCATTCGTAGAAGTCGGAGATCCACACGACGACCGTGTTGCGGGGCTCGGCGACCTTCGGCTGCGCGAGCGCCATGGCGACGGTGCCGTCAGTGCCGCCGCCGAGTTTGGTGCGCAGCAGCGTCTCGAACGGGTCGTGCACCCACGGGGTCAGGTCGAGGGCCTGTGTGTCGTAGGCGATGAGGTGGACGTCCACCTTGGGCAGCCCGGCGAAGATCGAGGCGAGGATGGTGCAGTTGACCATCGAGTCGACCATGGAGCCCGACTGGTCCACGACGACGATCAGGCGCTGCGGCGTGGTCTTGCGGGCGGTGTGCCGGTAGTAGAGGCGGTCGACGTAGAGCCGTTCCTCCTCGGGGCTGTAGTTGGTGAGGTTCTTCCAGATCGTGCGGTCGAGGTCGAGGTTGCGGAAGACCCGTTTGGGCGGGACCGAGCGGTCGATCGCGCCGACGGTCGCCTTCTCGACCTGCGTGCGCAGCACCTCGGCGACCTCGTCGACGAACCTGCGGATGAGCGCCTTCGCGTTGGCGAGGGCGACGCCGTCGAGGTTGTTCTTGTCGCGCAGGAGCTGTTCGATCAGGGACATGCTGGGGGTGAGCCGGGCGGCGAGCTGGGGGTCGGCGAGGACTTCCCGCAGGTGCATGCGGCTGACCAGGTCGGCCTCGATGGCGCCGAGTTCGGGCCCGATGGGCGGGATCAGCCGGCTCAGGTCGGGCGTGGGGCCGCCGACGCCGGTCCCGGTCGGGGCGGCTGCCCGGCCGCCGCGCAGGTGCCCGGGGGCGCGGCCCAGCGCCCGTTCCAGCCATCCGGCGTCCGCCTGCCAGCGTGCGAGCTGTCCGGCGCCGACGGCTCCGGAGCCGGTCGCGAACACGTTCAGCAGCACCTTCGACACCAGCGCCGCGCGCCGCACCTCGGCGGCCCGGTCGCGTTCGCCACCGGTCTCCTCGGCGACCATCAGCCCGTCGAACTCCTCCGCGAGCGCGGGGTGGCGCTGGACGACCGAGTCGACGGACGCCTGCGGGTCGAGCAGCGCGGGCGGCAGCCCGATGTCCTCGACGACGGCGAGGCTCGCGGACTCCAGCGCGGGCCGCTCCTCGGGGTCGAAGAGGCGGGCGAGGAGCCGCCAGTACAGGACCTGCCTGCGGTTGTCGTACGCGTCGTCGGTGAGTTCTCCGGTCATTTCCGCAGCAGCCTTCCCGCGCGCTCGCGCAGGGCGGCCACGGCGTCGGTCGCCGCCTTCTCCGCCTTCACGCCCGCCTTGTCGGTGGTCCCCCCGGCCCACGCGCCCGCGTGCAGCGCGACCGGCTTCTTGCGCACGACGGTCTCGACGGCCAGCGGCTGCACGGCGAACCGTCCGCCGTCCCAGCGCAGCAGCCCTATGCACGCGCCCGACGCGGCGACGGCGTCCGGCGTGAGCGGTCCCGCGACGGGGACGCGGTCGGTGTCGACGGCCAGCGGCTGCCCGGCGACGGTGAACGTCAGGCCGTCGTCGCCCTGGTGGGCCGTGTAGCCCTCCAGGAGCACGGGGACGGCGATACGGGCGGGGTGGCGGTCCAGGGGTGCCGTCGGGGCGGTGACGGCGGTGGGCAGGGCTACGCGCGCGGTGGTGAACGCGTCGGCCGGTTCGCCCGTGCGCGCGTGGGCGTCGTCCCAGAGGAGGTCGCCCCCGGCGGTGACCGGCATCCCGTCCAGTTCCATCGCCCGGCCCTCGCCGAGTGCGGCCAGCAGCGCCATGTGCGGCCGGAGCAACTGCCATACGCCGGCGCCGACGACCGTGTCCGGTTTCGGCGCCGACACGCTCGCCCGCACCAGCCGGGGTGTCGTGCCGTCGGCCGGTTCGAGCACCGCGTGGACCTGTGCCTGTGCGGCGGTGGCGTGTTCGTGGAGGTCGACGCCGAGGGGCAGCAGGCGGCCGGTGGCCGTGCCGGGCGCGGGTGCGGCGTCCGCGCCCGGCACGGTGAGGAGCATGCCGCGCGCCCACAGGTCGCCCCAGCGGCGCGCCGGGACCCGTTCCAGGGCCGTTCCGGGGCAGGAGGCGGCGAGTTCGGCGGCGAAGCCGTCCAGGAGGGCGGCCGGCCGCCGTGCGGAGGGTTCGGCGAGGAGCGCGGTGACGACCGGTGCGGCGCCCGCGATCAGGTCGTGGTCGATGCCCTGCCAGCCGGCGCGGGCGAGGTCGGTGAGCCAGGTGCGGGCGGCGGCGCGGAGGTTGGCGGTGTCGTCCGGGGTGTGGGCCGGTTGCGCCGCGTCGGCGTCGGCGCTCGCGCCGGTGGGCCGTCCCACCGCGTCGGCGATCCGCTGGGCCAGCGCGTCGTGTGCCGCGCCCAGCAGGGCCGTTCGGGCTGCCGCGAGGGAGACGAAGTGGTCCTCGGCGGCCGTGCCTGCGGCGGCCTTCTCGGCGGCCTCGGTGACGCGCGCGGCCAGCGGGCTCGCGGCGAGCGCGTCCGCGAGGGCGGTCAGGTCGGCGGCCCGGTCGGGGCGGGGGCGCAGGAGGCCGGCGGTGAGGGCGCGGTCCAGGGCGTCGACGGCGGCGAGCGCGTCGTCCAGGCCCTCGACCGGTTCCGTCAGGGTGTCGGTGCGCATCAGGCGGCCTCCGCCCTGGTCGGCGGGAACCACTGCATCTCCGGCAACGGGGCTGTCGTCGGGGCGAGTTCGAGGTAGGCGAGGTGGCGCAGGAAGCGGCTGAAGACGGCCGCGGACGCCTTGCCCGGGTCCGGCGCGGGGTTGGTGCCGGTCATCGTGGCCGTCAGGGCGCCCGCGTCCGGCTCGGCGTCCACGCGCAGGTAGCGGGCGACGCGTTCGGCGCCGTACTGGAGCACCGCCTCGGTCACCAGCGCGCGGAGGTGGTTGCAGAACGAGCCCCGGGCGCCGCCGCAGGGGCGGTTGTTGTTGGTGCTGCACGCGTACGCGTACGTCCCCGCCGCGATCGACGAGACGTACACCCGCCCGATGTCCGATCCGCTGGAGACGACGCCCTGCAGGCGTCCGTCGGCGAGTTCGACGAACGGGACCTTGGCGAGCTTGCGGGGCCGGGCGGGCGCGAGCACCCGGGCGACACTCGACCTCTCCCATTCCGGGATCTTCTCCACATCAGCCGACACACCCGCTCCTTCACAGCTCAAAGGGATGTCTTCCGCCAGATCGGCGCGACATCGATCAAGCTATCGCCCACCACTGACAACGCCCCCTGAAACAGGGGGCGTCGCAGGTCAGGAGCTTGCGCGGGTCGGCCGTCAGCCGCGCGTCGAGGGTTTCGCGCGGGCCGCCCAGAGCCCCGCCAGAGCGAGAACGGCCACGGCCGCGCCGACGGCCGTGCACCGCTGCGAACGCCACGCCAGCACCTCGCCCGTGGAGTTCGCGGACAGCGCCGATCCGACGCTCATCCAGGAGCCGGAGGACAGCACGGACGCGGCGGAGCCGATGGAGCCGATCGACAGGAAACTCCCGACGGACCCGATGGACAGCGCGCTGCCCACGGACCCGACGGACAGGAACGAGTTCGCCGAGCCGATCGACAGGACCGAGTTCTTCGAGCGCAGCGAGTACCAGGAGCCGCCTTGCTGGTCATGGGTCGTCATGAGGCGATCCTGTCAAAGGAACCGGCCCCGGGACGGTGCTTCGCGCTCAGCTCCTGGGCCAGTCCCGGTACGGGACGCGGGGCAGGTCCCGGATCTCGCCCAGGAGGCCCCATTCGTTGCGGCCGAGACGGGCCAGGGGGCGGAGTCGGTGGATGTCGGGGTGGCCGTCGACCAGCGCCTCCTCGTCGACGACCGCGTGGATCACCTCGCCGAGGACGAGCGTGGAGTTGCCGATGCCGAGGGTGGAGTGCAGACGGCACTCCAGGGCGACGGGGGAGGCGGCGACGCGGGGCGCCTTGACCTTCAGGGAGGGCTCGCGGGCGATGCCGACCGCGTCGAACTCGCCCTCGCCTGAGGGGAAGTCGGTCGCGGTCAGGTTGATCTGCTCGAAGAGCGGTTCGGGCGCGAGGTTGACGACGAACTCGCGGGTCGCCTCGACGTTGCGCAGGGTGTCCTTGCGGCCCACGGAGGTGAACTGGACGACCGGCGGGTCGGTGGAGGCGACACTGAAGAACGAGTGCGGGGCCAGGTTGGCCGTCGTCCCGTCCGCCGTCAGGGTGGAGACCCAGGCGATCGGCCGGGGGACGACGACGGCGGTGAGCAGCCGGTAGAAGGCCGCGGTGCCCAGGGAGTCGGGCGAGTAGTCGACACGCATGACAGCAAGTTGTATCCCGCAAGCATCGGGAAGCGCGCATCCTGTTCCCCAAGAGTCGGCACCTCATTCCCCACACGGGGGTGTTACCGCCGGTCACAGCCTCGAAAGAGACGAAGGTCACGACTACGTATCGGACATTTAACGCTTCAATCTTCACGCCAGCCACACAAGTTGGCTAAGTTGACGCCGGGCCGCACGACCGACTCCGGCGAACCGCCGGGCCGCGCGGCCTCCGCCGAGCCCGTGGCGACCTCGCAGGGTGGGGCCCGATCGCCGTCGAGGCGGACAGGACCCGGCCGCCGACGCGGCAGGCGGTGCGCGGAAGGAGTGCGTCCTCCATGGCGACGGACCGAGGCAAGGGCCCCGCAGGAGCAGGTCTTCCGGGACAACGCACGGACTCCCCCCGCCTCGGAGACGGCCCCGAGCCCAGCAGGTCGGAGATCCAACAGGCCGTCACCTCGCTGTACAACCGCGCCGAGACCGACAGCGGCACCTTCAACGCGACCCGCGCGATGTCGCTGCGCACCGGCCGCGGCCCCTCCAGCGCGCCGCGCGGCGGCGGCGCGCGCCGCCCCTCCGCCGCCGACGCGGACTCGGCCGCGCGCCAGCTCTTCGACGTCGCCCGCAACTCCCTCGGCCCGACCAGCCCCGCCGTCCTCCCGCGCGACCGCGCGTCCGGCGCCCGCCCCGCGCGCGGGGGCAAGCCGGACGGCATGCCGACGCTCAAGGAACTCGAAGCGGCCCTGGAGCGCAAGCAGGAACGCGAAGCGGGCCGCTCGGCCCCCGCGCTGCCCCCGGGCCAGTCCGACCAGGGCGCCCTCGCGCTCCCTCCGGCCCCCGCTGCGGCCCTCCCGCCGTCCGCGCCCGCCGCACTGCCCCCCGGGTCCGTCCAGATGCCCGCGACGGCCACCTCGACGGGGCCGATCCCCGTCGTCCCGTCCGCCCTCCCGCAGACGGCCGTCCTGCCGACCGTCGCCGCCCAGATGTCGCCCGACCCGACGGCCACCGGCCAGATCCCGGTCGTGCAGATGCCCGCGTCCCCGACGTCGACCGGGCCGATACCGGTCGCGCAGATGCCCGCCGATCCGGCGGGCACGGGGCGGATCCCCGTCGTCCAGGCACCCGACTCCCGTCCCGCGCCGCAGAGTTGGGACTCCGGCTCGCTGCCGATGTACGACCCGACACGTGACACCGGTGCCCTCCCTTCCGTCCCGTCCTGGGAAACCGGCACGTTCCCCGCGTACGCGTCCCCCGCCGCACAGCCCGGCGGCGCGTTCCCGGCGACCGGTGCCGCCACGCCGCCCGCACCCGCGTCAGCGGCCTGGAACACCGGCTCCCTGCCGATGTACAACCCCACCGACTCCGCTCAGGACACGGGCCCGTTCCCGTCGGTTCCGACGTGGGAGACGGGCGCCTTCGCCGCCTACGACCCCTCGGGGACGTCGACCTGGCAAGCACAACAGGCCCAACAGGCGCCCCTGGAGCCGGAGTTCACCTCGACGGTCATGACCCCGTCGGCGCCGGAACCGGCCCTCGCCGCAACGGTGATGACACCCCCGGCGCCCGAACCGCCCATGGCTTCACCGGTGATGAGTCCCGCGACCCCCGCCGAACAGGGCTTCACCTCCGCGGTCATGACGCCCGGAGCGGCGTCCGAGCAGGGCTTCACCTCGGCCGTCATGTCCCCCTCCGCGCCCGCCGAACCGGCCTACACGTCCACCGTGATGGCGCCCCCCTCCGCCGCACCGGCCCCCGCGCCCGCGTACACGTCGACCGTCATGGCACCGTCCGCGCCCGTGTCGCCGGCGCCCGAACCGGCCCTGACAGCCACGGTGATGACCCCGTCGGCCCCCGAACCTGCCCTGACGGCCACGGTCATGAGCCCCACGGCACCCCAACCGGCCTACGCCACGGCCGTGATGACGCCCCCGGCCCCCGCCGACCAGGGCTTCACATCGGCGGTCATGTCCCCTTCCGCACCGGCCGTCCCGACCCAGCCGGCGTACACGTCGACGGTCATGGCCCCGCCCGCCCCCACGGCGGCCCCGGCCCCCGCGTACGCCGCGCCTGCGCCCGCGCCGACCCCGGCTCCCGCCCCCGAACCCGGCCTGACCGCCACCCTGATGGCGCCCCCTGCGGCCCAGCAGACGCCCGCCCCGGCGGCACCGGTCGACCCCGGCTTCACCGCCACGCTCATGGCACCCCCGGCGGCAGCCGTCATGGCGCCCCAGGCGCCCGTGTACACGCCGCCACAGCCCACCGCAGCGGCCCCCGCGATGCCGATGACCCCGCAGCCTCAGATGGCCCCGCAGACGCCCGCACAGCCCGTCGCCGCCCCAATGCCCCCCGCGACGGCGATGCAGGCGCCCCCCGCCGTGGACACGTCCGCGTACGCCGCCCCGGCCCCCGCCACACCCGCCGCCCCGGCGGCGCCCACCGCCTCGGCCGGCGCCCCGCTCCCCCCGCAGGCCCTCGCCGGCACCCCCACGGCGAAGGCCGAGAAGGCGGTCGCCTTCGCGCGCGCGCAGATCGGCAAGCCCTGTGTGTGGGGCGCGAAGGGGCCGGGCTCGTACGACAACGCGGGGCTCACGCAGGCGTCGTGGACAGCGGCCGGCGTCCCGCTGCCCCGCACGGCCGCCGAACAGGCCCAGATCGGCACGGCCGTCGACGTCACCGCGCTCCAACCCGGTGACCTGGTCTTCTTCTTCGACGGCCTGAACCACACGGGTGTCTACACGGGTAACGGCATGATGATCCACGCCCCGGGCCCCGGCGCGTTCGTCCGCGAGGAGTCGATCTTCCACGCGGGCGAGACGGCCCTGCGCGGCGCGATCCGCCCCGCGTGACACTGACACGCGTCACGGGCTGAGCAGGAGCCCTGCCGGGCTCCCGGGCAAGCAGCGAGTGGTGGGGCCGGGAGACGTCAACCGTCCCCCGGCCCCGCCCCGTTCACTTCTGCCGCGCCCCCGCGACGGCGAGCACCGTCGCCGCCGCGCTGGTCCCCAGGACGGCTCCGGCGATGACGTCGCCCGGGTAGTGGACGCCCGTGTGCACGCGCGAGTAGCCGACGGCGCAGGCCAGCAGGCCGAGCGGGACGGTCGTCACGGGCAGCGCCGTGCTGACCGCGGCGGCGAAGGCGACGGCGGACGCGGTGTGCCCGGAGGGGAAGGACGCCGAGTCGGGCATGGGGACGTGGCGGCCGGGGAACGGCGAGTCCTCCGCGCGGTGCGGACGGGGGCGGCGCACGAGCTTCTTGCCCGCGAGGTTGGCGGTGGCCGAGGCGACACCCACCGCCGCGACGCCCAGCAGGGCCGCGCGGCGCGTCTTGCCGGGGCGCAGGGCGAGCAGGGCCGCCGCCGCGAAGGAGATCTTCGAGTGGTTGGCGGCCGTGGACAGCCGGCGCAGCGCCGTGTCCAGGGTGGGCGTCTTGGTGACGGTCACGGCCTCGTACAGGGCCTGGTCGAGGGCCGCGAGATCGCGCACCAGGCTGAGGCTGTTGAGGCTGCTGCGGGGGTGGGGCATGGTCGTTTTCTCCGGACGGCGGGTTCTGAGGCCGACGGCACACGCGCGGGCGAGCGCCGGGGCGCGGACGAGGGTGGAAGTGGGGCGGCCTCCTGGGTTCCCGGATTCCTGGACTGTCGAACTCCCGGGTTCCCGAAGGACTCCGGGGAAGCGACGACGGGTACGCGCGCGTGAGCCGCGAGCCGCGGCCCGCACGCACGCGTGACGCCACGACACCGGCCGGACCGCCCCGCGCGTACACGCGCACGCGCGCGCCGTCTCACTCGTCCGCCTCCCCCAGGTCCCCCACCGGCCGGTCCAGGGCGAGCCGTACGATCCGCCGCCAGTCGACGTTCGGCGGCGAGTATGTCGCTCCGGGGCGGCGGCGCGGCACGCGTACGCGCAGGGCGCCCGGACGGAGGGTGCAGACGACCGGGACGGGCAGGACGAGGGCTTCGCCGTCGACGGCGACGGGGATGTGCGGGCGGTCGGCCGTGACCTCGACGCGGGTGGACTTCACGGAGGTGATGCCCCCGGCGCGTTCGCCGCGCAGGACGACCTCGGCGGCCTGGGCGGCGCCTTCGACCTTGATGCCGATGACCCCGAGCTTCCCCGAGTCGAGTCGGGGGCGCCGGCCGCCGCCGAAGGGGTCGGCGCGCGCGTAGGGGTTGTTGCTGACGAGGACGGCCTGCGGGGCGTGCAGGTGCGTGGCGTCGGCGCGGACGCCGAGGGTGGCGCCGGCGTCGCCCATGAGGAGGTCGGGGAGGAGGTCGAGCGCGGTGAACGCCTTGGCGTCGCGGTACTCGGGGCTCTGGACTATCTCCGCGTACGCGCCGAAGGAGACGGTGTTGACGAAGGCGCGCCCGTCGACGTCCCCGAGGTCGATGCGGAACTCGACGCCGTCGGTGAGGGCTTCGAGGGAGGTGACGGGGTCGGTGCGGTCGAGCCCGAGGTCCATGGCGAAGTGGTTGCGGGTGCCGGCGGTGATGACGACGAAGGGCACGTCGTGTTCGGCGGCGACGGCGGCGACCAGCGCCTGGGTGCCGTCGCCGCCCGCGACGCCGAGGAGGTCGGCGCCCTCGGCGAGCGCGCGGCGGGCCTCGGCCTCGGGGTCGGTGGTGCCGTCGGGGGCGATGAGGATCACGCGGGCGCCGAGGGCTTCGGCGCGGCGGGCGAGGTCGAAGCGCTCGACCTTCCCGCCGCCGGAGCGGGGGTTCATGATGAACACCGGCTTGCTGGGCGGCGGCGTCTTGCGGCCCCGTCTGCGGCGTTTGCCGTGCGGCCGGCGGACGCTGCGCAGGGCGGCCCTGGCGCTGGCGAGGGCGGCGGTCCACAGGCCGATCGCGCAGACGGCAACGACCCACAGGCCGGAGGAGGCGTAGAGGCCGAGGACGCCGAGGGGCACGAGGAGGGCCAGGAGGGCTCCGAGGAGCCGGGGCCAGCCTCGGTGTGCCAGCGCCCACCACAGGCCCGCTCCGGCCAGCGAGAGCCCTCCCACGCCGGTCAGCAGGACGAGCCAGCCGTCCGATCCGGCGCCCGCGACGACCGTGAAGACGGAGCAGGCGGCCAGCACCAGGGCGAGCCGGGCCCAGTCGCGGGCCCGCCGGGCGTCGTAGTCCTGTGCCAGGGCGCCTCGCGCGCGCGTGTCGTTCACCGTCTGCCCGCCATGGTGTGTGGTCCCCCTCGGGTCCCGGGTCTCGTTGCCATGATCGTGATTACCACATCGTGGCGTACCACGGTGGTCAGCAACGGTACCCGGGGCCCGTAACGGGCTCAGCGGGACGCCGAGTTGGCGCGGGCCTGTTCTCGGCGGGCGTTGTTGTAGGCGCGCATGAGGTGTTTGGAGACGGCGCAGGGCATCGTGTCGAAGTGGCACTGCCGGCACGTGCGCGCGTGCTCCTCGTAGGCGGCGCGGGTCTGCTGGAGTGTGTCCTCGGAAAAGGGCATGACGGTCCTCCGACGGGAAGGGGTGGGGGGTGAGCCGGACACCGTAGTGCTTGTAAGCTCCACTTAAAGTCAGAGTGGATCATGTTACTTCCGGTAGCGGAAAGTCAGGTTTTCAGACTGCTTCGTCACAGCAGCCCTGACCTGCGCTCCCTCTCCGACAGAAGCACGACGAGGTGACCGGCACGTCGGCCAACGCGCGCGCCAGCGTGAGCCGTTGGGCGATCAGCGCGGCCTCCGCGTCCTTGCCGAGCCGGACCAGGCACTCGTGCAGACCGTGCAGGGCCCACACGTTGTCGGGGTGCTGGACCGCGCGGGGCAGCGTGGGGTCAAGGCCGAGGTCGGCACGGTAGACGGCCTCGGCCTCGGCGACACGGCCCTGTTCGAGCAGGAGCGCCCCGTACGCGTGCCGGGTGGGCTGCATCCAGCCCCACGGTTCGTCGTACGGCAGGCTGTCGCTCAGCTCGACGGAGCGCTCCAGGGCGGCGAAGGCGAGGTCGAAGCGGCCCTTGCGGTACTCCAGTTCGCCGTCGAGCATCGCGGCGGCGATCGCCAGGACGTCCTGGCAGGTGTTGTTGAACAGCGTCCGGGACTCGGGCACGCGCGCGACGGCGGCCCGGAACAGGACGCGCTCGGCCTCCGCCTCGGGCACCCGGCCGGTGGCGGAGTACGCGACCCCGCGCGCGTAGTGATGCATCGCGGTCGTCACGCAGTACAGGTCCGGGTCGGCCGGGCGGGGCAGGGCGAGGACGTCGGCCCAGCGCCCGAACCGGATCAGGACGTGGACGCGCATCGCGAGGAACCCTTCGAGCCAGTCGGCCATGGGCGGGCTCTCGACCCTCAGCAGTTCCTCGGGGATCGTCTCCTCCAGGCGCCGGGCGGCCTCCAGGGCGACCTCACAGGCACCCAGGAACATCGCGCCGTAGATCCTGAAGTGGTGGTTGTGCGCGCGGTAGAGCGTGTAGAAGTTCATCGCTCCCCCGCGCGCGCGTGCCTTCTCGTCGGCGGCGATCGCGGCGGTGTTGTCGGCGACGACCCTGCGGTAGTCGCCGCACAGGACCTCCAGGTGCGAGGGCATGTGCAGCAGGTGCCCGGCGTCGGGGACGAGGCCGCGCAGCCGGTCGGCGACCGTGAGGGCGGCCTCCGGGGTGGGCGACATCTCCATCAGGTGGACGTACAGGTGGGGCAGGCCGGGGTGGGTGCCCCCGGTGTCGGCGGCCAGGGCCCGTTCCAGGACCTCCTTGGCCTCCAGGGTGCGGGCTCCGGCGGCGGGCTCGCCCGTGCCCAGGTCCCACAGCTGCCAGGGGGTGAGGTTCATGAGGGCTTCGGCGTACAGGGCCGCGACGTCCAGGTCGTCCGGCGCGAGGTCGTACACGGCGGCCATGGCGTCCGCGTACGCGTGGTTCCACACCGAGCAGTCCTCGGCGGCCTGCGCGCGCGGGTAGCGGGTCCGCAGGGCGGCGATCAGGGCCCGCTCGACGGGCCTGGCCCGCGCGGCGCGCTCCTGGGCGCGTTCGACGGCCTCGTGGGTGCGCTCCACGGTCCGCGCGAGGTCCTTGTCGTCGAAGAACTCCCACGGCTTGTTGTAGTTCGGGCCGAGCGCGTAGGCGACGCCCCAGTGGGCCATCGCGCACTCCGGGTCGGCGCGGGCGGCCTCCTCGAAGCAGGCGACGGCCTCCTCGTGGTGGAACGCGTACGTCCACACCAGGCCCCGGTCGAACCACGTCTGCGCCTCGGCGGACGTGGTGGTGACGATCCGGCCGTGGCTTCCGAGGTCGTAGTACTCCATGAGCGCTCCCCTGCTCGCGCGGCCGGCCCTGGACGGCGGCCCGTGAGCGACGTATACCGCTCGGCCGGGCGCTCTGGGGGCCGCTCGCGCGGGGGAGCACCCGAACGAGCCTGATCCGGTCGGATCGCCGCCCCACGCGGCCGGAACGCGCCCCGGAACCGGCGCCCCTACAGGCCGCCGCGCGTCATCTCACGCGCTCGCGCTCCGGCGCCGGCTCGTCCCGCACGCGCACCTGCGGGCTCTCGACCGGCTCCGAGGGTGCCGCCTTCTCCGCTTCCGCCACTTCCGCCGCTTCCTCCGCCCGGCGCGTCATCATCGGGCGGTGCGTCGCGCTGGGCCACCGTGCCCACTGCGGCAGTGCCGCGCGTGCCCGCGCGCGCCAGCGTTCGCCCCGGCCGTGCAACAGGCCCATGACGAGGGCCGCCGCGACGGCGATGAGGTGTTCGCGGCCCGCGAGGTTGGGCTTGGCGATCGACTCCACGACCATCGAGCCGCCGGTGAGGGTGAAGACGATCGGCGCGCGCCGGATGACCGACATGTACGTGAACAGGCCGACGACGGCCGCCGAGGGGCCCGTGTCGAGCACCTGCCCGGTCTCGGGCGGGAGCCCGCCCCAGTGGTCGGGGCCCAGCGCGAGCATCACGCGGACGGTGAGCGTGCCGGACAGGGTGGACGCGTAGGCGATGAACAGGGTCCGCGCGCGGCCCAGGGCGACCTCCGCGAGGGCGAAGGCCAGGAACAGCTGGGTGATGCCCGCCCACACCGGCAGGTCGAGCGCCGGGACGTACAGCGAGATCGGCGTACGCAGCAGGGCCTGCCACAGCGGGAGGTCGCCCTGGACGCCGCCGACCTCACGGACGATCTTCTCGCCGGTCGGGTTCTGGGCGATCGCGTGGAAGAAGATCACGCCCGCGCAGGCGATGACGGCGAGGGACAGCGCGGAGGGGCCCCTGCGCCACAGTTCGCGCACCGGGTCGACGACGATGCCCTGCAGCTCGCCCCACAGGGTGCGCCCTATGAACGCGACACCCCGGTACAGCGGGGATCTCCGCCGCGCCCCCGTCTTCTCGTCCGCTTCTCGCCCCACCGTCGTCCCCACTGGTCATCCGCACACACATTCGGAAAAGATCGAATCTAACCCCTGAGACGCCCGGAATCGACATTCAGGTTGATTTCGGTAACAGATGCGCGGGTCATACGTAACCGACAACACGGCCCACTCACTCCGAACGACGGAGGTTCGCGGCCCGAGGTTCAGTCGGCGGGTGTCCGAAGTGACGATCACCACACCCTGCCGGGGGCGTTGTCAGTGGGCTCGGTTACAGTCCGTTGTCAGTACGTTCGAGAGGGGAACTCAGGGTGGGGAACATGCGACGGGGGCTGACCGCGGTGCTGGTGGCGGGGGTGCTGGCCGGCTGCGGGTCGTCCGGGGACGACGCGGGGAAGGACACCGGGAAGAGCACGGGGAAGAGTTCCGGGGAGAGTGCGGCGAAGGGCGACGCGAAGGCCACGCCGTCGGCCTCCGCCCCCGCGGCGGCCTCGGGCGGCGCGCTCGGGGCGAAGGGGTCCGCCTGCGCGCTGCCGGTGACCTTCGAGACGGCCGCGAAGTGGAAGGCCGAGTCCATCGAGACGCCCGCGGGCGCCGACGCCTCGCTCGCCGGGCTCCTGACCCAGGGCCCCGTCACCGGCGTCTGCGAGATCGACGCGAAGCCCGCGGGTCACGTCGGCTTCATCCGCGTCTACCAGGGCAAGCCCGGCAACGCCGACGCGCGCGCGGTCCTCCGGGACTTCGTCGCCGCCGAGAAGAACGTCAGCGAGGAGAAGTACCAGACGTTCACCGCGGGCACCGCGACCGCCGTCGAGGTCTCCTACCGCGTCAAGGTCGAACTCCTCGACGAGGTCAAGACCGAACACGCCCTCGCCGTCTCCACCCCCTCCGGCCCCGTCGTCATCCACCTCGGCGGCCTCGACGACGCCGAACACACCGCCATGCTCCCCGCCTTCGACCTCGCCAAGCGAACGCTCCGCGTCACCGCCTGAGCCCCCTCGGCAAACCCCGGACGACGACACGCACCCACACCCGCCGGTCCGGGCGTCCTGGGGTGGCGGCCGGCGCCACTGGGGGCGGCGTGCCGGTGGCCCGGTGGACTGGGCGGCCCCGCAGGCTCCGGCGGGGAACGGCTGGGGCCCTGAGGGGCCCGGTGGGGGCACCTGGGCGACCAGGCACACAGGCCACCCGCCACGCAGGGCCGGACAGCAGGCTCGACCGCTCCCCCGCCTCCGAACCACCGGCCTCCCCCACGCCCCCCGGGCCCCGACCACGGACGCGTCGCCCGGCGAGACTCAGCCGCCCGGCGACGCACCCGTCACGGCAGACCACGCGGCACGCCTGCGCGCCGGTCATGCAGGGGCACCGGGCGCCGGGCCGGGCCGGGCCACCGGCAGGCTCGCCCCAGCAGCCCCGTTCCGCCCCCGGCACCCGGCGAATCCCCTGCCCCCCACCCCTCAAACCTGCGGCCTCCACCCCCGCTCCTGCCGAGGAAACCTCTGCTCAGCCCCCGGCAACGTCGGCTTGGGCAGCGTCGCCACCTCCTCCTTCGCCCGCTCCAACTGCTCCGCCGTGTCATCGGGCAGGCGAGGTGCCCGGGGCCGGGAATGCGCGAAGCGGAACGCGGACGTGAGGTCCCCGAACGTCTCGCGGCGCCAGTCGGTGACGTTCGGCTCCGCGACGCCCGTGAACCGCTCCAGGAAGCGCAGCGCGGAGGTGTGGTCGAAGGCTTCCGTGGCGACCCAACCGCCCACGGTCCACGGCGAGATGACGATCGCCGGGACGCGGAAGCCGGCGCCGATCGGGAGGCCCTTGATGAACTCGCCGGGGGTGCCGGCGGGCGGAGTGGGCGGGGTGACGTGGTCGAAGAGGCCGTCGTTCTCGTCGTAGTTGAGGATGAACGCGGTCTTGCGCCAGACCTTGGGGTTCGCGGCGATCGCCTCGATCTTGGAGGCGACGAAGTCCGCGCCGGCGGCGGGCAGGTAGTCGGGGTGCTCGGACTGGTAGCTCGTCGGCATGATCCAGGAGACGGCGGGGAGCCGGTCGTTGCGGGCGTCGTCCTCGAACGTCCCCGCGGGCCGGCGGCGCACCCCGCGCTCGTAGAGGTCGGACCCGGGCGCGGCGTTCTTGAAGGCGGCGAACTGCTCCAGCATGTTGCAGCCGTAGTTGTCGTCCTCCTGGTACACCTTCCAGCTCACCCCGGCGGTCTGAAGGCGCTCCGCGTAGGTCGTCCAGGTGTAGGGCTTGGGCGCGACGTTGCTGGTGATCGGGCCGCCGTGGGTGCCCTCGGGGTCGATCGAGCCGGTCATCCACATCAGCCGGTTGGGCCAGGTGGGCCCGAAGACCGAGCAGAAGTAGTTGTCGCAGATGGTGAACGTCTCCGCCAGCGCGAACTGGAACGGGATGTCCCGGCGCGTGTAGTAGCCCATGACGTAGGGCCCGTTGACGCCGTCGGCCTTGCGGTGCGCGGGCAGCCAGCGGTCCATGCGGCCGTTGTTCCAGGCTTCGTGCTGCACCGACCAGGCGTGGCTGGTGGACGGGATGGCCTGGGCGCTGGAGGCGTGGGTGTCGAGGTGGAAGGGCAGCAGGTAGCCCTTGGGGTTCTCGGCGTCCGGCTGGTAGAAGACGGAGCGGCCGGTGTCGAGGATCTGCGCGTCGGGGTCGGAGAACCCGCGGACGCCCCTGAGGGTGCCGAAGTAGTGGTCGAAGGACCGGTTCTCCTGCATCAGCATCACGACGTGCTCGATGTCCCGCAGGGAGCCGCGCTCCGGCGGCCCGGCGGCGACGGCCTTCTGGACGCTCGGCGGGAGGAGGGAGAGCGCCGCGGCGCCGCCCAGCGTGCCGGCGGCGGTCCCCAGGAGTCTGCGACGGGTCAACTCGGCCATGAATGCCCCTTGGTGAGTGACGGCCAGGTCGCCGCCCACTCTCCTCGCGGGGCGATCGGGGCATCAGGGACAGCCGGTGAAATCCACTCCAACGCGCAGGGGTGAGTTGGCCAAGCCATGACGTCCGTCATCCCCCGGTCGTCCGCCCTTTCCCGGCGTGTGAACTTCCCCACGGAATCCGACGTTTCGCCGGATCGTGTCCCGCATACGCGCGCGCCCGCCTCCTGCGGATGCCCGCGCCCGCCGGACGATCGCCCTCCGTCGGCCCGCCCCCGCTCCCGCGTGCGACAGCTCACCCTCTGTGACGCCTCTCGCCTCCCGGGGCGCGGCAGTGTAGACATGCCCCATGGCCCGTCGTCCCCGTGGACCACACGAACCGCGTCCGTCCGTCACAGCCCGCCGCGCACGGGAGCGGCGGATCCCGTACGGCGTCGCGCCGCGCCGAGCGCTGGGCCGGCGGAGTCTGGCCACCCAGGTGTTCGTGCTCCAGGTCGTCGTCGTGCTGCTGCTGGTCGTCGCGGCGGTGGTCGCGCTGGTGCTCCAGGTCCGGCACGACGGCACGGAGGAGGCCCGCAACCGTTCGCTCGCGGTCGCGGAGTCGTTCGCGAACGCGCCGGGGACGGCGGACGCGCTCGCGTCGCCGGATCCGACGGCGGTGCTCCAGCCGCGCGCGGAGGCCGCCCGCAAGGCGGCGGACATGGACTTCATCGTCGTCATGAGCCCGGACGGCATCCGCTACACGCACCCGAGGCCGGACCGCATCGGGAAACGGTTCGTCGGGACGATCGCGCCCGCGCAGCAAGGCGGCCGGGTCGTCGAGGACATCGACGGGACGATCGGGCGGCTGGTGCAGGCCGTCGTCCCGGTGAAGAGCGCGGACGGCCGGGTCGTCGGCCTGGTGTCGGCGGGGATCACGACGGAGAGCGTCGGCGGGACGGTCGACCGGCAGCTCCCGCTGGTCCTGGTGACGGCGGGCGCGGCGCTGCTGCTGGCGACGGGCGGCACGGCGCTGGTCAGCAGGCGGCTGCTGCGGCAGACGCACGGTCTGGGCCCGCGCGAGATGACGCGGATGTACGAGCACCACGACGCGGTCCTGCACGCGGTGCGCGAGGGCGTCCTGATCGTCGACGGCGACGGCCGTCTGATGCTCGCCAACGACGAGGCGCACCGCCTGCTGGACCTCCCGGACGACGCGGAGGGCCGGTACGTCACGGGCCTCGGCCTGGACGCGGCGACGGCCGGCCTGCTGGCGTCGGGCCGGGTCGTGACGGACGAGGTGCACCTGGTCGGCGACAAGCTGCTCGCGGTCAACCAGCGGCCCACCGAGGTCGCCGGCGGCCCCTCGGGGAGCGTGGCGACGCTGCGGGACTCGACGGAGCTGCGGGCGCTGTCCGGGCGCGCGGAGCAGGCCCGCGAGCGGCTGGACATCCTGTACGCGGCCGGCGTGGGCATCGGGACGAGCCTGGACGTGACGCGGACGGCGGAGGAGCTGACCGAGCTGGCGGTGCCCCGGTTCGCGGACTTCGTGTCCGTCGACCTGTTCGACTCGGTGGTCAAGGGCGAGGAGCCGGAGCCGGGTTCGGCGCTGCGGCGCACGGCGTCGACGGGGGTGCGCAAGGGCGCCCCGCTGTACGCGGTGGGCGAGCCGCTGAAGTTCGTGGACTCGGCGCCGCAGGCCCGCAGCCTCGCCGAGGGGCGGGCGGTCCTCGAAGCGCGGCTGAAGGAGTCACCGGGGTGGCGGGCACAGGACCTGGAGCGGACCGAGCAGGTCGTCGAGTTCGGCATCCACTCGCTGATCACGGTCCCCGTGCGCGCGGGCGCGCTGGTGCTGGGCGTGGTGAGTTTCTGGCGTTCGGAGCGGCCGGAGCCGTTCGACGCGGACGAGGTGGCGCTGGCGGAGGAGCTGGTGGCGCGGGCGGCGGTCACGATCGACAACGCGCGCCGCTTCACGCGCGAGCACAGCATGGCGGAAACGCTTCAGCGCAGTCTGCTGCCGCGCACGCTGCCCGCGCAGAGCGCCCTGGACATCGCCTACCGCTACCTGCCCGCGCAGGCCGGGGTGGGCGGCGACTGGTTCGACGTCCTGCCGCTGTCCGGCGCGCGCGTCGCGCTGGTGGTCGGTGACGTCGTCGGGCACGGGCTGCTCGCGGCGGCGACGATGGGCCGGCTGCGCACGGCCGTCCACAACTTCGCGGCGCTCGATCTGGCGCCGGAGGAACTGCTCGGGCTGCTGGACGAGTTGGTGAACCGGATCGACCAGGAGGACGAGTCGGCGGCCCCGGTGACCGGGGCGACGTGTCTGTACGCGATCTACGACCCGGTGTCGCGGCGCTGCACGATGGCGCGCGCGGGCCATCCGCCGCCGGCGATCGTGCACCCCGACGGGCGGGTGGAGTTCGCGGAGGTGCCGCCGGGGCTGCCGCTGGGCCTGGGCGGGCTGCCGTTCGAGACGGTGGAGCTGGAGCTGCCGGAGGGCAGCCGGCTGGTGCTCTACACGGACGGTCTGGTGGAGTCCCGTGACCGGGACATCGACAGCGGTCTCGATCTGCTGGCCGAGGCGCTGGCGCGCGCGGACGCCGGTCCTGAGCCGACCTGCCGGTCGGTCCTGGAGTCGCTGCTGCCGGCCCGCCAGAACGACGACATCGCGCTGATCGTCGCGCGCACGCGCGCGCTGGGTGCGGACCGGGTCGCGGAGTGGGAGGTGCCGATGGACCCGGCGGAGGTCGGCCGGGTCCGGGCCGCCGTCGCCCGGCGCCTTACGGAGTGGGACCTGGAGGAGCTGTCGTTCACGACGGAGCTGATCCTGAGCGAGCTGGTCACCAACGCGATCCGCTACGGTGGCGCCCCGGTGCGCGTGCGCCTGTTGCGCGACCGGACGCTGATCTGCGAGGTGTCCGACGCGAGCAGCACCTCGCCGCACCTGCGGTACGCGGCGATGACCGACGAGGGCGGGCGGGGGCTGTTCCTGGTCGCGCAGATCGCGGAGCGCTGGGGGACGCGGTACTCGTCGACGGGCAAGGTGATCTGGGCGCAGCAGCCGCTGCCGGCGGACCGGTCACTACCGGTGGACCGATAAACTGCTGGTCGTACCCGTCGGCGGGAGAACTCATAACACCGGTTTATGGGCTCATAGACCGGACCCGCATACCGGGTTAGGCTTGCCTTAGTTTAGGCTTCCCGTCGAGTCGATCTACCGCCGCTCGAAGGGAACCTGATCATGCCCCGCCCTCTGCGGGTAGCCATCGTCGGAGCCGGCCCCGCCGGGATCTACGCCGCCGACGCGCTGCTCAAGTCCGATGTGGCCGCCGGTCCCGGTGTCTCCGTCGACATCTTCGAGCGGATGCCGGCCCCGTTCGGACTGATCCGGTACGGCGTTGCCCCCGACCACCCCCGCATCAAGGGCATCATCACCGCCCTGCACCAGGTCCTCGACAAGCCCCAGGTCCGCCTCTTCGGCAACGTCGACTACCCGGCGGACATCAGCCTCGACGACCTGCGCGCCTTCTACGACGCGGTGATCTTCTCGACCGGCGCGATGGCCGACCGCGAACTCGCGATCCCGGGCATCGACCTGGACGGCTCCTACGGCGCCGCCGACTTCGTCTCCTGGTACGACGGCCACCCGGACGTCCCGCGCACCTGGCCCCTGGAGGCCGAGAAGGTCGCCGTCCTGGGCGTCGGCAACGTCGCCCTGGACGTCGCCCGCATCCTGGCGAAGACGGCCGACGAGCTGCTGCCGACGGAGATCCCGGCCAACGTCTACGACGGCCTGAAGGCCAACAAGGCGCTGGAGGTCCACGTCTTCGGGCGCCGGGGCCCCGCGCAGGCCAAGTTCTCCCCGATGGAGCTGCGGGAGCTGGACCACTCCCCCAACATCGAGGTCATCGTCGACCCCGAGGACATCGACTACGACGAGGGCTCGATCGCGACCCGGCGCGGCAACAAGCAGGCCGACATGGTCGCCAAGACCCTGGAGAACTGGGCGATCCGCGACGTCGGCGAGCGCCCGCACAAGCTGTTCCTGCACTTCTTCGAGTCGCCCACCGAGATCCTCGGCGAGGACGGCAAGGTCACCGGCCTGCGCACCGAGCGCACCGAGCTGGACGGCACGGGCAACGTCAAGGGCACCGGCAAGTTCACGGACTGGGAGCTCGGCGCCGTCTACCGCGCGGTCGGCTACCTCTCCGAGAAGCTGCCCAAGCTCCCCTGGGACCTCGCCTCGGGCACCGTCCCGGACGAGGGCGGCCGGGTCATCGAGGAGAGCGGCAGCCACCTCCAGTCCGTGTACGTGACCGGCTGGATCCGGCGTGGCCCGATCGGTCTGATCGGCCACACCAAGGGCGACGCGAACGAGACGGTCGCCAACCTCCTGGACGACCACGCGAACGGCCGTCTGCAGGAGCCCTCCTCGCCCACCCCGGAGTCGGTCGACGCGTTCCTCACGGAGCGCGAGGTCCGCTTCACCACGTGGGAGGGCTGGTACAAGCTCGACGCCGCCGAGAAGGCGCTGGGCGAGCCCCAGGGCCGCGAGCGCGTGAAGATCGTCGAGCGTGAGGACATGCTGCGCGAGAGCGGCGCCTGACACGCCCGCGCGCGGGGTGGGCCGTACCGGTATCCGGGTACGGACCGCCCCGCGTCGTTGTTAAGGTCCTGCGATGTTCACCCTCACCGAACCTCCCCTGTTCACGCGCCTGCGCGACGCGCGGCGTGTCCTGATCGCCGGCGCGGGCGGCGGCTTCGACGTGTACACCGGGCTGCCGCTGGCGTTCGCGCTGCGGGCGGCCGGCAAGGAGGTGCACCTGGCGAACCTGTCGTTCGCCGACCTGTACGGGCTGCCCGCCGAGGTGTGGGTGGCGCCGGACGTCGCGGCGATCGGCCCCGGTACGCCCGCGCGCGGGGACTACTTCCCGGAGCACGCGCTCGCACGGTGGCTCGACGGCCAGGGGCTGCCCTCGACGGTGTACGCGTTCGCGCGCACCGGCGTCGCGCCGCTGCGGGAGGCTTACCGGGCGCTCGTCGGCCACCTGGGCGGCGTCGACGCGGTCGTCCTGGTCGACGGGGGCACCGACATCCTGATGCGCGGCGACGAGCACGGCCTGGGCACGCCGGAAGAGGACATGGCGAGCCTGGCCGCCGTGGCCGCGCTGGACGTTCCCGAGCGGCTGGTGGTGTGCCTGGGGTTCGGGGTGGACGCGTACCACGGCGTCAACCACGCGCTGGTGCTGGAGAACCTGGCCGCGCTGGACCGCGAGGACGGCTATCTGGGCGCGTTCTCGGTGCCCCGGCGGAGCGCGGAGGGCGCCGCGTACCTGGACGCCGTCGCGCACGCGCAGGAGGCGACGGCGAGTCACCCGAGCATCGTGCAGGGGTCGGTCGCCGCCGCCGTGCGCGGGCAGTTCGGGGACGTGCGGTTCACGGAGCGGACCAAGGGGGGCGAGCTGTTCGTGAACCCGCTGATGGCGGTGTACTTCTGCGTGGACGTCCCGGCGCTGGCCCGGCGCAACCTCTACCTGGACCGGCTGGCGGAGACGGTGCTGATGCGTCAGATCAGCTCACGGATCGAGGAGTTCCGCGACGAGCTGCCCCGCCTACGCGCGCCCCGCGCGTTCCCGCACTGAGCGCCCCGCGACGACGGTGAGGGCGGCGGTGAGCAGCAGCAGGACCGCCGCCTGGACCACCGAGCCGAAGCGGACGACCGCCGGCAGGACGCCGAACCAGTGGGAGAGGGTCGTCACCCGCAGCGCCAGCACCAAGGCGCCCAGGGCCGCCAGCGCGAAGGCGGTGTCCGGGGTGCGGGGGCGCCGGAGCAGCCAGGCGAGGCCGGCCAGGAGGACGGCGGTGGCCGGCGCCCACACCGAGTCGCTGAGCGGCGGCAGGGCCACCTGGGAGGCGCCCATGACGACGCAGGCGGCGAGGTAGACGAGGCCCGGCGTGCCGGCGGGGAGCGCGGCGGGCGGGGCGTCACGGTGGTAGGCGGCGCACAGCGCGAGGACGGTCAGCCAGGCGAGCAGCCCGTTGGCGGTGGCGTAGGCGAGGTCGGGCGGGTAGGCGTCGGTGACGAACGGCGCGGCGAACACCCAGAGTTCGGGCAGCGCGGCCAGCGCCGCCGCCGTCCCGGCGAGGCCCCTGCGGTCGCGCAGGAGGGCCGCGTAGGCGACCGTCCACAGCAGCGGCAGCGTCCACTCCAGGACGGCCACGGGCACGCTGTTGCCCGGCCCGTGCCCGTTGAAACGCGTCAGGAACAAGTCCCACTGCGCGGGGCCGTGCGTCGTCCCCCAGGTCAGCTCCAGGACGCGGTCGACGACGGCGGAGGCGGCCTGGAGGAGGACGGCGAACAGGGCGAACCGCCGTGCGGACGCGCCGAGGAGGGCGTAGCGGCGGGGTGCCCCGGCGGCGCCGAGGCGGGTGCGGACGGCGAGGGCGACGATGCTGGCGACCTCCCCGGCGGTGGGGCGGCTCTGGTCCTGGGTGTCGCGGTCGACGCCCCACAGGTACGTCTCGACCATCTCCTCCTCGCGCTCGCGCCGGTAGTAGGCGGGCAGCAGGCGCAGGGCCGTGCGGTAGCGGGCTTCGAGCAGGGTCGTCATGCCAGTCCTCCGGCGAGTCCGGGGCCCGTGACGGGCGGTACGACGGGGGCACGGCCGCTTTCCGCGATGCGCCGTTTGGCCGCGCTCGCGCCGGCCGCCATGCGCTCCGCCTCGGCGTCCAGGGCGGCGACGCCCTCGTCGGTGAGGCGGTAGTAGCGGCGCAGCCTGCCCTGCTGGACCTCCTCGCGGTCCAGGACGATCAGGCCGTCCGCCGTGAGCCGGTCGAGGACGCCGTAGAGCGTGCCGACCCGCAGTTGGACCTCGCCGTCGGACAGGTCCTCGACCTCGCGCAGGATGCCGTAGCCGTGCCGTGGCTGGTCGGCGAGTGCCGTCAGCACGAAGAACGCGGCCTGCGTCATGGACTTCGTTCCCATGGAACCGAATATATCGGATGCCGATATATATCGCACGCGGAGACACCCATCGTGCGGACACGCGCGCGCCACGACGCCGCGGACACCGGCCGAAGGAGAACGCTTCGGCATGCTGTGAACCGCCCTCGACCCGGGTAGATCTCCCTGTGCGCACCTCCGCGCAGCACTCTCGACGACATAAGGACACATGGCCTTGGCTCTCGCGTACCCTGACGCACCATCAACTCGTCGCCCGGGACGGTCGTGGACGATCCGCGTGACCGGGCATCGTGACCGGACCGCGTCCGTCACCTGCTCCTCCGGCTGCCGGATGCCCGCCCGCTCCCGTGACGTCGCGGCCCTGCGCCGCTTCGCCGAAGCGCACGCCGCCGCACACGCGCGTGCCGCGACCGTACGGCCCGACGCCTCCTGCGGCTGCCGCCAGCTCAAGTGCGCGGCCCACGAGGGCACGCGGGTCTCCTGCGCGGGCGGCGTCGTGCTGGCCCTGCGCCACGATCCGGCCGTCGGCCAGGTCTGGACCCTCATGGAGGTCTGCTCGGCCTGCGCCCCGCACATGTCCCACACGCGCGTGGTCGCCCGCGCGGCGCCCCGCGCGCGCCAGGGCGGCGACGCCCCGCCGGCCGACCGGACGGCCCCGCAGACCGCCCCCGCTCCCCCGGCCCAGGCCCAGGCCGCGCGCGCCGTCCCCGGCGGCTTCAGCGCGCCCCCGCGCGAGCCCGGCGACCTCCAGGAGGAGGTGCCCCGCAGGCGGCGGGGACGGCAGGGAGGCGGTGGCCGTTCCTGAACGGCGGACGGGGGCCGGGAGGCAGGCGCGCGTGGACGGGGGCGCGAGTGCGCACGGGGGCTCGCGAGGGACGCGTTCCCGTGCCGGACAGGGCCCGCCCCGACGCGGATGATGGGCCGGCCCTGTCCGCCCCCACGATTCTCGCCGGGCCAGGTCGCCCGGGGTACGAGTGTGCGGGGCCGCCTGTGGTGCGGCGCGCGCACCCTGGGTGCACGCCGCGTACGGGGGTGTGCGGGGGCGCGACGAGGACTTCCGGGCGCCCCCCTCTTGATCACGCACGGGGATGAGCGACGATACTGGGAAGCCCATATCGTCCACCGCTCCACAGATGGATCCATGCCGACCTCCAGCGCAGCCCACCCTTCGACCCCGTCCACCGTGTGGCTGACCCGGGGGCGCCACACCGGCTCCGCGCCCGGGGAGGTGCTGCGCGGCCAGTTGCAGCGGTTCAAGGAGACCGGCGAGATCACCGACTTCCTGGAGCTGCCCGAGGACGCGCGGCCCGCCGGCAAGCTGGTGTTCGAGGCGCGCTGGTCCGTGCCGGACGAGGTGACCGTGCGGGCCCGGCTCGAACTCGACGAGGACGCGGACCGGGAGCAGACGCGCGCGTGGGCGCTGATCGCCGAGGCCGAGGCGCCCTGGAACCGGCGCTGGCCCTCCCCCGCGACCCGGCTGTGGCCCGAGGAGCCCTGGGAGATCGACGGCCAGTGGGACCACTCGCAGCTCGCCGGACTGCGGTTCCGCGCGGCCAACGCGCTGCCCTCGGACGACAAGGAGCTGCGCCGCGTCCTCAGGAGCGCGGCGCGCGACGACTGGTCGGTCCACGTCGTCGTCCACGAGGCCATGACGCCGGACGCGCGCGGGCGTGAGCCCCTGACCCGGTTCCTCACGGACGGGCTGCGGGACCGGGTCGTCGAGCACCGGGCGGCGCCGCAGCAACTGCGGGCGGTGAACTGGGCGTTGAAGGAGGCCCGGGTCGAACTGCCGCGCGGCGGCGCGGTGATCCTGCCCCGGGGCGACATCGACCCCGCCGACTACGCCGTCCGCACGGTCTTCCTGGACGGCTCCGAGCCGGCCGAACTCGTCGAGGCGGTGAATCGGTTCGCCACCGTGCCGCAGCCGCTCCCCGACGGGGCCGACGCGTTGCTGACGTCGCTGCGGGAGGACTGGCATCTCCTCACGCTCCAGGAGGAGTTGGACCGCGAACGGCAGCTCGTCGCGATGTACGCGGAGGCGCTGGACGCGATGACCAGGTCCCGGGACCTGTACCGGGAGGCGGCCGAGCGGGCGCACGAGGCGCTGGAGGTGTACCGGGAGTCCGCGGGGGCCGTCGACAGCGTGTCCGAGCCGACGCCGGCCCGGCCCGCGCCCGCCGTCTCACCCCTCCAGCAGCTCACGCGGACGTTCGAGCGGTTCAAGCTGCCGAAGAAACCCGGGAGTTGAGCCCGGGAGTAAGCGGGTGGCCCGCACCGGATCACCGGTGCGGGCCACGTGTCACTCAGCCTGCGGTCACCTTCCCTGGGTCGGCTGCGCCGCCAGCAGCAGCGTGGTCAGGGCGGACAGCGCCGCCAGGGCCGCGAGGCCGCCCGCCAGCCAGCCCGGGGCCGCCGTCAGGTCCAGCGCTCTCGTGAGGGAGGCCGGGCCCATCCGTCCGCGCAGCAGCTGGCCGGCTGCCAGGGCCGCGGGCAGGAGCAGGGCGAGGGCCAGGAGCGGGACCGCCGGGCGGATCGTGAGCAGGACGCCCAGGACCGTGCAGAGCAGGGCCGCGCCCAGCGTCAGGCCGTAGATCTGGGCCGCCTCGCCGGCCCGGTGGAGGGGGAGGGTCGCCGCGCCGGTCGCGAGGAGCAGGAGCGCGGTGAAGCGGCCCGCCCGGCGTGTGGTGCGGTCGGGGGCACTGCGGGCGCGGGCGGCGGCGAGGCGGTCGCTCGCCTCGTCGTCGTACGCGGTGCCCGCGCGGGAGCTGCCGACGGCCGTGCCCCGGGGGACCTCGCCGCGGACGGCCAGGGCGCGCAGGGGCTTGGTGGGGCGCGTGTCCTCGTCGCGCGCCGGTCCGGTGCTCCCGCGCTTCCAGCGGCGGGGGCGGTGGGTGGCGGCCTCCTCGGCCGCCGGGGTGTCGGGGCGGGGTGCCCGGTGTGCGGGGGGCTGCGGGACGGGCCCGGGGGCGGACGGTTCCGGCGGCGTCGACGGCGGTGCCGTGACGACCGTGCGGTCCGGGGCCTCCCGCGCCGCCCGTTCCTCCTCGCTCAACCTGCCGATGAGCTGGGCGAGTTCCCCGACGGGGCGGCGGGTCGCGGCGGTGCGCAGGGCCTCCTCCTCGCAGTGGGGTTCGAGGGGGGTGCGGTGCATGAGGGCCATCAGCCGGCTGACGTCCTCGACGGGACGGCCCTCGGCCGCCGCGCGGATGATCTCGTCGGCGCCCTCGGCGGGGCGGGGCGGGCGGGTGAGGAGGGTGACGAGGCGGGTGACGTCCTCCACGGAGCGGTCGACACCGGCGGCGCGCAGGGCGTCGGAGGCGGCGTGGACCGACGAGGGGGACTGCTCCAGGAGGGTGATGAGTTCGGCCAGCTCCTCCAGGGGCCGGTCGGCGACGGCGGCTCGGACGAGGCCGTCGACGGCGGCGCCGTGCGGGGCGCCGTCGGGGAGGGCGGGGGCGGTGCGGGGCACCTCACCCCCGGGTATGGCGGTCGGGTTCGGACGGACGGACGGAGAGCGGGTGGTCATGCTGTTCTCCATGAAATGGGTGCGGCCGCCTCTGCGCCCCCGAGTGCGGCACGCGGCTACCCTGCTCATTAGGGACACCCGTACGGCTTCGCGCCACTCGGGTGAGCCGGTGGAGTGAGCCAAGCCTCTCCAAACCTCCCCGTCGTCCACGCCCCGGCGGGCGTTCACAGGCGCGCGGGGCGATACGAGGGCCCCGCCGGGGTACTCCGAAAGATGGGAGCCGCACGCCCGCGGCGCCCCTGGACCTCCGGGAGGGGACGTGGACACGACCACGACGGTGATCGTCGTCGCCGCCCTCCTCGCGACCGCCGTGCTCGCCGCCGCCGTCGCCGTGGCCGTCCGTCTGGTGCGGACCCGGCGGGAGCTGCGGCGGGCCGGACTGCCGACCGGGCCGCGCTGGATCTTCTGGGGCGCGGTCCTCTACTTCGTGCTGCCGACCGACCTGCTGCCCGACCCGGTGTACCTGGACGACATCGGAGTGCTGCTCCTCGCGCTCCGCTCCCTGCGGACATCGTCCAAAGACGCTGTCTGACCACGAATCCCGCTGGACCGGATCAACCTTTCGCCCCCTCGCGCGGTCTCACGTGCTGAGCGCCGGACGCCCTGCGATCACGCACCGTGAGGAAACCAATCACCCGTTCGATTCGTATAAGTCAATGAAAGCCCAAGGGACCCACTGGGCGACGCGACGACGCGGCAACGACGGCTTGGTCGGCGCAGCACGGAAGAGGAGAGACGATGCAACCGTTCGCGCTCAACTACGCACGCCCGGCTGCGGAGTTGGTGACCACCACTCCGTACGCCTACGACCCAGGACTGCAGTTGAACGTCACTTCGGACGGCAGGATCGCCGCGGCGGACCTCACCCTGCTCAGGGAACTCGGCACGACGACGTCGACGGCGGGCTCCAAGACGCACTTCGACGACTGAGATGACGGTCCTGATCCTCACCTGCGAGGAGGACGTGACGGCCGACATGGTCGTCGTGCACCTCAACGCGGCCGGGGTGCCCGTGGTCCGGCTCGACCCCGCCGACCTGACGGGCGGGGTCGCGCTCTCCGGCGAGTACGTGCGCGGCGGCTTCCGCGGGCACCTCTGGTCCGCCGGGCGGCTGCTCAGCATGGACGGGCTGCGGTCGGTGTGGGTGCGCCGGCCCGGTGTGCCGGCGACGCGTGTCGCCGAGCCGTCCGAGTGGCTGACGGAGGAGTCCTCGCAGGCGCTGTACGGGATGCTGCGCTCGACGGGCGCGCGCTGGATGAACCATCCGGACGCGGCCGTGCGGGCGCGGCACAAGCCGTGGCAGCTGCGGGTCGCCCAGCAGTGCGGGCTGCCCGTGCCGGCCACGCTGATCACCACGTTCCCGCAGGCCGCGCGGGAGTTCGCGGACCGGTTCCCCGATCTGGTCGTCAAGCCGGTCTCGGGAGCGCATCCGCAGGAACCGCCCCGCGCGGTCCCCACCAGCCGGGTCGCCCCGGACGCCGACTTCTCCGCGGTCGCCTTCGGCCCGACCCTCCTGCAACGCCGGGTCGCCAAACGCGCGGACGTCCGCCTCACCGTCGTGGGCGACCGCCTCCTGGCCGCCCGCAAAGAGGTCTCCCCCGACGCCGACCCCGCCGACATCGACGTCCGCTTCGCCTCCCCCGCCATGCCCTGGACCCCCGTCGACGTCCCGCCCCGCACCGCCGAAGGCGTCCTCGCCTACCTCCGCACCGCCGAACTCGCCTACGGCGCCTTCGACTTCGCGGAGGACGCGGACGGCACCTGGTGGTTCCTGGAGTGCAACCAGTCAGGCCAGTTCGGCTTCGTGGAAGTGGAAACCGGTCAGCCCATCGCCCGAACCATCGCCGACTGGCTCTCCACCCCCGCCCCAGCGGAAACGGAGGGAACCGACTCCACGGTGTCCCCACCCTGACCTCACCGGCGCGGTCAGAGTGGCGTCTCCGGTGGCCGCAGGGAGAAGCCCGCCTCGCCGGTGGGTTCCTCGGTCAGGGTCTCGGGGAGGCCGTCCAGGGTCCGGCACAGGTGTGCCGCCATGCTCCACGTCAACTCCCGGTCAGGGGTGGAGACTTCGGGGGTGGGTGTGGGCGGCGGGTCGGTGGGCCAGTAGCGGGGCAGGGTCAGGCGGCCGCCGTCTTCGAGGAAGCCCCTGGCGACGGCGGCCACGACGACGCGGACGCGGCGTCCGTGGGGCGGCGGGACGATTTCGGTGAACACGGTGACGCGGACGAGGCCGTTGCCGTCGTCCATGGGCCAGGGAAGTGTCCACTCCAGGGTGCCGGGGACGGGGACGGCGGCTGGGGTTCCCTCCTTCCGGTGCTGGACGGGTCTTGCGGTCAACACCTCAAGTACGGGGCGGAGTTGACGGGTGAGGTAGTCGTGCCATGCCTCGACGGCCATGCGGGTCCCCCCTTCTCAGGCCACCTGCCCCGCATGCGGTGCCGTATACGCGCTGTCCGGCGGGTGAGATCGTCGTACCCGGGGCTTGCGCGTATGCCCCGGGCGTGTGTCAGGCTCGGCCGGACCCTTCTGGAGAGGCGGACGTCATGCGTATCGGACTGCTCGGCACCGGACCCTGGGCCCGGCTCGCCCACGCTCCCACCCTCGCGGCGCACCCCTCCCTCGACTTCGTCGGGGTCTGGGGGCGGCGGGCCGACGCGGCGAAGACGCTGGCCGAGGAGTACGGGGTGCGGGCGTACGACGACGTCGACGCGCTCCTCTCCGACGTGGACGCCGTGGCCGTCGCCCTGCCGCCCGATGTCCAGGCCGAGTTGGCGACGCGGGCCGCCCGTGCGGGGCGGCATCTGCTGCTCGACAAGCCGCTCGCACTGTCCTCCGCCGAGGGGCGGGGGCTGGTGGAGGCGGCCCGGGAGAGCGGGGTCGCGTCGGTGGTGTTCTTCACCGCCCGGTTCGATTCCATGGTGTCCGGCTGGATCCAAGAACAGGCCGCGCTGGACGGGTGGTTCACCGCTCGGGCCGAGTGGCTGGGCGCGGTGTTCACGTCCGCCGGGAGTGCGTTCGCGGAGTCGCCGTGGCGGCGGGAGCGGGGAGCGCTGTGGGATGTGGGGCCGCACGCGTTGTCGGTTCTGCTGCCGGTGCTGGGTGATGTGAGCGCGGTACAGGCGGCCGGGCACGGGCCCGGGGACACGGTGCATCTCGTCCTTGAGCATGCGAGCGGGGCGTCCAGCACGGTGACGCTGAGCCTCACGGCTCCGCCGGCCGCGTCGGGGAGCACGGTGGAGCTTCGGGGGGAGGCGGGGGTCGCCGTGCTTCCCAAGGGGATGGGTGATGCGGTGGCGGCGTTGACCAACGCGGCCGACGCGTTGCTGGAGGCCGCGGCCTCCGGACGGCCGCACGCCTGTGACGCGGGGTTCGCCCTGCGGGTGACCGAGGTTCTGGAGGCGGCGGAGGGGGTGTTGGGGGCGGGGGTCTAGTTGCCCGGCGGGGGCGGGTCCGCTGTGGCAGGACACCGCCCTCCCACAGGAGACCCGGCCCAGCCCCGCCCCCTCACAACCGCGCCGCTGCCCTCAGCCGAACATCCCCGGCCGGTAGTCGCCCGCCGGCTGGCGGACGATCACGTTGGCCCGGTTGTAGGCGTTGATCAGCGCGATCAGGGAGACGAGGGCGGCAAGCTGCTCCTCGTCGTAGTGCTTGGCCGCGTTGTCCCAGGTCTCGTCGGAGACGCCGCCATGGGCGTCGGCGATGCGGGTGCCCTCCTCGGTGAGGGCGAGGGCGGCGCGCTCGGCGTCGGTGAAGACCGTGGCCTCGCGCCAGGCCGCGATCAGGTGGAGCCGGGTGGCGTCCTCACCGGCGGCGGTGGCGTCCTTGGTGTGCATGTCGGTGCAGAAACCGCAGCCGTTGATCTGGCTGGCGCGGATCTTGACGAGTTCCTGGGTGGCCGCGGGGAGGGGGGAGTCGGAGACGGCCTTGCCCGCGGAGTTGACGTGCCGCAGGACCTTGCCGAAGAGGGGGCTGCCGAAGAGGTTGAGGCGGGCTTCCATGGCGTTCTCCTGTGCCGTTGCCGTTGGGTACACCCCTTAGACAGCGCACGGCACGGAAGTGTGACAGCCCTGGATGTGACCCGCGTCACCTACTCCTCGAAGGGTTCGCCTACTCCTCGAAGGGTTCGTCGCTCCAGCGGAACCAGGCCCGCTCCCCCTCGATGTGCAGCAGGAACTCGGGAACGGGGCCCTCGGGGGACGCGAGGGAGACGCGGCGCGTGATCTCGTCGTAGACCGCCTCCCACTCCTGCGTCCACCCCTCGTTCAGCAGCGCCAGCTCGCGCGTGAACAGGGGCTCGACGGCCGCGTACGCCGGGCCGGGCGTGAAGCGGCCGGAGAGCCAGGGGAAGTCGCCGTCGTCGATCGCGATCGTCCCGACCTCCTCCGCGCCGCACGCCACCCGCCACACCTCACCGTCGAACCCCATGGGCCCCGCTCCTCTCAGTCAGCCGGTCTCACCCCAGCTTGTCACCCGCCACCGACAACGCCCGGGTACTCGAAGTGCACGCGCTCGCGCGCCACGGGATACCCGGCCTTCGCGAAGTGCGCGGCCATGGGGAAGTTCCCCTGGTCGGTCGCCGCGGCGATGAACTCCGCACCCTGTTCGACGAGGTAGTGCGTGCACTCGGCGAGGAGGTCGTACGCGTACCCGTGGCCGCGCTGTTCCGGCACCACGCCGATGAAGCCGACGCAGGGCCCGCTCGGGTTGTGGGCCGGGATGTGGATGCCGGCGAGTTCCCCGGCGGGCGTGCGGGCGACCTGCCACCACGCGCGCGGGGACGGGCACCAGCGGAAGAAGTCGATCTCCTCCTGCGCGGCCTGGTCGAGGCCGCCCTCCTCGATCGCCTTGCGCGCGTGCGCGTCGAGGGTGACGGAGTGGATGCGACGCAGGGCGTCGAAGAAGACGGCGTCGTCGGGCTCGGGCGCGAACTCCAGCCGGCCGGGCCGGTCCGGGAGCCCGCACTCGGGGGTCCAGCGGTAGACGTACCGCTCGACGAGGAGGTGCTGTCCGGCACGGCGTGCCGCCTCGAAGCGGGCCTCGGCGGCGTCCTTCAGGACGGGGTCGTCGCGCCAGCCGCCGGGCAGGTTCAGCTCCAGGCCGACCTTCCAGGGGGCGGAGCGCAGCAGGGCCGCGCCGGCGTCCTCCTCGCCGTCGGCGACGTCGAAGCGTTCGACGGTCAGGGGCTCGGCGTCGTCGGGGCCGCCCCACCAGGAGGCGCGGGCCACGACGCGGCCGTCGCGCAGGGCGACGCGCTTCCAGCCGGGGCGGTCGGCGGCCGCGCGCAGGATCTCGCCGGCGCGCAGGGGGTCGGGCAGGGTGTCGAAAAGGTGTGCGTCGCTCTCGTCGAGCACGC
The DNA here is from genome assembly GCF_014489635.1 of Streptomyces roseirectus. Lineage (NCBI taxonomy): Bacteria > Bacillati > Actinomycetota > Actinomycetes > Kitasatosporales > Streptomycetaceae > Streptomyces > Streptomyces roseirectus. The sequence continues at coordinate 8,607,058 of NZ_CP060828.1, read as the reverse complement.
GGATGACCGGGGCGGTCACGGAATCCTCCAGGTAGCGGAACTCTTGTTCAGCGCTCCCGGGCAGGTCAGACGCGGCACGCGACGGCGGCGGGGAGGGAGCGCGGGGTCTTCTGGGACTGCATGGCACTCGCCTCCTTCCGTTCGTCTCGGGCGTGCGGTCAGACCATATGACAGCGACCGCGTCGATGTCCAAGAGTTTTCCGGCGCCCGGCGCGGGCACGCGCACATGCGGGCCGCGCGATGAGTGGTGATAGTGGATGCGACGACCGCACAACGAGGAGTCCTGGCCATGACGAACCCCTCCGAGGACCGTGCCACCCCCGACGCCCTGCTGCACACGCGCACCGGAACCGAGGTGACCCCCGAGGACCTTGTCCTCGCGGCCGGCCGCGACATCACGCCGGCCACCCTGGAGTGGGCACGGCGCAAGCTGGCCGAGGAAGGCCCGGCGGCCATCGAGAAACTGCTGCCGTAGGGCCGACGCGGGGACGTTCCCGCCGCGCCGGACGGCACCGGCCTCCCCTGCCACCGGGCCGCGTCGGCAAAGCCCCGCTGCCGGACGGCACCGCGCCCTCCACCGTCGATCCTGTGCCGACAAGCCCGCACCACCACGCCGGCCCCGACAAACCCCGCCGGCACCGACGAGCTCCCGTCGGCACACCGGCACCGGGAAACCCGCGCCGACGCCGCGCCCCGGACCGGCCCCGCGCCGCCTGCCCGTCAGGCGCGACCCGAGCGGCCCCGCCCGTCAGAGCCGTGCCCGGCGGCCGTCGCCGTGAGGCCCACGCGCCCTTCCCCCGAGCCCGCCCCGCTGTCACACTCCCCCCGTGCCCGATGTCGACATGCTCGTGCTCGGATCCGGTCCCGGTGGCCAGAAGGCCGCCATCGCCGCGGCCAAACTCGGCCGCGAAGTCGCCGTCGTCGACCGTGCGGACATGGTCGGCGGGGTCTCGCTGCACACCGGCACGATCCCGTCCAAGACGCTGCGGGAGGCGGTGCTGTATCTGACCGGGCTCACCCAGCGGGATCTGTACGGGCAGAGCTACCGGCTCAAGGAGAACATCACCGTCGCCGACCTGACCGCGCGCACCCAGCATGTCGTCAGCCGTGAAGTCGAGGTGATCCGCAGCCAGTTGGCCCGCAACCGGGTCCCCCTGTTCGCCGGCACCGGACGCTTCCTCGACCCGCACACGGTCGCCCTGCGCGACGTCACCGGGCACGAGCGGGTGCTGACGGCCGAGTACGTCGTCATCGCGACCGGCACCCGGCCCGCGCGCCCGCCGAGCGTGGAGTTCGACGGGCGGACGATCCTGGACTCGGACAATGTGCTCACCATCGAGCGGGTCCCGCGTTCGATGGTGATCGTGGGCGCCGGGGTGATCGGGATGGAGTACGCCAGCATGTTCGCGGCGCTCGGCAGCAAGGTGACCGTCGTCGAACGGCGTCCGGCGATGCTGGACATGTGCGACGTCGAGATCGTCGAAGCGCTCAAGTACCACCTGCGGGACCTGGCCGTGACGTTCCGGTTCGGGGAGACGGTCGCGGCGGTCGAGCAGCACGGGCACACCGCGCTGACGGTGCTGGAGAGCGGCAAGAAGATCCCGGCGGACGCGGTGATGTACTCGGCGGGCAGACAGGGCCTGACCGATGAACTGGCCCTGGAACAGGCGGGGTTGACGGCGGACGCGCGGGGCCGGATCGCGGTGGACGAGCACTACCGTACGCAGGTCCCGCACATCTACGCGGTCGGTGACGTGATCGGGTACCCGGCGCTCGCGGCGACGTCGATGGAGCAGGGCCGGGCGGCGGCCTATCACGCGTTCGGGGAGCCCGTGGGGCGGACGCACGACCTCCAGCCGATCGGCATCTACACGATCCCGGAGATCAGTTTCGTCGGCCGCACGGAGGACCGACTCACCGAGGAGCGCGTGCCGTTCGAGGTGGGGGTGGCCCGGTACCGGGAGCTGGCGCGGGGTCAGATCATCGGGGACGCGCACGGCATGCTGAAGCTGCTGGTGTCGCCGGACGACCGGCGCCTCCTCGGGGTGCACTGCTTCGGGAGCGGGGCGACGGAGCTGATCCACATCGGCCAGTCGGTGATGGGGTGCGGAGGCACGGTCGACTACCTGGTCGACGCGGTGTTCAACTACCCGACGCTGGCGGAGTCCTACAAGGTCGCGGCGCTGGACGCGACGAACCGGCTGCGCAGCCTGGACCGGCTCGGCGACTGAACCGCCCCGTCCCGTACGGGAGTTCGGGACGTACGCGCGTCGAGAGGTTACCGGACGGTCAATCTTGAAAGGTAAATCGTTCCGACTATCATCACTCGCACACTCGGTGTGACCGGCCATCGACGGAGCGATGGCACGCCCCGTTCCGCATGCCGGTTTCCGTTCGACAGTCACGTTTCCGCTCGACTCCTTCCGCCACCGTCCAGGGCCACCCCCGTGGACGTCCGGCGGTGCCACCCCCCACTCCCCCCACGCGCCGCCGGGCAGTTCCCGCCGCGCGGTGTGCACGACGGAAAGCAGCGCACCATGAGCGACAACAGTGGTCGAGGGCTCCAGGCGAACGTCCTCGGCACGTTCGACACGGCGGTGATGGCGATCGCGGGTACCGCCCCCGCGTACTCGATCGCCGCGACGACGGCCGTCCTGGTGGGCGCGGTGGGCCTGGCGAGCCCCGCGGCCCTGCTGTACTGCGCGCTGCCGATGCTGGGCATCGCGCTCGCGTTCAGCCACCTCAACCGGATCGACGTCAACGCGGGCGCCGCGTACTCGTGGGTGGGGCGCACGCTCCACCCGTTCCTGGGGTTCCTCAGCGGCTGGGCGCTGGTGGTCTCGACGACGCTGTTCATGGTCGCCGGGTCCCTGCCGGCCGGTTCGCTGACCCTCGCGCTCCTCGACGACGGGCTCGCGGACAGCACGGCCTGGTCGACGGCGGTCGGCGCGGGCTGGTTCCTGCTCATGCTGGGCGTCGTCCTCGGCGGGGCGCGGCTCACCGTGCGGGCGCAACTGGTCATGTCCGGCGTCGAGTTGGCGATCCTCGTGCTGTTCGCCGTGCTGGCGTTCCGGCATGTGGGGAGCGCGCGGGCCTTCGACTGGTCCTGGTTCTCCCCCGGGCAGTTCGACGGGGTCGCCGGGTTCGCGTCGGGGGCGCTGGTCGCCGCGTTCTGCTACTGGGGCTGGGACGTCACCAGCAACCTCAGCGAGGAGACCCGCGACAGCCGCCGTACGACCGGGCTCGCGGGGCTGATCGGGCTCGGCGTCGTCTTCCTGCTGTTCGAGGTCTACACGGTCACCGTGAACGTGGTGCTGACCGAGGACCAGGTCGAGCGGAACGCGGCGAACGTGCTCGGCGCGCTGGGGCAGGCCGTGTGGCCCGGGTGGGGCGGGAAACTGTTGGTGGTGGCGGTGATGCTGTCCACGATCGCGACGCTGGAGACCACCCTCATCCAGGTCACGCGCACGCTGTTCTCGATGGGCCGCGACGGGACGATGCCGGCCGCGCTCGGCCGCGTCCACCGGCGCTGGAACACGCCCTGGGTCGCCGTCGCCGCCGTCGGCGCGGTCGCGCTCACGCTGCTCGTCGCCGCCAACGCGCTCGGCTCGGTCGGGGAGATCCTGGCTGACGCGATCTCCGCGATCGGCCTCCAGATCGCCCTGTACTACGGTCTCACCGGCCTCGCCGCCGTCGTCGCCTACCGCCGTCTGCTGCTGTCCTCGCCGGTGACCTTCCTCCTCGGCGGCGTCTGGCCGCTGTGCGGCGCGCTCTTCATGTTCTGGATCTTCGCGGAATCCCTCGGCGAGCTGAGCGGGGCCGCGGTGGCCATCGGTCTCGGCGGCCTCGCCCTCGGCCTCGTCCCCCTCCTCCGGTACCGCGCCAAGGGCAGCGACTACTACCACCCGCCCCGCCTCGACGCCTCCCGCACGATCACCGCGCACGCGGTACCGGGACACAGAGGCGCGTACGAGGGCGTACCGACGGACTTCTGAGCGACGCCCCTCCCCGGCGGACGAGGCTCCCGGACGGCTCTGGGAGCGGCCGGTCCGGGTCTTCCGCCCCGGCCCCTCCACCGGCCGCCCCGCAGACCCCCACCGGTAACACCCCACGACCCGCTCCCCTCCCGTCGACCCCGTACTCGCCCTCCGCCCGAGCCCGCTCCCCGCCCCCTCCCCACCGCATCGCACCGACCCGAGGCAGGCCCCCATGGCGCGCGACCGTTTCTCGCCCGACTTCGATCCCGACTGCGGTGACGAGGAGCTGACCGCGACGCGGCCGGACGTGGTGATCGGGAGATGGCACGGCCTCAGAGATCTGCTGGGGGCGACCGGCCGGGACTGGGCGGCGCGCGGGCACCGGGTGCGGCGGCTGGCGCAGGTGTGCGCGGGCGGGTCGACGGTGGAGACGTGGCTCGCGGCGGAGCCGTCCAGCGCGGACGCCCGGGTGCTGCGGGCGGCGACGGAGACGGCACGGGCGTTCAACCTGGCGATCGAGGCGGGCCGGGGCGCGCCGATCGACCCCCGGCGGGTGGACGCGGCGGTGCTGGCGTGCCGCGCGGCGAGCGAGGCGTACCCGGCGGACCCGACGCCGTGGGTGTCGCTGATCTCGGTGGCGCGGCTGTACCCAGCGGGCGTGCGCCGGCCGGAACTCGCCCGCTGGTGGGACGAGTTGCACCAGCGCGACCCGTACAGCATGGAGGGCCACCTCCAGGTCCTGCACTACTACTCGGCCCGCTGGCACGGCACCCACGGCCTGATGTACGACTTCGCCCGCGACGCCGCCGGCGTCGCCCCGCCGGGCTGCCCGCTGCCGGTGCTCGTGCAGTACGCGCGCGTGGAGGAGTACCGCTACACCCTGGACCTCACCCGCGACCGCCCCACGGCCGTCGGCATCGCCCAGCACTGGACGGACGACGGCGCCGTCAGCGACGTCCGCCGCACCTGGGACCGCTGGCTCGCCGGGCGTCCGGTCGGGCCGGCCGTCTCCCCCGCCGAGCTCAGGGACGTCAGCCATCTCGCGCACGCGGCCTGCAAGGCGGGGGAGGCGGAGATCGCCGGGGTGCTGCTGGACCTGATGGGGCGGCGGGCGACACCGGCGCCGTGGCTGTACACGGGGGACCCGGCGCGGCAGATCGTCCGGTGCCGGGCGGACCTCGCGAGAAGGTGAGGACCGGAAAAGGGGAGGAGCGAAAAGGTGAGGACACCCCGGTCCGCGTTCGCGCAGACTGCCCCCATGACCGACATCGACGCCGGCCTCGTCCGGGACCTGATCGCCGGGCAGTTCCCCGAGTGGGCCGGGCTGCCGGTGCGGCCGGTGGAGCGCCAGGGCTGGGACAACCGGACGTTCCGGCTCGGCGAGGAGCTGTCCGTGCGGCTGCCGAGCGCGGCGGGGTACGTCGCGGCGGTCGCCAAGGAGGACCGCTGGCTGCCGTTCCTGGCACGGGAGTTGACGACGCCGGTGCCCGCGCCGGTCGCCGTCGGACGCCCGGCGTCCGGGTACCCGTTCCCCTGGTCGGTGCGGCGCTGGCTGCCCGGCGAGAGCGTCGATTCCGGCGCCGTCGACCGGCTCCGACTCGCCCGGGATCTGGGCGAGTTCCTGCGCCGGCTGCGTGAAGTCCCGGCGGACGGCGGGCCGGTGGCGGGGCTGCACTCCTGGTACCGGGGGTGCCATCCGAGCGTGTACGGGGACCAGGCCGCCGAGTCGCTGGTGACGCTGGCGGACGTCGTGGACGTGGCCGCGTGCCGCCGGGTGTGGGGCGAGGCGCTGGTGTCGGTGTGGCCGTCGGCGCCGGTGTGGTTCCACGGGGACGTGTCGGCGGGCAACCTCCTCGTCGAGGACGGGAGGCTGTCGGCCGTCATCGACTTCGGGACGTGCGGGACGGGTGATCCGGCGTGCGACCTCGTCATCGCGTGGACGTACTTCGAGGGGGCCGAGCGGAAGGTGTTCCGGGAGGCCGTGGGGCTGCCGGACGAGGTGTGGCGGCGGGCGCGGGGGTGGGCGTTGTGGAAGGCGCTGGTGGTGCTGGCGGGGTTGTCGAGTCCGGACGTGGACGGGGCTCAGCGGCTGGTGCTGGAGAGGGTGCTGGCGGAGCCGGTCTGAGCGGCGGGGTCGGGCTGGGCGGCGGGGTCGGGCTGGGCGGCGGCGCTGTTCTGGGCCGGCCGCACGCTCCACTTCTCCTCGATCCGCCCCACCTTCCACACCACCAGGGCGATCGCCCACGCCGCGACAAACATCCCCGTCACCACGAACCCCAGGGTGTTGAGGTCGAGCCCCGCCACCCAGTCCCAGAACGCGCCGTGCAGGGACAGCTTCTCGGCGGCGAGGCCGAGGAGTTCGGCGGTGCCGATGAGGAGGGCGACGGCGACGGAGAGACCGGTCACCGTGAGGTTGTAGTAGACCTTGCGGACGGGCTGCGAGAACGCCCACCCGTACGCGAAGTTCATGAACGAGCCGTCGATGGTGTCGAGCAGGGACATCCCGGCCGCGAAGAGCACCGGCAGGCACAGGATCGCGTACCAGGGCAGCCCCGAGGCGGCACCGGACCCGGCGAGGACGAGCAGCGCGACCTCGGTGGCCGTGTCGAAGCCGAGGCCGAAGAGGAGGCCGAGGGGGTACATCTGCCAGGGCTTGGTGATGGCGTTCATGACCCGCCCGAGGAGCCGGTTCATGAAGCCCCGGTTGTTCAGGTGCTCCTCCAGTTCGGCCTCGTCGAACTCGCCCGTGCGCATGCGCCGGAACACCTTCCAGATCCCGGCGAGGATCACCAGGTTGAGGACGGCGATGACGTACAGGAACGTGCCCGAGACGGCCGTCCCGATCAGGCCGGTGACGTCGTGGAGGCTGGAGTCGTCGTCGCGCAGGGGCCCGGCGAGGGTCTTGACGCCGAAGGAGAGCAGGAGGGCGAGGGCGAAGACGACGCTGGAGTGGCCGAGGGAGAACCAGAACCCGACGGACAGGGGCCGCTGGCCCTCGCCCATCAGCTTGCGGGTGGTGTTGTCGATCGCGGCGATGTGGTCGGCGTCGAAGGCGTGGCGCATGCCGAGGGTGTAGGCGGTGACGCCGATGCCGATGCCGAAGGTCTTCTCGCCGATGCTGTAGTGGTGCGGGGCGACGATCGCGACGAGGGTGAACCAGCCGACGACGTGCAGGGCGACGATGAACGCGGCCATTCCGGCGAGGCGGGTCCATTCCCGCCGGGTCATCGTCATCGGGTGGTGCCTTCCGTCGCGAGCGGCGCGTGACCCGGTGGGGCCAGCATTCGCCATGCTCTCCCAGTTGCACATCATGTGCAGTAAAGCCCGCGACAGATCTTCGCCATGCCTTGGCCAAGGGGGTGACGAAGCCGACCCGCTTACAGCGCCCGCCGTCTGACCAGCACCCCCAGCACCAGCAGCCCCGGCAGCAGCGGCAGCCACACCGTCAGCAGCCGGTACCCCAGCACCGCCGACGTCGCCTCGACGGCCGGCGCGCCCGTCGCGGCCAGCGACAGCGCCAGCACCGCGTCGAGCGAGCCGATGCCGCCCGGCGTCGGCAGCAGGGCGGCGGCGCTGCTCGCGGCGAGGTAGACCAGCGCGACGTGGACCGGCGAGAGCGTGAGGCCGATCGCGCGGGTGACGGCGATCAGCACGCACGCGTGCAGCGTGGCGAACGCGAACGACCCGCCCCACAGCGCCGCCGCCCGGCACGGGCGCGCGTGGACGTCGCGGATGTCGGCGGCGACCGCCGACAGGGCCCGGCGGCAGCGCGCCCACAGCAGCAGCGCCGGAAGCGGGAGGACGACGGCGACGACGGCCAGGGCGACCGGCGCCGGGACCTCGGGCACGCGCAGCACCCCGGGGGCGAGCGGCGCGAGGACGGCGATCAGGGTGATCCTGGCGACGCAGGAGGCCGTCGCCTTCACGCCGAGGGCGGTCGCGGAGCGGGGCGCGGACAGGCCGCAACGCATCAGGAACCGCAGGTTCACCGCGCTCGCGCCGAGGCCCGCCGGGAGCAGATGGTTGGCGGCGGAGGCGGCGAACTGCGCCGCGACCAGCCGCCCGCGCGGCAGGCTCGGCGCGGCGGCGCCCTGCTGGGCCAGCGCCGCGCAGCCCCAGGTGCCGACGGTCGCGAACGCGCCGCACAGCAGCCAGCCCTGGTCCGCGACGGCGAGCCGTCCTGCGCCGTCCGACACCACCGACCAGTGCCGCCGCGCCAGCCAGCCGACGCCGAACAGGACGGCGAACGAGCCCAGCAGCGACCAGGGGACCCGGCGGCGGACGGGCGCGGTGGGAGTCGCGGCCACGGCACACGGCTCGGACGTCATGCGCGCTGCACCTCTCCCTGGCCGGCGACTGTCACTGAGGGTGCGGAAACCCTCGTCAACGTAACCCGCGGTGGGGCGATCCGGCGTCTCCGGTTCCCCCAGGCGGCGGAGGCGGGTTCACGCCAGAACGCGGCAGACGGCTCAGTCGTGCGGGAACGAGTGGTGTTCGTGGGCGATCACCCACTCGCCGTCCTCCTTGACCAGCCCGAATGTCAGCCGCAGTCGCAGTTCGGGCCGTTCGGCCAGCTCCCCCGGGGTGCCGCAGCGCACCAGCGCGTGCGCGTAGGCGACGTCCGTACCCGCCGTCACGTCGAGGGACTCGATGTCGAAGCGGGCGCCAAGGGCCTGCCAGGCGAACAGGGGCGGCCAGATGACACGGTAGGCGGCGCGTGAGCGGATGCCCTCGTAGGGCGGGGCGACGTTGAACATCGTCAGCTTCTCGGCGTGTCCGGCGAGCACTCCGTCGATGTCGCCCCGGTGCACGGACCGGGCCCAGCGGGCGATCAGCGCGCGGATGTGTGCCTCGTCGTCGTCGACGGCGGCGAAGACCTGGCTCGGGCTCACGGCGGACGCTCCCTTTTCTCTCACGTTGGCGCACCTCTTCCAACGATTCGCTCCCGCACGTCCGTTCCCTTCCGATAACGCCGGTCTGAGTAGGGTGCGTCACAGAGGCTTCTCAAGCCGTGCCAAGGCCCGGCCCAAGGAGGGCGTGAGAGAAATGCGGGGTGACCTCGGCCCTCGCGTCCCCCTTCCGTTCCCTGGCGATCCGCAACTTCCGGCTCTTCGCGGCGGGCCAGGTCGTGTCGGTGACCGGCACCTGGATGATGATCACCGCGCAGGACTGGCTGGTGCTGTCCCTGACGGACGGTTCGGGCAGCGCGCTGGGGCTGGTGACGGCGCTCCAGTTCACGCCGATGCTGCTGCTCACGCTGTACGGCGGGCGGCTCGCGGACCGGTACGACAAGCGGGTCCTGCTGCTGGGGGCGAACCTGACGGCCGGGGTACTCGCGCTGCTGCTGGCGCTGCTGACGCTCACCGGGACGGTCCGGCTCGGTCACCTCTGTTTCTTCGCGCTGTGCCTCGGGACGGTGAACGCGGTCGAGACGCCGACGCGGATCTCGTTCGTCAGCGAGCTGGTGGGCCCCGCGCTGCTGCCCAACGCCTCGGCGCTCAGCGTGAGTTACTTCAGCGTGTCGCGCGTGGTGGGCCCGGCGGCCTCGGGGGCGCTCATCGCGTGGCTGGGCACCGGGCCGGTCATGCTGGTCAACGCGGTCAGTTACGTCGCCCCGGTGGCCGGGCTGCTGCTGATGCGGCCGGGTGAGCTGCTGCGCGGCGCGCCGGGGCGCGGTCCGCACCGGGTGGTGGACGCGCTGCGGCACGTCGCGTCCCGGCGGGATCTCACGCTACCGCTGGCGCTGGTGGCGGCCGTCGGCCTGTTCGGGCTGAACTTCCAGGTCACGCTGCCGCTGATCGCCCGTACGGTGTTCGACGCCGACGCGAGGACCTTCGGGCTGCTGACGACCGCGCTGGCCGCCGGCTCGCTCCTGGCCGCGCTCGCGGGGACGGCACGCCGCGAGCGGCCGTCCGGACGGCTGGTCGCCGGGTCGGCGCTCGGGTTCGGGGTGCTGGAGACCGTCGCCGGGTGGGCTCCGACGCTGGGGCTCGCCATGGTGGCGCTGTTCCTCACCGGTCTCGCCTCCACGTACTTCGCGCAGGCCGCCAACCACCGCATCCAGCTCGGCAGCGACCCCGCCTACCGGGGCCGGGTGATGGCCCTCTACACACTGATCCTCCAAGGGACCACGCCCTTGGGCTCGTTGCTGGTCGGCGGCCTCGCCGGGGTGCTCGGCGCGCGCTCGGGCCTGTGGCTGGGCGGGCTCGCGACGACGGGGGCGGCGCTGCTGTGCCTGGCGACGGAACGCCGTACGCGTACCCGGTCCGACGACCGTCCGCCGGACTGAACCTCAGCCCTCCGGCGCCGTGGCCCGGATTCCGGCGAGGATCACGGAGACGATGCGTTCCGCGTCCGCGCGCGCGAAGGGACGCACGCCGCGGTTGACGATGAGATGGACGGGCCCGGAGATCATCTCGCCGAGGAACCCGCTGTCGACGGGCGGGAGTTCACCGCGTTCGACGGCCGAGTCCACCCGGCGGCGCATGGCGGCGACGCGCTGGTCGAGGACCTTGGTGAGCGCTTGGACGGCCTCGGTCTGGCGGGCGGAGTGGATGGCCTGCTCCAGGGACTGCCCGAAGGGGGTGTCCAGGACGGCGGCGAGCGCGAGCAGGAAGTCGACGAGGTCGCGCTGGAGATCGCCGGTGTCGGCGACGGAGGCCAGGTCCTCGACGTAGTGCAGCAGCGCCTCGACGACCAGGTCGTCGCGGTCGGGCCAGTTGCGGTACACGCTCGTGCGGTGGACGCCCGCGCACTCGGCGACCTCCTCGTACCGGAACCCCGCGATGCCGTCGCGGGCGACGAGTTCGACGGTCGCGGCGAGGATCCGCTCCCGTACCCGCGCGTTGCGGCCGCCGGGGCGCCGCGCGGCCGGCCGGGACTGCGACACGGGCTCTCACCTCACGTTCTGCGCTGGGGTGCCGATTGTCGCCAGGGGGTTCGTTGCGATGCAAGCCGATGGTCAGTACGCTCGCTAAAAGCGACGGCTTGTTTCTTTAAGGCGGGAGCCGTCCACCCGAACCCGCCACGACCCCTGGAGCACCCACGTGAACCTGCTCATCTCCGGAGCCGGAATCGCCGGTCTGGCCACGGCACTTGAGCTCGGCGGACGCGGCCACGCCGTCACCGTCGTCGAGCACGCCCGGCACTTACGCCTGACCGGCACCCCCATCGACATCCGCGGCGACGCGGTCCAGGCCGCCGCTCGCATGGGCCTGCTCACGCGGATCCGCGCCCACCGCGTCGACATGTCCGAGCGGACCCGCTTCGTCGACAGCGAGGGCGAGCCGGTGGCCCCCCTGCCGCCGGCCGAGTTCAACGACTCCGCCGACGACGTCGAACTCCTGCGCGCCGACCTCGTCCGGATCCTCGCCGACGCCCTCCCCGACACCGTGACCGTCCGCTTCGGCGACGCGGTCGAGGCGCTGGACGACGACGGCGCGGGCGTCGGCGTGCGGTTCGCGTCGGGCCGGACCGGGCGCTACGACGTCGTGATCGGCGCCGACGGCCAGCACTCCGGCGTGCGCGGGCTGGTGTTCGGGCCGGAACCGGAGTACACGCGCCACCTCGGCGTGTACTTCGCGCTGGCCGACTTCCCCGGCGGGACGGGGCCCGCGGGCGTGATCCACAACGTCCCCGGCCGGATGGCGGGCCTCTTCCGGTACGGCGGCAAGGCCGTCGCCGTGCTCCAGTTCCGGTCACCGCAGACCGACCACGACGACCGTGACCCGGACGTCCAGAAGAAACTCCTCGCCGAGGCGTTCGCAGATCAACGGTCGTGGCGGATACCGGAGTTGCTGGACGCCGCGCTCGCCGATCCCGACCTCTACTTCACCTCCGCGAGCCAGATCCACCTGCCCGCCTGGCACCGGGGCCGGGTCGTCCTCGTCGGCGACGCCGGGTACTGCCCGGCCTACCTCTCCGGCCGGGGCACGTCCCTCGCGCTGACCGGGGCGTGGCGGCTCGCGGAGGAGCTGGACGGCGCCGGCGCGGCCGAGCCCCACCACCCCGAGAGCCCTCAACTCCCTGCCCTCACCGCCGCGTTCGCCCGCTACGAGGCCCGCCACCGTCCGCACGTCGACGCTGCCCAGGCCCGCGCCCACCTCGGCCGCGAGCGCATCCTCCCGCCCACCTGGGCCGCGATCGCCGCCCGCGACGAGGCTCTGCGCACCGCCGCCGGAAAGGGTGCCTAATGGCAGGCACGCTGGAGAAGTCCGCCCCCGCCGCGCGGGAACACCGCTGGAGCGCGCGCCTCGTCGTGTGGGCGGCCGTCCTCACCCTCGCCAACGTCCTCGCGGACATGGCCATCGGCTCGCCCATGATGGTCCTGCCGCAGCTCCTCGACCACTTCGACACCGACCAGGCCGCGTGGCTGAACGCGAGCGCGCTGCTCGCCGGGGCCCTGTGGTCACCGCTCCTCGCGAAGAGCGCCGACCTGCTGGGCACGCGCCGGATCCTCGTCGTCACCCTGCTGCTGGCCTGCGCGGGCGCGCTGGTCTGTCTCGTCGCTCCCAGCCTCTGGATCTTCCTGGTCGGGCGTTTCCTCCAGGGCGCCGCCTTCGCGGCCGTGTTCCTCACGGTCGCCCTGACGCGCCGGATCAGCACGCCCCGGGTGGCGATGGCCCTGGTCGGGCTGGTGACGTCGGGTTCGTCGGTCGTCGGGATCGTCGAGCCGTTCGTGATGCAGCCGGTGATCGACGTGTTCGGGTACCGGAGCGTGTTCGGGGCGGCGGCGCTGCTCGCGGCGGTGGCGGCGGTGTGCGTGCGCGTGTTCGTCCCCGAGTCGCCGGTCAGGGGCACGGGCCGGGTCGACGTCGCCGGGGCGCTGCTGCTCGGCACCGGGCTCGGCGCGGTGCTCGCCTGGGTCAGCCTCGGGGGCGAGCTGGGCCGGCTCTCGCCGGGCGCGGTCGCGCTGCTGGTGGCCGGGGGCGCGGCGCTGGCGGGGTGGGCGTACCTCGCGCTGCGGACCGAGGAGCCCGTCATCGACGTCCGGGCCCTGACCCGGCCGATCCTGCTGACGCTGCTGGCGCTGGTCCTCGCGGCGGGTTCGTTCCGGAGCCTGTTGCAGCTGACGGGGATCGTCGCGCAGGTGCCGCCCGGTCTCGGGCTCGGGTACGGGCTGGGGGACGGGGAGGCGGTCGCGGTGCTGCTGGCCGCGCCGAACCTGGGGATCGTCGTCGGCGGCACCCTGGCGGGCTGGGCGGCGGGCCGGTTCGGTCCGGCACCACCGCTGCTCGGCGGGATCGCGACGGGCGCGCTCGCGGCGTTCGGGATGCTGGCCGGCGTCGCCGTCGTCCCGCTCGCGGTCGTCTGCGGAACCCTCGCCGGGATCGCCGCCGGGGCGATCGGCGCCTCCGGCTACAACCTGGCGACCAGCCTGGAGACCCCCGAACGGCAGGGCACGACCGCCGGGTTGGTCTCGGTCGTCCTCGCGCTCGGCTCGGTCGTCTTCAACTTCGCCGGCGGCGAGATCCTCAAGGCGACGGAGATCTCCGGGACTTACGCGGACGGCGCCCCGGTGAGCACGGCGACGGGGGTGCACCTGTACGTCGTGATGACGGGCGTCCTCTTCGCCCTCGCCGCGCTGCCCGCCCTCGCGCTGACCCGCGGGAGGCTACGGTCACGCTCATGACCGACGGCATCACCTGGCTCTGGGCGCCGCCCCGGCCCGAACTTCCGTGCACGCCACGGAACTCGACATGGACGACCTGGTTCCCGGGCCCTACCGCGCGGACGGGTACGGGGACGCCGCGATCCGCGTCGGCACGAGCGGCGCGTGGACGCCGGCCGTCGAGTACGGCGACTCGCCCGGCGGCGACCTCCTCGCGGAGGTCCCCCGGGGCGGCGTGGAGGTGATCCGCCACACCCTGGCGCGGGAGCACCGCACGGCCTGCGCGAGGAGGTGTGGCGCTGGGGCGAGCGACCCGACCTGCTGCTCCCGGAGTTGACCGCCGCCGGGATCCTCACTCCGGACGGCGACACCTTCCTGCCGGCGGACGACGAGGCGACGCGAAGCCTGGCCGTCCTGGAGCGGAGGTTCGGGCTGTCCCTCTCCCCCGCCGTCCTCCGGGACGCCAGGCTTCCCGCCCACACGCTGGTACGGGTCAGCGGCTGAGCCTCAACTCCGGTTCCGCCGCCGCGTCGAGGCCGCCGAGGACGGCCGTGAACGCGTCGGTCCGTACGACGAGTCCGTCCGAGGACCACTCGGCGCGCACGGTCAGCGGTTCGGTGCCGCCGTGGCGGACGGCGAAGACGTGCAGGTCCTCGGGGGCGTCCGCCAGCGGGCCCGCCTCCACGGCCGTGGAGCTGACCAGGTGGCTCCAGCCCTCGTCGGGGTTGCCGTAGCCGCGCGGGTCGGCCGCGAGGGCGAACGCCGCTTCCTGCTGGCTGAGTTCGCACCGCGCGTCGAAGTGGTCGGGCCCTTCGGCGGCGGGGTGGGTGAGGCGCAGCTCGCCCGCCGAGGCGACGGCCGCCTCGGACGTGCGCAGGACCCGCTCGCCGTCGTCCGCCGCGTACGGCAGTCCGGCGAGGAGGTACGGCTCGCCGGGGAGGCGTTCGACGGCGACGGTCGTCCACAGCACGGCGCCGTCGGTGACGTACAGGGAGCGGACGCTGCGCAGGACGTGGTCACGGCCGACGACCGGCTTGGTCACCAACTTGGCGCTCAGGCCGTCCACTTGGACGTCGTGGACGCGGACCTCGCCCATCGGGCGGGTGAAGAGGAACCCGTCGAGGACCGGTCCGAAGCCGTGCTGGCGGTTCACGGCGGCCGGGAGGTAGTAGGTGCCGGCCGCCTCGACCAGCGAGGGCGTCAGCTTGGAGTCGAACGCCACCGACACGCCGCCGGACCGGAGTTGGTGCCGTGCCGGGGCGGTGGACGGCTCGCGGTGCCAGACGGTGTCGTCCTGGATCTGCCAGACGAGCATCCAGGCGAAGTGCCCGTCGACCCCGCCGTCCGGTTTGACCGCGTACCGGCCCCAGCGGGTGTCACCCCGGTAGCGGCCGATGTCGGCGCCGATACGGGCGCCGAAGTACCGCAGCCCGAGGACGGATTCGAAGCCGGAGTGCTGCTCGCTGTAGCGCGGGCCGCCGTTGTCGAAGCCGCCGCCGGTGAGGCGGGCGTCGATGTAGCGGGCCAGGGTCTCGCCGTCCTCGGCGAACATCTCCTCACCGCTGACCCGGTGGGCCTGGGCGAGGAAGGAGAGGGAGATCGGGCCGTAGTTGTTGTCGTAGGCGCCGCCGTGCTCGGGGGGCAGCAGCGCGCCCCGGTCGTACACGCGGTGAGCGCGGATCTCGCTCTCGTACAACTCCAGTGCGCGCGCCCGGACTTCGGCGCCGCCGGAGGGGAGGTGGGCGGCCAGCATCAGGCCGCCGACAATGCAGCCGATGGCCTGGTTGCCGGCCTCCTGCGGGTTGAAGAAGGTCGCCTCGGTGAGCCAGGACCAGTAGCCCCGGGCCACGTCGAGGAGGCGCGCCCGCTGCTCGTCCGGCACCAACTCCCCCGACAGGTCGAGGAGGTTGACCGCCTGGAGCAGCGCCCACACCGTGCTCGGCCAGTCCCCGATGGGGTGCGCGCCGGAGGCGAGGACGTAACGGGCGTACGGCAGGCCCGAGTCGCGGATCCGCAGGTTCGGGTAGCCGGGGTTGTCCTCGGTGTAGACGCGCTCGTCGAGGTGGAAGGCGAGGCTGCGGCGCACCGCCTCGGGCAGGCGGGGGTCCTTGGACCGGTGCCAGGCCAGGGCGAGCAGGGAGGTCATCCCGAGGGAGGTGTCGCCGATGTCGTCGGTGCAGTCGGGGTGTTCGAGGTTGCCCTCGGGGGTGAGGCGGGCGAGGGCCTGCTCGACGACGTCGGCGAGGACGGCGTCGTACGCCTCGGGGGTGTCCGGGAGGTCGTGCAGACAGCCGCGCTGGTGGAGGAGGTGCACGCTCGTTCAGCCCTTCATGCCGGAGGTGGCCATGCCTTCGACCAGCCGCTTCTGGAAGATGAGGAAGCAGATCAGGGTGGGCGCGAGGGCGATGGTGGACATCGCGAACATGGCGCCGTAGGAGGATCCGCTGGTCTGGTCCATGAAGAGGGTCAGGCCGAGGGGGACGGTGAACTTGTCGTTCTGCTGGAGGTAGACGAGCTGGTGCAGGAAGTCGTCGTAGGTCCAGATGAACGTGAAGATCGTGGTGGTGACCAGGGCCGGCTTCATCAGCGGCAGGATGATCTTCCAGTAGATCTGCCAGGGGTTGGCGCCGTCCATCATGGCCGCCTGGTCCAGCTCGCGCGGGATGGAGCGGATGAACTGGACCATCAGGAAGATGAAGAAGGCGTCCACCGCGAGGAACTTGGGCACGATCAGCGGCAGGTAGGTGTTGATCCAGGTCAGGTTGTAGAAGATCGTGTACTGCGGGATCAGCACCGCCTGGGTCGGCAGCATCAGCGTGCCGAGCATCAGGCCGAACCAGAGCTTCTTCCACCGGAACTCGAAGCGCGCGAAGGCGTAGGCGGCCAGCGAGCAGGAGATGATGTTGCCGATGACCGCGCCGATCGTGACGATCAGCGAGTTGGTGATGTAGAGCGAGAAGGAGTTGCCGGAGCCGTCCCAGCCCTTGCTGTAGTTCTCGGGGTTGAGCTTGTTGGGGATCAGCCCGGGGTGGGTGAAGATCTCCGTGTCGGGCTTCAGGGAGCTGCTGAGCATCCACATCAGCGGGTAGAGCATGACGATCGCGACACCGATGAGGACGGTGTGGATGAAGATGCGGCGGGCGCCGGTGGCGGAGCGGAGCTTCTGCAACGGCGACGGGGTAATGGCGGACATCGAAGCTTTCCTCAATCGTCAGTCGTCGTAGTGGACCCAGTAGCGGCTGGCGATGAAGTTGACCGCCGTGAAGCCCGCGATGACCAGGAACAGCACCCAGGCCAGCGCCGAGGCGTACCCCATCTGAAGGTCGGTGAAGCCCTTCTTGTAGAGGTACAGGGAGTAGAGCATCGTCGAGTTGAGGGGTCCGCCGGAGCCGTTGCTGATGACGAACGCGGGGGTGAAGGTCTTGAACGCGTCGATGATCTGCAGGACGACGTTGAAGAAGACGATCGGGGTGAGCAGCGGCAGGGTGATCTTGAAGAACCGGGTCACCGGGCTGGCGCCGTCGATCTCGGCGGCCTCGTAGACGTCCTTGGGGAGCTGCTTGAGGCCGGCCAGGAAGATGACCATCGGGGTGCCGAACTGCCAGACGGCCAGCAGGATCAGCGTGTAGAGCGCGGTGTCGGGGCTGGAGATCCAGTCCTGGCCCTTGATGCCGAACCAGGACAGGAAGTCGTTGAAGAGGCCGTCCCCGCCGAAGACCTGGCGCCAGACGATGGCGATGGCGACCGCGCCGCCGAGCAGCGAGGGCAGGTAGAACGCGGCCCGGTAGAGACCGATGCCCTTGATGTCGCGGTTGAGGAGCATGGCGACGGCGAGCGCGAGGCCGAGCTTGAGGGGGACGGAGACGACGACGTACAGCAGGGTCGCGTGGACCGAGTCCCAGAAGACCGGGTCGTCGGTGAACATCCGCTCGTAGTTGGCGGTGCCGACCCACTTCTCCGGGGTGAGCAGGTCGAAGTCGGTGAACGACAGGTACAGCGAGTCGAGCATCGGGTAGATCGTCAGCCCGAACAGGCCCACGAACCACGGGGCCAGGAAGAGGTACGGCCACCAGCCGCCGCCTCGCTTCCTCGCGAGGCGGCGCCGCTGCCGGTCGCGCTCCCGCTGGTCGGAGGGGGTCGCCGCGGGCGACTCCTTCACGACCTCGTCGGTCTTCGCGGTGGTCATACTCATCTCCCTGGCCCTCTTCTGTACTTGAGCCCGCTCAGGCGGACAGGATGCCTGCCGCCTGGTCGAAGAACTTGCCCGACTGCGACGTGATGGTGGCCTTGCCGAAGGCCACGGCGAGGTTCGACTGGAACAGCAGGTCCCAGATCTGGTCGGCGCCCTGCGGCGGCGGCACCGGGTTCGGCAGCACGTTGGTGGCCTTGGCGACGCGCTGCGAGATGTAGTCGGCGCTCGCCATGTTGAGCTTGTCCGTCGCGTTGAGGCCGGCGGCGATCAGGTTGCGGGCCTTCTCGGTCGGCGGGATGCCGCGCAGCAGCTGCATGTCCTTGATCGCGGTGTCGTTCTGCGCGAAGAAGGAGATGATCTTGACGGAGTCGGCGATCCGCTTGCTGGTCTTGGTGGCGCTCAGCAGGACACCGCCGTTGACGAAGTTGCCCTCGCGGGCGCCGGACCAGTTGCCCTGCGGGGTGGGCAGGAAGTCGAGCTGCGCGTCGGTGATCGAGCCGCCCGCGCCGTAGACGCCGGAGTCGAAGGTGAACAGCGCCTTGCCGATGACGACCGCGTTCTTGGTGAGGTCGTTGTGCGCGGCCGAGGTGATCGCGGCCGGCGGGGAGGCGTTGGTCTTGCGCATCTCGGCCCAGAACTCCCACCACTCCTGGAGGGTGTCCGGGGTGAAGCCGAGCTTCTTGCCGTCGTCCGAGAAGAACTGCTGGCCCTTCTCGCGGGCGAAGATCTCGAAGCACTGGAGGGTGGAGCCGCCGCCGTCGTCGACGCCGTACGTCTTGCCGCCGCTCTTCTTGTAGACCTCCTGCGCGATCGCCTTGAGGTCGTTCCAGTTCCACTCGCGCTCGGGCAGCTTCAGGCCGAGGGCTTCGAGGCCGCTGCGGTTGACGGTGAGCTGGTTGACGCCGATGCCGGAGGGGACGCCGTACAGCTTGCCGTCGACGGTGCCGCTGGCCAGCAGGGTCTTGGAGAAGCCGGTGAGGTCGAGGTCCTTGCCGACGTACTCGTCGATGGGGGCGAGGACGCCCTTGCGCGCGTACTGGGCGACGAGCCCGGTGTCCATCTGCATCAGGTCGGGGGCGGAGCCGCCCGCGACGTTGGTGTTGAACTTGTCGAAGTATCCGTCGTACCCCTGGTAGGTCTCCTGGATCTTGATCTTCGGGTTGTCCTGCTGGAACGTGGCAAGCGCTTTCTTGTACGCCGCGTGGCGCTGGTCGCTGCCCCACCAGGTCATCGTCAGCTTGCTGTTGCTGCTGCCGGCGCCCGTGCCGCCGCCGCAGGCGCTCAGCGTGGTGCCGAGCGCCGTCGCGACCGTGATGCCGCTCGCGGCGCGGAAAATGCTTCTGCGCGAGATCTCGTGACCCACCGGGTCCCTCCCTGGGTGTGCGTGACGGATCTTCCGGCCGGTGAGGCGGCTCGGGTTCCTTTGAGTGAGTGCGCTCATGGTCCGCGGCCTCGCCCGGCCGCGCCACCTGGACGAACGGGATCCCCCCACGGACACGCCCCGTGGGCCCGTACGGTCCGTACGGCTGGATTCACCGCTCTGCGCCGGGGTCCCGCCCGGCTAGAAAGCGCTTGTCCGGACATTGGCAGAAGCGGATGGAGTCCGTCAATGCCTCTTGTCCGACCCCTCGGTCACGGTTTGGATTCCTCGGGCCACCGCGAGGCGGGCGGCGCCCGCGACGGTGGCGTCCTCGCCGACCTCGCCGACGACCACCTCGGTGGGCCAGCTCAGGCGCGCCAGCTCCGCCCGCACCCCCGGCAGGAGCTGCGGGTTCGCGCCGATGCCGCCGCCCAGGACGATCAGGCCCGGGTCGAGGACGGCGACGGTGGCCGCGGCCAGCCTGCCGACCTCGCGGGCGTGCGCGGCGACGAATCCGGCGGCGTCGGTGTGCCCGTTTCCGGCCAGCGCGAAGAGTTCGGCGGCGTCCTCCGGGGCCGTGCCGTCCGTCCACCCCTCCCGCACCCTGCGCATCAGCGCGCCCGCCCCTACGTACGCCTCCATCCCCTCCAGCACCGACTCCCGGTCCGGCCGCCACGGGTACGGCAACCGCGCGATCTCCCCCGCCGCCCCACCGGCCCCCCGCAACACCTGCCCCCCGACCACGATCCCCAGCCCTATCCCGTACCCCACCTGCAAATACCCGAACGTGTGCCGCCCCCTCGCCGCCCCCTCATGCAACTCCGCCAACGCCGCGCAGTTCACGTTGTTCTCGATGTGCACCGGCAGATGCGGGGGCAACGCCAACGCGTCGACGGCAGCGGCGACGGCGGGGGTGGCGGGGCGGGCCCCACGGGGGTCACCGGAGCGGGGGCCGTGGCCGGGGCCGGGGTGCGACGGGTACCCGGGAGCGGGGTGCGCAGGACGGCCGGCGCCGGGCTCGGAGGAGCGGCCGGCGTCGGGGCGCGGCAGGGCGCCGGTGTCCGCGCCCCCGGCACGGCCGACCTCCGGCTCCCACCGACCGCTCGCCTCGGATCCGGGCTCACCGCTTGCCTCGTCCCGTGACCGGCCACCTGCCGAACCCTGGCGCCCTTCCCCCACCTCGGAGCCCAGCGGGCCATCTGCCACGGCCCCGCGTCGGCCACGTGCCTCGGGCGCCGCCCGATCACCGGCCTCGCCCCGGCCCTGGTCGGTCGGGCCGGGCCCCGACCGACCGCTCGCGGCGGGTGCGCGTCGGCCGCCCGCCGCAGGCGCAGGTCGGCCGACCGAGGACTCCGGGCCCCGCCCCCCGCCGCCGCGTCCAACCGTCCCTGGCTTCCCTGCCGCCCCCGGCCACGCCCTTCCACACTCCGCCGGTCGCACCACGTCCGGGACCGCCACCACCACGCCCCGCACCGGCCCCCGTTCCTCGTGGGCGAGGGTGCGCAGGACCGCTTGGACGGTTTCGGCGGGGTGGGTTTGGGTGGTGTGGGTGGTGAGGACGGTGCCGTCGAGGGCGCAGGCGCGGACGATCGTGTGGGTGGAGCCGAGGTCGACGGCGAGGACGGTGCCGGCGGCGGGGCCGAGGCGGTAGACGGCGGCGGCGCGGCCGGTCGCGCCGTGGGCGGTGCCGGTGCGGGCGGCGAGCCCGGCGGCCTCCAGCTCGGCGACGGCCGCCGAGACGGTCGGTTTGGAGAGCCCCGCGAGCTGCGCGAGCCGGGGCCGGGTCGCGTCGCCGGAGGCGGCCAGCACGGCGAACACCGCGCCCGCGCTCTCACTCAGGTGCTGCACAACTCCCCCACAAGTACAGGTCGGCGAGCACTCCGGCGCGTTGTGGCGCCGGAGTTACGAATGATTGAATGTCTGGACAGCGAAAACCGGACGGAACACGCCTTCCACTGTCCGGAAAACACGCCTCACAGCCGGGGAGAACAGCCCCTGCCGGGCGGTACATCGTCTCTTGACGCACCCTAGTTCGTTAGTTAGCTTCCTAACGAAATCCCCACGGTACTCGCCTGCCGTGCCCGACTGAAGCCCGTCCCGGGGCTTCCCGAGATTTGTTCAACGTTCGTTCACACTTCGCACGGTTCGCCCGCCGTCGCAGCTCAGCGCATCGACGAAGGAAGAACCCGTGCAGGACGCACCCCCCTCGTACCCGCTCCTGGTCGGCATCGACGTGGGCGGCACCAAGACGCACCTCCGCGCGCTCGCGGGGGACGACACGGTCGCCGACCACGTCCGCCCCAGCGACGGCTGGCGCCCGCACGACACCGACGCCGCCGTCCGCTGGCTGGCCG
Organism: Streptomyces roseirectus; assembly: GCF_014489635.1. NCBI lineage: Bacteria > Bacillati > Actinomycetota > Actinomycetes > Kitasatosporales > Streptomycetaceae > Streptomyces > Streptomyces roseirectus. Next base: position 8,585,565 of record NZ_CP060828.1, on the reverse strand, counting down.
GCCTGCTCACCGAGGCGCTGCCCGCGGGCGCGCGCCCGGCCGCCGTCGCGGTCGGCGCGCACGCCTGCGAGACGCCCCGGCAGTGCACCGACATCCGGCACGCGCTCGAAGAACTCCTCGGCGTGCCCGCCCGCGTCGTGGGCGACGCCGAACTCCTCGTGCCCGCGGCCGGGTTGGACAAGGGCGTCGGTCTGGTCGCCGGCACCGGTTCCGTCGCGGTGGGCCGCCTGGCCGACGGCTCGGCGGTCCAGGTCGGCGGCTGGGGCGCGGTCCTCGGCGACGAGGGCGGCGCCGCCGGACTCGTCCGCGAGGCGGCCCGCGCGAGCTGGGCCGCGCACGACCGCGGCGAGGCCCCCGACCCGCTCGCCCAGGGTCTCGTGGCGGCCCTCGGCGTCCCCGAAGTACCCGCGCTGGGCGCCGCGTTGGAGGGCGCCGCCAACGCGTCCGCCGACTGGGGCCGGCACGCCCCGGTCGTCTTCTCCGCCGCCGCGTCCGGCTCCCCCCTCGCCCGTGCCGTCATCGCCGAGGCGGGCCGCGCCTTGGCCGCGCTCGTCGCCCGGCTCGCCGCGCGCGGGGTGCCGGTGGACGACGTGGTGGTGGCGGGCGGCACGGTCCTCAGCCAACCGGTGCTGTACGACGCGTTCACGGCGGGCCTCGCCGAGGCCGTGCCGGGCGCGCGGGCGCAGCCGCTGACGGTGGCCCCGGTGACCGGGGCGGTGGCGCTGGCGCGCGGACTCCTGTAGAACTCCCTCTCCTTATATATGTGTTGGTGAAACGGGGTCGCGCCGGACCCCAGAAGGGGTCATCCCGGACTTCCCGTTCACCCGCGGGACACCGTCCAGCCTCCGTTCCCACCCTGAACGGTCACGACCCCGCCGTAGATCTTCGCTCGTACGCACCACCCGGCTCAGTCGACGGCAGCAGCCTCCGAGCCACCCCCGATCGCACGATCTCCGTCAAGAGAGGCACACGCATGTCGTCCCCCGTCGAAGTGAACAGAAGGCGTTTCCTCAAGGTGTCCATGGGCGGTTCGGCCGCCCTGGTGGCCGCGCCGACGCTGGTGTCCTGGCTCGGCGCCGCCGACGCCAAGGCCGCGACCGCGGCGCCGGCGGCGTTCGTCGACGACTACCGCACGAACATCACCGCGAACCTGACGCCCGAGACCAACGCCGTCGTGCGGATCCTCGGCGGGATGACCAAGGTCTGGAAGACCGGCCCGGACTGGAACACCGGCACGGTCATCGACCACGAGGTGCTGCGGGCCAACGTGCGGTACTGCGTCAACCTCACGCACGCCCGCACCGAGGCCCAGGCCCGCGAGGCGTTCGTCTACGACCGCCAGCACCAGAGCTACGCGATGATCGGCGCCCTCGGCCCGCTCGCCCCGCTCTACCGGACCGGCGCCAAGGCGGTCACCTCGATCACCGCCGCCCCCGACGACACCCCGCCGGCGAAGGTCGAGGACGCCGTCCCCGCCGGCGCCCCCGAGGGCTCCGCGCTCGGCGCCGGCTCGTACACCTCGGACCTCGGCCAGGTCGCCAAGCTCGTCGACACCGTGCGCGGCCCGTTCGCGTCCGGCAACCCCGGCAAGTACGCGTTCCAGTACCCGCGTCCGTGGCGGCTCAACGAGAACAGCGAGGTCGTCGACACCGGGAAGACCGACGCGCTCGGCTACCCCGTCTACGACTCGAAGGTGATCGTCGTCAAGCAGCTGCTGCGCCAGCGCAGCACCTCGCCCAAGGACGACGGCGGCTTCCCCAGCGGCCACACCAACGCCTTCCACCTGGCCGCCCTGGCGTACGCGTACGCGGTGCCGGAGCGGTTCCAGGAGATCGTGACCCGCGCCTTCGAGCTGAGCCACACCCGGATCATGTCCGGCATGCACTCCACGGTCGACGTGATGGGCGGCCGGATCATGGCGACCGCGCTCGCCGCCGCGACCCTCGCCGACCCGGCGAACGCGGAGATCAAGGCCGCCGCGCGCGCCCAGGCGCTGGCCTACTTCACGCAGCGGACGGGCACCACCCCCGACACCCTGTTCGCGTACGCCCACTCGGACTCCTCGGACCAGTACGCCGACCGCGAGCGCAACGCCTGCCTGGTCGAGCCGAAGCTGACCTACGTCCTCCCGCGCAAGGGCCGCAAGCTGCCGCTGACGGTCCCCAAGGGCGCCGAGGTCCTGCTGGAGACCCGCCAGCCGTACCTGACGGCCGAGCAGCGCCGCGCGGTGCTGCGCACGACGGCCGTGGACTCCGGGTACGTCCTGCTGGACGGCCTCGAACAGTGGGGCCGGCTGCACCTGTTCGCGGCGGCGGACGGCTACGGCGCCTTCGAGTCCCACGTCACGGTCACCCTGGACGCGGCGAAGGGCGGCTTCCACGCGGCGGACGCCTGGCGCAACGACATCGAGGGTCCCGGCGGCCTCACCAAGAAGGGCTCCGGCACGCTCACCCTCACCGGCCACAACCGCTACCACGGCGGCACGGTCGTCGAGGCGGGCACGCTGGTCGCGGGCCACGCGAACGCGCTCGGCCAGGGCGACGTCACCCTCAGGGGCGGCACGCTGCGCGCGGCCCGTCCGGTGCGGGTGCGCGGCGCGTGGGCGCAGGGCGCTGCGACGCTGGACGTGACGGTCCGCAAGGGTCACGGGGCCGTCGTCAGCGTCTCGGGGCGGGCCCGTCTGGAGAAGGGCGCCACGCTGGTGCTGCGGCTGGACGAGAAGCACCCGCCGGCCGCCGGTACGGTCGTCCACGTGCTGCACGCGGCGCGGCTGCGCGGGCAGTTCGACAAGGTGGAGCTGAACTCGGCCCACCTGCGGGCCGTACCTCACTACACGGCGGACGGTCTGTCGGTACGACTCGTGAAGCGGTGACGTGACGGCGGGGTGGGGGCGGCCCGGGCCGCTCCCACCCCGTACGGCTACCTGGGACGGATGATGGCGAGCACAGCACTGCGTTTGGTTTCCCGCCCCTGGGTGGCCTGGTTCCTGGTGGTCCTGTTACTCGGGCAGATGGCCGCCGTCATGGTCACGACGGCCGTCCAGCAGACGCCGACCATCGACGAGCCCGTGTACGTCGGGACCGCCGCCGACTACCTGCACGCGCACGAGGTCCGCTACAACCCCGAGCACCCGCCGCTGGGCAAGCTGGTCGTGGCGGTGGGCGTGGCGATCGCCGATCCGCACTACGACTCCCAATTCACCGGCACCCAGGGCGCGTTGGGCCGACACCTCCTCTACGAGTCGGGCAACGACCCGTGGGACGTGATGCTGTGGGCCCGGTTACCCGTGATCGCGCTGACGCTGCTGTTCGGGCTGGTCGTCTTCCTCTTCGCGCGCGATGTCGCGGGCCGCGCGGCGGCGTTCGTCGCGCTGGCCCTGTACGTGTTCTCGCCGGACGTGATCGCGCACGGTTCGCTGGCCACGCTGGACGTCCCGGCGGCGGGGTTCCTGCTGACGTCGGCGTGGCTGTTATGGCGGGCCCGGCACCGGCCGAGGCGGTATCTGCCGCTCGCGGGGCTGGCGTTGGGGGCGGCGCTGGCGACGAAGATGAGCACGCTGACGGCGGTGCCGGTGTTCGCGGCGCTGGCGGTGGTGGCGGTGTGGCGGGCGGGGTGGCGCAGGGCGCTGGTGGGGGCGGTGGGGGTGGTGGTGGCCGCGTTCGCGGTGGTGTGGGTGTCGTACCTCGTGGTGGATCCCCGGCTGCGGTGGAGTCCGGCGCCGGGTGAGATCCCGGGGGTGCGCGGGCTGCGGGGGCTCGCGGTGGAGCTGCTGCCGGTGCCCGAGGCGTACCGGGACGGGATGCGGGTGCAGTTCCGGTTCGAGAACCAGGCGTGGCAGGGGTTCCTGTTCGGGCGCCTCTACACGGGGTCGCGCTGGTACTACCTGCCGGCCGCGCTGCTGGTGAAGACACCTTTGGGGATGCTGGCGCTGTGGGCGGCCGGTGCGGTGGCGATGCTCGCGGTGCGGCGGCTGCGGCGGGCCGCGGTGTTCGTGCTGCTGCCGGCCGGGGTGCTGCTGGCGTCGGCGATGACGGGGTCGCGGGATCTGGGGACGCGGTACGCGGTGTTCCTGCCGATGTTCCTCGCGGTGGCGGCGGGCTGCGCGCTCGTGCTGCGGCGGGTGTGGGTGACGGGGGCGCTGGTGGCGTTCGTCGCGGTGAGTTCGCTGCGGACGTTTCCCTACTATCTGCCGTACTCCAACGAGGCGTTCGGGGGTCCGGCGCGCACCCATCTGCGGCTGCACGACTCCAACGTGGACTGGGGCCAGGACCTCGGCCGGCTCGCCGACCGCTACCGGGGCGAGCCGATGTGGCTGGTCTACAAGGGCGCCGGGGTGCCGTCGTACTACGGCATCCGCGCGAGCGATCCGCGCACGGTACCCGCCGAGCGCGTCCGGGGGCTGCTGGTGGTGTCGGACTCGGCGGCGGCGAAGGCGACGGGGCGCCTCGCGGAGCTGCTGCGGACCAGCCGGGCGGTGGACGACGTGGGGCACTCGATCACCGTCTACCGGCGGTGAACCGATCTTGGGGTGGGTTATGTTGAGCCGCGTGGGAGACAAAGGAGGAGGGTCCGTGCCCTCGCCGCAGCAGGCCCGCGCCCAGGCGTCGGCGATCACCTCGGGCAGGTCGGTGCCGGCGGCCGAGCCCTCCCCGACCTCGCAGGTGCGGGACCTGTTCGACGGTCCCCGCCTCTCCCCCGGCCAGCGGCGCATCGCGCAGTACCTGATCGAGCACCTGACCGAGGCGTCCCTGCTGTCCATCACCGACCTCGCCGAGCGCGTCGGTGTCAGCCAGCCCTCGGTGACCCGGTTCGCGGCGGCCGTCGGCTTCAGCGGCTATCCGGCGCTGCGGGAACGGCTCCAGGCGCTGGCGCTCGGTCCGCGCGGGGCGGCCGAGGTGGACCGGGGCAACGAACTCCAGGCGGCGGTGGACGCCGAGATCGAGAACCTGGAGAACCTGCGCCGTGACTTCGCCGACCCGGACCGGGTCATCGAGGTCGGCCGGGCCCTGTCGGAGTCGGCGCCGCTGACCGTCCTGGGCCTGCGGATCTCGGCGTCGCTCGCGGAGTACTTCGCGTACGCGGCCCGCCGGGTCCACCCGGACGTGCGGCCCGTGACGCGGGGCGGGAGCGTCGCCTACGACGCGCTGCTCCAGTCCCGGGAGACGGGCGGGACGTGGGTGCTGGCGTTCTCGATGCCCCGGCACGCCCACGAGACGCTGATGGCCGTGCGGGTGGCGCGCGGGGCCGGGCTGAAGGTCGCGCTGATCACGGACCTGGCGCTCGGTCCGCTGGCCGACGAGGCGGACGTGGTGTTCGCGACGGGGACGGGGTCGCGGCTGGTGTTCGACTCGTACGCGGCGCCGGGCGTGATGGCGGCGGCCCTGCTCCAGGCCATGACGGACGCGGGTCCGGAGCGGACGCAGGCGCGGCTTGAGGAGTACGAGCAGGTCGCCGAGCGCCACCAGTTCTTCCTGCGGGACTGAGCACCTTACGGGCAGGTAGCGACGGCGTGGAGACCGTCCGATGACGCTGTGAATGTTTTCATACGTCTTGCCAAGGTGAGCGCATATATAAATACTTCTCACGGTCGCACCGCCGCACATCGGAAGCCATGCTCATGAGTCTCACGACGACGCGCCTCAGCCCGGACTGGCCCCGCCACGTCAAGACGCCCGGCAGCCACGACTGGGAGCGTTCGGCCGTCAAATGGCTGCGCGAGCTGGTCCCGGCGCGGTACGGGAGCTATCCGGCGCTGCTGCGCCACCCCGTCCTGCTCGCCCGGCACGCGCACCTCCAGGTCCAGCAGGAGGTCCGGGTGGCGCGGACGGCGCTCCAGACGGCCCGCGCGGACCTGCCCGCCCTCGGGCTGCACGAGGCGGCGATCGAGCACACGATCAAGCTGTACGCGGCGGAGCTGACGCAGCTCCAGCACCTCGCGCGCGGGGTACGGGCGGTGGCGGCGGCGCTGGCGGCTCAGTCGCCCTCTCTGCGGCGCTGACGCCCGCCGCGCCGGCGTTCGCCGCGGGACTCGCGCCAGTACCAGACCAGCCCCGCGAGCAGGGCCACCAGGAAGATCACGGGCAGGACGAGGCCCGGGACGCGGGAGACGGTCATGACGCGGCCTTCGGCTCGGTGGGCCGGGGTGCCGAACGCCCACCGGCCCACCACGCATTGTGACATGGGACACAGTTCATGCGTCCCGTGCGTCAGGGGACGCGTCAGAAGGCGTCAGGAGGTGCGCGCCTCCAGGTCCCGGCGCGTGTGGTCGCCGTAGACGCCGGACTCGTCGCCCCTGATGCCGTACCAGACCTGGAAGCGGGCCACGGCCTCGGTGAGGGCCGCGTCGAAGTCGCCGCTGGTCGAGCCGTTGTCGTAGACGTTCGGGATGCGGCGCAGGCGCTCCTGGAGGTCGACGACCTCCGCGCCGCTGGCGCCCTCGCGCAGGACGCCGCCCGGGTCCTCGGCCACCGGATCCTGGGCCGCCGGGGCACTGGGCGCCGGGGCCGGTTCCTGCTGGACCGGCGCGCTGGCGACCGGGGGCCGCGGCTGGGGCCGGGCCGCCGCGCTGTCGCCGCCCCGGCCGGGCAGGAGCAGGATCGCGGCGGCGAAACCGGCCAGCGCGGCGGCGGACACCGCGATGATCCCGGCCGCGCGGCGCACCCCCTTGCCGGTGGCCTGCGGGGGCGGCGGACCGGGGCGGTGCGACGGAGTGGAGCGGCGCTGCGGACCGGAGCGGTGCGGCGAGCCGGTGCGGTGCTGCGGACCGGGGCGGTGCGGCGGGACCGGCGGGATCCGCTGAGTGGGCGGCTCGGCGGGGGCCACGTTCACCGCCTCGTACGTCCGGGTCTTCTCCTGGCCCGGAGCCTCGTCGCTCAGTTCGGTCAGCTCGCGGAACAGGTCCGCGAGCGCGTCGGTGCGGCGGGGCCTGAGGACCACGATGGGTTCCAGGACCTCCCGCTCGAAGTTCTCGCCGCCGCCCTGCGGTGTCGGCACGCCGCTCTCCCCTCTCCTCGGATCCCCGGCGCTAGATACGGGCGCGCGGGCGGTGGGGTTCAGGCCATACCGGGATCGGATCTTTCACCCGGACGACGTAGCATGGAGCGACGGGGGCCGAGGACGTCACCGGCTCCCGACCGGCGTCCTCGTCCCGAAGGGTTCTCTGCTCCCGTGACCACCGCGACACTTCTCGACGGCAAGGCCGCTGCGGCCGACATCAAGACCGAGCTGGCCCAGCGGGTGAGTGCGCTCAAGGAGCGCGGGATCACCCCGGGCCTCGGCACCATCCTCGTCGGCGACGACCCGGGCAGCCGCTCCTACGTCGGCGGCAAGCACCGCGACTGCGCGCAGGTCGGCATCTCCTCCATCCGCGTGGAACTGCCCGCCGACGCCTCCCAGGCCGACGTCGAGGCGGCCGTGCTGCGCCTGAACGAGGACCCGGCCTGCACCGGCTTCATCGTCCAGCTCCCGCTGCCCGCGCACATCGACACCCACGCGGTCCTCGAACTGATCGACCCCCGCAAGGACGCGGACGGCCTGCACCCGACCAACCTGGGCCGGCTGGTCCTCGGCATCCCGGGCCCGCTGCCGTGCACCCCGCGCGGCATCATCGACCTGCTGCGCCGCAACAACGTGGCCATCACCGGCCAGCAGTTCTGCGTCATCGGCTGTGGCATCACCGTCGGCCGCCCGCTGGGCCTGATGCTGACGCGCTCCACCGAGCACGCCACGGTCACGCTGTGCCACGAGGCCACGCAGGACGTCGCGGCGCACGCCCGCGAGGCCGACGTCGTGGTCGCCGCGGCCGGCGTCGCCCACCTGGTCACCCCGGACTGGATCAAGCCCGGCGCGACGGTCCTGTCGGTCGGCCTGACCCGCACGGTCGAGGGCATCCTCGGCGACGTCCACCCCGACGTCAGCGACGTCGCCGGCTCGTACTCCCCGCCGGTCGGCGGGGTCGGCCCGATGACGCGGGCGATGCTGCTGACGAACGTGGTCGAGGCCGCCGAGCGCCAGTAGCACTCAGTTCCCTCTAGGCTCCAGATGGCAGGGAACTGAGTGCCATCGCGTGCTACGTTCCCTGCCATGAGCAAGCCCCCCATGCGGGACGCGCTGGTCGCGGCGGCCTTCCGGCTGTTCCTGGAACGCGGGTACGAACAGACCACGGTCGACGACATCGTGGCCCTCGCCGGGGTCGGCCGGCGGTCGTTCTTCCGGTACTTCCCCTCCAAGGAGGACGTGGTCTTCCCCGACCACGAGCGGTGCCTCGCCGACATGACCGCCTTCCTCACCGAGGACGGCGTGAACGACGCGGGTGGCGCGGGGCACGAGCCGGTGCGCCGGGTGTGCGACGCGGCCCGGCTGGTGCTGCGGATGTACGCCGAGAACCCGGCCTTCTCCGTGCAGCGCTACCGGCTCACCAAGCGCGTACCGGGGCTGCGCGCCTACGAGTTGTCGGTGGTGTGGCGCTACGAGCGCGCCCTCGCCGAGTACCTGCGCGCCCGCTACGCCGACCGCCCCGACGGCACGCTGCGCGCCGACGTGATCGCGGCGGCGGTGGTGGCCGCGCACAACAACGCCCTGCGCTCCTGGCTGCGTTCGGACGGCACGGGTGACGCGGGCGCGATGGTCGACCACGCGCTGGAGTACGTCCACGCGACCTACGGCCCCGCCGCACCCCCGGCCGAGCGGCCCGAGGACGTGGTCGTGGTCGTCTCCCGGCGCGGTGCGCCGCTGTGGCGGGTGGTCCAGGAGATCGAGACGACGCTGGGGCGCCCCTGACCGGGCGTCGGACCTGACACAGGGGTGCCCCTGATCCCACGTCAGGGGTACCCAGTGCCTTTACGGCTGGCACTGAGTGCCATACGCTGATCGTTGTGCACGGCGGCACGGAGGTACGCCCCGTGCGGTCCGTCCGCGCGAGCCCAGGGAGTCGATCAGCGTGTATCACCACACGAACGCCACGCAGCGGGCGGCCGGCGGGGCCGCCGTCCTCGACCGGCGCACCCCCGACACCGAGACGATCCGCTTCCAGCGGTGCACCTACTGCGGCACCGCGATGTACCACCGGGTGCTGTGCCCCGTCTGCCGGGGCAGCGAGCTGCGCACCGAGCGCAGCGAGGGCGTCGGCACCGTCCGGCACTCGACGGTCGTGCACCGCAACACGCCCGCCGCGCGCAACGTGTCGATGATCGAGATGGCCGAGGGGTTCGTGGTGCGCGGCCGGGTCATCGGGCCGCCGATCGGCATCCACAGCGGGGACCGGGTGCGGCTGACGACCGCTCAGGACCCGGTGCGCGGCGAGCCGGTGTTCCAGCTGATCGACGAGCCGTACCGGTCCTGGTAGCCGGTCCGCGCGGTCGGCTGCAGATGTTCTTGAAAGTTTCAGAACTGGCTTGAAAGAGTCGGTCGTTGATCCGAACAGAGTTCCCACAGCCAACCCATAGGACATGCTTCGCATCCTCAATGACGTGCGAGGCGCCCGGTTCCGACGGGACGCCGCACTCCATGTGCGAGGAGGGAACTCCCTTGTCCCGTGCCCGGCGAATAGGTGTCACCGCTGTGGCCGCGATAGCGGTCCTGGCGGGTTCACCGACGTTGGCCCAGGCAACCCAGCAGCCGTCGGCGAGTCCGTCGGCCGCGCACCCGCTTCCGCCCGGCTGGCGCGTATCCGGCCATGATCTGCTGTGGCGCGCGTCGCAGCCCGTGCCCATGGGGGACGCGCGCGTGGAGTTCCACGCGAACGGCCGCCTCCTGGGCGTCCCTCAGCCGGCCGCCGACGGCCGCACGTTCAAGCTCGCCCTCGACGACGCCGCACAGGCCGAGGAGCTGACCCGCCTCCAGGTCCGGGCGAGCGGACGCCGGCTGGACGTCGAGGAGCCCGCCGCCGCCCCCTCACTCGCCGCGCCCCAGGCCGCCCCGGCGCTGCCGGCCAACCCGGTCGACCCCGGCAAGCCCGGCCCGTACCGGACATCGAGCGGCGAGTACTCGCTGCCCGCCGTCAAACTCCCCGGTTTCAAGGTGCCCGTGGAGATGCGGGGCCTGGTGATCGCGCCCAAGGGCGCCACCGGCAAGCGTCCCGTCGCGCTGTTCCTGCACGGCAGGCACTCGACCTGCTACAAGCCGGGCAGCGAGAACGACGTCACGGGCGACTGGCCCTGCGCCAAGGGCTACAAGGAGATCCCCAGCCACCAGGGCTACGTGAAGGACCAGCAACTCCTCGCGTCCCAGGGCTATGTGACGGTCTCCATCTCCGCGAACGGCATCAACGGCCAGGACTGGGAAGCCGACGACGCCGGGGCGCAGGCCCGCTCCTCGCTGGTCCGCCGCCACCTGGCCCGCTGGGCGGACTGGGCCGCGAAGCCGTCGTCCGCGCCCGCGATCGTGCGCGGTGCGCCGAAGACCGACCTGTCGAAGGTGCTGCTCGTCGGGCACTCGCGCGGCGGTGAGGGCGTCAACCGGGCGGCCATGGACAGCCTGTACCCGCCGCCCGCCGCCCAGGACGGGGCACCCGGCAAGGCGCGCTGGCACATCAGCGGGACCGTGCTGATCGGACCGACGATCTTCGGCCAGAACCCGGTCGCCGACGTGCCGTCCGCGACGATCCTGCCGGGCTGCGACGGCGACGTCTCCGACCTCCAGGGCGAGGTCTACGTCGACGGCACGCGCGGTGTCAGCAACGGCAAGGCGCTGCACAGCGCGGTGTACGTGGTCGGCGCGAACCACAACTTCTTCAACACCGAGTGGACGCCCGGCAAGGCGAAGGCCCCGGCCTGGGACGACTTCTACGCCGACCCGGAGAAGCCCGACGCGGTCTGCGCCCCCGGCAAGGCGACCCGGCTGACCGCCGACCAGCAGCACCAGGCCGGCGCCGTCTACATCGCCGCCGCCGCGCGGCTGTTCGTCGCCGGTGACGACCGGGTACGCCCGCTCCTCGACGGGACGGCCGTCCGCGCCCCCTCGGCCGGGAAGGCGCAGGTCCTCACGCACGCCGTCGGCGCGAACCGGGGTGCCGGGTTCCTGCCGGACACCGCCGTGACCGTGTCCGGCGCCCGGCTCTGCGACGAGATCACCGCCGACCCGAAGGCGGCGTGCGGGCTCGACCGCAAGAAGGGCACCTCGCCGCACTTCGCGCAGTGGGACACCGAGCGGGAGGCCGGCCGCCGCGCGGTCGCCGTCTCCTGGACCAAGCCGGGCACGGCCGCGCGGATCACCCCCGCGAAGCCGCTGTCGCTGGCCGGTTCGCAGTCGCTCGCGCTGCGCGTCTTCGTCCCGCCGAACACCCGGGGCACCAAGCTCGACGTGACCCTCGTCGACTCCGCGAACCGGCGCGCCAAGCTCGGCCAGGTCGCCGTGGACGGGCTGCCCGGCACCGACGCCACCGCCTCCTACTGGGCGCGCGAGGTGCGGGTCCCGCTGAAGACGGCGAGGACGTTCGACCTCAAGAAGGTCAAGTCCCTTGAGCTGACGCCGCGTTCGACGTCCGGCAAGGCGTGGCTGATCGACGCCTGGGGCTGGCGTCCCGGCACCCCCGCCGCCCAGGCCGCCGCGCTGGCGCGCGTGGACGTCGGCCGGCTCACCGTCAAGGAGGGCGACTCCGGGGTGCGTACCTACCGGGTGCCGGTGACGGTGTCCGGGAAGGGCAGCGGGCAGGTCCGCTACTACGTCCTCGACCCCGACTCGGGCAAGGCCACGGACAAGCTGGTGACCGTCCGGCCCGGCGTCAGCAACATCGACGTCCAGGTGCAGGTCAAGGGCGACACCCGGTTCGGGTACGACCAGCGGCAGGACATCGCCGTGAAGGCGGTGCGCGGCGCGGTCGTCGGGAACCACCGGGGCGGGGTCACCGCGCTCAACGACGACCCGGAGCCGAAGGCGACGCTCACGCCGGTCACGGACAAGGTGACCGAGGGCGGGACGCTGCTGTGGCGGCTGACGCTCTCCGAGAAGGCCGACGTCGACATCTTCAAGCCGGTGCGGATCGTGCCGGTGACGGAGGGGACCGAGCTGTCCACGAAGGACGTCGACGCGCAGTGGCTCGACGACTACTCGGGGCAGAAGCCGGACCCGGAGCGGGCGCTGTCGAAGGCCGACGTCTGGGTGTGGCTGACCATCGAGGCCGGCCAGACCACCGCCGACTTCGACATCAAGACCGTCAAGGACAGTGTCACCGAGCCGGCCGAGTCGGTGCGGGTGGCGCAGACCGACCAGGACGGGAAGGAGCTGCCGGGGACGGCGGTGACGGGGACGGTGACGGACGCGTCCTGAGGTACTTCCCAAGGTGAGGGGGCGCGAGCTGTCCGGCTCGCGCCCCCTCACTCGTCCTCACACCGTGATCCGGACGCCGATCGTGCCGTCCAGCCCGCGCCGCAGCCGGCTGCCCAGCAGGGTGAGGCGGCCGAGGATCCCGTACTTCTTCGCGATCAGCGTCCGGTACCGGGCCGTCGTCGCCGCGTCGCAGATCTCCGCCGTGCCCGGCACCTGCTCGCCCGTCGGGTTGCCCCGGGCGTCGCAGGGGCCGACCATGACGTCCGCACGGGCCCGGATCCGCTTGACCTTCCAGGAGTCGGTCACGGTCCAGGCGCCCAGCGCGTCGCCGTCGCGCACCACCCACACCGGCGTGGAGACACCGGTCCCGTTCTTGCGGTAGCTGGTGATGAGCAGGTACTTGCCCGCGCCCAGTCGGTCGGTCGGCGTAGTCATACCGGCAGTCTAGGTACTCACCAGCGGGGCAGCCTCAGTTCGTACTCCGGCTGGAAGGTGCGCATGTAGCCGGTGTCGTCGCGGCCCTTCATCCCGGAGTCGAGGTAGCGGCGGTGCAGCCGCTCCAGGACGTCGTGGTCGAGGTCGACGCCGAGCCCGGGGCCGGTCGGGACCCTGACCTCGCCGTTCTCGATCTTCAGCGGGCCCCCGACAATGACCTCGTCGCCGCTGTTCCACGGGTAGTGGGTGTCGCAGGAGTGGTCGAGGTTGGGAATGGCGGCGGCGACGTGGGTCATCGCGGCGAGGCTGATGCCGAGGTGGGAGTTGGAGTGCATGGACAGCTTGACGCCGAACGCCTCGCAGACGGCGGCGAGTTCACGGGTGCGGCGCAGCCCGCCCCAGTAGTGATGGTCCGTCAGGAGGACCTGGATCGCGCCCTGTTCGATCGCCGGCTTCAGGTGTTCCCAGGCGATCACGCACATGTTGGTCGCGAGCGGCATCGGCGCGGTCCGCGCGACCTCGGCCATGCCCTCGATGCCCCGGGTCGGGTCCTCCAAGTATTCGAGGACGCCGTCGAGCTGTTCGGCGACGTACCGCGAAGTCTCCACGGTCCAGGCGATGTTGGGGTCCAGGCGCAGGGGCCGGCCGGGGAACGCCTCGGCGAGGGCACGGATCGCGGCGATCTCCTCGTCGGGCGGGAAGACACCGCCCTTGAGCTTGAACGACTCGAACCCGTACCGCTCGTGCATGAGGCGGGCCTGCTCGACGATCCCGGCGGGGTCGAGGGCGGCGCCCCAGTCGTCGGTGATCGCGGGACGGCCGTCCAGCTCGGGGTGCTCGGCCCACTTGTAGAAGAGGTACGCGGCGAACGGCACGGTGTCGCGGACCCTGCCGCCGAGGAGGTCGCTGACCGGGCGGCCGAGCAGCTTGCCCTGGGCGTCGAGGCAGGCGACCTCGACGGCGGAGGAGGTCCAGCCGCGCTCGTGGGAGGAGTCGACGGTCGGACGCAGCGCGGTGTCGATGGCGGCGCTGACGGCCGTCGCGTCGAAGACGTCCATGCCGACGACGGTCTGCGCGGCGATCTCAAGTCGTTCCAGGCGGGCGGCGCCGCCGGGGGACTCGCCGAGGCCCACCGTGCCGTCCTCCAGGACGAGTTGGAGGATGATCCGCAGGGCGAGGGGTTCGTGGCAGCCGTTGGAGTTGAGGAGCGGCGGGTCGCTGAAGGCGATCGGGGTGACGATCAGTTCGCGGATGCGGGTGGCGCTCATGCGGCGACGGTCTCCAGTCCGTGGTCGAGGAGTTGCGCGAGCCTGTCGAGGTGGTCGGGGGTGAGGTCGACGAGGGGGGCGCGGACGCCGCCGACGTCCAGGCCGCGCAGGCTGACACCGGCCTTGACCAGGGCGACAGCGTAGCCGGGTACCTCGTCGCGCAGGGCGACGAGGGGGGCGTAGAACTCGTCGAGGAGGGTGCCGGTGAGGGCTGTGTCCCCTTCGGCGAGGGCCTGGTGGAAGGCGAGGGCGATCTCGGGGGCGAAGGCGAAGACGGCCGAGGAGTAGAGGCCGACGCCGATGCCCTGGTAGGCGGGGGCGGTCATCTCGGCGGTGGGCAGGCCGTTGAAGAACTGGAACTCCGGCTGTTCGGCGCGCACCCGGCGCACGATGCGGTGGAGGAGTTCGAGGTCGCCGAGGCCGTCCTTGAGGCCGGTGACGTTCGGGAGGGCGGCGATCGCGGCGGCGGTGTCCTCGGTGAGGCGTGCGGTGCCGCGCTGGTAGAAGATCGCCGGGAGGCTGGTTGCCGCGGTGACCTCCTCCGTGTACCGGAGCAGGCCCTGCTGGGGGGCGGTGACCAGGTAGGGCGGGAGCAGGAGGATGCCGTCGGCGCCCGCGCGTGCGGCGCGTTCGGCGTGGTCGCGGGCGACGGGGGTGGGCCCGCCGGCGGCGGCGAGGACGGGGACGCGTCCGGCGGTGGTCTTGACGGCGACCTGGGTGGCGCGTTCGACCTCGTCGGGGGTGAGGGCGTGGAACTCGCCGGTCCCGCAGGCGACGAAGACGCCGCCCGCGCCGGCCCGGACACCGTTGTCGATGTGCTGGGCGAGTCGTTCCTCGTCCAAGTCTCCGTTCCTGTCGAACGGGGTGACCGGGAAGAACAGCACTCCGTGGAACTTCATGTCTTCTCTCAAGGGGGGTGTCGAGGTCAGCCCTTGGTGGCGCCGGCCGCGATGCCGGTGACCAGCGAGCGCTGGAGGAGGAGGTAGACGATCAGGCTGGGGACGAGGGCGATGACCGCGCCGGCCAGCAGGACGCCGGAGCCGACCTCGGGGTCGGTGCGCAGGATCGACAGGGCGACGGTGACGGTGTAGTCGGTGGGGTCCTTGGAGGCGATGAGGGGCAGCAGGTACTGGTCCCAGATCATGACGAACCCGAGGACGCCGGCGACGCCGAGCGCGGGCCTGCACAGCGGGAGGATCACCTGCCACAGCATGCGGAACTCGCCGACGCCGTCGAGGCGGGCGGCCTCCTCGATCTCGACGGGGATGTCCTTCATGAACTCGGTCAGCAGCATGATCGAGAAGCCCCAGGCGCCGAGCGGCAGGATGACGCCCCACACGGTGCCCTTGAGGTCGAGGCCGACGACGGGAACGTGGCCGAGGACCAGGGAGAGGGGGATCGCGATGACCTCCTCGGGCAGCATCATCGTCAGCATGAACAGCGTCATGATCAGCGCCTGGCCCCGGAACCTGTGCCGGGCGAGGGCGTAGGCGGCCAGGACCGAGACGGCGAGCTGGAGCAGGAGGGCGCCGCCCGCGATGACCAGGGAGTTGGTGAAGTAGTCCCAGATGCCGCGCTCGTTCGCGACCTTGAAGTTGAGGAGCGTCGGGTGGTGCGGGAGGAAGGAGAGGTCGGAGCCGCTGGGGTTCGTGCTGAAGGCGCCCGCGAAGATCGTCAGGAAGGGCACGGCGAAGACGCCGAGGGCGATCAGGCAGAGCAGGATCCGCAGCGCCCAGGCGACGCCGGGCCGTTCGCTCCAGCCGAGGGCGGTGTCGAAGCGGGCCGGGGTGGTGCGGGCGGCCTTGGCGGACTTGGTGCGGGCCGGGGTGGCGGGTGCGCGGACGGGGTCGATGGCGGGTGCGCTCATCGGGCGTCTCCCCTCTTGCGGAAGTAGTTGACCGTGACGGTCAGCAGGAGCGTCACGCACAGCAGGACCACGGAGGCCGCCGAGGCGCCGCCGATGTCGTTGCGGGTGAAGCCGAGGGTGTAGGCGCGGGTCATCCACACCTCGGTGGAGCCGGCCGGGCCGCCGCCGGTGAGGACGTACACCTCGGTGAAGACGCGCAGGCCGCGGATGGCGGCGAGGGTGAGGACGATGCCGAGGGCGGGGCGGATCGCGGGGAGCGTGATGTACCGCAGGCGCTGCCACAGGGAGACGCCGTCCATCGCGGCGGCCTCGTACAGCGAGCGGTCGACGCCCGCGAGGCCGGCCAGGATGATCACCATGTTGTAGGGGGCGCTCATCCAGATGCCCATGGCCATCGTCGACCACAGCGCGGTGCCCGGGTTGTCCAGGAACTGGGTCGGTCCCAGGCCCAGGAAGCCGAGGGCGTGGTTGATCACGCCGTCGGAGGTCGGGTAGTACAGCAGCCGCCACAGCTCGCCGACGACCGCGGTCGCGGTGACGACGGGCAGGAAGACGGCCGTGCGGACGAGCTTCAGTGACCGGCTCTGGCCCTCCAGGAGCAGGGCGAGGGCGAAGCCGACGAGGATGCCGCCGAGGGAGATGCCGATGCCGAGGAGCAGGGTGTGGCCGACGGCGTCCTGGAACCGGTGGTCGCTCAGGACGCGGGTGTAGTTGTCCAGGCCGACCCACTGGTCACCGAGGAAGGGGCGCACCTTGAAGAGGCTGAGCCAGATGCCCTTGGCCATCGGCCAGAACTTGAACAGGAGCGCGAGCAGCAGCGCGGGGGCCAGGAAGAGCCACGGCAGGACGCTCCTCGTGCCGATGCGCCGGGCGCGGTGCGCCGGGGCCGGGGTGGTCGCGGTCATTTCAGCAGGTCCTGGTCCTTGAGGTCACCGGCGAGGGTGTCGTTCAGCTCCTTGAGGCTGGAGCGGACGTCGCCTCCGCAGTAGGTGAAGATCGAGTTCAGCGCGTCGGCGGTGTCCTGCCGCAACGGCGCCCAGTCAAGCGCGTTCGGGAACTCGACCGAGGCGGTCCGGTACGCGTTCTGCACGACGTTCCAGCGCGGGTCGTCGCGCACCTTGGCCGCGTCGAGGGTGTGGTTGACGGGGATGCGGACGACGGGCTGGTGGTCGCCGGTCATGGCGAGCGTCTGGCCCTGGGGGGAGATCAGGAACGCGGCGAGCGCCTTCTCCTGCGCGGTCTTGCCGGTCTTGGCGCCGAAGTAGATGTTCTCGCCCTCGGCGAGGACGTCCCTGTTGCCCGCGGGGCCCGCCGGGGCCTGGACGACCTCGAACTTGTCCTTGCCGAGCGACTTGTCGAAGGCGGAGATGTTGTAGGGGCCGGTGAGGTACATCCCGGCGTTTCCGTCCTGGAAGTTGCTGGCGTTGCTGGTCATCGCGGTGATGGCGCCGGGCTGGACGACGTTCTTGTCCGGCGTGCAGAACCAGGTCTTCTTCAGCCAGGTGACGGCGTTCACGGCGGCGTCGGAGTCCATGGCCGGCCGGTAGCCGCCGGTCTTGGTGGGCTCGATGATCCGGGCGCCGGCCTGCCAGAGGAAGCTCGCGCTCCACCAGGCGACGTAGCCGCGCTGGGCGCTGCCCGGGACGACCATGCCGTAGGTGTCCTTCTTTCCGTCCCCGTCGGGGTCGTCGGCCGCGAACGCCTTGGCCAGGGTGAGCAGGTCGGCCCAGGTCTTCGGGGCGGGCAGGCCGAGCTTCTGGCGCCAGTCCTTGCGGATGAAGAGGGTGAACGCCTGGCGGGAGTAGGGGATGCCGTAGTGGGCGCCGTCGAGGCCGACGGTGGTGGCCCAGGTCTTGGCGTCGAGCTGGTCGTGTCCGGCGATCGACGCGGGGTCGATCTTCTTCAGCAGGCCCTGGGCCTGGTAGCTGCCCATCAGCGCGGCGTCGTTGATCATCACGTCGGGCAGGTCCCTGGTGGACGCCCTGGCCTGGAGCTGCTGGTCGAAGTTGACGACCGGGCGGTGCTGGACCTTGATACCGGTCTGTTTCGTGAACGCGGCGAAGACCTTGTCGTAGGTGAGCGCGGACTCGGGGTCGCTGCGTGTCCAGACTTCCAGCGTGTCGGGGTCGCTGCTGCCCCCGCTGCCCGAGCCGCCGCACGCGGACACCCCGAACATCAGCGCTGCGGCACCGAGGCCGGCGGCGAGGCGACGACTTCGCCGGCGATCCACCATGGGCACTCTCCGTTCATATCCGTGAACTCTCTTCACGAATCTAAATTAGGGGCTCAAGCTATGGATGGTTTCGGCCACATGTCAAGACATGACCGGGAGGTTGCGGCCGCGCCGCGCCTCCCTTAAATCCCTGGTTCGGGCTCCTCCGCCGGAGCAGGATGGGGGCGTGGTCGAGATCGCGTGTGACGAGTCCGGGGCCGACGGGGAGAACCTGGTCGGGGGAAACACGTTGTTCTTCGCTCACGCGAGCGTGGATCTCCCGGTGGACATCGCGGCGGCACATCTCGTGGAGATCAGGGCGCGGATTCGGTCGCCCGCCACGGAGTACAAGGCGAACCATCTGCTGCGGGAGAAACACCGGGCGGTGCTGGAATGGCTGCTCGGGGCGCTGTGCGGGCGGGCTCATGTGGAGCTGGTGCACAAGGAGTCGTTCCTGGTGGGGCGGGTGGTGGAGGTGCTGGGCGGGGATCTGTCCGACGCCGAGGCACTGCTGCGGGAAAAGGCCGGGGCACAGCCCTGGGGTGTTTTTCTCCGGGCCGCCAACCGGCTGCTGCGGGTGCGGGCCGACGTCGATTCCGCGACCCTCGTCCGGGAATTCCTCGACGCCCTCGACGCACTGCGCCAGGCCGTTTCCGACGGCGAATCCGGCGATGCCCTCGCGCGGCTCGCACAGGGCCGGGAACGGGCCCACGCCTACCGCGCCGCGATACCCACCCTGATCCCCGTCCTGGACCCCCTCTTCCCGACCGTCGTCGCCACCGCCGCCCACTGGTCGGCCCCCGGCGTCCCCGTGCACCTCGTGCACGACCGGCAGACGCTGCTGTCGCCGGCGCGGATCGCGTGGATCCGGGAGCGGGCCGGCGCGAGGGGCGTCGAGCTGGCCGGGATGCGGCTCGTGCAGGCGCGGCACGAGCCTCGCGTGCAGCTCGCGGACTTCCTCGCGGGGATCGCCAGGAAGATCGCCGGGGACGCGCTCACCGGCGCCGGCGACCCGGTGCTCGGCGAGCTGCTGCGCCCGTACCTCGAAGGCAACGCGCTGAAGAACGCGATCACTTGAGGTGAACACCCGTACGCCTCCGCCCGTATGAACAGTGGGCGCTCCACGACCACGGCGCCCCGCGGCGCACGCGTCGCGTGTTCGGGTTCGGGAGCCATTCATGAGGCACGTACGACGACGCACCGTCCGGCGAGTGACACGGCTGGCGGCCGTCGGCGGACTCCTCCTGGGCGGCGCCATGGTCACCCAGGCCGCGATGGCGAGCGAGACGCCGAACTCGTCGTCGCTGGTGCGCAGTTCGGCCGACACGGCGGGCCAGACGGGCACCGAGCTGACGAAGCGGCTGGGCACCGCGCGGACGGCGGGCAGCTGGATCGGCGCGGACGGCAGGCCGGTGGTCGCGGTGACCGACGACGCGGCGGCGGCCGAGGTCCGCAAAGCGGGCGCCGAGCCGAAGATGGTCGGCCACAGCATGAACGAACTCAAGGCGGCCACCGCGACGTTGAAGGACGCTCCCCGCGTCCCCGGCACCGCCTGGTCGGTGGACTACCGCACCAACAAGGTCGTCGTCCAGGCGGACAGCACGGTCTCGGCGGACGACTGGTCACGCATGACGAAGCTCGCCTCCGGCATCGGCGGCTTCGTGCAAATGGAGCGCACCAAGGGCGAGTTCACCACCCGGATCAACGGCGCGCTGCCCATCCTGTCGACGAGCGGCCGGTGTTCGGCGGGGTTCAACGTCACCAACGGCCAGCAGGACTTCATCCTCACCGCCGGTCACTGCGGGCCCAACGGGTCGGTCTGGTTCGCGAACGGCCAGGCGTCGCAGCAGGTCGGGCAGACCGTCGACTCGTCGTTCCCCGGCGGCGACTACTCCGTGATCCAGTACGCGGGCGGCAAGGCGGGCGAGGGCGCCGACATCGTCGCGATCGGCAACGGCAACGGCGTCCGGATCACCGGTTTCGGCGATCCGGTCGTCGGCCAGCGGGTGTTCCGCAGCGGCAGCACGACGGGGCTGCGCGACGGCCAGGTCACCGCGCTGAACTCGACGGTCAACTACCCGGAGGGCACGGTCACCGGTCTGATCGAGACGAACGTGTGCGCCGAACCCGGCGACAGCGGCGGCCCGATGTTCTCCGAGGGCATCGCGCTCGGCGTCACCTCGGGCGGCAGCGGTGACTGCACGTCGGGCGGGACGACGTTCTTCCAGCCGGTGTCGACGGCGCTGACCCAGACGAAGCTGAAGCTGATCGTGGCGGCGCGGGCGGACGGCACGCGGCAGAACCAGCCGGCGCCCAGCTCGACTCCGACACAGGCGGCGATCGCCCCGGGTTCGGCGGCGCCGGGCTCGACGGCTCCGGTGGGCGGCATCGGCACCTCGCTCGCCGGCCGGCTGACCGACCCGCTGACGATCGGCCCCGGCCTGCTGGTCATCGCGGCGAGCATGGGCGCGCTGCTCATGACCCGGTATCTGCGCGAGGAGCGCGACCGCAAGGCGTACCAGCGGTACTACTCGGCGACGTGGGGCTGAGCCCCTTCTGGTGACAGAGAAGGGCACCCACCGAGGGTGGGTGCCCGGAAAAGAAGGGGAGGCGGGGAGTCAGGCCGCTCCGGCGGTCTGGTGGGACACGGCGGCCCACTCCGTCACCAGCCGCTGGTACTCCTCGCGCTGGTCACCGCGCAGAATCCCGCCCGACCGCAGCCACAGGGCCCGGATCTCCTCGTTGACCTCCGCGGCCGATCGCTCGGTAAGGGGTTCAACAGTGATGGACATGGTGTGAATCTTACGGCGCCAGGGGTGAAGGCCGCGTGAGTTAATAGGTTTCATTCCGGGCATATCGGACCGTGTTACTGATCACGTCAACTGCCCGGAACAAAAAGGGCGGTCAGGTGCCGGGCTTGCGCCCGTAGACGAACACGTCGTCACCGTTCTTCAGCAGCGACCAGTACTTCTTCGCGTCCTTGGTCGTCATGTTGGTGCAGCCGTGCGAGCCCGGCGGGTTCCACACGCTGATGCCGACGGAGTGGAACGCCTGGCCGCCGTCGAAGAACTGGCTGTAGGGCATGGGCACGTGGTAGATCGACGACACGTGGTCGATGTTGCGCCAGTAGATCTTCTTGAGCCCCGTACGCGTCTCGAAGCCGTCGCGTCCGGTGCGCACCGGGACCGGCCCGTACACGAGCTTCTTGCCGTCCTGGATCCAGCTGAGCTGGAGCGTCAGGTTCACACAGGCGATCCGGCCCTTGTTCGTCGGGCACTTGCCGTCCTTGTTGGGGTTCTTCCCCACGGCCTTCTGCTTGTTCATGAGATCCATCACCCCCCAGGTGACGGACCCGGCGTAGCCGATGTTCGGGGTGATGCCGTGCTTGGTCTGGAACGCCCGGATCGCCTTGCAGTCCGCGCTGGACTGCTTGCCGTCCACGGGGCGGCCCAGGAACTTCTCCACCTTCTTCTGGTACGGCCCCGCCGACATCGTACAGCTCGCCGCCTGCGCCGTCCCGGCCCCCAGGGCGATGGTGAGCGGCGCCACCAGTGCCGTGACACCGGCCACTACCGCCGCTCGTCTGCGTATGTCCCCCACGACCGCTCCTCCTTCGGGATGTTCCCTCGCCTGCCTGAACCCTTCGCCTGCCTAGACCTTCCGGCGGACACCTCGGTTGTACCCCACATGGCCCTGTGACAGAACGGTGAAAAATCCCTCAGTCCCGTGACGGTCAAGGGCGTCCGGCGGCGGGCTCGCGCGCCTCCTCCCCGGCCACGAGCGTCCACCTGCCCCGCAGCGGCGACAGCAGCACCGGCACGAACGCCGTCGCCAGCACGGCCCCGCCCGCCCACAGCGTGGGCCGGACGCCGACGAGTTCGCCGAGGAGCCCGGAGAGCGCGGCGCCCACGGCGAGGGCGCCGGTGAGCAGACAGCGGAACGTGGCGTTCATCCGGCCCAGCAGCGCGTCCGGCGTCTTGTGCTGGCGCAGGCTCACGCCGAGGACGTTGTCCACCCCGATCTTGAACATCGCGAGCACCCAGCCCCCGGCCGCGACCCACAGCCACGGCGCCGCGCCGATCAGCGGGACGAGCAGCGCCGCCGGGGCCAGGGCGGCGCCGGCGAGGCCGAGCACCCGGCCGTGCCCGAACCGCGCGGCGAGCGGCGGGGCGCAGCGCGCGCCGAGCAGCAGCCCGACCCCGCCGGCCGCCCAGTACAGGCCCAACGCCCCGGCGGACAGCCCGAGTTCCCGTACGAAGAGGATCGGCAGCATGGTGTTGACGAGCTGCGAGCCGAGGTTGGAGAGCGCGGCGGTGGCGGCGAGGGCACGCAGTTCCCGGTCCCCGGCGACATGGCGGACGCCCTCCGCTATCTGGGCCCCCAACCCCGGTGCCGAGGGCGGCCGTTCGGTGGCCCGTACCGCCGTCAGACCCAGCGCGGACGCCAGATGGCCGACGGCCGCGCAGAGGATCGCCACCGGGGCCGTGAGGAGCTGGACGAGGCCGCCGCCGAGACCGCGCCCGGCGATGTTGGCGACGGCCTGGAGGCTGACGACGGCCGCGTTGGCCCGCACCAGAGCGCCCCGCCCGACGAGCTTGGGCAGGGCGCTCTGGGAACCGACGTCGAAGAACACGGTCGCGCAGCCGTTGAGGAGGACGACCGCGTAGAGGTGGCCGAGGGTGAGCGCGTCCAGCCACCAGGCGAGCGGGACGGACGCGAGGAGCGACCCGCGGGCCAGGTCGGCGCAGATCAGCACCCCGCGCTGGCGCATCCGGTCCACCCAGGCTCCGGCGGGCAGCCCGATCAGCAGGAACGCGACCGTGGAGAGCGTGGCCAGCGCGCCGGCCTGGCCCGGCCCCGCGTCGAGCGCGGAGACCGCGATCAGCGGGACGGCGACATAGCTGACGTTGGTCGCGAACTGGCTGAGCGCGGAGGCCGCGAACAGGGCGCGGAAGTCCCGCCCGTGCCAGGGGGATTCGGTGGATCGCACCTGGTCAACGGTGGCGTACGGCCCCCGGTCGGGACAAGTGAAAAGATCTCGACCGACTGTTGAGCGCCGCTTCAGCGATAGCCGGTCACGTCCGCGGGCCGCCCCGCGTCCTGCACCTCCACGATGTACCGCCAGGCGTCGGGCCGGCTCCCGTCCAGGTCCGTGAACCCGTACACCTGGGCCAGGCCCCCGCTGGACAGCGACTTCCCGTTGTGGCGGGCGACGTCCGGGTCGGCGGCGAGGGCGGCGACCGCGCGGCCGACGTAGCGGGGCGTCTCGGAGATCGCGAAGTGCGGGACCTTCTCCAGGGCGTCGCGCCAGGTGTCCTCGGTGACCCCGTAGTGCTCCAGCATGAGTTCCGAGCGCAGCCAGCCCGGGGTGACGACGACGGCGGTGGCGCCGTGCGGGGCGAGTTCGTGGCCGAGCGCGAAGCCCATGCGCAGGACGGCCGTCTTGGCGAGGTCGTAGTAGTAGTTCACGCGGTAGTTCGCCCGGTTGTACTCGTCGGTGCCGTCGGTCGTCTCGACGACGAGCCCGCCGGGGTGGCGCAGCAGCAGGGGCAGGGCGTGGCGGGAGGTGATGGCGTGCGTGTCGACCGCGAGCCGCAGGACGCGCAGTCCCTTGTCGAGGTCGTGCTCCCACACCGGGGTGTCCCACTCGACCAGGTTCTCGGCGCCCCAGATGTCGTTGACGAGGACGTCCAGTCGGCCCTGTTCCTTGTCGATGCGTTCGACGAGCGTCTTCACCTGCGCCGGGTCCAGGTGGTCGGTGGGGACGGCGATGCCCGTGCCGCCCGCCTCGGTGACGAGGTCGGCGGTGTCCTCGATGGTCTCGGGGCGGTCGTACTCGGAGCGCTGGGCGCGGGTGCTGCGTCCGGTGACGTAGACGGTGGCGCCGGCCGCGCCCAGTTCGACGGCGATGCCGCGTCCCGCGCCTCGGGTCGCCCCGGCGACGAGGGCGACCTTGCCGCGCAGGTCCGGGGCGGTGTGCAGGGGGGTGTCCGGCTTCGTGTTCTTCATGACGTCGATGATCACGGGGAAGCCGGACACCTTCTGTCGCCTTTTCCGGCGGGTCTCGGATTTGCCGGAGACTTTCTCAGTGGCCCCGCGCGATCCACTCCTGGAGCTGCGGCGCCTCCGCCCCGATCGTCGTCTCGTCCCCGTGCCCGGTCAGCACCCGTGTCCCGGGCGGGAGCGTGAGGAGGCGGTCGCGGATCGAGTCGATGATCGTCGGAAAGTGGCTGTAGGAGCGTCCCGTGGCCCCGGGGCCGCCCGCGAACAGGGTGTCGCCGGTGAAGACGGCGCCCAGCGCGGGGTCGTAGAGGCAGACGGCGCCCGGCGCGTGCCCCGGGGTGTGGATGACGCGCAGGTCCGCGCCGACGGCCTCGATGACCTGGCCGTCGGCGAGGTGTTCGTCGGGGTCGGTGCCGGGGTGGGTGAGCTGCCACAGGGGCAGGTCGTCGGGGTGCAGCCAGATCCGGGCGCCGGTCGCCTCGGCGAGCGCGGGGGCCGCGTTCACGTGGTCGTTGTGGGCGTGGGTGCAGACGATCGCCGCGAGCCGCCGGTCGCCCACGGCACGGGCGATGGCCTCGGCGTCGTGGGCGGCGTCGATGACGATGACCTCGTGGTCGTCGCCGACGATCCAGACGTTGTTGTCGACGTCCCAGGTGCCGCCGTCGAGCGTGAACTGCCCTGAGGTGACGAGGCGTTCGATGCGCGCGGCCATCAGAGGACCACCACCGAACGCAGGACGTCGCCTTCATGCATCCGCTCGAACGCCTTCTCCACCTCGTCGAGTTGGATGGTCTCGGTGACGAACGCGTCCAGGGGCAGGCGACCTTGGAGGTGCAGGTCGATCAGCATCGGGAAGTCCCGTG
Source organism: Streptomyces roseirectus (assembly GCF_014489635.1). NCBI lineage: Bacteria > Bacillati > Actinomycetota > Actinomycetes > Kitasatosporales > Streptomycetaceae > Streptomyces > Streptomyces roseirectus. Next base: position 8,560,653 of record NZ_CP060828.1, on the reverse strand, counting down.
AGGGCAGGCAGTCGCCGTACCAGGACGACTTGAGGGAGCCGCCGCGTCCGAAGACGTCCAGCAGCGGGAGTTCGAGCTTCATCTCGGGCGTGGGGACGCCGACGAGAACGACCGTGCCGGCCAGGTCCCGTGCGTAGAACGCCTGCTGGTACGTCTCCGGCCTGCCGACCGCCTCGATCACGACGTCCGCGCCGAACCCGCCCGTCAGCTCCCGGATCGCCTCGACGGCGTCCGTGCCACGGGAGTTGACGGTGTGCGTGGCGCCGAGTTCGCGGGCCTTGGCGAGCTTGCGGTCGTCGATGTCGACGGCGATGATCCGCGCGGCGCCGGCCAGGTTCGCCCCGGCGATCGCCGCGTCCCCGACGCCGCCGCAGCCGATGACGGCGACGCTGTCCCCGCGTCCGACGTTGCCGGTGTTGATGGCGGCGCCGATGCCGGCCATCACGCCGCAGCCGAGGAGCCCGGCGACGGCCGGGGACACCGACGGGTCGACCTTGGTGCACTGCCCGGCGGCGACGAGCGTCTTCTCCGCGAACGCCCCGATCCCGAGCGCCGGGGACAGTTCCTGGCCCGTCGACGCGAGGGTCATCTTCTGCTTCGCGTTGTGCGTGTCGAAGCAGTACCACGGGCGCCCGCGCAGACACGCCCGGCAACTCCCGCACACCGCACGCCAGTTGAGGATCACGAAGTCACCGGGCGCGACGTCGGTGACGCCCTCGCCGACCGACTCCACGACGCCCGCCGCCTCGTGCCCGAGCAGGAACGGGAACTCGTCGTTGATCCCGCCCTGCTTGTAGTGCAGGTCGGTGTGGCACACCCCGCACGCCTGGATCCGGACGACGGCCTCGCCGGGTCCCGGGTCGGGGATCACGATCGTCTCGACCCGTACCGCCTCGTCCTTGCCCGGCGCGATGACTCCGCGCACTTCCTGTGCCATGGGCTGCCCCTTTCGTCGGCGACTCTCCGTCCCGCCTCCGACCCTACGCGCTGGTGATCACCCCGGCGCGACATCACGCCACCCGTAGCCTGGCCGTGTGACCGACGCATTGAGCAGACCCGCACCCCGGACCACTCCCCCATGGCGGCTCCTCCTCGGCTACGTCCGGCCACACCGCCGGACCCTGCTCGCCGGGGCCCTCCTCTCCCTGCTCGCCGGCGCGGTGGGGCTCGTACTGCCGCTGGTGGCACGGGAGTTGATAGCCGACCTCTCCGACGACCGGCCGATCGGCGGGGAGTTGGCGCTCATGACGGGGCTGGTGGTCCTCGACGCCGTGCTGGGCGGGGTGGCTTCGTACGTGCTGCGGCGGACCGCCGAGTCGGTGGTGCTGGGCGCCCGCAAGGCGTTGTCGTCGTATCTGCTGCGGCTGCGGATCACGGCGGTGGACCGGACCGAGCCGGGTGATCTGATGGCGCGGATCACCTCGGACACGACGCTGCTGCGGGAGGTGACGACAGACTCGCTGGTGGGGCTCGGGACGGGCGGGCTGACGCTGGTGGCGACCCTCGTGGTGATGGGGTTCGTCGACGGGGTGCTGCTCGCGGTGACGCTGGGCGTGGTGGTGTTCACGGCGCTGGTCATCGGGCTGATCGTGCCGCGCATCAACCGGGCGAGCCGGCGGGCGCAGGACGCGGTCGGGGTGATGGGCGCGTCGCTTGAGCGGGTGCTCGGCGCGCTGCGGACGGTGAAGGCGTCCGGGGCGGAGCACCGGGAGGAGAAGACGCTGCACTCGGCGGCCGAGGAGTCGTGGCGGCAGAGCGTGCGGGCGGCGATGTGGTCGGCGGCGGCCGGGAACACGGCGGGGCTCGCCATCCAGGTCGCGTTCATCACGGTCCTCGCGGTGGGCGGGGCGCGGGTGGCGACGGGCGCGATCGACATCGGGACGCTGGTGGCGTTCCTGCTGTTCGTCTTCTATCTCATGTCGCCCATCCAGCAGTTGGTGGGCGCGATCGCCCAGTACCAGACGGGTTCGGCGGCCCTGACGCGCATTCAGGAGGCCCTGTCCCTGCCCGCCGAGCCCACCTCCCGCCCGGCCCCGCTGCCCGGCGCCGACGCCGAACCGGCCTCGGTCGCCTTCACGGACGTCCGTTTCCGGTACGCCGCCGACCTGCCGTTCGTCCACCACGGGGTGACGTTCACGGTGCCGGCGCGCGGCATGACGGCGTTCGTCGGCCCCTCGGGCGCGGGCAAGACGACCGTGTTCTCGCTGATCGAGCGGTTCTACGACCCCGAGGAGGGCGTCGTCACCCTGGACGTGCGTCCGCTCGCCGACTGGGATCTGCCCGAACTGCGGTCCGCCATCGGGTACGTGGAGCAGGACGCGCCGGTGCTGTCGGGGTCCCTGCTGGACAACCTGCTGCTGGGCAACCCGGACGCGGACGACGACGCCGTGCGACGGGTGGTGAAGACGACCCGGTTGGACGGTCTGGTGGCTCGACTGCCGCAGGGGCTGGAGACGTTGGTGGGGCACCGGGGGACGAAGCTCTCCGGCGGTGAACGCCAACGTGTGGCGATCGCACGGGCGTTGTTGCGCCGGCCCCGGCTGCTGATGCTCGACGAGGCGACCTCGCAACTGGACGCGGTGAACGAGGCGGCGCTGCGGGACACCGTCGCCGATGTGGCCCGCTCGACGACCGTCCTCGTCGTCGCGCACCGCCTGTCGACGGTCACCATGGCCGACCGGATCGTCGTCATGGAGGCGGGCCGGGTCCGCGCCGTGGGTACGCACCGTGAACTCGTGGGCGCGGACCCGCTGTACGCGGAGCTGGCGGCGACGCAGTTCCTGGCGGCGGATGATTCGCCGGAGCAACCAGTCAACTAGCCCAGTCTGCGCAGGCGTTCGGCGTCGGAGGTGCGCGGGCACGTCCCGCACGCCTCCGCCGGGCGGATCGCGTAGAACATGCAGCACCCGGCGCGCGTCCGCGTCGGATGGCAACTGCCGTCCGGCGCAACGAGGTTGCGGAACCCGGCGCCCGCCGGATAGGGGGCCACCGGGCCCGGCAACAGCTCGCTCGCGGCGCGGATGCCGTCGTCCTCGCGGCCGAGCACCCGGCCCAGGTACCAGAGTCCGGAGACGAGGTCGTCGCCGACCATGCCCCAGAGCGCGCGCGAACCCCGCCTGGTCAGCGGGGCGAACGCCGCCAGGACGGGTGCCATGTGGGCGGCGACGGCGGCGCGCGGGTCGGGGTCGTCGAGGTCGCGGCCGGTGGGGCGGACGAGGTAGGAGGCGCCGGCGAGGTCGGCGCGCAGGTCGCCGGGGCGCACGAGGGGGACGCGGTGCCCGAGGAACCAGGGGCCGGTGATGAGGAGGGCGGCCGACCAGGCGTAGTCGTGCAGGGCGCGGGAGGCGGCGACGTGCCGGGGGACGCGGACGCCGTACCGGTCCTCGATGCGGGCGGCCTCGGCGTCGACGAGGGCGCCGGGGTCGGCGAGGACATCGACGCCGGTCAACTCGCCGTCGGTGACCTGGACGTCGAGGACGTCGCAGAGACCGGTGAGCCGGCGCAGGACGTCGGTGACGGGCATGTGGCGCTCCACACTGAGAGGTTTCCGGTCCGGGGGTGTTCCCAACCGCGACGTAAGGTGTGAAGATCGCAAGAGCGAGCACAGCGATTTCACAGGCGGTTGAAAACTAAAGGAAGCCTAACCTAAGCTCACCCCTCGTGACTGCGACCCTTCGGGACACACCACCCACAGGTGTGTCCTCCCGTGCCTTCCGGCACATCTCCCTGTTCGCCCTGGGCATCGGCGCGTTGGTGCTGTGCGCGGCGCTGAGCCTCGCGCTCGGCGCGCGCTCGGTGCCCCTGTCGACCGTGACCGGCGCGCTGTTCGGCGACGCGCACGGCCGTGACGCCCTCGTCGTGACCGGCCTGCGCCTGCCGCGCACGGTCATCGGCCTGTTCGTCGGCGCCGCGCTCGGCGTCGCCGGTGCCGTCGCGCAGGGGATCACCCGCAACCCGATCGCCTCGCCGACCACCCTCGGCATCGACGCGGGAGCGGGCCTCGCGGTCGTCGTCGCGATCTACGCGCTGGGGCTCGACACCCCGGTGCAGTACGTCTGGTTCGCCTTCGCGGGCGCGGCCGGCGCCGCCCTGTTCGCCCAGGCGCTGGCCCGGCGCTCCGGCGACATCAACCCCCTCCACCTGGCGCTCGGCGGAACCGTCCTGCGGATGGTCCTGCTCTCCTGGACGTCCGCCGTGATGCTCCTCAACCAGCGCACCCTGGACGAGGCCCGCTTCTGGCTCGCCGGGTCGCTCGCCGAACGCCCGCTGTCCGCGCTGTGGCAGGTGCTGCCGACGCTGATCCTCGGTCTCCTGCTCGCCCTGGCCGTCTCCCCCGCGCTCAACACCCTCGCGCTGGGCGACGACGCGGCGGCCGCGCTGGGCGTGCCGGTCGGCCGGGTACGGCTCGCGGGCGGCATCGCGGTCGTCCTGCTCGCCGGGTCCTCGGTCGCCGTCGCGGGACCGGTCGCGTTCATCGGACTGGCCGCGCCACACCTCGTGCGGCCGCTGCTGGGCGGCGATCACCGGCTGCTGGTGCCCGGTTGCCTGATCGCGGGGCCGGTGCTGCTGCTCACCGCCGACGTCCTGGGCCGCCTGGTGATCCGCCCCTCCGAACTGGAGGTCGGCATCGTGACGGCCTTCCTGGGCGCGCCCCTGCTGGCCCTGCTCGCGCGGAAGGCGGCCCGATGAGCACGCTCGCCGTCAAGGTTCCACCCCAAGTCCGCCGGCGCCGGCGCGTCCTGGTCCTCGCGGGCACCGGACTGGCCCTGCTGGTCGCCCTGCTGACGTTCTCCCTGACCACCGGCACGATGGCCATCCCCGCCGGCACCGCCCTGCGCGCGCTGGTCGGGCTCGGGGACCCCGGGGACGTCCTGGTCGTCCAGGAGTTCCGGGCGCCCCGCGCGTTCGCGGCGATCGTCGCCGGAGCCGGGCTCGGCGCCGCCGGGTGCGTGCTGCAACGCCTGTTCCGCAACCCGCTCGCCTCGCCGGACGTCATGGGCGTCACCGGCGGCGCGTCCCTCGGCGCGGTGGCGCTGCTGGCGACCGGCGCCGCCCAGACCCTCATCCCGCTCGGCGCGCTCGGCGGCGGCCTCCTCGCCGCGCTGCTGCTCGGCGTCTTCAACTGGGGCTCCGGACTCGCCGTCACCCGCCTCGTCCTCACCGGCCTCGCCGTGCAGGCGGCGCTCGCGGCCGGCGTCAACCTGATGATCGTCCGCTTCCCGGCGGAACTCGCCGGGTCCGCGCTCCAGTGGACGACCGGATCGGTGTACGGGCGGACCTGGACCGAGGTGTGGGGCGGGGCGTCGGCGATGGTCGTCGCGCTGGGCGTGGCGCTGGTGATGAACCGGCGGCTCGCGGTCCTCGACCTCGGGGACGACTCGGCGGGCGCCCTCGGGCTGAACACATCCCGGGCGCGCCTGCAACTCCTCGTCCTGGCCGTCGTGCTGGCCTCGCTCGCCGCCGCGCTCGCCGGGCCCGTCACCTTCGTGGCGCTCGCCGTGCCGCACATCGTGCGGTTCCTGACGGGGCCGCCGACCGCCGTGACGCTCGCGCTGGCCGCGCTGACCGGGGCGGTGCTGCTGCTCGCCTCCGACCTCGTCGTCCAGCACCTCCTGCCGGTCGAGGGGCTGCCCGTCGGCGCCGTGACCGCGACCCTGGGGGCGCCCTGGCTGCTCGTGCTGATGCTGCGGCAGTCCTCGCCCGTGAACGTGAAGAGGAACACCTGATGACCAACCAGCTCACCACCCAGGGACTCGGGCTGCGCTACGGCGAGCGGACCGTCGTCGACGGCCTCGACCTCACGCTGCCCGGCGGGGCGGTCACGGCGATCGTCGGGCCCAACGCGTGCGGCAAGTCGACCCTGCTGCGCGGGCTGAGCCGGCTCCTCACCCCGGCCGCCGGGACCGTCACCCTCGACGGCGCCGACATCCACCGCATGGACGCGCGGACGCTGGCCCGGCGCATGGGGCTGCTGCCGCAGCAGCCGGTGACGCCCGAGGCGATCACCGTCGAGGCGCTGGTCCGGCTCGGGCGCTACCCGCACCAGCGGCTGCTGAGCCCGTGGTCCGCCGCCGACCAGGCCGCCGTCGAGGAGGCGCTGGCCCGCACGGGCACGGCCGCGCTGCGCGACCAGCCCGTCGACCAGCTCTCCGGCGGGCAGCGCCAACGCGCCTGGATCGCGCTGGCGCTGGCCCAGGACACCGAGCTGCTGCTGCTCGACGAGCCGACGACGTTCCTCGACCTGCGCCACCAGCTCGACGTCCTCGACCTCGTGGCCTCGCTGCACGCCGAGGCCGGGCGGACCGTCGTCATGGTCCTGCACGACCTCGGGCAGGCCGCCCGGTACGCCGATCACATGGTCGTCCTCAAGGACGGCCGCCTCGCCGCCGCCGGGCCGCCCGGCGACGTGCTCGACGCGGAACTCGTGAAGTCCGTGTTCGACGTCGACTGCCGGATCGTCCCCGATCCGGAGACCGGCACCCCGCTGGTCATCCCCAAGAGCAGTGCGGTGCGGCACTCCGCCGCGTCGCGCGACTGACCCGTCCCACCGAGAGAAAGACCAACCCTCCATGTTCGCCATGCGCTCCACCCTGCCCAAAATCGGTCAGCTGAAGGCCGTTCCCGTCGCTGTCGTGCTCGGCGCCCTCGTCCTCACCGGGTGCGGCAGCAGCGACAGCGGAAACGATTCGTCCAAGGCCGCGTCCGATGCGTCGCCCGGTGCCTCCGCCGGCTTCCCCAGAACCGTGAAGACGGCCATGGGGGACGTCAAGATCCCCTCGAAGCCCAAGCGGGTCGTCGTCCTCGACACCGGTGAGCTGGACGACGTGACGCTGCTCGGCCTCGACCCCGTCGGCGCCGTGCCGCCGCACTTCAAGACCGAGGGCGGCTTCCCGACCTACCTCAAGGGCGAGCTGGGCGGCACCCAGGACGTCGGTCCGCTCCTCGAACCGAACCTGGAGAAGATCGCCGCGCTCAAGCCCGACCTGATCCTGTCCTCCAAGGTCCGGCACGAGAAGGTCTACGACAAGCTCAGCGCCATCGCGCCGACCGTGTTCACCGCCACCACCGGCGGGGTCTGGAAGCAGAACCTCGCGGTGCACGCGCAGGCGCTGGGCCGCGAGGCCGAGGCCGCCGCCGCGCTGAAGAAGTACGAGACGCAGGCCGCCGCGCTCGGCGCGGAGATCAAGAAGAAGGACGGCGGGAAGATGCCCGTCGTCTCCGTCGTGCGGTTCATCGCCGGGCCCACGCGGCTCTACCAGTCCAACTCCTACAGCGGGGTCGTGCTCAACGACATCGGGTTCGCCCGGCCGTCCTCCCAGGTGTCCACGGACCCGACGGTGACGATGAAGGACGTCAGCCCCGAGCAGATCGATCAGGCCGACGCGGATCTGATCTTCGTGACGACCGCGGACACGCCGGACAAGACGCAGGAGAAGCAGGTCACGTCCAACCCCGTGTGGAAGTCCCTGCCTGCCGTGAAGGCGGGGAAGGTGTTCAACGTTCCGGATGAGACGTGGATGTCCGGGATCGGGGTTCAGGCGGCGGAGCAGATGCTGAAGGACGTCGCCAAGGCGACGGGGGTTGCGCTGCCGGCTGCGCAGTAGCGGGTGGTTTTGCGGGGTGTGGGGCGGCTGCGGGTCCGTTGTGGCTGGTCGCGCCCACGCGGCGGAGCCGCATATCGGCACAGCCCCGCGCCCCTAAAAACCTCGTCTCCCCCCCAACTTTTGAGCGGAAGCCCCTCACCTGTGCGTCTCTACCTTCTTGCCCTCAACCCCACTGATTCCGTCGCCGATGGATTTCTGCCCGCTGCTGCTCGGCTCGGGCTTGAGGTGACTGTGCTCACCGATCAGCCTGAGTCTTATCCCGGGTTGGATGTGCTCGCCTGTGATGTGCGGGACTTCCGGGCTGTTGTCTCGGCGGTCTCCGGGCATCACCGGCCGGACGGGATCTTCACCAACAGCGATCATCTTCAGGTCCAAGCCGCCCTCGCCGCCGACTACTTCGGGCTTCCCGGGAAGGACTGGCGGGCCGCGTTGCGGTGCAAGGACAAGGCGGAGATGCGGCGGTGGCTGGGGGATGTCTGGTCCGTCGAGATCAGCGCGCCCGTCGCGCTCGACGCGCCGTACCCCTGTGTCCTGAAGCCCCGGGAAGGGGTCGCCAGTGAGGACGTCGTTCTCGTGGGCGGGCCCGAGGAGTTGGTGGCGCGGGCCGGGGAGATCTTCGCGCGGCGGCCGGGGAGCGTGCTGGTCGTCGAGGAGTACCTGCCGGGCGAGCTGTACACGTTGGAGACGCTGGGGGACGGGCACGTCCGGCATGTGCTGGGCGGGTTCCACACCGAGGTGTCGGCGCCGCCGGTGTTCATCGAGGAGCGGATGACGTTCGTTCCGGAGCATCCGGCGCCGGTGGTCGGGCAAGTCCTCGCGCAGCTCGACGCGTTGGGGGTCGGGTTCGGGATCTGCCACACCGAGTTCGTGGTGCACGAGGGCCGCGCGCGGATCATCGAGGTCAACTACCGGGCGATCGGCGACCAGTGCGACCTGCTGCTGGCCCGCCTGCTGGACATCCCGCTCTTCGAGCACGTCCTCCAGGTCCACCTGGGTCAGGCTCTCCCCGCCGACCTCGGCGCCCGGCGCGACGGTGCCGCCCGGCTCGACTACCCGTGCGCCGACCGCGCGGGCACCCTCGTGTCGGCCCCGCCCGCGACCGACCTCGACGTGGACGGCGTGCGCCTGACGTACCGTCCGCTGCGCGAGACCGGCTCGACGCACCCCCTGTACCGGACGAACCGGGACTACCTGGGAGTGCTGCGCGCGACCGGGACCGACCAGGAGACCGTGGACAAGGCCGCCGCCGCGTTCCTGGCCGAGCGGCGCTGGGAGATCCAGCCGTGAGCGCCGCGTTGATGCTGCGGGTCCTCGGCGCGCTGCTGCGCGAGGACGTCGTGGGGCTGCGGTCGCGGGGCACCCTGGTCGAGCGTCCCGACGGGCCGTGGATCAGCCGGGGCGGGCTGCTGCTGCCGGTCCGGCCCGACGGGTTCCAGGGCGACCACACCGCCCGGCTGCCCCTTCTGGTGCGCGACGGCGCCGAGTTGACCTCCTTCGACGCCGTCCTCGCCGCCCTGCGCGACCTCGCCGAGCCCGAGGACCGGGCGGGCTTCGACGCGTTCGCGGAGGAATGCCGGCAGACGGCGGAGACCGTACGGCTGCACGACGAGACGCGTTCGGACGTGCTGGGCGCGCTCGCCGCGCGGTACGGCGACGACCCCGCCGACTGGCCCACGCTCGCCCTCGACACCCTCGCCGCCCGCCTGGATCACCCGGTGTATCCGACGGCACGCGGCCGGGCGGGCCTCACCCCCGCGCAACTGCGGCTGTACGCACCCGAGTTCCACCCTCGGTTCACCCTGCGCTGGGTCGCGGTCCCCCGGGAGACGGTCACCTTCAGCGGCACCCTGCCCGAGGTGTGGCCGACCCTCGACACGCTGGGCCTGCCCCAGCTGACGGACACTCATGTCCCGTTCCCCGTGCACCCGTTGACGGTCGACGCTGTCCGCGCGCTGGACGTGGTCGTCTCGGACGTCCCGTACCTGGACGTCGTCCCCACCCTCTCCATGCGCACGGTCGCCGTCGTCGGCGATCCTTCCCTGCACCTCAAACTCCCCCTGGCCACCTCGACGTTGGGCCTGCGCAACAAGCGCTCGATCAAGCCGGGCACGCTGGTGGACGGGGTGGCGGGGCAGCGGCTGGTGGAGGCGGTCCTTGAGCGCGAACCCCGGTTCCGGGAGCGTGTGCTGCACGCCGACGAGACGACGTACGCGCACGCCGGGCACGAACTCCTCGCCGTGCTGTGCCGGCGGCTGCCGAGCGAGACGGCCGTGCCGCTGGCCGCGCTGCTGGCGGAGGCCCCGAGCGGGCGTCCGGTCGTCGACCACCTCGCGGACCGGTACTTCGGCGGCGATCGACTCGCCTTCTTCGAAGCCCTGTTCACGCTGCTCCTCGACTGGCAGACCACCCTCTTCGGGTACGGCGTCGCCCTGGAGTCGCACCAGCAGAACGTCTCGGTCGTCCTCGCACCCGGCACGATGAAGCTGCTGTTCAAGGACGACGACGGGCCGCGCGTCAACACCGAACGCCTCGGATACGTCCCGGAGTTCGACGATCCCCGGACGTTCACCACGGACGACGGCCCGGTCGCCGACGTCTTCACGACCATCACGCTCCACCTCTGCGCGGGCGCCTACGCGTTCGGGCTCGGTGACCCCGCGCTGCTGGACCTGGTCCGGGACCGGCTCACGGAGGCCGTCGAGCGGCTGGGCGGGGACGCGGGCGCTGTCCTGCGCAAGCGGGTGCTGGAGGCGACCCGGCTGCCGGTGAAGGCGATGGTGTCGGCCGGGACGCTGCTGTCCAAGGAGCGGTCCGGGGCGGCCGACGTGAACAAGCACTACACCGACGGGCCCAACTACCTTCTGCGGGCGGGCTCATGAGCGCCGCGTTCGGGCGCCCGCAGGTGTTCGCGGTGGCGGGCTGCTACTTCGTCGCGTCGTTCGCGGCGCTGGGGCTGCCTCCGTATCTCACCGAGATCCTGCCGGAGTTGGGGGACCGTGAGGCGCGCTGGGCGGGGGTGCTGTATGTCGTGCCGACCGTGTTCGGGGCGCTGGGTGCCCCGCTGTGGGGGCGGCTCGCCGACCGGTTCGGGCGCAAACGGCTGCTGCTGCGCGCCCAGTTGGGGCTCACGCTGTCGTTCCTGCTGGCGGGGTGGGCGGACTCGCTGCTGACGTTCACGCTGGCGCTGGTCCTCCAGGGCATCCTCGGCGGGACGTTCGCCGCGTCGAACGGCTATCTGGGCGCGGCCCTTGAGGGGCCCGCGCTGTCGCGGGCGCTCACGCTGATGCAGGGCAGCGCGCGAGCGGCGCTGGTCGCGGCGCCGATCGTGGTCGGCTCGCTGTCGGGCTGGATCTCGCCGCACCGGCAGTACGCCCTGCTCGCCGTCCTGCCGCTGACGGCGGCGGTGCTGCTCGCGCTGCTGCCGGAGCCGGAACGGGGCCGACAGGCCGTCAAGGAGGCGGAGTCGGCCGTCGCGCACACGCCGGTCGTGCCGCTGCCGGTGCTGTACGCGCTGGAGTGCGCGTTCGTGTTCTCCACCGTCATCTCCTTCCCCTATCTGATCTCGCTGGTCGACGAGCGGGTGCCGGGGACGTCCTCGGCGCTGTCCGGGGTGCTGTTCGCGCTGCCTCATCTCTGTTATCTGGTGGCGGCGTTGCCGGTGCACTCGGCGTTCAAGGACCGACCGCTGGCCGGGCTCGCTCTGGGGTTCGTCCTGATCGCGCTGGGCCTGGCCGGGCACGGGGTGGCGGGGTCGCTGACCTCGCTGGTCCTCGTGCGGCTCGTGCTGGGCGGCGGGCTCACGCTGGGGCTCGTCTGCCTGTCCGTGCTGGCCGCCGACTGCGCGCGGGGCCGGGCGCCCGGCGGGATGTTCGGGTCACTGGAGTTCTTCTCGAAGGCCGGCGCGGTCGCCGCCGGTATCGCCGCCGCCGCGGGCAGCGCCCGGTTCGGGCCGGCGGCCCCTGTGCTGACCGGCGGCGCCGCCGCTGCCGTCACCGCCCTCGCGACCCTCTTCCTCGCACCGCGTACTCGCTGGAGCCGTTGATGCACTCCCTCGCAGACTCCGCCACCACGGGGCTTCCTACCGCCGACACGGGGCTTCCCAGCGCCGACGGGGCCGTGGCCCACACCCTCCTCAACTGCCTGCTGCGCGAGGTCTCCGGGCCCGAGCACCAGAGCGTCGTCGCCGACGGCCACCTGCTGCTGCGCCTGCCGCGCTGCGGGGCCCTCCTGCGGGTCGCGCTGCGCCGCACGTCCCTGTTCGGCGCCCACCGGTTCGCCGGGCCCGTCACCGAGCGGCGGCGCGACGGGTGGACGGAGATCGGCTGGCGCCGGCTCGCCGAACTCACCCAGGACGAGCTGTCGTTGCGGACGGGGGTGCGCAACGAGGAGTTCCTCGCGCAGGTCGCGTCCAGTCATGACGCGGTGGAGGCGGCGCTGACGTCCGTACGCGGTACGGACGTTGGGGATCCCTATCTCGCGTCCGAGCAGGCGTTGCTGTTCGGGCACCGGTTCCATCCCACGCCGAAGGCGCGCACCGGGGATGCTCACGACTGGGCGGCGTTCGCGCCGGAGGCGGGGGCGGTGTTCCCGTTGCGGTATCTCGCCGTGCGGCCGGAGTTGACGGCCGGGGAGAGCGCCGAGGCGTGGGCGGACGAGGAGTTGGACGCGCTGCGTGAGGTGCCGGAGGGGTACCGGCTGCTGCCGGTGCACCCCTGGCAGTACGAGCACCTGCGTGAACATCCCTTGCTGCGGGCCGCGTTGGAGCGCGGTGACGTGCTGGACCTCGGGACCGGCGGGCGGGAGTTCGCGGCGACGGCGTCCGTGCGGACCCTGTACGACGGCCGGACGTTCCTCAAGTTCAGCCTGAACGTGCGGATCACCAACTGCCTGCGCAAGAACAGCAGTTACGAGCTGACCGGGGCCGTGGCGCTGACGCGGCTGCTGGCGCCCGCGCTCGACGACCTCGCGGAGCGCTTCCCCGGGGCGGCGGTGCTGCGTGAACCGGCCTACCGTTCCCTCGCGTTGCCCGGCCCGAACGGCGTGCCCGACCGGGAGCTGCTTGAGGGGTTCGGGGTGATCGTCCGTGAGGGGCTGCCCAGGCGGCTCGTTCCCGGGGCGACGGCGCTGCTCGCGGCGGCCGTCGCCGACGAGTTCCCGGTCAGCGGGGCGCAGATCGGGCGGCTGCTGCCGGACGGCTCCCCCGAGACGGCGCTCGACTGGTGGGCGGCCTACCTGGAGCTGCTGCTCCCGCCCGTGCTCGCCGCGTACTTCCACCACGGGCTCGTCCTGGAACCGCACCTCCAGAACGTCCTGGTCTGTGTCGACGCCGCCGGGATGCCGGCGCAGGTGCTGTTCCGTGACCTGGAGGGGACCAAGCTGCTGCCCGAGCACCACGCCGACACCCTCGCCGGGCTCCCCTCCGACGTGGCGGGGCCGATGACGTACGACGCGCTGCGCGGCTGGGACCGGGTCGTGTACTGCCTGTTCGTCAACCACGTCGCCGAACTGCTCGCGGCGCTCGCCGACCTCCACCCGTCCCTGGAGGGCGACTTGTGGGCGACCGTGCGGGAGGCGGTCGAGCGGTACGCCGCGCGGGAGGGCTGCCCGCCGAGGCTGGCCGCGCTCCTCGCCGGGGTGCCGCTGCCGGCCAAGGCCAACCTGCTCACGCGGTGGGAGCGCAAGGCCGACCGTGAGGCGGGGTACGTGCGGCTCGCCTCGCCGCTCGCGGAGTCGATCCTCGCGGGGAGTGTGGCGCGGTGAACCGGGTGCACGCGTACACGCTGTCCCTTTCCGCCGGTGAACTCCCGGCGTACGTGTACGACTTGGCGGCGTTGCGGGAGCATGCCGGCGCCGTGCGGGCCGCGTTGCCCGAGCGGGTCGAGGTGTACTACGCGGCCAAGGCGAACCCGGAGGCGGAGATCCTGGCGGCGCTGGGGCCGTACGTCGACGGGTACGAGGTGTCGTCCGGGGGTGAACTCGCCCATGTCGCGCGGGCGGTGCCCGGTCGGGCGCTGGCGTTCGGGGGGCCGGGGAAGACGCCCGACGAGGTCGCCGCCGCGCTGGAGGCGGGGGTCGAGCGGTTCCACGTCGAGAGCGAGACCGAGCTGGTGATGCTGGCCCACCTCGCGCGGGGGCGGCGGGTGTCGGTGCTGATCCGGGTCAACCTCGCTGTTCCCGACGGATCACTGACGGGCAGTCAGCTCGCGATGGGCGGGCGGCCCACGCCGTTCGGGATGGACCCCTCGCAGGCGGCGCGGGTCGCCCGCGAGCTGGCCTCGGGGGCGTACGGGGGGATCGAACTCGTGGGTGTGCACGCGCACTTGGCGAGCGGGCTCGACTCCGCCGCGCAGGTCGCGGTCGCCGGGGCCGTCGTCGGCTGGGCCACCGGGCTCGGGGTGCCGCTGGCCGAGGTGAACGTGGGGGGCGGGATGGCCGTCGACTACCAGGATCCCGCGCGGCGGTTCGACTGGGCGGCGTACGGGGCGGGGCTGGCCGAGATCACCGACGCGCACCCGGAGTTGACGCTCCGTATCGAGCCGGGGCGGGCGCTCACCGCGTACTGCGGGTGGTACGTCACCGACGTGCTCGACGTGAAGCGCAGTCACGGGGAGGACTTCGCGGTCGTGCGCGGCGGTACGCATCATCTGCGGACGCCGGCGACGAAGGGACACGATCAGCCGTGTTCGGTGCTGCCGGTCGAGGAATGGCCGCATCCGTGGCCCCGTGCGGTCGCCCAAGGTGAACTGGTCACGCTGGCGGGGCAGTTGTGCACGCCGAAGGATCTGCTGGCCCGGCATGTCCCGGCGGGCGGGCTGCGGGCCGGGGACCGGGTGGCGTTCTCGATGGCGGGGGCGTACGCGTGGAACATCTCGCACCACGAGTTCCTGATGCATCCCCGGCCGGGGTTCCACTTCCTGCGCTGAGCACGTTCCTGCGCTGAGCACGCGACAGGGCCGCCCTCATCGTGGGGCGGCCCTGGTGCCGTTGCGGGGTCTGCTCAGCCCTCGATCGCGGGGTCAGCCCTCGATGGCCGGGAGCAGGCCCGTGACGGGGGCGGCGAGGTCGGTGAGCTGGTGCAGTTGGCCCAGCTCGTTCGGGATCCCGCCGAGCTTCTTCACCTCGCTGACCTGGCTGGACACGCGCGGCATCTGGTCACGGTGCTCGGCGGGGATGTCGCTGACGGCGAGGTCGTCGAGCATGGCGATCGGGTTGAGCTTGCCGTCGTCCGGGAGGGCGTCCGTGGCGCTCGCCGTCGGGGCGGCGAGGCCGGCGACACCGGCGGCGAGAGCGGCGGCGGCAAGCATGCGTCGAGTGGAGATCATGCCCTCAGCAACGCGCCGGGCACCCGGCCGGTAACGGGTCGTGACCGGCGCTCACCCGACAGGCTGAGCGCTTGCCGGTGCCGCCGTCGCGGAGGACGCTCGTAGCAGTGGGGGCCCTACGGCCGTCCCCGTCTCGGCCCGTGGCCCTCCTCAGGAGGTCATCACCATGGGCACCACCTTCGACACCGAGACACTGCGCCGGGGCATCGAGGAGTCGACCTCCGCCGACACGCTGCTCTCCCTGTACGCCGACGACGCCGAGATCCGCGTCATCGACCGCAACACCCAGCCCAGCCACCCCCTCGTCCTCCACGGCCGCCCCGAGATCGCCCGCATGCTGGCCGACGTCTACAGCCGCGACATGACCCACACCCTCGAACACTGTGTCCTCCAGGGCGACGAACTCGCCTACACCGAGTCCTGCCGCTACCCCGACGGCACACGCGTCCTCGCCGAGTCCGCGATATCACTGCGCGACGGCAAGATCGTCCGGCAAACCATGGTCCAGGCATGGGACGAGGAGCCGCAGCACTGAGCCCTCACCAACCCCGCTCATAGACCGCCCGCAACCACGGCTCCCGGACGGCGGGGTGCCGGGGCACGACGACGATGTCGGCGCCGGAGTCGACATCCGGGCCGACGGTGTGGGCCGACGGGCCCGTGTTCCAGGCCCGGGAAGGCTCGACCAGCGGAACGCACCCGTACTCCCTCCCGATCGGTGGGGTTCGGCGGCATACTGTGCGGCGTGCGAGTCGCGATCATGACGGCGGGTTCTCGGGGTGATGTCGCTCCCTTCACGGGGGTTGGTCACGCGTTGGTGCGGGACGGGCATGAGGTCACTCTGGTGACCCATGGCCGTTTCGAGGCTCTGGTTGCCGGGTCCGGGGTGGCGTTTCATCCGTTGCCGGTGGATCCGCGTGCGGAGTTGGAGTCGTCGCGGGGGCGGGGGTTGCATCGCAGTAGCAGTGGTCTGGGGAAGCTTGCCCGGGTGGTGCGGCTTGCGCGGTCGCTGGTGGGGGAGATGGCGGACGATGTCGTCGCGGCGGCGCGGGAGAGTGACGCGTTGCTGTTGTCGGCGTCGCTGTCGCCGCTGGGCCATGTCGTCGCGGACGCGCTCGATCTGCCCGCGCTGGATCTGCCGCTCCAACCCCTCGCCGCCACACGGCACTTCGCGCCTCCGATGCTGGGCGGCGGTTCCCTCGGACCTCATCTCAATCTGCTCGCCGGCCATGTCGTCGACCGTTCCGTGGACCACGTCTTCGCGCCCGCGCTGCCCGCCGTCCGCGCCCAGTTGGGCGTCCCCCGGCCGCCCCGCCGCCGGCGCCGCCCTCAGCGTCCGCTGCTGCACGGCTTCAGCCCCCTGGTCGTCCCCCGCCCCAGCGACTGGCGGCCCGGTCTCGACGTCACGGGCTACTGGTGGCCCTACGACACGGCCGGCGAACTCCCCGACGAGCTACGCCGGTTCCTCGAGGCCGGGCCGCCTCCCGTCTTCATCGGCCTCGGCAGCGCGACCGTCCCCGACCCCGCCGCACTGAGCGCCGAGATCATCCGTGCCCTGCGCCTCGCGGGCCTGCGCGGCATCGTCCAACGCGGCTGGGCCGGCCTGTCCGCCGAGGCGGACGACATCCTGACGATCGACGACGTCCCGCACTCGCTCCTCTTCCCGCGCATGGCCGCCGTCGTCCACCACTGCGGCGCGGGCACGACGGCCGCCGGCATCCGTGCGGGGGTCCCCTCGGTCCCGGTCCCGATCCAGTTCGACGAGGGCTTCTGGGCCGCCCGCCTGGTCTCCCTGGGCGTGGCCCCCCAGTCCCTGACCCTGCGCAAACTGACAGCGGAACGCCTGGCAGCGGCACTGACCCGAGCCACCACCGAGCCCGAATTCACCGAACGGGCAAGGAAGTTGGGCACACAGGTCCGCGCGGAGGATGGCCTGGCGAAGGTACTGGAAGCGGTGAACGGCCTGAGCTGAACCGTCGAACCGAAGCCCTCAGACCGAACAAACAATCCAGCACCCGACACCCCACCCTCACCCCCACCCACCTCAGGGGCGCGGGGAACTGCGCGACAAGCCACGACGCACCCGCACCCGGCAAACTCCCGATCCCCCCCACCCCCTTACCCCTCCCGCACAGGCCACTCCCCCACCGGCCGCAAAATCCCCAGCAACTGCCGGACCAGTTCGTCCACCACCTCGTCCAACCCCGCCTCCACCCACCCCGCGCTCCAGTCGTGCAGCAACCCGTTCACGCTGCCGATGAAGGCCGTCGCCGGCAGGCGATAGTCACGATCGACGGCCTCACCACGCACCGCCGCGGCCGTCGCCTCGGACACGATGAGGTCGATCCAGCGGGCGCGCCGGGCGAGGCGCTGGGCTTCGAGGCGATGGCTGACGCCGACGATCTCGACGAAGGTGATCCGGATCCGGCGGGGATCGGCGGTGACGTTGCGCGCGTAGGCGCGGAAGATCGCGGTGACGCGCTCGACGAGGGGCAGGGCGTCGGCGGTGGCGAAGGCGGCGCGGACCGCGTCCTCGGCCCAGCTGTTGACCTGGAGATGGAGTTCGGCGAGGACGTCCTCCAGCGTGCGGAACTCCTCGTAGAACTGACGGGTGGAGAGCCCCGCGGCTTCACTGAGCGCGGCGACGGTGGTGCCCCGGTACCCGGGCGAACCGCCGAACAGCTCCAGCCCGGCGTCGAGGAACCGCCGACGCCTCTCGGCCTGCCGTTCTGCCGCGCTCTTCCCGCCGTACCGGCCGGTCGGCCCTTTCAGCCTGCCCGCCAATGACCCTCCTCGTTCGTTCCCGCGATCAATTTTGTCGTGTCCGGAGTCTTGTGGCGAAGCCCACCCCCTCCTTACTTTCCAGTAAGTCAGATCTGGAATCGCACGTCTTCAGATCCGGCCGAGCCGCTTACGCCCCCGTCACCGCCTTCGAAGGAGGGGACACCCCCCATGCCTGCTGTGAGATCCAGGCACCTGTGCACCCTGGCCGCCGCCCTCACCCTGACCCTCGCCGCCCCCGTGGCCTCCGCGCACGCCGCCCCGGACGCGGCGGCCCTGCGCGAGGTGCTGTTCGTCGGCAACAACTGGGACGGCACCGCCGACGTCATCAAGTCGACCGGCGACTTCGCGAAGATCGGCCGGATCAACGTCATCCCGGACAAGGACCAGCGGATGGCCGAGATCCAGGCGAACCCCATCAAGTGGATCTACTTCACGGCGATCCGCAACGGCGTGGGCGAGGGCCACGACCAGTTCGTGGACGACATGTACACCACGCCGGACGGCGCGTCGGTGGTCGTCTCCCGCCCGAGCTTCGCCGACGTCGTCTCCATCAACCTGGCCACCGGAGCCATCAACTGGCGCTTCCCGGTGTCGGGTTACCGCTCCGACCACATGGCGGTCTCCCCCGACGGCACCCGCGTCGCGGTCTCCGCCTCGATCTCCAACACCGTGCACGTCCTCGACATCAGGACCGGCAGCGAGCTGGGCAAGTTCTCGACCGGCGACAAGCCGCACGAGAACATCTTCACCAAGGACGGCAAGTACATCTACAACATGTCGATCGGGGACGTGAACACGAACCTCGACGCGCCCTGGCTGG
The DNA here is from genome assembly GCF_014489635.1 of Streptomyces roseirectus. Taxonomy (NCBI): domain Bacteria; kingdom Bacillati; phylum Actinomycetota; class Actinomycetes; order Kitasatosporales; family Streptomycetaceae; genus Streptomyces; species Streptomyces roseirectus. Next base: position 8,542,123 of record NZ_CP060828.1, on the reverse strand, counting down.
ACTGGACGAAGGGCGACCGGCGCATCACGGTCGTCGACGCGACCACGTACCAGCAGGTCAAGGTCATCGACATGCGCCCGAAGCTGGACGCGCTCGGCCTGGACGACTACTCGGACGCGGTCCGCCCGGCGGTGTTCTCGCCGGACGAGTCGAAGCTGTACTTCCAGGTGTCGTTCTTCAACGGCTTCTTCGAGTACGACCTCGCCACCGACCGCATCACCCGCACGAAGACCCTGCCGAAGAACGCGGCGACCAGCGACGAGCGCACCTCGTTCGTCAACGACTCGCGCCACCACGGGCTGTCGATGTCCCCGGACGGCAGCAAGCTGTGCGTCGCGGGCACGATGGACGACTACGCGACCGTCGTGAACCGGACGACGCTCCAGGAGGGCCCGCTGGTCACCGCCTCCAAGCCCTACTGGGCGACGGTCAGCGGCGACGGCAAGGCATGCGTCGTCTCGGAGAGCGGCTCCGACCAGGTCACGGCCATCGACTTCGCGACCGGCCAGAAGCTGACGTCGGTGCCGGTGGGCGACCACCCGCAGCGGGTCCGGATCGGACACGTGGCCGCCACGTGGACGAGTCCGTCCTGACACCCGCACGACAAAGAACGCTCAACAACGCTGCCCCCTCGGCGAGTTCACCGAGGGGGCAGCGCCTTGGGGCAGCGCCGTGTGCGCTCAACCGAACTTCTGCGCCACCCAGTTGGACAGCTCGGTGCGCGCGGCGGCCAGCGCGGCGGCGGACGGCGCCGTCGTCGCCCCGTTGGTCACCAGCGCGTAGTGCAGGGTCCCCGAGTCTGCGGCGGACAGCAGCAGACGCCGACTGCCCGAACCGCCGGGCTCGGCGGCGGCCCCGATCTTCGCCGAACTCCCGTACGCGGCGGGCCCGTACACCGTCCCGAGGTCGGAGACGACAGTGGTCGTCGCCGTCGGGAAGGACGCCGGGAGGTGCAACTCGGTGGGCGCGGAGCCGCCGTTGGAACGCCACACGTGGACGCTGTACTGGCCGGAGCCGACGAGGGAGGACACGTTCGGCAGGGAACTCGGCACCGGGTTCCAGGTCAGGACGTTCGAGCCGTCGCGGGAGCGGTCCTCGTAGGTGAAGGCGAGGGTCGTGCCGGAGGTCGCGCTCGGGTAGACCCGGTCGAGTAGCCGGCCGTCCTGGCGCAGGACCGCCCTGCCGGAGTCGTCGAGGCGGACGGCGGACAGGTCCTCGTCGTTCCAGGCGTCGGCGTCGGTGAGGAGCTTGTCGGGGTTGCCGTTCATGTACTCGTGGTGGCGGCCGTGGTAGATGTCCCACTGCCACTGCGAGCCGGACAGCACCGGGCCCGAACCGGCGGGCGAGGCCCACCAGTTGGCCCCCTTCACCCGGGAGTCGAGGGCCTGGTACATCGCCTTGAGGACGGTCGGCGCCTTGCCCGCGGTCGAGCCGTTCAGGGGGTGGCCGAACTCGCTGACGATCGCGGCCGTGCCGGTGGCGGCGGCGCGGTCGCGGACCGTGCCGAAGTCGGTGACGTACTGGCCGTCGGAGGCGTTGCCCCACATCAGGATGCCGGAGATGGCCTTCTGGTCGTAGAAGTGGGTGTTGAAGACGTAGCGGGAGCCGAGGGTGGCGACGTCGAGGAGGCCGCCCTCCTGCTTGCTGACGTTGCCGTTCCAGAAGAGGTTCGGCTCGACCATCGCCGGCTTGTCCTGCCAGCCCGCCGCGTCCATCCGGGCGCGGAACTTCACGTAGAACGGCCAGAGCACGTCCCGCTCCCAACTCCGGCTGTTCTGACCGGAGTCGTAGCGGCCGGCGAAGGGCTCGTTGTAGGGGTCGAAGCCGACGACACCGGCGAACTGATCGGCCGTCAGGTTCTGCTTCAGATGGGCCATGACTTTCTGAGCGGTCGTCAGGAAGCTGTCCTGGACGCCGAAGTTGTTGTGCCAGAAGTCGTACTGGGCGGCGGTGACGGCGTTGTTCTGGGTGATGTTCTGGCCCCACAGGATGCAGATGCCGCACGACTCCCGGGGGTAGTTCCCGAGCTCCACGGCCCACTTGGGGGCGCCGTCGCCGGTGTACCAGCTGCCGGGGTTGAAGAGGTACCGGGAGTAGAGGTCCTGGTGGAAGTCGGGGTAGACCCGGATGCCGGCGTCCAGGAAGGCGCCGATCTGGGCGGTGGCGGCGGACAGGTAGGCGGCGTCGGTCTGGCCGCGTACGGGTTCGGCGTAGGCCCAGGACAGCAGGAAGCGGACGGAGTTTCCGCCGCCGAGGGCGCGCAGCGCGGCGGCGGACTTCCTGGCGTCGGCGACCGAGGCGAACGGCAGGCCCTTGTTCTCGTCGAGTTTGGTCTCGCCGGAGACGTTGTAGCCGCGCAGCACGACCTCGCGGCCGGCGCTGTCGACGAAGCGGCCGTTCGACACGGTGAGGGGGGTGTTGTCGAAGGGCAGGGAGTCGGGGACAGGGGTGGCGGCGCCGGCCGGTGAGCCCAGCGCCGTCAGGAATCCGCAGAGGACGACCAGGACAGCTAACAGTCGTGCCCGGATGTTCGGCATGTCCCTTACAGTCGGGTGATTTCCGAACAGCGTCAATACTTCTGACTCATGAGTAAGTTTCTACTCTTGCGTCCCACCAGATCGTCTCTTGCCGGTCAAGAAGATCCTTGACCGTTCCATGACGAACATGAACGGGCCGTGTCCCGTCTCTTTGGTACAGAAGTAGCAAAGTTGTCCGGTTGAGGATGTTGAGGATCAGGAGGTGGTCATGTCGCTGACCGGTACGGCGTTCTTCGCCGTTCTCGTCGCTGTGACCGCGCTGGCGGTGGTGGTGACCATCGCGTTGTGGGCGAGGGTGCGTGGACCGCGGGTGGTGCGGTGGGCCGTGCAGGCGGTGATGATCGGGGTGTGCCAGTTGACCGCGATCTCCGTGGTGGCCGTCTGGATCAACAACAGCTACGGTCTCTACGCGTCCTGGGACGACCTGATGGGCACGGACAACACGACCGCGATGACCATGCCGGGGCCGCCCGTCGACCGGGCCAAGTTCAGTCAGGGCACGCAGGGCGGGGTGCTCGACACGTACTTCCGGGGGAAGCGGTCGCTGCTGTCCGGGCAGGTGCTGGTGTGGACGCCGCCGCAGTACCACGAGGCCGCGTACCGCACGAAGAAGTTCCCCGTGCTGATGCTGCTGCACGGGGTGCCGGGCTCGCCCCAGTCCTGGCTGGAGCACGGCGGGATGCCCGGTGACTTCGCCGACCTCCTCGCCAAGCGGGCGGTGCACCCCTTCATCCTCGTCATGCCGGTCGTCAACCCCGGCAGCGTCGACACGGACTGCAGCGACCTGCCCGACCACAAGGTCGCCACCTGGCTCTCCGCCGACGTCCCCGACCTCATCCGCACGAAGTTCCGCACGCTGAGCGGGCCCGGCGGCTGGGGGGTCGCCGGCTACTCGACGGGCGGTTTCTGCGCGGTCAAGCTCCCCCTCCAGTTCCCCAAGGTCTTCGGCGCCGGCGCCGCTCTCGACCCCGACCCGCTGACCGGCGACACGTCCGTCCTCACCGACCCCGCCGTCCGCCGCCGCAACGCCCCCACCCACATGGTCAAGGGCACCAAGGCCCGCGTCAGCCTCTTCCTCGCGACCTCCCGCCAGGACCGCCTCAGCCCCGCCTCCTCCATCGAACAGTTCGTAGCGGCCGCCGCGGGCACCCAGGTAGAGATCCGCACCCAACTCCTGAGCAGCGGCGGCCACAACTACAACACCTGGAAGGCGGAGTACCCCGAGGCATTCACCTTGCTCAGCCAATGGCTGAAGGCCCCACGCTGAGCCAGTGACGGCCGACGGCCACGGCGGGTGGGCGGGGCTACGACGCAAAGGGAGAGGTAGGTGCTCGCCAAGCGGGGGGCGAGCACCTGAACGCGGCTGCCGCAGGTGCTCGGGCGGGCGCCTGCGGCGGGCCACGTGCGTGGCCGGTGACGCCCCGCAGGCGGCCCGCCCACTCCACATCCAACGCTCACCCCCACGCCCCCAGGGGCGCGGGGCTGTATCGATATGCGGCTACCGCCGCGTGGGCGCGACAAGCCACAACGGACCCGCACCCGCCGACGAACCCATCCACCCCACCCCTACCGCGCCCTCACCCCAGCCGCAGCTCGCACCACACCTGCTTGCCCCCGCTGACCGGCACGGTCCCCCAGACCTCCGAGACCGCCTCGACCAGCACGATGCCCCGCCCCCCGGTCGCCTCCCAGCCCAACCCCGTCGGCTTGGTCGGGGTGCGGGGGGACGTGTCGGTGACGGCGAGGCGGAGGCGGGGGCCGAGGAGGGTGATGTCGAGGCGGACCTGCCCGTCGGTGTGGACGAGGGCGTTGGTGACGAGCTCGGAGACGGCGAGGAGGGCGGCGTCCATGTCGTCCTCGGCGACGCCCCAGCGCCGCAGGGTGCGCCGCAGGAAGCGGCGGGCGTGCCGGGCGGCCTCGGGGACGCGCCAGACGGTCCACCCCTCGCGGAGGGGACGCACGGACATGCCGTCGTAGCGGAGCAGGAGCAGCGCGACGTCGTCCCCCCGGTGCGCGTCCGCGAGCACCGTGTCCGCGACCAGGTCGAGATGGGCCGCGTCGGCCCCGGCCAGCGCGGCGCGCAGCCGCTCGTACCCCTCGTCCAGCGAGGACGCGGACGACTCGACGAGCCCGTCCGTGGTGAGCGCGACGACGGTCCCGGCCCGCAGCCGCAGCGGCGTCATGGGGAACTCGGCCTGCGGCAGCACACCGAGCGGCGGCCCCCCGTCGTCGTCGACGGTCTCCGTGGAGCCGTCCGGGTGACGCAGGACCGGCGGCGGGTGCCCGGCGCGCACGCACCAGGCCGTCCCGGACTCCATGTCGACGTCGACGTAGACGCACGTGACGAAGAGGTCCGTCTCCAGTTCGAGCAGGAGCCGGTTGGCGTGGGCGACGACGACGTCCGGCGGGTGCCCCTCGGTGGAGTAGGCGCGCAGCGCGGTCCGCATCTGCCCCATGAGGGTCGCGGCGGCGGCGCTGTGCCCCTGGACGTCGCCGATGACGAGGGCGACGTGGTTGTCGGGCAGGGGGATGACGTCGTACCAGTCGCCGCCGACCTCCAGCCCGGCCGTGGCGGGCAGGTACCGGGCGACGGCCTCGCCGCCGGGCAGCCGGGGCAGGCTGCGCGGCAGGAGCTGGCGCTGGAGCATGCCGACGAGTTCGTGCTCGGCGTCGAAGGCATGCGCCCGGGTGAGGGCCTGCCCGGCGAGCGCGGCGGACGCGGTGAGCAGGGCGCGTTCGTCGGGCCCGAAGTCGTGCGGGGCGTTCCAGCCGACGAGGCAGGCCCCGACCGTCCGCCCGGCGGCGGCCAGCGGCAGCACCGCGAGCCCGCCGGGTCCGAGTTCCCCGAGCGCCGGTTCGAGGCCGCCGAGGTCGTCCTCGCCACTCTCCCCGGGCGCCGGGCGCGGCGCGGCGCCGGCGCTCCAGATCCGTACCCTGCCCTCGCGCAGCACGGCGGCCAGCGTCGGCAGGGACCGCATGGGCGCGTCGGGCCACTCCCCGCGCCACTCCAGGCGCCACAGCTCGGGCCAGGACTCGGGGTAGGGCGGGTCGAGGACGGTGACGACGAGCCGGTCCCCCTCGACCTCGGCGAGCGCGATCCGGTCGGCGCGCAGCGGCGCGCGCAGCGCGGAGACGACGGCGTGGCTGACGTCGCGGACGGTCCCGGCGGTCGACAGGGCGGCGGCGAGGCGCTGGACGCGGGCCACGTCGGTGACCTCGGGGCGTCCGGCGGCGGCGTCGGCGATGGTCCCGACGAGCCGTGCCGGGCGGCCGGCCTCGGCGGGGGCGAGCCGGCCGCGCAGCCGCAGCCAGCGGGGGGTGCCGGCGGGGCCGATGACCCGGAACTCCAGCTCGCGGTCGCCCAGCGACATGTGGTCGGCCTCGACGACGGACATCAGCGCGGGCAGGTCCTCGGGCACCGCGAGTCCGAGCAGGGTCTCCACGCGCCCGTCGAAGCGTTCCCGGCGCAGCCCGAACAGGTCGAGGAGCCGTTCGCCGGCCTCGACGCGCCCGGTGTCCATGGCCAGCGCGAACCCGTCGCCCGGCACCTGTTCGGGCGGCGCGGTACGCGGCGCGGGCCAGGTGAGGGCGTCGGCGACCAGTTCCAGGCAGGCGCGGTCCTCGGCGTCGAAGGGCCGCTCGGCGACGGCCACCAGGCAGCCGCCGCGCACCGGCAGCGCCGTCAGGTGGACCTCGGCCGCGGCCATCCGGCGGGACTCGGCGCAGCCGGCCAGCTCCCCGGGCCCGAGCCGTACGGGCCGCCCGGTGCGGACGGCGACGGCGGCCGGGGAGCCGCCGTCGGGCGGGTAGGTCTCGCGCAGCCCGTAGAGGGTGCGGGGCACGCCGACGGAGTCGACGAGGCACAGCAGCCCGTCGGCGCCGGGCGCGTAGCCGGCGGCGCAGGAGGCGCCCGCGAAGACGAGCGCCTGCTCCAGCGTCCGCCTCACCCGTTCGGGCGACCTGGGGTCGGCGCCGACGGTCTTGAGGGCCACCTCGGCACGCGGCGCCCGCCCGCCCTGCCGCGCACCACCCTCAGTCACCACGTCCGTAATTACAGCGCCCCCGCCGCGTTCGCGCAGCCCCTGGAACGGCTCCGGTGGCGGAAGGGCGCACTCCGGCGGACGGGGGCGCTCGAAACGGCCCGAACATGTCTTTACGCGTGCGTTCCGCATGTCCATCTCATGACAGCCGTGACTGTCGGCGGCCCCCGCGCCCTGAAAGTCTCGTTGCCGGCCCACGGAGGGGGACGCATGGACAAGCGGTACGAGGTGTACGCGCTGGCGGACGCGCACTTCTACGAGACGCCGGACCGGCTGGGCGCCGGCCGGGACGAGTCCGCGGGGTGGTTCGCGACGGCGCGCAGGCCGGTGCCGCAGGGCTGGGAGTCGGCCCGGATCGGGGACTGGCTGGCGCTGACGCCGGTGCCCGCCGAGGGCCCCGAGCAGGGGTGGAAGATCCATGTGTCGGCGACCCGCGAGAACGCGGAGAAGATCGCCGGGATCGTGTGGGACTACTGCGTGCCGCGCCGGGTCCCCTTCAAGTTCGTGCCGGGTCCGCACCTGCTGCACCTGCGCAACACGAAGTACGCGGGCCGCGACGGCAGCGGCAAGTTCGTCACCGTCTACCCGGCGGACGAAGGACAGCTGCACGAGGTGCTGCGTGAGCTCGGCGCCCTCCTCGACGGCTTCGAGGGCCCGTACGTGCTGACCGACCTGCGCTGGTACGACGGCCCGCTGTACGTGCGCTACGGGGCGTTCGCGCGGCGGTTCGTGGTCGACGAGCGGGGTTCGCTGGTCCCGGCGGTGCGCGACGGCTCGGGGACGCTGGTGCCGGACCGCAGGGCGCCGTCGTTCCAGGTCCCGGAGTGGGTGACACTGCCGGCGTTCCTCCAGCCGCATCTCGCCGCCCGGAACACGACGACGGTCGGGGAGCTGCCGTACCGGATCGAGAAGGCGCTGCACTTCTCCAACGGCGGCGGCGTCTACCAGGGCACCGACACGCGGACCGGCGAGAAGGTCGTCCTCAAGGAGGGGCGTCCGCACGCGGGGCTGGCCTCGGACGGGGCCGACGCGATCGCCCGGCTGGAGCGCGAGAAGCAGGCGCTGGAGGCGTGCGCGGGTACCGGGGTGGTGCCCGAGGTGCGGGACTGGTTCGAGCTGGGCGGGCACCGGTTCCTCGTCATGGACTTCCTGGAGGGCAAGCCCCTCAACTCGTTCTTCGCGGAACGGCATCCGCTGCTGGTGCCCGACCCGGACCCGGCCGCCGTCGCCGCGTACGCCGCGTGGGCGGTGCGGATCCACGGGAAGGTCGCGGACGCGGTGGCCGCCGTCCACGCGCGCGGGATCGTCTTCAACGACCTGCACGTCTTCAACATCATGGTGGGGCCCGACGAGTCGGTGAGTCTCCTGGACTTCGAGGCGGCGGCCCCGGTCCGGGCGAACGGCCGACAGGTGGTGGCGCATCCGGGGTTCTTCGCGCCGCCGGACCGCCGGGGCGTGGACGTGGACCTGTACGCGCTGGCGTGTCTGCGGCTCGCGCTGTTCCTGCCGGTGACGACGCTGTTCGTGGTCGACCGGGCCAAGGCGGCGCATCTCGCGGAGGTGATCGGGGAGCAGTTCCCCGACGTGCCCCGGGAGTTCCTGGCCGAGGCGGTCGCCGAGATCACCCGCGGCCTCTCGTACCGCGCGCCGGCCCCGACCGGGGACGGGACCGGCGCGCGCACACGATCGGCCGAGGCGTCCTGGCCGGCTCCGGCGGACTGGCCGCACAGCCGGGACTCGATGGTGAAGGCGATCCTCGCCTCCGCGACGCCCGACCGCTCCGACCGGCTCTACCCGGGTGACATCGCCCAGTTCTCGGACGGCGGCGGCCTCGGGATCGCGCACGGCGCGGCGGGTGTCCTGTACGCGCTGCGCGCGGCGGGCGCCGACCGGCACGAGGAGGGCGAGCGCTGGCTCCTCGACCGCACGGCGCCGCCGCCGGCGGGCACGCCGCTCGGCCTGTACGACGGGCTCGCGGGCGTCGCCCACGTCCTCGCCCTGCTCGGGCACCGCGAACGCGCCCTCGACCTGGTCTCGGGGATCCTGCGCGAGCGCTGGCAGAAGCTCTCCTCCGACCTGCACGGCGGGCTCGCGGGCCTCGGGCTCGTGCTGGGCTCGCTCGCCGACCTCACCGGCGAGTCCGAACTGACGGCGCGCGCCGCCGAGGCCGCCGACGTCCTCGTGGCTCGGCTCACCGAGCCCCGGCCCGCCACGCCACGGCCGCGCGCCGGGCTCATGCGGGGTGCGAGCGGGCCCGCGCTGTTCCTGCTGCGGCAGTACGAGCGCACCGGCGAGCGGGCGCTGCTCGACGCGGCGGCGACCGCGCTGCGCCGGGACCTCGACGCGTGCGTGATCCATCCGAGCGGATCCCTCGAAGTCGACGAGGGCTGGCGGACGATGCCCTACCTCGGGGACGGCAGCGCCGGCATCGGCGTCGTCCTCGACGACTACCTCGTCCACGCGTCCGACGAGGCGTTCGAGCGGGCCCGCGCCGGCATCCTCACCGCCGCCACCTGCCGCTTCTACGCCCAGCCCGGACTGCTCCAGGGCCGCGCCGGGATGATCCTGCACCTCGCGCGGACGACGGTGCCCGGCGCCGGGCGCGACCAGCTCGCCGCGCAGATCGACGCGCTCGACTGGCTCGCCATGCCCTACCAGGGCCAGCTCGCCTTCCCGGGCCATCAGATGATGCGCCTGTCCATGGACCTCGCCACCGGAACGGCCGGCTGTCTGCTGGCGCTGGCCTCGGCCCTCGCCGAGCGCCCCGACGCGGCCCACCTGCCGTTCCTCCCGCCGCCCGCGCGGCGGCCCCAGAGCACGACTCCGGATCATCCGACGGAGCCGTGAACCACACCCCCGTCCCCACGGGAATCGACGGGACTACCCGAAAGGAGCCCACCATGGCCCTGCTCGACCTGCAGACGATGGAGTCCGAGGAGTACACGGGCGGTCAGAGCACCCTGAGCCTCCTGTCCTGCATCAGCGCCGCGAGCGTTCTGCTCTGTCTCTGACGAGAGTGACGGCATCGATCTGTCGTCTCTAGCGCGAAGCCCTGGGGGCCGTTCCCGTACGGGACGGCCCTCTGGGTCGTGCGTCCAGGGTCATGCGTCCGGGGAAGGAGGGGTGCCGGGTGGCTGATCCGGTCGGCGCGCGTACACGGGGGCTGCTGCGGGACGCCCTGCGGCACAGCGGGGGGCGGTGTGCCGCGCTGCTGCTGGTGAGCGTGGCCGCGACGGGGTGCGGGCTGCTGCTGCCGGCGCTGCTCGGGCGGGCGCTCGACCTGCTCCTCGCCGGGGAGCCCGCCGGGCGGTGGGTGGGGTGGTGCCTCGCGGTCGTGGGGGTGGCGGTGGTGCTGGACGGCTGCACGAGTGTGCTCGCCGGGACCGTGGACGCGCGGACGGCCGCGTTCCTGCGGCGGGGGGTCGTGCGGCACGTGCTCGCGCTCGGGCCCCGGGGGCGGTTCGACGCCGGGGATCTCGTCGCGCGGGTGGTGGGGAGCGGGGCGCAGGCCGGGGCGTCGCCCGCGGCACGGGCGGCACTGGTCGCCGCGCTCGCCGGGCCCGTCGGGGGCGTGGTGGCGCTGGGGGTGCTCGATCCCTGGCTCGCCGTCGTGTTCCTCGCGGGGGCGCCGGTGCTGGCGGTGTTCCTGCGGGTGCTCGCGCGGGACACGTCCGCGTGTGTCGTCCGCTATCAGGAGGTTCAGGGGCGGATCGCGGCCGCGCTCTCCGAGGCCGTCGACGGGGTTCGGACGATCCAGGCGGCCGGTACGGCATCGCGTGACGCTGCCCGCGTTCTGCGTCCGCTGCCGGAACTCTCCGACGCCGGGCGCCGTATGTGGCGCGTCCAGGGGCGGGCCGCGGCGCAGTCCGTCGCCGTGGCGCCGCTCCTCCAGCTCGGGGTGGTCGCCGTCGCCGGGTACCTCCTGGCCCAGGATCGCCTGTCCCCCGGTGACGTCCTCGCCGCCTCCCGTTACGCCGTCCTCGCGACCGGCGTCGGGGTCCTCACCGGCCAGCTGGCCGGGCTCGTCCGCGCGCGTGCGGGGGCCCGCCGCCTCGCCGAGGTCCACACGGAACGTCCCCCCGCCTACGGCACCCACCCCCTCCCTCCCGGCCCCGGCCGGCTGGAGCTGCGCGGGGTGTGCGGCGTGCGGGACGACCGCGTCGTCCTCGACGACGTCTCCCTCGACGTCCCCGGCGGCACGACCCTCGCGGTCGTCGGCCGCAACGGGTCGGGCAAGTCGCTCCTCGCCGCGCTGATCGCCCGCCTCGCGGACCCTGCCGAGGGCGAGATCCTGCTGGACGGGGTCCCGCTGCACGAGTTGTCCCGCACGGACCTGCGCGCTTCGATCTCCTGCGCTTTCGATCGGCCGGTGCTGCTGGGTACGACGATCACGGACACGATCATGCTGGGCTCGGGGAGGGGGGGTTGGGCTGGGTCGGGGGATGCGGCTCGGGAAGGGGAGCGGGCAGGGGCGGCCGTTCGGGGTGAGGCGGAGGGGCGGGGTGGAACAAAGAGGCGAAGGGGGGCGGGGGTTCGGGGGGAACCAGGGGCTTGGGCGAAGCCGGGGGCTCGGGCGAAGTGGGCGGCTCAGGTGCAGTCGGGGGCTTCGGACGGGCCGGCGACCCCGGCCGATCCGGCGACCCAAGCCGGTCCGGCGGCTCCGGCAAGTCCGGCTGTTCCGGGCGAGGCAGTGGTATCCGCTGAACCGGCTTCGGCCGAAGCCCCCGCCTTGGCCGGGACCGTTGCTCTGGCCTCGGCTGCGGCGCGCAAGGCGTACGCCCACGAGTTCATCGCCCGCCTCCCCCACGGCTACGACACCCCCTGCGCCGACGCCCCCCACTCCGGCGGTGAAGCCCAACGCCTCGGCCTCGCCCGCGCCTTCGCCCGTCCGGCACGTCTCCTCGTCCTCGACGACGCGCTGTCCAGCCTCGACACGATCACGGAACACCGGATCACGGAGTCCCTCCTGTCCCCGGCGGACCCGACGACCCGGGTGCTGGTGGCCCATCGGGCGGCGACGGCGGCTCGGGCGGATGTGGTGGTGTGGCTGGAGGGGGGCAGGGTGCGGGCGGTGGGGCGGCATGAGGAGCTGTGGGGGGTGGCGGGGTATCGGGGGTTGTTCGGCGGGGGTGCTGACGCGGCCGACGGTTCGGGTGGGTCGACCGGGGAGGGGGCGCGGTGAACGGCGACGGTTCGTCCCCGGCGCGCGGGTTCGACGCAGGCGAGGGACTTACGGAACGGCAACGCCCTGCGGGCGACGACCACACCGGGCCCACCCGGGACTCCGGCACGGAGAGCAGGCGTGCCCCGCACGAGGCCCAGGCCGACGGCGAGCGTCCACTGCCCCGGTACACACCCCACACGCACGACCACCCCACACCGACTCCCCCGCACTCCGCACCCCGCACCCACCCCGCCCCCGCCGACCACACCATGCTCCCTCCCACCCCCACCCCCCTCCTCCCCCGCGCCCTCCGTTACCTCCTCGCTCACCGGCTCGTGCTTCTGCGGCTCACCCTCTGGTCCCTTCTCGAAGCGGGGCAGACGTTTTTGCTCGGGTATGCGTTGGCGCGGGCGTTGGATGAGGGGTTTCTGGCGGGGAGGGTCGGAGTGGGGATGGGGTGGCTCGGGGTGGCGGGGGGTGGGGTGTTGGTGGGGGCGGTGGGGACCGGGCGGGTTTATCGAGGGGTTGCCGATCTTGTGGAGCCGTTGCGGGATCGGTTGGTGACGGGGGTGGTCCGGCGGGGAGTCAGGGACGGGGAGCGGGGGGCGATCTCGGGGCTGACGCAGCAGGTGGAGATCGCCCGCGATACGTTCGCCGGCCTGGTCATGGTCTCCCGTTCGTTCGTGTTCACGTCGGCCGGCGCCCTCGTCGGACTCTTTTCGCTGGCCCCGGCGCTCCTCGTGATCGTCGTGCCGCCGCTGGCCGCGGGGGTGGCCCTGTTCGTGGTGACGTTGCGCCCGCTGGCCCGGCGTCAGGAGGCGTACCTGGCGGCGGACGAGGCGTTGGCCGCGCACCTGGGGGTCGTGGCGCCGGGGTTGAGGGACATCGCGGCGGCCGGCGCGGAGGAGGAGACGGGCCGGGACACGGCGCGGTTGATCGACGCGGAGTTCAGGGCGGCGCGCGCGCTGGCGAGGTGGAGCGTGACGAGGGTCGCGGCGTTGGCGATCGGCGGTCAACTCCCCGTCGTCCTGCTGCTGTTGACGGCCCCGTGGCTCCTCGCGCACGACGTCACCCCGGGCGCGCTGCTGGGCGCGTTCGCGTATGTCACGCAGTCTCTGCTGCCGGCGCTGAACGCCCTGGTGCACGGTCTCGGTACGAGCGGTTCGCGTCTGACGGTCGTCCTGCGCCGGCTGACGAGGAACACCGGGGCCCTGCCCGCCCAGGACCCCGCGCCGCACGGCCCGCGCGGCGTCGGCCTCACCCTCACGGGCCTGACCTTCGCCTACGGCCCCGCGTCCACGCCCGTCGTCGACGGCCTCACCCTGTCCCTGCCGCCCGGCGCCCACCTCACCGTCGTCGGCCCGAGCGGGATCGGGAAGTCGACGCTGGCCGGGCTGGTCGCGGCGACCCTCACGCCGACGGGCGGCGAGGTGCGGATCGGCGGGCGGCCGGCCCCGGACGCGCGGGCCGACCGTGTCCTGATCCCGCAGGAGGCGTACGTGTTCAGCGGGACCCTGGCCGAGAACCTGACCCACCTGCGCGCGGACCCCGTCGCGGAGACCGAACTGTGGGCCGGCGCCGAGGCGGTGGGGTCGGCGGAGCTGATGAAGACCCTGGGCGGCCCGCACGCGACGCTCGACCCGGCGGCCCTGTCGGCGGGTGAACGCCAGTTGATCGCCCTGACCAGGGCCTACCTCTCGCCCGCCCCGCTGGCCGTGCTGGACGAGGCGACCAGCCACCTGGATCCGGCGGCGGAGGAGCGCGCGGAGCGGGCGTTCGCGGCGCGCCCGAACGGCACGCTGATCGTCGTCGCCCACCGCATCGCCTCGGCCCGCCGGGCCGGCCTGGTCCTCGTGATGGACGGCCCGAACACCGCTTGCGGCACCCACGCCGAGCTGCTGGAGTCCTCGCCCCTGTACCGCGACCTGGTCGGCCGCTGGGAGGCGCGGTAGCCGTCCCGGGCCGTCATAACCATCCCTGCCCCCGCGATATCCGGATCGCGTCGATCCGGTTGCGTGCCCCCGTCTTGCGCGTGATCGCGGCCATGTAGTTGCGCACGGTGCCGTGCGAGAGGTGCAGCCGCCCCGCTATCTCGGCCATGGAGACCCCTTCGGCGGCGAGCGACAGCACGCTCAGTTCGCGCCGGGTCAGGGGCATCTGCGCGGCCTTGAGGAATCCGAACCCGAGGGAGTCGTTGATGAAACGTTCCCCCTGGGCGACGGTCCGGATCCCGTCGAGTAACTGCTCCGGCGGCCCGGCCTTGTCGACGTAGCCGAGCGCGCCCGCTTCGAGGGCCCGTTTCAACAGGCCGGGCCGGTTCCCGCTGGCGAGGACCAGCAGGTGGGGTACCGGGCGGTCGCCGCCCGGCGCGCAGAGTTCGCCCAGCGGCGGGATGCCGTAGGTGTCCATGCAGTCGAGGTCGGCCGCGCAGACGACGGGCCGCGCGCTGCGTACCCGGGCGAGCGCGCCGCGCCAGGAGGTGTCGTAGACCTTGAGGTCGCTCTCCCGCGCCAGCCATCTCGCCAGCACCGTCCGCACCAGACACTCGTCGTGGACCAGAAGTACCCGGATCACTGCCGTCCCTTCAGCTCGCCCGCCCGCCGGATGGTCATGTCGTCATGCGTGCCCCATTCTTGGCTCCCGCGTCCCGTTGTGAGGGCGGAGAACCGGCCAGGGCGATGCGCGGGGGCGCACATACGGCGCCCGGACGCCGTCGCGCGCTTCGGTTCGGCCGGGTACGGACGCGTTCGGGGGGTATAAGCGCGCTGAAGTGAGCCAGGGGGCGGGGGAACGGCGGAAGTCCGGCCCTCCGGGGAGGAGGGCCGGACTTCCGGTCGTACGGGGAGCGGATCAGTGGTTCTGGCCGCTGTCCTGGTTCTGCTTGTCGCCCCGGCCCTGTCCGTCGTTCTGGTTCAGGCCGCCCACGACGCCTTCGAGGCCGCCCTCGGCCTTGTCGCCGGCGCCGTTCCCGGCCTCCTGGCCGGCCTCGTTCCCGGTCTGGTCGCCTACGCCGTTCTCATTACCGGCACCGTTCCCGGCGCCCGCGCCGTTGTCACCGACGCCGTTGCCCGCGTCCTGACCGTTGCCGGCCTCCTGGCCCGCGCCCGCGTCGCCCGCGCCGCCGTTGCCCAGGGTCGCGCCCGTCGCCTGGAGGGCCGTCGTCACCGGCTGGAAGAACGTCTCGCCGCCGACGTTGCAGTCACCGCTGCCGCCGGAGGTGAGGCCGATGGCGCTGCCGTCCTGGGTGAAGAGGGAGCCGCCGCTGTCGCCGGGCTCGGCGCAGACGTTCGTCTGGATGAGGCCGGTGACGGTGCCCTCGGGGTAGTTGACGGTGGCGTCGAGGCCGAGGATCTGGCCGTCGGCGAGGCCGGTCGTCGAGCCCATCCGGAAGACCTGGGTGCCCACGGTCGCGTCGGCGGCCTGGAGGATCTGGACGTTCTGGCCGCCGCCGATGTTGACGTCGCTCGGCGCCTCGGTGGCGGCGTCGTCGTACTTGACGAGCGCGAAGTCACCCTCGCCGGGGAAGACGGCCTGGTCGACGGTGGCGATCGGCTGCCCGTTCGCGGCGTCCGCCCACTGTTCCTCGGCGACACCGCAGTGCCCGGCGGTGAGGAAGGCGGGCGAGCCGTCGCCCGCGGTGACGTTGAAGCCGGCCGAGCAGCGGGCCCCGCCGCCGAAGATGGCGTCGCCGCCGGAGAGGAACGTCTTGAAGGTGCCGGCCGACTTCTTGACGGTGGCGACGTCCGCGCCGAGCGCGTTCACGGTCGATTCGAGCCGGTCCCACTTGGCGCCGGTGACCGTCGAGTCGGCGGTGACGAGGACCTTGTTCGTTCTGGGGTCGACGGCCCAGGACGTGCCGGGGATGGTCGCCCGGGTCTTCAGCATCTGCGCGGCCTGCTCCAGCTCGGCCGCGCTGTTGGCGACCTCGCGGACCTTCGCGCCCGCCTTCTGCGCCTGGACGACGATGTCGCTCTTGCCGCCGGAGACGTTCGCGACGTTGACGACCAGCTGGCTGGCGTCGGTGTCGTAGTAGGAGCCGGCGAACGACTCGCCGAGCAGGCCGGCGAGCCGGCCCGCGAGGTCGGAGACGGCGCCCGAGGACTTCAGCGTCTTCGGCGTGATGGTGGAGGCGTTCGTGTCACCGTCCTGCGAAGCGTTCGCGTTGGGCAGCAGGAGCGCGGCCGCTCCGAGCGCGGCCACACCGCCCACGGCTATCGCTGCCTTGCGCTTCGGGATTCGCTTGTGACTCAACTTCGTCGACCTCCTGAGGGGACGGGGTCTGTGCTGCCTCGTCGGCAGCTCCGTACAGCGGCGCCTTGGTGGCCATGAGTACGCGGGGTCCGCGGGCCGCGTTCAAACCCGTTTCCGGTTCTCTCGCACACAGCGGCGAATCGGCCAACCCCCTATATGCCGTTGAGCGTCACCGAACCCGACAAGATCCCCCAGGCCGGTTTCACCCGCTAAGGACACACTCGCGCACACCACCGTCCTTGCTGGTCACGCCTGTTGGCGACGGCATCGGGGCCGTTCGCGGACGGTGGCCCGGAGCGCGTTCCCGGCACGTGCGGCGGCGTGCGCTCCGGTTGTCTCAATCTCGCCGCTCGCAACGGGAGCCGACGCTTCCGAACCCCGCAGTGACCGGCCGGTGACTTTCCGCCGACAATCCCGCGCCGAACCCCCGCTCCAAGGAATCTGCACACCGATTGCCCACCGGAGTCACCTCGGGCGCGCCTCCTGCACAACTGCGCAAGGAGCCGGAAACGATTGACGGCGGAGTGCCGGATTCGCCACCGCGCCGCAGTGCGAACGGCCGCGCGTTTCAAGCGGGAACGTGTGAAGAAGTGGGCGGCGCGACGTGGACGCGCCTGCACGCTTCCCGCCGCTCGGGCCTCAACTGCCCGTGACCGGACGGCGGTTGATTGGAAGCCCCGGTGCCGGACTGCTTTGATCCAGTCGTCCCCCCGAGGGGGCCCGCTCCCCCGGCCTACGGGGGTCACCCCCTCAAGCACATCCATCAGGAAGGGAAGTTCCATCATGGACTCCATCCAGACCGTTGAGATCTCCGACGCCGAGCTCGACAACGTCTCCGGCGGCCTGACCCTCAACGCGCTCAACACGGTCACCGGCCTGGTCGACAACATCGCCCCGGTCTCCGGCGTCCTCAACACGGCCGTCAGCACGGTCGAGGGTGTCACCGGCCTGAGCGTGGCCCCGGTCACCAACCTGGTCGCCGGTCTCTGACCGTCGCCCCACAGTCGCTGAGCTCCGGAGCCGGGACCCGGTTCCGGGGCTCTTCGCTGCTTTCTGTCCCCAGCCCCGTGAAGGTCGTATGCAGTTCCGCAGGCAGGCCCTGAGCAAGCTCCAGTCGCCGGAAGACCTCGATCTCCCGGTGCGTTTCGCGCGTCCGCAGGGCTGGCTGGTGCTGGCGGTGACGGTCGTCGCGATCGGTGCCGGGTCCGTGTGGGCGGTCACCGGTTCGGTCGCCTCCACGGTGAGCGCGCCCGCCGTCCTCACCCACGGCGAGGGCAGCTACATCCTGCAGAGCCCGGCCGCCGGGCAGGTCACCGCCGTCCTCGCCGAGGAGGGCCAGCAACTTCCCGCGAACGCGCCCCTGTTGAAGGTGCGCACCGCCCAGGGCGACACGGTCGTCCGCACCGTCGCCGCCGGCCGTCTCACCGCGCTCGCCGCGACGATCGGCCAGATCATCGGGACCGGCGCGAACGTCGCCGCCGTCGAGAAGGTCGCGAGCCCCAAGGACCCCTTGTACGCGACCGTGTACGTCCCCGCCGAGAACGCCGCCGCGATCCCCGAGGACGCCGCCGTCGACCTGACCGTCCAGACGGTCCCCACGCAGCGGTACGGGGTGCTGCGCGGCCATGTGAAGTCGGTGGACCGCGCGGCGCAGTCGGCGCAGCAGATCGCCGCGTTCCTCGGGGACAGCCAGCTCGGCGAGCAGTTCACCAGCAAGGGGCGTCCGGTGGCGGTGCTGGTGAAGCTCGACACGGCGAAGACCAAGAGCGGGTACCGGTGGTCGTCCGCCGAGGGGCCGCCGTTCACGCTCGACTCGATGACGTTCGCGAGCGGTTCGATCAAGCTGGCCGATCAGCGGCCCGTCGACTGGCTGCTGCCGTGAGCGGCGTGAAGACGGTCCGGACGCCGACCGTGCTCCAGATGGAGGCCGTCGAGTGCGGCGCCGCCTCCTTGTCGATGGTCCTCGCGCACCACGGCCGCCACGTCCCGCTGGAGGAGCTGCGCATCGCGTGCGGCGTCTCACGTGACGGCTCGCGCGCGAGCAACCTCCTGAAGGCGGCCCGCAGTTACGGGTTCACCGCCAAGGGCATGCAGATGGACCTGGCGGCCCTGGAGGGCGTGCCGACGCCGGCGATCCTGTTCTGGGAGTTCAACCACTACGTCGTCTACGACGGCATGGGCCGCCGGTTCGGCCGGCGCGGCGTGTTCATCAACGACCCCGCCAAGGGCCGCCGGTTCGTGCCCATGGAGGACTTCGACGGCAGCTTCACCGGCGTCGTCCTGGTCCTGGAACCCGGCGACGGCTTCGAGAAGGGCGGGCGCAAGGCGGGCGTGCTCGGCGCGATGCCGGCGCGGCTGCGCGGGACGGCGGGGACGCTCCCGGCGGCCGTCCTCGCGAGCCTGCTGCTCGTCCTGGTCGGCGCGGCGGTGCCCGCGCTGAGCCGGCAGTACATCGACATGTTCCTGATCGGGGGTCAGACCTCGCTGCTGGGCGTGCTGTTCACGTCCATGGCGGCCTGCGTGGCGCTGACCGTCGCGCTGACCTGGCTCCAGCAGGCCAACCTGCACCACGGCCGGATCATCTCCTCGACGCTCTCCAGCGCCCGGTTCCTGCGCCACCTGCTGCGGCTGCCGGTGACGTTCTTCTCCCAGCGCAGCCCCGCCGACCTCGTCCAGCGCCTCCAGTCGAACGACGCCGTCGCCGAGACCCTGGCCCGCGACCTCGCGTCGGCCGGCGTGGACGCGGTCGTCGTCATCCTGTACGCCGTCCTCCTCTACACCTACGATCCCCAACTCACCTTCGTGGGCGTGGGGGTGGCGCTGCTGAACATCGTCGCGATGCGGGTCGTGATCCGGCTGCGCGCGACCCGGACGGCCAAACTCCGCGCGGACAACGCCCGGTTGACCAACACCGCTTACACCGGGCTCCAGTTGATCGAGACGATGAAGGCGACCGGCGGTGAGGACGGCTACTTCCGCAAGTGGGCCGGGCAGCACGCGACGACGCTCGAGGAGCAGCAGCGCCTCGGGGTGCCGAGTGCCTGGCTGGGGGTGGTCGCGCCGACGCTCGCGACCCTCAACAGCGCCCTGCTGCTGTGGATCGGCGGCATGCGGGCGATCGAGGGGCACCTGTCGGTGGGTCTGCTGGTCGCCTTCCAGGCGCTGGTCGCCCGTTTCACGGCCCCGCTGACCCGCCTGAACGGTGTCGCGGGCCGCATCCAGGACTTCGCCGCCGACGTCGCCCGCCTGAAGGACGTGGAGAACTTCCGCGCCGACCCGCTGTACGACCGTCCCGGCGGCGCCGACTCGGCTCGCCGGCTGCGCGGGCACGTCGAACTCCAGAACCTCACCTTCGGCTACAGCCCGCTGGACAAGCCCCTGCTGTCCGGTTTCGACCTCACCGTCGGTCCGGGGCAGCAGGTCGCGCTGGTGGGCGGTTCGGGCAGCGGCAAGTCGACGGTGTCCCGCCTGATCTCGGGGCTGTACACGCCGTGGGAGGGCGTGATCCGGATCGACGGGCAGCGTCTGGACGACATTCCGCGCGGGGCGCTCGCCGCGTCCGTGTCCTTCGTCGACCAGGAGGTGTTCCTGTTCGAGGGGTCGGTGCGCGACAACGTGGCGCTGTGGGACCCGTCCATCACGGACGACGCGGTGACCGAGGCGCTGCGCGACGCCGCCCTGTACGACGTCGTCATGCGGCGTCCCGGCGGGATCCACAGCAAGGTCGAGCAGGACGGCCGCAACTTCTCCGGCGGGCAGCGGCAACGTCTGGAGATCGCGCGGGCGTTGGTGCGCCGGCCCAGTGTGCTGGTCCTCGACGAGGTGACCAGCGCGCTCGACGCGGAGACCGAGCTGATCGTGATGGACAACCTGCGGCGGCGCGGCTGCGCCTGCGTGGTGATCGCGCACCGGCTCAGCACGGTCCGCGACAGCGACGAGATCGTCGTCCTGCAGCACGGCACGATCGTGGAGCGGGGACGGCACGAGGAACTGGTGGCGCGCGGCGGCGCGTACGCGGCGCTGGTGAGGGAGCGGTGACGGCGGTGGAGGAGGGCGACCTGGTCCTGGGCGCGCTCGGGCAGTCGGGCGTCCGGTTCGACTGCGCGGGCTCGGCGCGCCTCGACCTGGAGGGGCCGCAGGTGCTGTGGCTCGTCGCGTCGGGCGCGCTGGACCTGTTCGCGGTGGACGCCGGGCAGGAGGGGCACTGGCATCACCTGGGCCGCCTGGAGACCGGGTCGCTGCTGCTCGGTCCGGTCGCGGGGGCCCAGCACACGCTGGTGGCGCGGCCCGTGCGGGACTGCGTGGTGCACCGGATCGGGCTGCGGGAGCTGTACCAGCCGGTGCCCCAGGAGGTGTGGTCGTACGACGAGTACGGCAATCCGCAGTACGCGCCGCTGACGACGAGCCCGCTGGAGTACGCGCTCTCCCTGGGCGTCGGCCGCAGCCTCTCCATCCTCTTCCAGGCGCCGATGGGCGCCGCCGAAGTCACCGACGAGGACGTGTTCTGGATGCAGGTGCCGCCCGGCAGCGTCCAGTACGGCGCCCTCTACGGCCAGGAGGCCGCCGCCGACCTGCTGATGGACCCGGCGGTCTGGCAGAGCATGGTCGACCAGCAGTACCGGCTGCTCACCACCCTCGACCGGTGGATCGAGCAGTTGGAGCGCACCCACGAGACGCGGGCCGCCGCCGGCATCAAGGCCGGTGAGGCGGTCCGCGCCCAGGCCGACCGGACCCTCCTCGCGTCCATCAAGAAGCCCTCGGCCCGCCGGACGACGTCCGCCGACGCCGATGCCACGTTCGCGGCGTGCAAGCTGGTCGCGCGGGCCGCCGGGATCCCGCTGACGGAGCCCGCGCGGATGGGCGCCGTCAACGACCGGCTCGACCCCGTCGAACAGGTCGCCCTCGCCTCCCGGGTCCGGGTCCGGGCGGTACGGCTCGACGGGCGCTGGTGGCGCGACGACGTCGGCCCGCTCGTCGGGCACCGGGCACTGTCCGGGGCGCCGGTCGCGCTGCTGTGGCGGCGCGGCGGATACGTCGCCGTCCATCCCGGGACCGGGCGGGAGACGCCGGTCGAGAAGGCGAACGCGAGCGAGTTCGAGCCGCGCGCGGTGATGTTCTACCGGCCGCTGCCCGACCGGCCGATGGGGCCGCTGGGGCTGCTGCGGTTCAGCATGCGCGGGACGCGCGGCGACCTCTCGATGCTGCTGCTCAGCGGGCTCGTCACGGTCGCGCTCGGGGCGCTGGTGCCGATCGCCACGGGCAAGGTGCTCGGGCAGTACGTGCCGCGCGCGCAGGAAGGGCTCATCGTCCAGGTGTGTCTGGCGGTGATGCTCAGCAGTGTCGTCGCCGCCGCGTTCACGCTGCTGCAGAACCTGACGATCCTGCGGCTCGAAGGGCGGATCGAGGCGACGCTCCAGCCCGCCGTGTGGGACCGGCTGCTGCGGCTGCCCACGCAGTTCTTCGCGGCCCGCTCGACCGGTGAGCTGGCCAGCGCGGCGATGGGGATCAGCGGGATCCGGCGGCTGATGGCGGGCATCGGCCCGTCCGTGGCGCAGGCGCTGACCGTCGGGGCGATGAACCTCGGGCTGCTCCTGTGGTACAGCGTGCCGATGGCGCTGGCCGCGATCGGGATGCTCGTCGTCATCGGGGCGACCTTCCTCGGGCTCGGGCTGTGGCAGGTGCGGTGGCAGCGGCGTCTGGTCGTCCTGTCCAACAAGCTCAACAACCAGGCGTTCCAGACGCTGCGGGGGCTGCCGAAGCTGCGGGTCGCGGCCGCCGAGAACTACGCGTACGCGGCCTGGGCCGCCGAGTTCGCCCGCAGCCGTGAGCTCCAGCACCGGCTCGGGCGGATCAAGAACCTCAACACGGTGCTGGGGGCGGTGTACCTGCCGCTGTGCTCGCTGCTGATGTTCATGCTGCTCGCGGGGCCGGCGCGCGGGAGCATGTCGGCGTCGGACTTCCTCACCTTCAACACGTCGGTGACGATGCTGCTGACCTCGGTGACCTCGCTGACCGGGGCGTTCGTGTCGGCGGTCGCCGCGCTGCCGCTGTTCGAGGAGATCCGGCCCGTCCTCGACGCGGTGCCCGAGGTGCGGGGCGCCGCGACCCGGCCGGGGCCGCTGACCGGGGCCCTCGAAGCGCGCCGGCTCTCCTTCCGCTACTCCGACGACGGTCCCCTCGTCCTCGACGACGTCTCCTTCGAGGTGAGGCCCGGTGAGTTCGTCGCGGTCGTGGGGCCCAGCGGGTGCGGCAAGTCGACGCTGCTGCGGCTGCTGATCGGGTTCGACCGGCCGGTGTCCGGGAGCGTCCTGTACGACGGGCAGGACCTCGCCGCGCTCGACCAGTCCGCCGTGCGCCGGCAGTGCGGGGTCGTCCTCCAGCACGCCCAGCCGTTCAGCGGGTCCATCCTCGACGTCATCTGCGGCACCGAGTCCTACACGCCCGAGGAGGCGATGGCCGCCGCCGAACTCGCTGGGCTCGCGGACGACATCAAGCGGATGCCGATGGGGCTGCACACCATCGTCTCCGGCGCCGGGGCGATCTCCGGCGGGCAGCGCCAACGCCTCATGATCGCCCAGGCGTTGATCCGCCGGCCCCGGATCCTGTTCTTCGACGAGGCGACCAGCGCGCTGGACAACGAGACGCAGCGGGTGGTCATCGAGTCGACCCGCAAGCTCAACGCGACGCGGCTCGTCATCGCCCACCGGCTGTCGACCGTCATGGACGCGGACCGGGTGGTGGTCATGGAGAACGGGAAGATCGCGCAGCAGGGGGCGCCGGCGGAGTTGCTGGCGGATGTCGGGGGGAGGCTGCACGAGTTGGTGCGGAGGCAGTTGGCGTAGGGGGGGTGCGCGGGCTCCTGGGAGGGGGCGCCGGGGCCGGGCGAGGGTGGCAGGGGGGAGGCCGGCGGGGTGCGGGCGCGGGCGGGGCGCGGGCGGGCGCGGGGGCGACGGGAAGAGCTGGGGGCGGCCGGGGCACGGGCAGGCGCGGGGGCAGCGGGAAGGACTGGGGGGCGGCCGGGGCACGGGCAGGCGCGGGGGCGACGGGAAGAGCTGGGGGGCGGCCGGGGCACGGGCAGGCGCGGGGGCAGCGGGAAGGACTGGAGGGCGGCCGGGGCACGGGCAGGCGCGGGGGCGACGGGAAGAGCTGGGGGCGGCCGGGGCACGGGCAGGCGCGGGGGCAGCGGGAAGGACTGGAGGGCGGCCGGGGCACGGGCAGGCGCGGGGGCAGCGGGAAGGACTGGAGGGCGGCCGGGGCACGGGCAGGCGCGGGGACGACGGGAAGAGCTGGGGGCGGGTATAGCGCGGGGCCGGGCAGGTTGCGGCCGGGCGAGGGTGGCAGGGGGGAGGCCGGCGGGGTGCGGGGCCGGCCGGGGAGCGGGCGGGGCGGGAGGCGGCGAGGCAGCGGGGGCGATGGGAAGGGCGGGGAGGGCTGGGGGCGGGTATAGCGCGGGGCCGGGCAGGTTGCGGCCGGGCATCCGGTCGCTGGAAAAGCCGACTCCGGGGTGCGGCGGGAAGCGCTGAGGGCGGGCATCGCGCCGGGCCAGGCGGGCAACAGCCCAGCAGCAGACCGTCGGGAAGGCGGGCGGGTCCGGGGCGCGCCGGGTGGGGCGGGGCTCGAAGGTGGGTCGGGTTCCGCTCGGTGGGGTGGGGTGTGGCTTGTTCGGGTGTGCCGGGGGGTTGGGGGGCTGTGCTGAGGTGGCCTCCGTACGGCAATCGACTCGTGCTCCCGGAACGACCACCGAGCAGCAAGGAGAAGACATGCCCCGCACCGGACGTCTGGCCGTGGTGACCGCCGTCGCCTTCGTCACCGCCCTGGCCGGCGCCTCCACGGCGAGCGCGGGATCGTCCGCGCCCGCCTTCACCAAGCCCGTGCACTGGACCGCCCCCGCGCAGGGGCTGGCCGCTCCCGCGCTGAAGCGGGTGCTCGACCTGCCCGTGCGCATCACGAACGACTTCGCCAACCGGCCCACGACCCAGTGTCTCGACGTCGACGCGAACGGCGGCGGCAACGGCACGATCGTCCAGGTCTGGCAGTGCAACGGCACGACCCAGCAGCGCTGGTACCTGTGGAACAACGGGGCGCTGGAGAGCTACCGCTTCCCCGGGAAGTGTCTGGACGCCGACACGAACGGCGGTGGCGCGAACGGCACGAAGGTGCAGATCTGGGACTGCAACAACACGACGCAGCAGAGCTGGTCCCATCCGGTGGGCGACCGGGCCATCTACAACGCCCGCTTCTACGGCGGCGGGAACATCGTCCTGGACCGGGACGCGAACGTATGGGGGAACGGGGCCCGGGTCCAGCTGTGGCAGAAGAACTTCCAGTCGCAGCAGTGGTGGGACATCTGGGCGGACTGAGCACGGCGGGCGGGGCGGGCCGGCGGGAACCGGCGGGCTGATCCTGGCGGACTGAGCATGGCGGGTGGGGCTGGTGGACGGGGCCCGGCGGACGGGACCCGACGAACTGAGCCCGGTGAGCGGGGCCGGCGAGTGGGGCCCGGCGGGGGCGGCACCCGGCGATCGGGGCCGGCGCCCGTTCAGGGTCCCGCCGCGCCAACTCGCCCTCAGGGTCCAGCCGTGCCAACTCCCCCGCTTTTCCCTCCCCGTTCGTCCGAAACCCCGCCCGGCGCCGAATGGGTGTCGGCCCCCATAGTCGTTCGCGCCGTGCCCGGGGGACGATGACCGAGCAGGGCACCGGGGCCCGGCAGCACGCGTCGCCCCTGGTCGGAGCGGGTCGCAGGGAGGTGCGTTCGTGGGTTCGGGCGGGGGAACGGGGACGTGATCGGGGTCCTGGTCGTCGAGGACATGGAGGTCGTGCGGGCGGGTCTGGTCGCGCTCCTCGACGGCGAACTCGGCATCGAGGTCAGGGCCCAGGCGGGCGACGAGGCGCAGGCGCTCGACGCGATCGAGTCGGCCGCGCCGGACGTCGCCCTGCTCGACATGGACGCGCCCGGCATGGACGGCCTCACGCTCGCCAGAGAGCCGGCCTCGCGCGCGCCCGCGTGCCGGACCATCGCGCTGACGTTCCTCGACCGTCCCGGCCGGATGCGGCAGGCCCTCGACGCGGGGGTGTCCGGGTACGTCCTCAAGAGCGTGTCGGGGCGGCAACTCGCCCGCGCCGCCCTCGAGGTCGCGTCCGGGGCGCGCGCGGTCGAGCCCCGCCGGCTCGCCGACGTCCCCTGGCCGTACACGCCGTTGACCGTCCGGGAGGCGCAGGCGTTGCGGCTCGCGGCGGGCGGGGCGACCGCGCAGGAGATCGCCGCGGGCCTTTTCCTCGGCGTCGGTACGGCTCGCAACCGGCTCTCGGCGGTGGTCGGCAAGCTCGATGCGCGGGGTCTCGTGGACGCCATCCGCATCGCGGAACGACAGGGCTGGATCTGATGCCGGCCGCTTTCTCACGACGCACAGGGAAGACGATGTCCACACTCACGTCCGTGTCCGCTCCCCAGGCCCCCCGGCCCGGTGCCCTCTACGAGTTCGACGCCGCCAAGCTCTCCCGTTGGTGCGACACCGCCCAACTCCGGGCCGCCGCGCCCCATGCCCATCACCTCCTCGCCCTTCACACCACCCCTGCGGGCGACGTCCGCGCCCTCCTGCTCATCGACTCCGGCACCACGGCCGCCCTCCTGGAGTTCCAGGCCCCCGCTCCCGTCATCACCGGCCTCCGGGAGGTCAGGGAGCACCATCACCAACGCACTCTGATGCACCGCTTCGCCACAGCCTTCCTCCTCCCGTCGGACCACACGTGAAAGGACGCCTCCCGGACCGGCCCGAGTTGAGGGCGGCGGGGCGAAAGTCAACTGTCCGTGCGGAAATTCACCAGGTCGGGTGAACCAGATCTTGCGGAGCGGCACACAGGGATGGTCGGGGGTGGGGCGGGGTAGCTACCGGGACCGAAGGTGCCCCCCTGCCGAGGTGGAACGGACATGACGCCGCCGGCGAATCCGCATGCGCGTACGAGATCGAACGGCCGGTTCACCGTGGTCGAGGTGACCGGCGAGATAGACATGGCGACCGTGGGCCTGCTGGCCGAGCATCTGGACGCGGCCACGGCCGGCGGGACGCCGGATGTCGTCGTGGACCTGCGGCACGTGGCGTTCTTCGACTGTTCGGGCCTGCGCGCGCTGTGCCGCGCGGACGACCGTGCGCGCGGGCGCGGCGGCCGGCTGCGGCTGGTCACGGGACAGAACGCGGTACGCCGACTGCTGCTGGCGGCACGCCTGACGGGCCGTTTCCCGCCGCTCACCGAAATCCCCGGCGGGCCGTGAAACAGCCCCGGCGAGTCATGAAGTCGCCCCGGCGACTCACAGAAGT